>JAUNVM010000002.1:40133-125557 GCA_030537635.1 Flaviflexus sp. | reverse complement strand
GCGCGCCGGAGAGAGCGGCCTCCCCCGGGGGTTCAACCCGGTGGGACGTCCCGGTCACGTCACCGCAGCGCCGGCCCCGGCAGTGCCGATGGTCCGATCATCGCCGACCTCACCGGGTGAAAACCTCGTGTGACACAGTGTAAAAGCCCTGGTCGAAGGGCTATTCGGGGGTTTTATTCCTGTGAGCTGGGTGCGCGCAAGACGGTGTGAAACACGGATTTTCACCGGCGGAAGAGTGAGAATTCTCGCTAAGGACTGCCATTATTTCATGATTTCAAGGAAAAACAAGGAAAAATAAAAACATACTTTTTGTTGATGGTGCTATCTTCTGGATTAACGCTCAACGAGGAGGTTTTATGAATCCCGATTTTCCGTTGTGGTTGCGGGCTACCCATCTGATTAACTTCGTTCTGATTGGTATGCTCCTTCGCTCGGGCTGGGAGATGTTGTCGTCGATGCCCCGGCTGTGGTGGTCCAATGATTGCGCCCCCGGCAAGGAGTGGCTGAAGTTTACTAAGCGGGAGCTGCCGAAGGAGGAGGGCGTCTATACGTCCTTGATGGACGAGAAGTCACTGTCTCCGCTAATTGCGCTTCCCGGACGAGAAAACATTGGGCTCGGTCGGCACTGGCACGGACTGTCGGTCATGCTCTGGGTGCTCAATGGCCTGGTCTATGTTGTGTTGTTGTTCGCGACGGGACTGTGGCGGCGGCTCATTCCCACCTCGTGGGACGTGTTCCCCGAGGCCTTCGAGACGCTCAAGATGTATCTCAGCTTCAATGTGCCGTCGATTGAGCATTTCCAGCCCTATGATGCGCTGCAGATGCTCGGATATTCCTTCGTCATTTTCATCCTCGCCCCCTTTATGATCCTCACCGGGGTGGCGATGGCACCGGCAATCAGGGCCCGGTTCCCCTGGTACGTCAAGCTCTGGGGCGGTCACCAGGGAGCCCGCTCACTCCACTTCATCGCCATGGTGCTCATGAGCGGATTCATTGTCATGCACGTGGGGCTGGTCTTCCTCGTTCACCCCAAATACAACCTCGTGCATATGGTCTTCGGTGACGTCGAGCCGGCGCGCTTCGCCCAGGCTTTCGTCATCGTCATTGCCACGATCGTTGCCGTCCTCGTCTTCTGGGTGGCGCTGAGCTACTGGACCCTCGCGGACCGGGCTCGGGCCCACTCAATCCTCGTGCCCCTCACCGAGATCGGGCGCAAGATCTTCCTCAATCGGCTGCGGCCCACGAATTCCGCCCCCGGCAACTTCACCGAGGACGACATCTCGGAGTTCCACTGGACGAACGGGCTTCCGCCGACCGAGGAGGAGTCCGCGGACTGGGTGCGCATGAGGGAGCAGGACTTTGCCGGCTACGAGATCGTCCTCGCCGACGATATTGGCGGCACCGAGAAGAAGGTGACTCTGGACGAGATCCGGTCCCTTCCCCAAGCCTCCTACATTGCGGTGCACACGTGCATGCAGGGCTGGTCGGCCACCTCCAGGTGGACCGGGGCGAAGCTCACCGACGTGCTGGGACTGCTCGGCCCCAGGCCCGCCGGGGCGCGCTACGTCCTCATCGATTCCTTCGGCCTGGCCCAGAAGATGTACGACAATCGGCCGCGCGAACCGTTCTATGCCGTCATTGATCTGGAGACGGCCGAAGAGGAGGGAACAATCCTGTCCTATGAGCGCAATGGTCGGCCCCTCGACATTCACCTCGGGGCTCCCGCCCGGCTGCGGGTCGAATCCAATCACGGATACAAAATGGTGAAGTGGGTGCGTTCGATCCGCTGGATTGCCGACTACCGCGATTACGGTGATGGTCGAGGCGGCACCCGCGAGGATTCTGCCCTGCAGGCGTTTAACGGGAGGATTTAATGAGCAAGATCGTCTCCACCGAGATCCCCGTCGTTGGGGTGCGCACCGATGATGATGTGCGCAGGTGCCTCCAGGCTCTCTTCGACGTCTTCACCGAGCTCGGCATCGGCCAGGCCACCTTTGAGGTGACCGGCACGCACACCCGCCTCTTCATCAAGCACGAAGATGCCATCGTGCCCGCGCTCGGCAAGATCAACGAGGCGCTCGGGCGGGCCGGAGACTACGCGATTGATCCCGCCGCGCTGAGCGACGAGTAGAGGCACGGGTGCACCGATGAGTGCGCAGAAAGGGGGTGCGGGATATCCCGCACCCCCTTCTCGTGACGGCGGGTTGCCGCTAGCCTTCGCCGCGCTCGAAGCGGTCGATCTCGCCAACCTTCGGCCCGTAGGAGCTGTTCGGGTCGTGGCGGAGATCCAGCCATATGTCAATGAGGGCGATGGCGGCCTCGGGAGCGATGACGTTCTGTCCCATGCACAGGATCTGCGCATTGTAGTTTTCCACCGATCCGCGCACGGTGAGCAGGTCGTGGGCGGTGGCCGCCCGCGCCCCGGTCACCTTGTTGGCGGCGATGGCGGTGCCAACGCCGGTGCCGCAGATCAATACGGCTCGATCGAATGTTCCGTCCGCCACGCCTTCGGCGGCCTGGAAGGACAGGGCGGGGTAGGTGATATCCGGGGTGGATAGGTCGGTGAGCTTCTCGACTCGCGGATCGGAAGCGAGCATCGTGGCGATGGCATCCTTGAGACGGCACCCATTGGCGGGCGCCCCGATAGCAATTTTCATAGCTTCTCCCTAGTTATTGGCATCGTTGCCTCCCTCCAGTATAAGACGAATGGCTAAAAGAGGCTTTTCGTGGTTCCCTTCGCGCGTAGGCTTGGGTTATGAATCTGCGCCGAGCCAGCCAGCACGTCACCAGGTGGGGTCTTGGTGCCTTCATGACTGTTGCGGGCCTCGCCCACCTGTGGTGGGCCAGGGATGAATTCCACGCCCAGGTGCCGGATTGGGTGCCGCTGGATCCCGATCTCGTCGTCGTCTCCTCCGGTATCGTCGAGCTCGCCCTCGGCGCCGTACTCGTGGCTGTGCCGGCCCGTCGCAAAGAGCTGGCGATCGCCCTCGCCGTCTTCTTCGTGATGGTCTTTCCCGGTAACCTCAACCAGTATCTTGAGGGAATCGACGCCTTCGGCTTGGATACCGATGCCAAGCGGCTCGCCCGGCTGTTCTTCCAGCCGCCGCTTATCCTGGCCGCCCTGTGGGCTGGTGGAGTGTGGGATAGAGAATGATTCCGCACGATGATCACCGGGACTGGGAGTCGAAGGATCCGCTGGGTGTCGATCGGCTTCGTCGCCTCGTCTACTACCTCGTTGCGAGCCTCCTCGCATTCAACGGGGTGATGGCGGGGATGGCATTCTTCGCCGAGGGCAGGATTGCCGGCCTGTTCGTCTCTGGCATGTTCCTCACCTGGGCGTGGGGCTTCACCGTGTGGGCCAAGCATCGTCGCCTCGGCCAGCCACGCGGGCAGAAGGGACCGGCCCGGAGGGCCGCCTTCATCATGCTGGCCGCCGCTGCCATCACCGCCGGTGTCCTCCTGTGGCAGGGACACTAGCCAGCCCCACCCCACCGCGCGTTCGCCCCTTCCTTGGCCGGGTCTTCTCCGCACCCTCTTCTCCTCGTGGCGTTCTCCTCGTCCTTCGGGCCGCGTCAAGCCGGGTGCTTCGGCTGGTGATATATGGCCAATCTCGCCGAGCGAGAGACCCGCCTCACGTGCCACCATGGGTGTGTGACATCGACAAGCAAAGGAGCATCATCGTGACCGCATCGACTCCCGCCAGGGCGGCCTGGCTATCCGAACCCTCGATGGCCTCGGCCGAGATTATCGCCCAGGCCGGCTACGAGGCGGTGGTGCTCGATATTGAGCACGGCGCCTTTGATCTCTCCGCCCTCCACTGGTTTATTCCGGTGCTGAAGCGTCTCGGCTTGCGGGTGATTGCCAAGGTGCTCGCCCCCGAGCGCAGTCCCATCCAGCAGGCGCTCGACTTTGGCGCCAACGCCATCTGCATCCCCCACATCGAGTCTGCCGATCACGCGAGGGAGGTCTGCGCGTACGCGAAGTTCCCGCCGCGCGGGGCGCGTAGCTTTGCGGGTGGGCACACCTCGAACTACGGCGGCTTCACCGATGAGTGGGTGGAGCGCCAAGACTCCGCCACCGCCTGCTATCCCATGATCGAGGACGGTTCCGCGGTGGCCGAGATCGAGGAGATCCTTGCCCTCGATACGGTCGATGGCGTCTTCCTCGGCCCTTCCGATCTCTCGCTCACCTCCGGGCGCGGCGCCTATTCGGTGGGCGAGGATGATCTCGCCGATCTCACCAAGGTGGCCCGGGCCGCCCGGGCCGCGCATAAGCACTGGATCATCCCGGCCTGGTCGGAGGCCGAGCAGCGCCTCGCGATTGCCGAGGGAGCGCACACCGCCGTTCTCACCATGCAGTATGCGGCCCTCCTTGCCGGATTCCAGGCGGCCCATGAGCGCTTTGGCGAGCTGGGGGAGGAGCAGTGATCGTCGCCGCCGCCCAGTACTCCCCACGCGAGACGAAGGAGGAGAGCTTCGAGGTTGCGGCCGCGCTCGTTGACCGGGCCCGCCGGGCCGGCGCCGAGCTTGTCGTCCTTCCCGAATTCGCCTTCTTTACCGCCATGGTCATGGATGATGCCTTCGTTGAATCGGCGGAGGATCTTGACGGCCCCAGCGTCCGTGCGCTGCAGGAGATGTCAACGGGAGGCCCCACCATTGTGGCGGGGCTGTGCGAACGAGCCACCCCCGGCCACATCTACAACACCCTCGTCGGGGTGCAGGAGGGTCAGGTGCGCGCCACGTACCGCAAGCTGCACCTGTATGACGCCTTTGGCTTTAAGGAATCGGATCGGGTGATCGCGGGCGATCCGGCCGCCGAGATTGAGACGCTTTCCGTGGGTGATCACGTTGTGGGTATGCAGACCTGCTATGACGTGCGATTCCCGGAGGTGACCCGCCGGCTCGTGGATGCTGGGGCGGACATCATCGCTCTTCCGGCGCAGTGGATGCCGGGGCCGATGAAGGAGTTCCACTGGCGCTCGCTCACCACCGTGCGCGCCATCGAAAACACGGTCTACGTCATTGCCTCCGATCAGTGCAGCCCCACCGGGGCCGGGCATAGCGCGGTTATCGACCCGCTTGGCACGTCACTCGCCGCCCTCGGCGACCAGGAGGGCATCGCCCTGGCCGAGGTTGACGCGGACCACCTGGCGAAGGTGCGAACCGTCAATCCCGCGCTTCAGCTCCGCCGCTTCGAGGTCTCGGCAAAGGAGGATGGCCGTGATTGAGATGGGGGAGATGCCGGAGGGGATCGATGAGCAGGCGGTCGCCGCGCTGTCGACGGTGTGCGTCTCCACCCTTGGTCACCTGCGCGACTGGGGCTTTGCCATCGGCCTGCAGCCCAACCGCCGGCCGGTGCGCTTCGTGGGATGTGCGGTCACCGTGCGGATTCCGCATCTCGACTCTGCCGCGGTGCACCTGGCGGCCGATCTGCTCCGCCCGGGCGACGTTCTCGTGGTCGACCAGTGCGGCGACCACACTCGCTCATGCGTGGGCGGTCTCGTCTCGTACACCGCGAAGGAGCGCGGCGCGGTGGGCGCCGTCGTGGATGGTGCGGTCAACGACTACGAGGAGACCCTCGCCTATGACTTCCCGGTCTTCTCCCGCGGCTTTAGCCCGCTGACAACGAGGATCCTCGGCATTGAGGGAGCCATGAACGTGCCGGTGAGCGTGGGTGGCACCGTCGTGCACCCCGGTGACATCGTCTTCGCCGACTCTGATGGCGTGGCCTTCCTCAAGCCCCACGAGGGTCGCGAGCTCGCCGAGCTTCTTGCGAGCAAGGAAGCGGCCGAGGGGCCGGCCCGCGAGGACATTGCGGCGGGTGGATCCCTCTCGGCCTTCTCCGGCGCGGACTCCTACGCCCCTCCCGGGTGGCGAAGCGCATCATCTGACACAATGCGCATATGACCTCATTACCGAACAGTTGCCCCTGCGGGGGAGCCGACTACCATCGCTGCTGCGAGCCCCTGCACGACGGAGCACGGGAGGCGGCCACGGCCGTCGAGCTCATGCGAGGGCGCTATAGCGCCTACGCCAAGGGGCGCTTTGACTACGTCTACCGCACCTGGCATCCGCGCACCCGGCCGCGGTCGATTGATGCCGATCATCTCACCTGGCATCAGCTCGCCATCACCGATAGCGTGGCCGGCGGTCCCGACGAGGACTTCGGCACGGTCGAGTTCACCGCCTCCTACCGGGATGGAGGAAGGTCGGGAAATCTGCACGAGCGATCTCGCTTCATGCGTCGGGCGGGCCGCTGGTGCTACCTCGACGCTGAGGGCTGAGCGGCGAGCCACGGCTCGAGTAGCGCCCGGGCGGTGCGGTGTCCCATGGCGATGGCATCGGGATAGTCTCGGCGCAGCATGAGCGTGATGGTGCCGCAATAGGCCACAAGTATCTGTTCGACCAGTCGGGCTGCCTCCTCACCGGCTATGGGGAGGGCCTGCTCGGCCAGCCGCGTCCGCAGCAGCTTATCCTCCGCCTTGAGTACCTCGGCCAGGGCGGCAGACGGGCGAGGAATTGCCGCCGCCGTCGCGCTGAACGCGCACCACCGCTCGGTGAGATAGTCGCGTTGATAGCGCTCGAGGGCGGGGAAGATGGCGAGGAGGCGGGCGGCGTCGGAGCCGGCCCGATCAATCTCCTCCTGCCAGACTGTTGACCACACCTCCAACCGCCGCTCGAGGGCGGCGGTCGTGATGCCATCCTTAGAGCCAAAGTGGGCGTACAGGCTTGCCGGACCGGCCTCCGCGCGCTGAATAATCGCATCCACCGGAGTGTTCACCGGGCCGTCGATAAAGAGGATCGAATCGGCCGCATCAAGCAGGCGTGCGCGAACTCCCTTGCGTGTGGTCATGGTTAAAGAATAGTTCGACAAGCTGAAAAATACTGAAACGCGCGTTACAGTCAGGAGAGAAAGTTGCCCGAGATTTCAAGGAGTGCATGGCCGTGAGCAGCCTGTATATCAACGGTTCGTGGAAGCCGGCGGCGTCCGGTAACACCCGGGACATCACCTGTCCCGCCACCGGAGAAACCGTCATCACCGTGAGCGAGGCGGGCAAGGATGACGCGTTGGCTGCGATCAGTGCCGCCCGCACCGCCTTCGACTCCGGCCCGTGGCCCACCACTCCCACCCCCGAGCGTGCCGCCCTGCTGCGCCGCATCGCCGACCGGCTCGACGCCGAGCGCGACGAGGTGGCCCGCCTGGAGTCCCTCGACACCGGCAAACGGCACGTTGAATCGCTCATTGACATGGACGATATTGCCTCGGTGTTCCGACACTTTGCTGACCTTGCCCAGTCCGAGGCCGGCCGGGTGATCGACACCGGCATGCCCACCATCTCTTCCCGGGTCGTCACCGAGCCGGTCGGCGTGTGCGTTCTCATCACGCCCTGGAACTTCCCGCTGCTGCAGACCGCCTGGAAGGTGGCCCCGGCGCTCGCGGCCGGCAATACCTTTATCCTCAAGCCGAGCGAGCTCACCCCGCAGACCGCGATGTGGCTCATGAAGGCGCTGGAAGAGGAGGGCCTGCCGGCCGGCGTTGCCAACCTGGTGACCGGATCGGGGGCTGAGGTGGGTCCCACCCTCACCGAATCGGCGGACGTCGACATGGTGTCCTTCACCGGAGGACTGGTCACCGGCCGCTCGATCATGGCCTCGGCGGCCGGCACCGTCAAGCGGGTGGCCCTCGAGCTCGGCGGCAAGAACCCCAATGTCATCTTCGCCGACGCGAACATGGAGGCGGCGATCGACAATGCGCTCACCGCGATCTTCCTCGATTCCGGCCAAGTGTGCTCGGCCGGCGCCCGACTCATTGTCGAGGAGTCCATTCACGACGAGGTCGTCGACGAGATCGTGCGCCGCGCAAAGCTCATTCGACTCGGCGGGCCCTTTGATGAAAAGGCCAACACCGGCCCGCTCATTTCCGAAGAGCATCTGGCCAAGGTGGAAAAGTACGTGGCAGAAGCCCTCGAGGACGGCGCCAAGCTGCGCTGCGGTGGCGAGCGCCCCGGCGGCGAGCTGGCCGCCGGCTCCTACTATCCGCCGACCGTGCTCGATGAGTGCGATGGTTCGATGCGCTGTGTGCACGATGAATCCTTCGGCCCGGTACTCACCGTTGAGACCTTCTCCGGAAGCACCGATGACGAGAAGGAAGATGCCGCGGCCCGGATCGCGAATGACACCTACTACGGCCTGGCTGGCGCGGTATGGACGGAGAATGCGGGGCGGGCCGAGCGGATGGCGAAGCGGATGCGGCACGGCACCATCTGGATCAACGATTACCACCCCTACGTTCCGCAGGCCGAGTGGGGCGGCATGAAGCAGTCGGGGATTGGCCGCGAGCTCGGCGAGGCCGGTCTCCACGAATATCAGGAGACCAAGCACATCTGGCACAACACGGCCCCGGCCGAGGCCGACTGGTTCCCTAAGAATTAGCTCATCTGGGCAATCTGCCACGTGCGGAGCCCACTCTTAAAGGAGATATCACTATGAAGAAGCGTTACGACTATGTCATCGTGGGCGGTGGCTCAGCCGGCTCGGTCCTGGCCAACCGCCTGACCGCCGACGGGGAGACCACCGTTCTCGTTCTCGAGGCCGGCCGCTCCGACTTCATCTTTGACCCGCTCATTCACATGCCGGCGGCGCTGATGTTCCCGTCGGGCAATCCGCTCTACGACTGGTCCTATGAGACCGAACCCGAGCCGTACATGGGAGGACGCCGGGTGGCGCACACCCGCGGTAAGGTCCTCGGCGGCTCCTCCTCGATCAACGGCATGATCTTCCAGCGCGGCAATGCCGGCGACTATGAGAAGTGGGCGAGCTTTGACGGCATGGAGCACTGGGATTATGCCCACTGCTTGCCCTACTTCAAGCGGATGGAGACGTGCACGGCGGGCGCGGATGCGTGGCGCGGCGGCTCCGGCCCCCTCAAGCTCGAGCGTGGCCCCGCCTCCTCCCCGCTCTTCCAGGCCTTCTTCGAGGCCACCAAGCAGGCTGGCTACGCCCCCACCGATGACGTCAACGGCTACCGTCAGGAGGGATTCGCTCCCTTCGACCGCAACGTCTACAAGGGCTCTCGCATCTCCGCCTCCCGGGCCTACCTGCGCCCCATCAAGGATCGCAAGAACCTCGACATTGCCACCCTGGCCCTTGCCACCTCGCTCAAGTGGGAGGGCAACCGGGTCACCGGCGTGAACTTCACCCGGGTGGGCCGCCATCATTCGGTGGATGCCGGTGAGGTCATTCTCTGCGGCGGAGCCTTCAACACCCCGCAGCTGCTCCAGCTTTCCGGTGTGGGCAGCCCCGAGGTGCTGAGCGCGGCCGGTGTGAAGACCCGGATCGATCTTCCCGGCGTGGGGGAGAACCTCCAGGACCACCTCGAGGTCTACCTGCAGCACAATGCCATCCAGCCCGTGTCCATTGCCCCCTGGCTGCGCATGTGGAAGGCGCCCTACATCGGTGCCGAGTGGCTGTTCTTCAACAAGGGCGTGGGCGCGTCGAATCACTTCGAGGGCGGCGGCTTCATCCGTACCAACGACGAGGTTGCCTACCCGAACCTCATGTTCCACTTCCTGCCGATCGCGGTTCGCTATGACGGCACCGCCGCGGACGGCAAGCACGGCTACCAGGTGCACATTGGCCCCATGAACTCCGATGTTCGCGGCCACGTGCACATCAAGAATGCCGATCCGGCCAAGCATCCGGCTATTCAGTTCAACTACCTGTCCACCGAGAATGATCGGCGCGAGTGGGTGGAGGTCGTTCGCGCGGCTCGCCACATCCTCTCCCAGCCGGCCTTCGCCCCGTTCGATGGCGGCGAGATCTCGCCCGGACCGGCCGTGGAGACCGACGAGGAAATCCTCGACTGGGTGGCGAAGGATGCCGAGACGGCCCTGCACCCCTCGTGCTCGGCGAAGATGGGCACGGACGACATGGCCGTCGTGGATCCGAACACCATGGGCGTGCACGGCACCGAGGGCCTGCGCGTCGTCGACGCCTCCGTCTTCCCCACCATCACCAACGGCAACATTTACGCGCCGGTCATGATGGTTGCCGAGAAGGCCGCGGATCTCATCGCCGGCAACACCCCGCTCGCCCCCGAGTATCCGCCGGTGTACAAGGCTGGTGCGAACATGCCTATCTACCCCGAGGGTGACCCGCGCAACGACGCCTGGAATACGCCGGACACTGTTCCGAGCGCCGTCCAGGCAATGTCCGCAACCCATCAGGAGAAGTAAATGGCCACGCGAATTGAAGATTCGCCTCCCGATACCGAACCTGACAGTCCTGCGACCGGTCGCCAGCAAGCACAAATTCGCTGGCCGGTGCTCATCAGCTCCGGTGTCATTATCACGGTGATCGCGTTCTGGGCGCTCCTCGCCCCGGAACAGGCCGCAGGAATACTAGGCGTGGCCGTTGGCTGGACGTCGCAGTGGCTCGGGTGGTTCTACATCGCCCTCGCCACTTTCGTCCTCGTCTTCGTCCTCTACCTGGGCCTGCGCTTTTCCAAGGTGCGCCTCGGTAAGGACACCGACCGGCCGGAGTTCTCGACATTTGCCTGGGCATCCATGCTCTTTGCCGCCGGCATTGGCACGGACGTGATGTTCTTCGCGGTGGCTGAGCCGGCCTCCCAGTACCTCTTCCCACCCCAGGGGGCCGGGGAGACCATCGAGGCGGCCCGCGAGGCCACCGTGTGGACTCTCTTCCACTACGGGATCACCGGTTGGGGCATGTACGCCCTCATGGGCATTGCTCTCGGCTACTTCTCCCACCGCAAGGAGCTGCCGCTCGCGGTCCGTTCGGCCCTCTACCCGCTGTTTGGTAAGCGGATCAATGGCGCTATCGGCCACACGGTCGACACCGCCACCGTCCTCGGCACCATCTTCGGGGTTGCCACCTCGCTCGGCATCGGCGTCGTCATGCTCAATGTCGGTCTCGACATCATGTTCGGCATCGAGCAGGGCCTGCCCGCCCGCATCGGCCTCGTCATCCTCGCCGTCTTCGTCGCGACGATCTCGGCGACGACGGGCGTCGATCGCGGGATCCGCATCCTCTCCCAGCTCAACGTCCTGCTCGCCATCGTCCTCGCCGGCTGGGTGCTGGTGACGGGCGAGACGACGTTCCTGCTGCGCGCGATGATGATGAACGTGGGCGACTTCGTCTCCATGTTCCCCGGGCTCACGCTCGACACCATGGCCTTCGACTACCCGGGGGAGTGGATGGAGCTGTGGACCCTGTTCTTCTGGGCATGGTGGGTCGCTTGGGCCTCCTTCGTCGGTATGTTCCTTGCTCGTATTTCCAAGGGACGCACGCTGGGCCAGTTCGTCGTGGGCACCATGACGATTCCGTTCAGCTACATCGTTATGTGGGTGACGATCTTCGGTAACTCCGCCGTTGAGCGCATCCGCTCCGGTGATGCCGCCTTCGGCGAGCTTGCCACCGAAAGCCCCGAGCTGGGCTTCTTCACCCTGCTCCAGGACTATCCGGCGGCCGGCTTCGTGATCGGCCTGTCCACCTTCGTGGGCCTGCTGTTCTACGTCACCTCGGCCGACTCCGGCGCGCTCGTCATGGCGAATCTGTCGTCGAAGCTGCCCAACTCGGATGTGGATGCTCGGCCCGTCCTGCGCATCTTCTGGGCGATCGGCTGCGGCATCCTCACCATTGCCATGCTCATCGTCAACGGCATTCCCGCCCTGCAAAATGCCACGGTGGTCATGGGGCTTCCCTTCTCCATTGTCATGATTCTCGTCATGATCGGCCTACACCGGGCCCTCCAAGAGGAACGCCGGATGGAGGACGCGGCCCGGACCTCGCTCACCAGCCAGGTGGTCGGCATCAGCCCGAGTAACGAACCCGGCTCGTGGCGCCGCCGGCTCGGCCGCCAGCTCACGGGCATCTCCGCCAAGCGGGCCACCATGCGGCTCAACGATACCGTGGTGCCGGCCCTCAACGCGGTTGCCACCGAGCTCAACGAGCGGGGCATGGACGCGAAGGTCATCATGCACGAGGTGCCGGACCGGCCCCGCCCGGTCATGTGCGCCGAGCTGATCGTCGCCTCCGAGGGCTTCGAGGACTTCTCCTATCCGGTGCGAGTCCACCGCGTGCGCAAGCCGGCCTACGGCGGGCGCATGATCGAGGCCGACGAGACCACGACCCGCCTCGACGTCGTGCTGCCCAATGATGTCGCCTACGACATCTACGACTACAGCACCGAACAGGTCTGCCACGACGTTCTCGACCACTACGAACGCTGGGAGGGCACCGCCCACCGCATCGAACTCGAGTAGTCCCGGACCGAAGTAGTCACAGCACCGAAGGGAGGCCGCCCATGGCGGCCCCCTTCGTGTCTTTGCGGGATGCTCTCGGGCGTGCCGGCAGGCCTAGGCGGATGGAGTTGAGCTCACCGTGCGGATGATGGCCGGGGCGGTGCGCGGCGGCCCCGGCTTAGGTCGCGGCGGTGTGGGCTTGGGCTGCGCGGCTCCCTCGGTCACCTGGGAGGAGGCGGGGCGAGGAATCTTGCCCTCGGCGGGCGGCCGCGTGGTGCCCGCCGGGCGCGGCGGAGGAGGCGGTGGGAAGTCTGGCTTGGCCGGGGGCTCATAGGAGCGGGTGTCGAGGCAGGCGAGGAAGTCCTCGCGTCCAAGCGACGTCGTCCAGAAGGGCCGGGAAGCCCGAATGCCGCCGAGGGTGTTCTTGTTCTCCGGGTCGAACCACTTCACGCATTCGGTCTTGGTTCCGCACTGCATGGACTCGTCAATGGCGGGGGCGAGATCGGTGTCCCGGGAGGCGAGGACGACGATGTCGTAGTCCCCCGAGCGGGAGAACTGGACGAGGGTGAGGGCGCACAGCACATCGACGCCCTTTTCCCGACGGGTCTCTCGAATCGGGGTCTTGACCCCGTCGGTCCACGTGAATTCGTAGGTGAGTGGGCGCAGGGTGACATCGACGAGATCGGATCTCCACGCCTCCTGCTGGGCGAGATTGCGCCGCACAGCATCCGGATCATCGGAGGCCAGCGGCACGCCCCGGAAGACCGCCACCTTGGTGACCACCACCTCCGGCTGGCCATCATTCTTCGTGTTCTTCACGTGCGCGAGGCGCTCAGCGAACTTGTGCGGGTGGATCAGAGACTCGTGGATGGGACGGCCGGGAAGGAAAGTCTCCGCCCCGGTGAGGTGGAGATTTTGGTAGTCGATAACCACCGCCATTTTCTTCACCATAAATGCGCCCCGTCGTGTCCATAACTGTCCGTCTAACCGGCGGCTAGGGTTACCTGAGCACCGGTAAGCGTTAGGTTACCGGCTTCTTGGGGCACATGGGGGCAGAGGCCCCTAAGGGGACAAAAATTTACCAGAAACCCAGGCTATTTCCCCTGCTCAGAGGCTTATGAATATCCGACAGTGACCGATCTCGCATAATAAAACGGGGAGGCTGCTCGGGTGAATTGCCTAGTTTGTTTTGGTGACGGGGGGCTTGGCGGACCAGGGGAAGACGATCCAGTCATCGGTGCGCCGCCACACGTAATCCGGTTCGATGACCGAGGCGGACTTTGCATAGATGACCGCGGAGCGAGCATCGGCATCAAACTTCTTGAGTAGCTCGAGGACAAGGTTGAGTGTGCGTCCCGAATCGGCGACATCGTCGACGACGAGGAGCTTCTTTCCCGCGATGGACTCGGTGTCGAGAACGGGGGCGAGGAGTACCGGATCGGGCAGAGTCTCGTGCACGTCGGTGTAGAACTCGACGTTGATCGCGTCGGCGAGCTTCACCCCGAGGGAATAGGACAGTGCGCCCGCCGGCAGTAGGCCTCCGCGCGCCACCGCGATGATGATCTCGGGCATGAAGCCGCTGTCGACAACTTCCTGGGCCAGTTCGCGGGCAGAGGTCCCGAACATGTCCCAGGTGAGAATCTCTTTATCGGTTAGGTCCTGCGCATCGGCGTGAAATGCCACCTCGGCCTCCTTCAGCTCTGCTCCTCAGCTTACAAGCACGGCACCGTCCTCCTTAAATCCGGTCTCACCGGAACGCTGCAATCTCGAACGGCGGAGCTGTGACCGGGAAGGATGTCGTGGCTCAGGGCTTCCACCGATGGCAAAACCCGCGGGATAACGCGGGGAGAGGACTCTAGGCTGGAAGGGTAGGTGGGCGAGCGATATGTTCGCCCGCATCCCTAGTAGATGAAGGATGATCGATGAGAATCTCGAAGATTGCCGCGGCTGGAGCGATGACGGCAGCGCTCGCGCTTGCTGGGTGCTCCTCGGATGACAACACCGATAGCGTGGACACCACCCCGGTCGAGACCGCAACCGACGAGGCCGCCACCGATGAGGGCGCCGAGCAGACGACAGAGCCCGCCGAGGAGAACACGCAAGATGGCGCGGACGATGCTGCCTCCACGGGCAAGGACCGCGACCTTTCCACCGATCCGCTGCCGATCAGCGCGGAGGATGCCATGTCCCGGGCGGCCGATGAGGCCGGCGGCGGTATCGTCTACAAGCTCAAGGTGGACTGGTCGGATCACTACGACACGTGGAAGTGGGAGGCCGAAGTCCTCAACGAGGGTCAGGAAATCGAGATTGAGCTGGACGGATTCACCGGCGACATCCTCGACAAGGACGTGGATTCGACCGATGATCAGGAAAAGGCCATCGACCTTGACACCATGAGCCCGGAGGACGCCATGGCGAAGGCCCTGGACCAGACCGATGGTCGGGTGTCCTCCTGGAAGCTCCAGTGGGATGATGGCCTCATGGTCTACGAGGTGGAGATCACCGACGCTAATGGCGATGAGACCGAATACAACGTCGACACCGCCTCGGGCAACGTCACCCTCGACGACTAGGCATCGCACCGAGCGAGAACGGTACGGCGGGGCGCGGATTATTCCGGGCCCCGCCTCCATTATGTCTCGGCCTCATCCTCCTGCTGACTCTCCCCGGTGACGAGGGCGATGGCGCGGGCAACCGGCTCACGCCGCCAGGAGTGGGCGAGGTGGTTGTTGACGATGCCGATGGCTGACATGGCGGCATAGGTGGTGACCGGCCCGAGGTGGGAAAAGCCGGCCGCCTTGAGATCGGTGGCGGCCTGACGGGCGAGCGGCGTCGTGACCGGTATATCGGCCTCGGTGGCCGGGGCTGGGGACCGCTCCCGATAGGACCACAGGAATGCCGGCAGTCCGGCCTCCACCCGGCCCGGTGAGGTCGGCCCCGGCGGAGGAGTCTCGCGCAGGTCGAGCGTCGCGTGCGCATTGCCGATAATCGCGATGATCTTCCGCCGATTCCGGATGATCCCCGGGGTGGCCAGCAGCCGGTCGACGTCAACCGCAGTAAAGCGGGCAATGCGATCGGGACGGAAATCCGCGAAGGCGGCACGCAGCGCCTCCCGCTTGGTCAAAACGGTGCGCCAGGCGAGGCCGCACTGGAAGACCTCGAGGCTGAGCCGCTCAAAAACGCCGACCTCATCGGTGACCGGCATTCCCCACTCGGTGTCGTAGTAGTGCCGCTCAATCTCCGTGCTCGCCCACGACGGGCGCCCCTTGTCATCCATGGCCTCAGCCTAGAAGACAGCGGTGCTACCGGGAAGGCTATGCACAGCGGGACGCACCCTCCTGGTGACCGGCACATCCGGCGCCGCGTGACGCAGGCTGAACGGGGATGGACGTGTCCGCGGGCCTCAGCTAGGGCTGACGAATGAGGCGCGAGATGAGGTGGGTGGTCATGCCAACGTCGGGCGTCGACATCTTGATCTCGCAGTCGAGAACATCGCCGAGCAGGCGATAGATGCGCTGGATGCCGGTGACGGGCTTGGCCGTCTTCGTATTGAGAACCTCGGATTCAAGTTCAATGTGCAGCCCATCGGGCTGCGTCGTGATCTCGCCCTGCGCGCATTCGGCCTGACCGGTGGGCAGGGCGATGATGAACTCTCCGGAGGGACGCAAATATCCCGTCTCGACATGCATGGGATCCCCGCTGGGGCTCCAGGTCCGTTGGGTATAGATCAAAAAGGGCTTGCCGACGTCCCGAAAGTTGAGCTCTTCGGTGTAAAAGAAGTCGTCGATGGTCGGGTACGAGCCGCGGCCTTCGCCTCGCCACGTGCCGACGAGCGCCGCCAAGTTGTTCTTCATGGCCATAGGCTACCGGCCCGCATGTGCGGGCCGGCAGCAAATGGAGCGAGTCGAGCTCCCTACATCCCCCGGTTATCGCAGCGGATCAATGATGTTATTCAGGGTAAGTGAGGGGCGCATGACCGCGGCCACCTTGTTAACGTCGGGGCGATAGTAGCCGCCGAGGTCAACTTCCTCGCCCTGAACCTCGAGGAGCTCATCCGCGATCGTGTCCTCGGAGGCACGCAGGTCGCTCGCCAGCTTGCCGAACTGCTCGGCCAGCTCGGGATCCTCATCCTGTGCGGCCAGAGCCTCGGCCCAGTAGAGCGCGAGATAGAAGTGGCTGCCTCGGTTGTCGATCTCACCGACCTTGCGCGAGGGAGACTTGCCTTCGCCAAGCAGCTTCTCGGTGGCCTCATCAAGGGCATTGGCGAGGACACCGGCCCGGTCAACTCCCTCGCGGGAGAGGTGACGGAAGGATTCGGCGAGCGCGAGGAATTCGCCAAGCGAATCCCAGCGCAGGTGATTTTCGGCCACGAGCTGCTGGACGTGTTTGGGGGCGGAACCGCCCGCGCCCGTCTCAAACAGGCCACCGCCAGCCATGAGCGGCACGACGGACAGCATCTTTGCCGAGGTTCCAAGCTCGAGAATGGGGAAGAGGTCGGTGAGGTAGTCGCGCAGCACGTTGCCGGTGACGGAAATCGTGTCCTCGCCCCGGCGGATCCGCTCGAGGGAACGCTTCGTTGCCTCCACCGGGGAGGCAATAGAGATGTCGAGGCCCTCGGTGTCCTCCTCGCCCAGGTAGGTGTTGACCTTGTCGGTGAGCGCGCGGTCGTGCGAGCGCTCCGGATCCAGCCAGAAGATGGCGGGCATGCCGGAGATGCGGGCGCGGCTCACGGCGAGGGAGACCCAGTCGCGAATCGGAGCATCCTTGGTCTGGCAGGCGCGGAAGATGTCCCCGGCGGCCACCGGGTGGCTCATGAGAACCGAGCCGGCCGCATCGCGCACTTCAACCGTGCCGGCCTCCGACATCTCGAACGTCTTATCGTGGCTGCCGTATTCCTCGGCCTTGCGGGCCATGAGACCAACATTCGGCACCGTACCCATGGTGGTCGGGTCGAAGGCACCGTTCTTCTTACAGTCCTCAATGACCGTCTGGTAGACCCCGGCGTAGGAGGAGTCCGGGATGACGGCGAGAGTATCGTCCTCTTCGCCCTCCGGCCCCCACATGTGGCCGCCAATGCGGATCATGGCGGGCATGGAGGCGTCGATGATGACGTCGGAGGGCACGTGCAGATTGGAGATGCCCTTATCAGAGTTGACCATGGCCAGGCGCGGGCCCTTCTCCATTTCCTCGCGGAAGGACGCGGCGATCTCCTCGCCATTGTCCAGCTCGTCAAGGCCGGAGAGAATGCCGCCGAGGCCATTGCGGGCCTGGAGGCCGGCCGCGCGCA
The DNA here is from genome assembly GCA_030537635.1 of Flaviflexus sp. GTDB lineage: Bacteria > Actinomycetota > Actinomycetes > Actinomycetales > Actinomycetaceae > Flaviflexus. The sequence continues at coordinate 108,008 of JAUNVM010000002.1, read as the reverse complement.
GATCCTCGCCGTAGCGGGCGAAGGTATGGGGGAAGAAGGCGCGCACGCCGTGGCCGAAGATCACCGGGTCGGAGACCTTCATCATCGTGGCCTTGAGATGCAGGGAGAACAGCACATCGTCCTCCTTGGCGGCGGCCACCTGCTGGGCGAGGAAGCGGTCGAGCGCGGCCGCCGAGAGCACGGTGGAGTCAATGACCTCCCCCTCCTCGACCGGCAGCGGATCACGCAGCTGGGTTTCGTTACCATCCGCGTCCACGTGAACGAAGGACAGCTCATCGGCCCCCTCCATGACCACGGTCTGTTCGTTGGCGCGGAAGTCATCCCCGTCCATCGTCGCCACCCGGGTCTTTGAGTCGGCCGACCAGGTACCCATGGAATGCGGGTAGTTGCGGGCGAAGTTCTTCACGGCCTGGGGGGCGCGCCGATCCGAGTTACCCTCGCGCAAAACCGGGTTGACGGCAGATCCCTTGACCGCGTCATAGCGGGCCCGGATCTCCTTCTCCTCATCAGTGCTCGGCTCATCCGGATAGTCCGGCAGATCGTAGCCCTGCGCCTGAAGCTCGGCAATGGCGGCCTTGAGCTGGGGCAGTGAGGCGGAAATGTTGGGAAGCTTAATGATATTGGCTTCGGGCTGTTGGGCAAGATCACCCAACTCGGCGAGTGCGTCATCCTCCCGCTGATCCTCCGGGAGTTCTTCCGACAGCGTGGCGACAATGCGCCCGGCGAGAGAAATATCCTTCGTGGCAACCTCGACGCCAGCCTGGGCGGCGAAGGCCTGAAGGATGGGGAGGAACGAGGCGGTGGCAAGCATGGGTGCCTCGTCGGTGTGGGTGTAGATGATACGCGGCATAGCGGCTCCTTTGGTGTGTCGTCGTCACCAGGGTATCCGACCGTGATGACAATGTGAGGCGGCTTCCACGGATGACCTCGGCTCGCGGTAGTCTATGAGCAGCGAAAGGACCCCGATGGCGCGACCAGTGCATTTTGAAATTCCCGCCGATGATGTGCAGCGGGCTTGCGACTTCTACTCCCGGGTGTTCGGCTGGGTGTTTGAGGACTGGAGCGAGTTCTACGGCCGCCCCTACGTCGGCATCATCACCGGCGCGGAGGGCGAGCCCGGCATCAACGGCGCCATCGCCGCGCGCCGTACCCCCGGAGGGCCGGGCATTATCCTCACCATCACCTGCTCGACGATTGCCGCGCTGCGGCCCCATATCCTCGTGTCCGGTGGAACCGCCGAAGGGGAGACTTACGCTCTGCCGGGGATGGGCTGGCAGGCCCGTTTCGCCGACACCGAGGGAAACCAGTTCATCCTCCACGAGGATGATCCCGCCGCGGCCTAGAAGACCAGGAAAGCGAGCCCCGGGACCACTCGAGGGTAGCGAGATTGAGGAGTGCCGACGACAGGGCCGCCGGCGGTGAGCGTGGATCCCCGGCGAGAGCGCCCGGGCGTATCGGTTGAGGACAAGACCCGGATTAGGACAGGGGGCCGGGCTCACGCCCGTCACCCGGTTCCTCGACCGGCTCCGGCCCGATCCCATCATTGGCGGCAGAGCCGGACTGACCGGCCTCTTCCCATAACGCTTGACCGGTCTCGGCGCGCCGGGACCTGAGGCGCAGCGGCAGGCGGGTCTTGCGGCGCGGCACCGCCTTGCCGTAGAAGGTGCGGTCGCGCAGGTGCGCGGGAATGCGCGGGCGAGGCATGGTGAGCGCGGTAGCCGCGGGGAGGGTCCAGCGCCGCCAGCGGGCAATGATGGCGAGCAAGGCACAGAGGATGGTGGAGACGCTCATGCCCCACAGGGGCAGCCCCTGGGACTGGAAGACCACCATGATCCCGGCCCCGAGAATGGAGATGGAGGCGTAGAGTGGATTGCCGCCAAAGACGCCCGGCACCCGGTTAACGAGGACATCACGGAGCATGGATCCGCCCACGGCGGTGATGACCCCGAGGAAGATGGCGGGGAAGACGCCGAGGCCCACGTAGAGGGCCTTAGAGGCCCCGGTGGCCGACCAACAGCCGAGCACGAGAGCATCAGCCACGAGCAGTATCCGGTTGGTCCACGTGCCCCGAGTATCCACGGCGAGGGCGATGAGGGCGGCGACAATAGCGGAGGGCAAATACCAGGGATCGGTGAGCGCGATCGGCATCGTGTTGAGCAGAGCATCGCGGATCATGCCCCCGCCCATGCCCGAGATGATGGCGAGGATGAGAAAGCCAATGGCATCGAAGTTCTTCGACCGGGCCACCGCGCCGCCGAGCAAGGCATTGGCGACGACACCGAGAATGTCGAGAAAACGAAATAGCTGATCAGGCTCCACGGCGCCTCCTTCCCGCGCTTATCCTAGCCGTGCCCTCCCGCCGGTACTAGCGCCGAGCAGGGAAAGTCACGCAGTGATCAGGCAGCGGCCCGCGAGGAGAACCGGTGCGCGATCGGATGGACGATTCCGAGCACGAGGAGACCGTAGAGCAGGCCGAAGACAAGGGAAACGATCGTGTCCGCGAGCCAGGCGAGCAGGCCGCCAACGACGGCGATATTCTCCACCTCGCCCGCCAGGAAAGCGATGAAGTCGTGGACGGGGTGGAAGCCGAAGACGTAGATGCCGTGCAGGATGATGTGCCCACCCACCCAGATCATGGCGAGCGTGCCGATGAAAGAAATCGCATCCATCACCCGGGGCATGGCGGCAACAAGGCCTCGACCAAACTTCTGGGCGGACGGAGAGTCCTTCGTCGTCATGTGCAGCCCGATGTCATCCATCTTCACGATGAGGGCGACGACCCCGTACACGCCGAGGGTGATGATGATGGCGACGACAACGAGAATCCCGGCGCGCACCCATAGGCTCTCGCTGGCCACCTCGTTCAGCGAGATGACCATGATTTCGGAAGACAAGATGAAGTCCGTGCGCACCGCGGAGGACACCACCCGATCCTCGGCGCCCGGACCCTGACGGAGCTGGGGATCCGCCTTGTGGGCCTTCGTGCCCCGCAGGGCCTCCCACACCTTTTCCGCGCCCTCAAAGCACAGGTAGGTACCGCCGAGCATGAGCAGTGGGGTGAGCGCCCAGGGGGCGAACTGGGACAGGGCGAGGGCGGCCGGCAAAATGAAGATGAGTTTGTTACGCAGCGAACCGAGGGTGATCTTCTTGATGATCGGCAGCTCTCGGCGCGCAGAGATGCCCTCGAGGTATTGCGGGGTCACCGCGGTATCGTCCACGACGACACCGGCGGCCTTTGCGCTCGCCTTCATCGCCCCAGCGGCCACGTCATCGACCGATGCCGCCGCCATGCGCGCCAGCGCCGCAATATCGTCAAACAGCGCAACAAGTCCGCCCGCCATCACCTCTCCTTACCCTGCAACGGCACAACCTTACCGGTCACAGCCCGCGATTGTTGCGCCATTGAGTCGTGCCGTGGGAGGCCGGCTCAGCTGAGGAAATCGAGCCAGCTGGGCAGTAGCTGGCGGGCGCGCTGAAGATTATCCTCGTAGGCCTCGCGCAGCCGGCGCACATTGCGCGTGCGGGAGGTCAGCGGCATCTCCTCCGGGAAGTACAAGATCGCCCGGCCCTCCTCCTCGAGCTCCAAGAGCTTCCGCTTCGTCTCGTTGTATCGGCGGGGCCGGTCAATGAGGGACTCGGCAATGGCCGGGTGAGAGCTGAAGGTGCGCCGCAGCAGATTCGGGCGGGGAACCTCGGGCTTGACGAAGTTACGGGGCCGGGTGAGAACGACGAGGAACTTCTCATACCCGTCTGCCATCGCGGCATCCAGCGGCACCCCGCCGGACACTCCGAGGGCACCGTCGACGTATTCTTCACCGTCAATCTCGCAGATTGGCATGATTGCCGGCATGGTCGAGGAGGCCTGGACGCGCAGCATGACGTCGATCGGCTCGACCATGTCCTCGTTATGCCAGTACACCGTCTCTCCGCTGTTTGCGTTGAAAGCCCCGATGGTGAGGCGGGCGGTCTGCCGGTAGAAAGTGTCGAAGTCGAAGGGGAGCGCCTCATCGGGCTCGGAGGTGTGTTGATAGATGTACTGGGCGTTGAAGAAGCCCTTGCCCTGCAGAAGCGTGCGCAGATTACCGAAGTTGGGGTCGGCGGCAAAGTCCGTGAAGGACAGCCGGGTGCGCACAATATCGCGCGATAGATAGTTGACGGTATTCGAGGAGCCGGCCGAGATTCCGCCCACCCACGGGAAGTAGATCTCGTTTTCTAGCAGCGCCTGGGCGATCGGGGCCGAGGACGCACACCTCATGCCCCCGCCCTCAAAGATCAGCGCGGTATCGGTGAGCGTCGGATCCAATGCTGGTTGCTTAGTCATGTCATCTCTCATGTTACGAGCCACATACCGAGGGCGGCCAGTGCAAGTCCGCCCACCACGTGCAGGGCGACGTGGGCGACTCCGTGGCGTCGGCGAGCCAGCTGCACACCCTGAACGGCGAATGTTGAATAGGTGGTGAGGGCCCCGCACAGTCCCGTCCCCAGGAGGACCCTCAACCATGCGGTTTCGATGCCGAACACCATGCCGAGGAGGAAACAACCGAGCATGTTGACGGTGAGCGTACCGTAGGGAATGGGCCCGCGCGTGTGCTCACTCACCAGGCGATCAATCTGCCAGCGGCCCACCGCGCCGAGGGCCCCGCCCACCATGACGCAGCCGAGAATCATGCGGCCCCTTCCGTCGCTGAGATCCTCCGGCGCTCGCCCCAGCTCAGGCCGAGGTGAGCGGCGCCCAGGCCGATGATGATGGTGGCCGCCACGTAGCTGAAGGCGAGCGGGGTGGACAGGTGCAGCGTCTCCACCATGAACGTTGAATACGTCGTGAATCCGCCGAGCAGCCCGGTGCCGATGAGGAGCTTGAGTCGCGGATGAGCATCCGGGAAGACCGCGGCGGTGACGAAGCCAAGAATGAGACAGCCCGCCATATTGGTGAGGAAAGTGGCGAGCGGCCAGTCGGCGAAGGGAATGAGGGTGAGGATTCCAAATCGCAATGCTGCCCCTATCGCGCCACCGACGGCCACGGCTCCGGCATCAGCAAAATTCTCCTTCACCCCTCAAACTATAGGGGCAGAGATAGCCTCTGTTGGCTCGTCAGCCTGATCTCCTCACCACATTTAGCTCGGATCAAGCGCAGCTCACGCGCGAGCAGTTCAATACGATCGGGTGCCGCCGGGCCACGCCCGTATCGACCATCGCCCACAATGGGGATCCCGGCTTTCGCGGCGTGCTGGCGGATCTGATGAAATCTCCCGCCCTCGGGCCGCGCCTCGTAGCGGCCATACCCGCCCCGGGCATCCAGCAGGCTAAACCGGGTTCGAGCCGGGCGCTCCCGCCCCGGTTCCCCGGCCGGAGCGGACACCTCCATCTTCTCCTCACCCAGTGGGGCGATAAGCTCGTAGATCTTCTCCACCTGCCCCCGCGCAAAGCACCGGCCTAGTTCGGCCCTCGCCATGGGCTCGGCGAGGAGGAGCACCCCGGAGGTTGCTCGGTCGAGCCGATGCACCGGGCTGAGATCGCCGATCTGGCGGCGCGCCTGCACGAGAACCGAGCGGGCGACAAATGACCCCTGCGGGGTGCAGGCGAGCCCGGCCGGCTTATCGATGGCCACCCAGCCGGGGCCCCGGTCGAGTACGGTCAGCGGCCAATGGCACTCGTCGGGAATGGGGCGGTGGATCCACACCCGAGCTACCCAGGGATCACCGGGCTGAAGCGGGCCGGTGTCGGGGTTGATGACATCGCCGCGAGCCAGCGCCTCATCCACCAGCCCAGCATCGGCCGCCCCCTTGGCCGCCAGGGCGAGTGTGATGCCCTGCGCGAGGGAGTCCGCCGGGACAAGATCCAGACGAACGGGATCGAGTCCTGCCCGGCGGTAGTCAGAGGGAGATGCGGGTGGCATGCGGGATCATGGCGAAGCGCCGGTCGGTCGCCGTGAGGATGATGATTTGGCAGTCCGTCTGCTGTCCCAGAACCTCGGTGACCTGGCGCAGCCGCTCCGGATCGGAATGGCCCAGCGTGTCATCGAGCATGATGGGAACCCCGCCGTCGCTGCCGACCAGGGAGCCGACCGCGATCCGGGTGAGGATGGCTAGCTGCTCTTGGGCGCCGGTGGAGAGCTGATCGAAGCGGACTCGCACGCCATCGAGCTCGCGGGCCGCGATGGTGAGGCTGTCATCGATGTCGACCGCGAAACTCTCGTTGCGCATGGCGCGGCGCCCGAGCTCGTTAATCTTCTCCCGCAGCGGGGCCACGTAGCGGGCGCGGGCCGCAGCCTGCTTGTCGAGCAGGACCTCCTCGAGGAGCTTCGCGGCGCGCGCCCGGCCAGCCAGGCTCGTCCAGGCTCGGTCGGCCGCCTCGTCGTCGACCAGAGCTTGATCGTAGCGGCGCTGGATCTCGTCCTTCTTCAAGGCCTGTAGCTGCGCCTCGCACTGGGTGTACTTCTTGTCGTGGGTGGCGTGAATATCCGCGAGGCCTTCGCAGTTGATGCGGGCGCTGTCAAGCGCCTTGATCGCCCCCGTGCCGCCGACCTCCTCGAAGGCCTCGTCGGCCGCCTCGAGACGCTTGGTGGCGGCCTCGGCCTCGGTGGTGGCGGCCGTCAGCTGCTCCGCCAGCTGCTCATCATCCGCCACCTCGCGTGCCCGGGCGAGCTTCTCCTCAGCCTTTTCTGCCTCGCGACGCTTGCTTTCCAGGCGGGTCTCAACGATCGCGTAGGTCCGAGTTGCTTCCTCGAGCTTCTTACCCTGGCGGGTAAGTGCCGCACGGGCTGTCGAGAGTTCCTTGGCGGTCTGCTCGGCCAGCTTCTCAAGGTCCTCGATGCTCGCCACATCCTCCTCGGCATCCTCCGCCGGTTCCCCGGCCTCGGCGCGCAGGACGAGGAGGCGCTCGCGGCAGGACGTTTCGTCAGCATCCTTGGCGGAGGAGAAGACCCGGCTGCGCTCGGACTCCTTCTCCGCGAGCTTGCGCTCGCGCTCTTCATCGGCCGCGCGCAGCTCGAGGGCCTCGTCGACGCTCGCGGCATTCACCGTCTTCAGTGCCTTGTCGAGCTTCCGACGCAGCGCGGTGATTTCCTTGTTTTCCGAGGACCGCGTCCCGGGATCGACGGTGATCCGGAGCCTGCCGGGAACCTCAATATCGAGAGGATCGGTGAGCTGGCGCTCATCGGTGTGTCCTTCGCTGAGAGTGCGGCTTTCCCCGTCGATGAGGATATCGCCCGTGGCAAGTCCGGTGAGCGCGATACTCGGCGCTCGGCCGGCAACCTTTTCTTCCACGGCAAGCTCGGTGGCGAGCTTCTCGATCTTCTTTGCCTGGGCGGCACTCACGGCCTGTTCGACGGCGCGCAGCTGCGCGATCTCCTCATCGAGGCGGTCCGCAAGCGCGATCCTGTCGCCGAGCTCGGCAAGCTCGCGAGCCCGCATGGTCCGCCGTTCCCGGCGGCGAGCGGCTTCGAGTGCGGCCGTGGCTGCCTCGGCTGCGTCCTCCGCGGCGGTGCTGGCGGTGTCGGCCTCGTCATTCTTCATCTTGGCGGCGTCGCGCGCCTCCTGGGCGGCCGTCAGCTCGGTCTCGGTGTTATCGAGTTCGGCTTGAATCTCAGCGAGGGCGGAGACAAGCTCGGTCCGCTCGGTCTGCCGACGCTGAGCCTCTTCCCGATCTCGGGTGGCATCGGCCAGGCCTCGGCGGGCCTCCTCGACCGCTTCGGCCGCCTCCTGTGCGGTTTCGGTTTCCTCGCTGAGTCGGGCCACCTCGGCCTTGGCGCGGGTGAGATCGGCGAGCGCAGACGCGGCCCTCTCCTTGGCGCGGTCCGCCTCGTCCATGAGGTCCTCGAGCGCCCGAAGCTCGCTTTGTGCCTCGGCGAGATCGCGGGCGGCCTCCTCCTTACGGTTGGCCACCTCGGTGGTGTCCTTGGTGAAGCTCTTGCGCGATGGCGTGTAATACTTGGCCACCTCGTCGCGAACCCGGTCGACGATGGTATCGCCCTCGTCATCGTTGAGGTTTGCGGCCCGGCCGGCCTGGGAGTCGAGCGCGGCACGCAGGGCCCGGGACTCATCGAGGGCGGCATTGGAGATTGCCACTCCCTGGAGGATCCGGGAGGCCTCCCACAGGGTCTCGTCCATGTCCGCCCAGAGCGCGGTGGCCCGATCATGAGCGGCGTCCCCGGTGACCGTGTCTTCGGACCGATCGAGGAACTCGAGGACGGTTTCCTCGTCCTTGAGCCATTGCTTGACGTAGCGCACCTTCCGGCCGCCGATGGTGAAGACCGCCTCGACGCGAGGCCCGACATCCTTGCCCACTGGCTGCATGTCGCGAATCGTGCGCTTGGCGGAGCGAGATTTTGTGCTGATGAGCTCGTCAAAGGCTTCAATCAGCGTGGACTTTCCGACCTCATTCGGCCCGGAGATGATGGTGATGTTCTCGCCGAACTCCACTGAGACATCGCTGATGGAGCGGACATTGGTGAGGGTGAGTCGGTGGAGCTGCATGTCAGTTCCTCTCGCTCAGGCGGTACAGCAGCCGAATGGCATCGCGGGCCGCGGGATCGCTGCTTTCTCGTAGCTCATCGAGTGCCTCCGCCGCAAAGCCGGATAGGCCGAAGTGTCCCTCATCCCCCGGAATGAGGACGAGCTTGTCATACTTCTCGGGGCGTAGGAGCGCGGCGTAGCTATTGGCGTGCTTGTGCAGGATGCTTGACAGTCGGGCATCCTGCTCGGCCCCGAGTCCACCGGAGAGCTTGACCCGGGCAATCGTGGTCGACTTGCTGTCCTGGGAGCCGAGCCGCTCATCGAGAGCCGTCACGTCCTCCGCGCCGGTGAGCTCCCGCTCGAGTTCGAGGTGCAGCCAGCGTCCCACGGTGTGGGTGGTGACCTGGGCTCGGTCTGTGAGATGGACCGAGAGCGCGGTTCCGCGGGTTTTTTCTCGCCAGCTGGTGGTCTCCGGGGTGCCCGAGTACCAGATCCGCCCGGTGTCATCGCCAATCTCGTCCTCCCCGGCGGCGATATGACGGTCGCCGAGAGCCACGTAGTTAAGGAGGTCGGCCTTGACCGCCTCGAGCAGGGGTGCCAGGTGCACCGAGTCGAGTGAATGCGAATCCGGATCGATCGAGTCGAGCATGCCGTGGCCAACGAGAATACGGGGCTTGTCGATGGGAGCCAGGTCTGCAAGGGCGGCCGCGACGGGATCCGTGCCGGGATTCTTGGCCCGCCACGGCGCGCTGATGATCTGGCAGTCCTCCCGGTCAATCGGGGTGCCGTCCAGCACCGTGACATTGTCGGGACGGTGGTCCGCAAAGGCCGCCGAGGTCCAGATCCCGTGGTGGTTGAGCGGATCGTGATTGCCCGGCAGCAGATAGACGGGCACGCCGATGCGGCCCATCGCCTCCAGCGAGGGCGCCAGCTCATCGGCGGCGATGTGGGGATGCTCGTAGACATCACCGGCCACGAGAACGAAGGAAGCCTTCTGCTCAGCCGCGAGCCGGCCAATGGCATCGATGACCGCGATTCGGGCATCGGCATACCGCACGCGCTGGCGCTCGTCGAGGCGAGACTTCAACCGCATGCCGATCTGCCAATCGGAGCTGTGAATGAAGGACAGTGGTTCCATGATTCGACCATACCGGGGGTGGGGGACACAGATGCTAAGCCCGGCGGCAAACGACGTCCCATGAGGTTCCGGTTCCCGCTTGTGGCACCACCGCGAGCGAGGAACAATATAGATATGAAATTGACCCGTCGCGGAGTGCCGGTCACCACCGTCGGTGACCTGCCAGCCTCGCCCGCCCCCGATGCCACCTTTGTCGATGCCGAGCTCACGGATTTCCGTCTCGGTGACATTCCCGGCCGTCGCATCCTCAGCGTCTTCCCCTCGATCGACACCGGGGTGTGCGCTGCCTCGGTGCGCCGATTCAACCAGCTGGCCTCCGAACTGCCGGACACGACCGTCCTGTGCATCTCCAATGATCTCCCGTTTGCACTTGGCCGGTTCTGCGGGGCGGAGGGGATTGACCGGGTCCGCGTGGGATCGGCCTTTCGTTCGAGCTTCGGCCGGGACTACGGCCTGCTCATGGATTCAGGACCGCTGACCGGGCTGCTCGCCCGGGCCGTCCTCATCATCGAGGCGGGTGGCGAGATCTCCTACAGCCAGGTGGTTCCCGAGATCGGCACCGAGCCGAACTACGACGAGGTTATCGCCCACCTTCACTAGGCGCCGGGTGGCGCCTCGGCCGGCGGTGGTCGGCGTCAGGCTGGCGGTGACCGTTGGCCAGGGAGTGTTGCCGGATGCTCGGCTGTCAGGAGCCAGCGGGGGATTACCTGCGCTGGAGGCTAGCTCCACAGATTGACGGTCTCGACCAGCTTCATGTCATCGCCGAGGCGATAGTGCGCCCCCAGGGCGGCCCCTCCGGCTGTCTTCGCGTGGCCGATGTCCTCGGTGCGGTAGATGGGCAGATGGGGTCCGGTGGCGGAGCGGACGAGCTCGATGAGCTCACCGGTGCTGTGTTCGGCTTCGAAGGTGGTGAAGGTGCCGAGCACGAGGGCGCTTGGGCGCTCAAAGGCTCCCATCTGCCGCAGTTGTGCAAGCTGGGGGATGAGGGTGGCCGGATCGGAGGTGCGCCCCTCGAGAAGGAGGATGTGCCCGTCAAGATCGGGGAAGTAGGGGGTGCCGGCCAGCTTGAGCAGGCAGCGGGTGTTGCCGCCGAGGAGCCTGCCCTCGACCTGGGCACGCGGCCCGGCGGCGTGCCGGACTCGCGGTTCGAGAAGGGCCTGACTCGTCCCGGCGAGCAGGGCGAGGAAGTCGGCCGTGGGGCCGCCGGCGAGGATGTGTCCGGCCTGGAACCAAATGGTGGGGCGTTGCGGCGCATAGGCGAGAAGCACGGCGGTGAGATCCGAATACCCCATGATGGCGGGCCCGGGACCGATGCGCAGGTCGGGCAGAATCTCATTGGCGCGATTTCCTCCGGACAGGTCGATCACCAGGCGACCCTCGATTCGTGCCCGGTTGATCTCCTCGGCGCGCTCGCTCGCCGGGCTGGCCGGCTCTCCCGGGGCGGGAGCGATGAGGTTGCGGGACCGGGTGACATCGAATCCGCGTTCGCCCAGCAGGTCGGTGAGGCGCACAACCGCAGGCAGGGCGGAGCCCTTGAGGCCGTCGGAGCTGGCAACGAGGTGGATCATGGCCTCAAGCTTAGCCGCGTCGAGGCGCTGGGCAATGCTACGGGGCCTCGGAGCGAGACCTCGCCCGGGAGGGGGAAATACCGTAGGCCTTTTTAAAGGTGCGGGAGAAGTGGGCGGCCTCGGGAAAGCCCCAGGAGGCGCCAATTGCGGCAACGGACCGGTCGGCGAGCGCCGGATTGGTGAGATCGAGATAGCACTTTTCCAGGCGGCGGGAGCGAATGTAGGCCGAAACCGAGACGGATTGGCGGGAGAAGATCGAGTGCAGGTGGCGCACCGAGACGTGGACGGCTCGGGCCACCGCCTCGGGTCGCAGCGCCGGGGAGCGCAGATTTGCGTCGATGAAGTCGTAGGCGGCGAGGAGGATCCGGTGGTGCGGATCGGCCGCAACCTCATCACCATCAACCTGGGCCAGGAGCAGGGAGTGCAAGAGGTCGACTGCGCCATGGGCAAGTAGCTCCCCGGAGGGCCCCTCCAGCTCTCCCATGTTGGAAGCGATGGAGGTGAGGAAGGGCGAGACGATGCGGCCGAGGCCCTCGGCTCCGGTGAGCCGGGTGGCGATCATCGTGTGGTGCAGGTGCTGGGGGACCCGGATCCGCTCGTGCGGGATTTGGATGACCATGACCGCGAAGCGGGTCGGGAAGTGCAGCTCGTAGGGCTGGGAGGTGTCGTAGGCAACGAGATCGCCAGGCTCCTGGGGAACCTCCCGGCCCGCCTGCCGCATCACCGAACAGCCCTCAAGCTGGAGGGAAATCTTGAAGGCCGAATGCGGGGATGCGCGGGTGAGTGAGGCGGTGCGATGCACGATGTGAGGATCGGCGCGCACGGCCACGAAGGCGGCGCCGGAGGCGCGCACCTCGGTGATCTCCCCGCTGAAGTTCGGGTCATCGGTTTCAATCTCGAGCGGAACGAAGGAGTGATTGACCGCCTCCCGGAACTGCGCTAGGTTCACACTCACCTCCTCGTGTGCTTGTGTTCACATCATAGCGGGCGTTTCGCCAGTTGCGTGATCATCTGGGGAAGTCACCGGTCAAGCTCGCCGGCGCCGGTAGGCTGGAAGTCATGAGCTCAACCATGTCGATCATTGGCCCGGGAGGAGTGGGCGGCATCGTTGCCGGTGCCCTCTTCCAGGCGAGCATTCCCGTCCAGGTCGTGGCCAGGCCCTCTACCGCCAGCATCATCGCCGAGCGCGGGCTACGGGTCCGCTCCGCCCAGTTCGGTGAGTTCACCGCCAAGATCCCGGCGGTCACCGAGCCGAGCCCCGGCTCCGCAATCATTATCGCCACGAAGGCCTACTCGCTGCCCGAGATCGCCGAATCCGTGGCGGCGGCCAAGCCCACCCAGGTCATCGCGCTGTGCAATGGCGTCGCCCACATTGAGCAGGTGGCGGCCATGGACCCCACCGCTGCGTGCGGCTCAATCCGAATCTTTGCCGAGCGCACCGAGCCCGGCGTCATCGTCCAGCACACCCCGCAATCCCTCATTGTCATTCCCGAGGCGGCCTGGGACGGCCCGGTGGCACGTTCCCTCATCGCCGCCGGCTTCAACGTGGCCAAGGGCGGCACCGAGGAGCAGGTGCTGTGGGAGAAGCTGTCCATGCTATCCCCGCTCGCCCTGCTCACCGCGGGTACCGGCTCCACCATTGGGCAGGCCCTGTCCGCCGAGTCCGAGTTTGCCGAGGGACTCGTGGCCGAGGTGGCCGCGCTTGCGGCTCGGTCCGGGGCGAATGTGAGTGCCGAGTCGGTCATGTCGCTGCTGCGCAGCCTCGAGCCCGACTCCACCTCCTCCCTCGCCCGGGACGTCGCCGCCGGCAATCGGACTGAGCTCGCGGCCCTGGGATCCCAGGTGGCCGACCTTGCCGAGAAGGCGGGCCTTGCGCACGACTACCTTTCTGCGGCCGTGGCCCGGGTGGCCGACCGGATTGAGGGGGAGCGGTGATCCGGGCGGAAGCCACCAAGGACGATCTGCCGGAGATTGTCGATCTGTACGCGACCACGTTCGCTGCCGATCCCTCCGTGGGGTGGGTGGTGCGTCGAGCCAAGAACCCACGTGCCCTGCTCGCCAAGGTATTCACGATTCTCCTCACCGAGCACTACCTTCCGCGCGGAGTCATCGACACGGTGCGCGATGACAAGGGGCGGCTGCTCGGGGCGGCCAGCTGGGAGCCACCCAAGGTCCATGTGTCCGCCTCGGTCAATGCTCGCCTGCTTGCCGTGCTACCGAGCGCCGGCCTGGCGGCTGCCGACATGCTCGCCTACGAATACCACCTGTCGAAGGTCAAGCTGCCGTTTCCCTGCTGGTACCTGTTCACGCTCGCCGTGAGCCCGGAGGCAAGGGGTCAGGGGGTCGGCTCGATGCTTCTCGAGCACGGAATTGATCGCTGCGGCGGCGACGCGATTATGCTCGAGGCCTCGTCCACCCGCTCGGCCCGGCTCTACCGGGACAAGGGCTTTTTCGCGCTGGGCGCCTCGCCCTCGCCGGGTCCCCATTCCGAGATTGTCATGTGGCGGCCGGCCGCAGATTTGCCGGGCGCTGCGCAATGAGCGGGCAGCGGGGCTCGGGGCGCCTGGCCGGCGCCCTGGCCTTGCTGTTCACCCTGTTTGTCGGCGCCGGAGCCGGCACCGTGGCCGGGCGGGAGGCCCCGCCGCTTCTCGAGCTTGCCCCGCTCATGCTCAAGGATGGCAGCCTCGAGGAGATTCTCGAGGCCGGATCTGCCGGCCCGGGCGCCGGGCCCGGACAGCGGGTCATCCGCGCCGACGGCATCGTTCTGATCTGGGGCGAGACCCTCGCCGGCCCCGGGGCCGGCACCGGCATGATCATCACGCCCGGCGGACTGGTGCTCACCAACTATCACGTCGTTGCCGACACCTCCGACTTTGTTGTCGAGATTGTCGGGGAGCGGCGCAGTCACCCGGCCACCATGCTCGGTTTTGATGCCACCCATGACGTCGCTCTTCTCCAGCTCGACGAGCTGAGCCATGACTATCCCACCGTCCACATCTCCGAACGTCAGGCCGCTCTCGGGGACCCGGTTGCCGCGATCGGCAATGGCTCCGGGGCCGGCCACCTGTCAGCCGTGGCCGGCCGGGTGACCGGCCTCGATGTTGACATTGACGTCACCGATCCGCTCGATCCCTCGATCTTCTCGGAGATGGAGGGGCTGATCCGCACCGATGCCGACGTCGTTCCGGGATACTCCGGCGGCCCGCTCATCAACGGCCGCGGCGAGGTTATCGGTATCACCTCCGCTTCCTCCTTCGCCACGGAAGATATTGACGGCTACGCTGTGCCAATCAAGGATGCGCTCAATATCGCGGGCAAGATCGTCGGCGAAATCGACTCGGACGATATTGTGCTTGGCCGCAAGCCCGCCCTCGGCATCACCTATGGCATGCGAGATGGGAAGATCCGAGTCATCGAGGTGCACGAGGGATCGGCCGCCGAGCAGATTGGCCTCGCCGCCGGTGACATCATCACCGAGGTGGATGGCACCACGATCGTCCACCTCACCGACCTGTCTGACATTATTTCCGCCATGAACCTCGGAGACTCCGTCACCATCTCCTGGATCGACGAGTCCGGCCAGAGCCACCGCGCCACCGCTGTCCTCTCCGAATCAAAGTTCAATTAGTCCGCCCGCATGCAGCGGATATTGACGGTCTGCAGCCCGGCCGAAGCCGACCCACGTGGCCTGACCGGTCTCGCGGACCCGGCAACCGCAGAGCACACAGCTGAAGTCGATAAGAGCGCTGCTCGCCGAGCGGCCGGGGGAGCGGGGATGTGTGGGCCGGTGAGCCGCCTGGGCAGGTGGCGGCCCTGATAGCGTGGAGCCATGATCGGACAACACAGCCGGGACTACGCCCGCTTTATCACTGCCAGCCCCTCCTCCTACCACGCCGCCACCGAGGTGGCCCGCCGACTGGAGGAGGCCGGATATCGCCGCCAGGAGGAAACCGAGGAGTGGGATGCGACGCCGGGTGGTCACGTGCTCGTGCGTGATGGCGCGGTCATGGCCTGGTGGGTTCCCGAGAACGTCACCGATCTCCGCTTCGCCATCGTTGGCGCGCACACCGACTCCCCGACCTTCAAGGTCAAGCCGACCATCACGTCGAACCGCTCCGGCTACACCTCGGTCAACGTCGAAACCTATGGTGGTCTGCTGCCCAACTCCTGGCTCAACCGCGATCTCGGTATCGCCGGCCGGCTCATGGCCGGCGGGACCGAGCACCTCGTGCGCACCGGTGCGATCATGGTGATCCCGCAGCTTGCCATCCACCTCGACCGCGAGGCCGGGAAGGGAATTGAGCTCGGCCGACAGCAGCATCTGCAGCCCCTGCTCGCCACCGGGGAGCGAGAGCTCATGGGGGATCTGGCCGCCCTCGCCGGCATCGACCAGTCCGACATCGACGGATTCGATCTCGTCGCCTACGACCTCGACGAGCCTGCCCACGTCGGCCCCGATGATGAATTCTTCGCCGCCGGACGCCAGGACAATCTGCTGTCCGTGCACGCCGGGCTCACCGCCTTCGAATCGCTTCAGGCCAACAACGGTGCGGTGGCCATCCTCGCCTGCTTCGATCACGAAGAAATCGGCTCGGGTACGGCCACGGGCGCTCGCGGACCCTTGCTGGAGACCGTGCTTCGCCGCACCGCAGCCGCGCTCGGCGTCGCGGACGAAGAATCCCTCCAGCGGGCCTTTGCTCGGTCCAGCTGCGTGAGCGCCGACTGCGGCCACGCCATCCACCCCAACTATCCGGAGAAGCACGACCCGGACCACACCCCGCTGCTGGGGAAGGGCCCGCTGCTGAAATACAATGCCAACCAGGCGTACACGACCGATGCGAAGGGCGTGGCCCTGTGGAAGGCCGCCTGCCGCGAGGCCGAGGTACCCACCCAGGACTTCGTCTCACGCAACGACGTCCCCTGCGGCTCGACCATCGGCCCGCTGACCGCCACCCGCCTGGGCATCCGCACCGTCGACGTGGGCGCCCCGCTGCTGTCCATGCACTCGGTCCGCGAGCTCTCCCACGTTGCCGATATTCGGGCCATGGCCGGGGCACTCGCCGCCTACATCGCTACCTTCTAGGTCGGCAGGCAGTTATAGCATCTCTATCGCACGGAGTTCGTAGCGAATGCACTCCAGAATTACCGCATAAATTCTTGACGAAATACCGAGCAGTCAGGTGAGTCCGCGTGCGTGACCAGCAATTTCACGTCAAATTCCCCGGCTTTTGTGGGTGCTGAGTGGCGCATTCCCTGTATAATCATTTGGTCACATGAATGGAGCACATATCACGGGTTTACCGCGCAGTTTGTAGACTTTCGCCGTTGCGGAGGCACGTCCCGGTGATCTGTGGCATACTCACTGCGAGTCGGCCAAGTTTGGGATCCGCTCCCGAGCGGGTATAAAACTAACTAACGTACATGCGGCAGTGACCGCGGGTACAGCTAGGAGAATGTGCTGGTATGAAAAACGGAATGACTGTCGGGCCGATTCGGTCCGTCTCCCCGGTCCTTTCGCTGGGCCAGCCTAAGCGTAGGGAGATCTTTACGTGATTAAGTATCTGGCGCGGACCATCGCCATGTGGGCCGCCATGATTGTCGTGGCTACCAATGTCACGTACTTCTTGGCGGTGCGCTTCCTCGACCCGGTGTCCAACTACCTGGGCCGTCGCGATGGTAAGACGCTCGAGCAGCAGATCAGTGATGCCAAGGCCAAGCTTGACGGCTTCAACCTCAATCCGGATACCCCGGTGATGGAGCGGTGGTGGACCTGGCTCAAGGGCATCGTCCTCCATTGGGACTGGGGTAAGTCCCCGACCGGTGTGCCGATCACCTCCGAGGTCTCCTACCGGATGTGGGTGTCCGCCCAGCTGGTGCTCGCCGGCACCTTCCTCGCCGTCATCATCGGCGTCGCCATTGGCGTGTACACGGCCTCCCGCCAGTACAAGCTCGCCGACCGCGTGTGGCAGGGCATCTCCATCATCACGATGAATATTCACATTGTCGTTGCCTCCTACCTCATCGTCACCGTGGCGGTGAAGTTCAATGACTGGACCGAGGCGACCTGGGGTACGAGATTCTTCTATACGACCGGGGCGTCAACGACGGGTGTGCACGGCTTTTTCCCCGTTCTCCTCGATATCATCCGGCACCTCACCCTGCCCACCCTGTCGCTCATTCTTATTTCCTACGCCGGTTACCACATGACCCAGCGCACCCTGCTGTTGGACAACATTTCGGCCGACTATGTGCGCACCGCCCGGGCGAAGGGTATGACCCGCAATACCGCGATCCGCAAGCACGCGCTGCGCACCTCGATCATTCCGGTTGCCACCTCGGTCGCCTTCTCCATTCCCGCGGTCTTCACCGGCGCGATCATGACCGAGACGATTTTCGCCTGGAATGGTATGGGCCGGTACTTCATTGACACGCTGGGAAAGAACGACGTGCACGGCGTTGTTGCGGTGGCCGCCTTCGGCGCGGTCACCACCGCGATTGGCGCGGTCCTTGCCGACATGTTCGTGGTCGCCCTCGACCCGCGAGTGAGAGTGAGCTGACATGACAACGCCCTCGGAAGACCTCAACATGGCCCAGGACGCCATCGCCGTCGATGCCGATCCGGAGGAGCGCGCACCCAAGAAGAAGCGTACCCACGGCCTGTCCAAGTGGACCCTGTACCGCCGCCGGTTCATGCGCAACAAGGCCGCGGTGGTCGGCCTCATCATCTTCGTCCTGCTCGTCGCCCTCGCGTTCTTCGGCTCGTATCTCACGAAATACGACCACATCAACCAGGACTTCAACGTGCTCCTGTCGGAGGAGCTGCGCCGCCCCAACTTCATGGTCCGCAAGGATCTCGTCCCCGATCACGTGTGGATGCAGATGGAGAATACGGAGATCTACGAGGCCAATGGCGGGCATGGTATCCACCTGCTTGGCACCGACTCCGGCGGCCACGATCTTTACGCGCGCACGATTCAGGGCTTGCGCCGCTCGCTGATGATTGCCGTGCTTGTCTCCTCGGGCATCACCATCATCTCCGCGATTGTCGGCACGACGGCCGCCTACCTGCGCGGCACGGCCGAGAAGGTCATCCTCGGCATCATCCACTTCCTCCTCGTTATCCCGACGTTCCTTCTCATCGCCCTGCTCGTCAACGACTCGGGCGGTGACTGGAAGATCCTCGTGATCGTCCTCATCGCCTTCGGCTGGATGTTCCAATCCCGCGTCATCTGGTCCCTAGCCATGTCCGTACGCGAACGCGAATACGTTGCTGCCGCCAAGTACATGGGCGTCTCCACGCCGGTCATCATCTTGCGGCACATGATCCCCAATATTGGCTCCCTCCTCATCATCAATCTCATGCTCGGCGTCGTCTCCGCCGTCATGACGGAGACGGGCCTGTCCTTCCTTGGTCTGGGCGTGAAGATCCCAGACGTCTCACTGGGAACCCTGTTGCAGCAGGGCGCCGGCGGCGTACTGTCGATGCCCTGGACCTTCTGGGTCCCGGCCGGCACGCTCACCCTGCTCACCGTCTCGATGGCATTGGTGGCCGATGGCCTACGCGATGCTCTTGATCCCAACTCCTCTGCTGGAGGCACAGCATGACCGACCTGACCGAATCCCTCGTGGACACTCCCGTCCTCTCAGTCAAGGACCTTAACGTGTCGTTCCCGTCCGAGGCGGGCCTCGTCGAGGCGGTGCGCGGGGTGTCCTTCGATCTGCACAAGGGACGCACCCTTGGCATCGTCGGCGAGTCCGGCTCGGGTAAGTCCGTGACGTCGATGGCGGTCATGGGCCTGCTGCCCTCCTACGCCGGCATCACCGGCTCGGCCAAGCTTGAGGGCAAGGAAATCCTCGGCCTGTCCGACCGGGAAATGTCCAAGCATCGAGGCTCCGACATTGCGATGATCTTCCAGGATCCGCTCTCGGCGCTCACCCCCGTCTTCGACGTGGGCACCCAGCTGGTCGAGGCGCTGCAGCAGAAGTCGAGGATATCGAAGAAGGCCGCGTGGAAGCGGGCCGTTGAACTGCTCGACCTCGTCGGCATCCCCAATCCGGACCGCCGGGTCAAGGCCTTCCCGCACGAGTTTTCCGGCGGCATGCGCCAGCGCGTCGTCATCGCGATGGCGATTGCGAACAATCCGAAGATCATCATCGCCGACGAACCGACGACGGCCCTTGATGTCACGATTCAGGCGCAGATCCTCGACGTCATCAAGACGGCCCAGGAGGAGACCGGCGCCGCGGTCATCATGATCACGCACGACATGGGCGTGGTGGCTTCCACGGCCGATGATGTCATCGTCATGTATGCCGGTAAGCCGGTGGAGACCGGCCCGGTGCACGAGATCTTCTCCGCCCCCCGGATGCCCTACACCATCGGCCTGCTCGGCTCGATTCCGCGCGTGGACAAGAAGGGCGATCAGCCGCTTATTCCCATCGAGGGTAATCCGCCGGTTGTCATCGACCTGCCCGACGAGTGCCCCTTCGCCCCGCGCTGTCCCGTCGCCATCGACGAGTGCCGGGCCGCCGAGCCCACGCTGCGCCCCGTGGAGCGGATGGTCGGCGATTCCGATGCCCTGCATGCGGCCGCCTGCATTCGCGCCGATGAGATTCGCGATCGAATGATCGACGGCAAGGAGCTCTACCCGGTTCCGGAAATGCCCGAGGACACCCTCCGCGATGTGCCTCGCTCGGAGCGGGAGATGCGCCTGGAGGTTGAGGACCTACACAAGGTCTTCCCGCTCATGAAGGGCTCGCTGCTCAAGCGACGGGTTGGGGACGTTTACGCGGTCTCCGGCCTCGACTTCGACCTGCGTGCCGGCGAGACCCTCGCTATTGTCGGCGAGTCTGGTTGCGGCAAGTCGACCACGCTGCTGGAGATCATGGATCTCGGTGAGTCTGCCACCCAGGGCACCATCAAGCTCGCCGGGAAGGATGTCTCCCAACTCAATCGGCGGGAACGCCGGCAGATGCGCCGAGACGTGCAGATGGTCTTCCAGGATCCGATGGGCGCCCTTGATCCCCGGCTCACCGTCAAGGAAATCATTGCCGAGCCGCTCACCGCATTCGGAACCGACGAGAACGTGACGGACCGCGTGGACGAGCTCATGCAGCTCGTCGGCCTGGACCCGACCCAGATGGACCGCTTCCCCGGCAACTTCTCTGGTGGTCAGCGCCAGCGCATCGGCCTGGCCCGAGCACTGGCGACGAATCCGAAGGTCATCGTCCTTGATGAGCCGGTCTCGGCCCTTGACGTGTCCATCCAGGCCGGCATGATCAACCTGCTTGATGAGCTCAAGCTCAAGCTCGGCCTGTCCTACCTGTTCGTCGCCCACGACCTCTCGGTTATCCGGCATATCTCCGACCGCGTTGCCGTTATGTACCTGGGTAAGTTTGTCGAATACGGCGACACGGACACGATCTTTGAGAATCCTCGCCACCCCTACACGCAGGCACTCCTCTCGGCCATTCCCGTCCCGGACCCGGACGTGGAAAAGAACCGTGAGCGGATTCTCCTCGAGGGAGATCTGCCCAGCCCGACCGATAAGAAGCCGGGTTGCGCATTCCGCACCCGTTGCCCGCTATATGCAACATTGGACGAGGGCAAGCGCTCTCGGTGTGATACCGAGACCCCAGTTATGCGCCACGACGTGGAACAAGATCACGAAGTTGCGTGTCACTACCGGTAAAACCGGTAGACTAGGCGATCATCACCGAATGGTGGATGACACCCGGAAGGAAACAATATGAAGAGAACGACACGATTTGCCGCAACCATTGCCGCGGCATCGCTGGTACTCGCCGCTTGCTCGAGCGACTCTGATGAGAAGAAGACCGAGGAGCCCGCGGGTGACGACACTCAGTCTTCGGAGGCTGAAGGCACCGACGAGACCGAGGACGAATCTGAGGCTGAAGGCGAGGGCGGCGAAAACGCTGACCTTACCTACGACTACAACGAGACCCCGTACGACGAGGTTTCGGATGGTGGCACCCTGACCACTGCCATTGCCGAGATTTCCGAGCAGGCGAACCCCTTCCACCAGGATGCGACCGCCTACTCCTCGGATCTGTGGCGCTGGTACAACCCCCAGTTCGCCTACTTCGATGGTGACGGCACCTGGCACTTCCACCCCGCCTACTTCGATGATGTCGTTGAGGATGAGGTGGACGGCAACACGGTCGTCACCTTCAAGATCAAGGAAGAAGCCACCTACAACGACGGTACTCCGATCGATTGGCGCACCTTCGAGGCGATCTGGAAGTCGAACAACGGCGAGTCCGAGGATTATGCCCCGAACTCGACCGACGGCTACTCGCAGATTAAGTCCGTCGAGGCGGGCGCCTCTGATAAGGAAGCTGTCGTCACCTTTGATGGCACCTACGCTTGGTGGCAGGGCCTGTTCAACATGGGCATGCACCCCGCGATTGCCGATCCCGAGGTCTACGCCGAGGGCTTCATCCAGCAGGTTCACCCCGAGTGGGGCGCCGGCCCGTACAAGGTCGAGAACATCGACTTCCAGAAGGGCGAGGCAACCTTCGTTCCCAACGAGAAGTGGTGGGGCGACAAGGGCAAGCTGGATAAGCGCGTCTTCAAGCAGATGGAGTCCCAGGCCTCCCTCAACGCCTTTAAGAATGGCGAGACCGACGCCACCGGCGTTGGCTCCGAGGAGCGCCTGACCGCCGTCGAGGACATGTCCGGCATCGAGATCCGCAAGGGCGCCCGTCCCTTCTCCGCTCTCATGATGCTCAACTCGGATTCTGAGCACCTTGCCGACATCAACGTCCGCAAGGCGGTCTTCGAGGGCGTCAACCGCGAGGTTGTCGCCGGCATCGTCTTCCAGGGCATCGACTACTCGGAGACCCCTCCGGGCTCGTTCACCCTCTTCTCGATCCAGGAAGGCTACGAGGATAACTTCTCCAAGGCGGTTCAGTACAACCCCGCCGAGGCTCAGAAGACCCTCGAGGAGGCCGGCTGGACCGATGAGGATGGCGATGGCATCCGTGAGAAGGACGGCGAGAAGCTGACCCTCATGCTGCCCGTCCTCGGCGACTCCAAGACCTCCAAGGACATGGCTGCCGCCTACCAGTCGATGATGAAGGCGATCGGCATCGATCTCCAGATCGAGGAGCGTCCGACCTCCGACTTCTCGCAGGTCATCACCCAGAAGGAGTTCGACATGTTCGGACTCGCCTTCTCCTCCTCCGATCCGTTCGGCGTGGCCTACTTCGAGCAGATTTACGGCTCGGACTCCGGCCTCAACCGTTCCGGCACCGGCACCGAGGAGCTGGACGCCAAGATCGCCGAGATGAAGAAGATCGCCGACCGCGACGAGCAGATCAAGGCTGCCAACGAGCTCGAGGTCGAGGCCTTCAAGACCTACGGCATCATCCCGCTCTACAACGGCCCTGACTACATCGCCGTCAAGGAGGGTCTCGCGAACTTCGGAGCCTACGGCTTCGCTATCGTTCCCGTCGAGACCATCGGCTGGGTGAAGTAACCCTTCCTCGTTGGTATCCCCCCGGACTTCCGGGGGGATACCCCTATCTGGGGGCGGAAACGTCAGTCACGGACGGAGCTCAGGCACATCCTGGTGCGCCGACACGGACATCCCCGCACGTGGACAGCTGCCGCAGCCACAGCCAACGAGGCCACCGGCAATGAGGCCACGGTGAGCCGGGCCGGAGCCCGGAATGCTGGGCCGCAGGGGCGCCGGACCGGGACCCTTACGCGAGGCCGGTGGGGTGTCGGGCGCTACCGGGTGGACAGCCAGTAGATGTTGGCGGCGAGGGCGGCGAGGGCGAGAGCCCAGGCCGCGATCTTATCCGCGTGCCAGCGGGAGTGCGCCTGCGCGCTGGCCGGCCGACCGGCGGAATGCTGCTCGGCGTGAAGGGCGCGGTCTTGGAGGAAGGCGGCGGCCTTACGGGAGGTGGTTGAGTAGGCATGCGTGCCGGAGGCGAAGTCGTCGATGTCATCGCCCTCGTAGCGCATGCGGGTGATGGAACCGGTGGTGGGGAAGGCCGGAACCTCGATGACCGTGCCATCGACCCGCTCGATCTTCATGCCCCAGCGGATAAAAACGTCCTCGACCTCGGCCCACGGCGTGACGGTGGTGCGAAACGGGCCAATCGAGGTGATGCCGTGGGCATCGGCGATCACCTTGGGGGAGAGGAAGAATACCCAGGCGCCAACGCCGCACGCGGCGATGAATCCGGCGCCGGTCGGCAGGTCCGTCACTCCGCCATCGACCACGATAATGATGGTCAGCAGGATGGCTGCGGCGGCCAGGGCATAGCCCTTGATGTCTCGTCCGCCGGATTTCAGGACGTAAATCGCATCTTCCATGGCCCCAAGTCTAGCCGTGGGGCGCGTAGGATGAATCGGGGCCCGCGTCGGGCCCAGAGAAGGAAGACGCGTATGAACACTCGCGAGGATTTGCGCAATATCGCCATCGTTGCCCATGTCGATCATGGGAAAACCACCCTTGTTGACGCCATGCTGTGGCAGTCCGGGGTCTTCGACCCGCACGCCACGACGGAATCAACCGGGGAGCGGGTCATGGATTCCGGCGATCTCGAGCGTGAGAAGGGCATCACCATCCTCGCGAAGAACACCGCCGTCACTTACCGCGGCCCGCATGCCACGAGCGGCCCCGTCACCATTAACGTTGTCGATACTCCCGGCCACGCGGACTTTGGTGGCGAGGTTGAGCGCGCCATCTCCATGGTTGACGGGGTTCTCCTCCTCGTGGACGCCTCCGAGGGGCCACTGCCGCAGACCCGCTTTGTGCTGCGCAAGGCCCTGCTCGCAAATCTTCCCGTCATCATCGTCGTCAACAAGGTTGATCGGCCGGATGCTCGGATTGCCGAGGTGGTCGAAGAAACCACGGACCTGCTGCTCTCCCTTGCCTCGGATCTCGAGGGCGAGGATGCCGAGGTGGACGTTGACTCCCTCCTCGAGGTTCCGGTCATTTACGCCTCGGCAAAGGCCGGTCGGGCCGACTGGGAGCCGCCCGCCAATGGCTCGCTGCCCGCCTCGGAGAATCTCGAGCCCCTGTTCGGCGCCATCATGGAGCACATGCCGCCGCCGAGCGTGGATCCGGATGCTCCGCTGGCCGCCCAGGTGACGAACCTCGACGCCTCACCCTTCCTGGGCCGCCTCGCGCTCACCCGCATTCACTCCGGCGAGCTCGTCAAGGGCGCAACCGTGGGCCTGGCCCGCGCCGACGGCACGATCTCCAAGGTGCACATCTCCGAGCTGCTCACCACGGTGGGCCTCACCCGCGTGCCCGCCCAGCGGGCCGGGGCCGGCGATATTGTCGCCGTGGCCGGGATTCCCGATATCACGATCGGCGATTCGCTCGTCGATCCGGAGGATTCTCGCCCCCTTCCCCCGATTCGGGTTGATGAGCCGGCAATCTCGCTGACCATTGGCATCAACACCTCCCCGCTCGCCGGGCGCGTATCCGGGCACAAGCTCACCGCCCGTCAGGTTTCGGATCGCCTCCAGCGTGAACTCATTGGCAATGTCTCCATCCGGGTCCTGCCCACCGAGCGGCCGGATGCCTGGGAGGTGCAGGGCCGAGGAGAGCTCGCGCTCGCCATTCTCGTCGAACAGATGAGGAGGGAGGGCTTCGAGCTCACCGTCGGCAAGCCCCAGGTGGTCACCCGGGTCATCGACGGCAAGACCCTCGAACCGTATGAGCGGATGACGATTGATGTGCCCGAGGAGCATCTGGGCACCGTCACTCAGCTCATGGCGGCGAGGCGCGGGCGTATGGAGTCGATGGCCAATCACGGCTCTGGCTGGGTGCGCCTCGACTACGTCGTTCCCGCCCGCGGCCTCATCGGTTTCCGCACGAACTTCCTCACCGTCACCCGGGGCAGCGGTATCGCCTCCTCGATCTTTGAGGATTACGGACCCTGGGCCGGGGAGATTGAATCCCGGTCCACCGGATCCCTCGTCTCGGACCGTGCCGGTCAGGTGACGCCGTACGCCCTGCTGCGCCTCGAGGACCGAGGAACCTTTTTTGTCGAACCCACCTCGGATGTCTACGAGGGCCAAGTGGTGGGCGAATCCCCGCGCGGGGAGGACATGGACGTCAATGTGGTGCGCACGAAGGAGCTGACGAACATGCGCTCCTCGACCGCCGATGTTTACGAGCGGCTCGTGCCCCCGCGCAAGCTCACGCTTGAGGAATCCCTGGAATTTGCTCGCGAGGATGAATGTGTCGAGGTGACCCCCGAGATCGTTCGCATCCGCAAGGTCATCCTCGGCTCCACCGAACGTTACCGCGCCGCACGCCGCGCCCAGGCCCGCTCGTAGAATAGTGCCCATGCGATTGCTGTCCGGACCTCATCTCACCCGCCCCTCCCGGCTGGTGCTGCTGCTTTCGGCGATTGTCACCGGGGTGCTCACCACGCTGCTCGGCGCGGTCACCCACGCCGGCGGTATTGACGGCGGGACCACCGGGATGACCGTCGCGTTGCTGACCGCCATTGCCGGCGCGGCCGCCTACATGCTGCTGGGCGGGCTCACCGCCTACCTGTGCTACGTCGCGGCCGCCATGACGATTCCACTCGGCCTGCTTGCCGGGATCATCGGCCGGGGCGACCTGGTGGGGGATACCGGCAACCGGGCGCTGTGGCTGTGGGGCACCCCCGCCTGCCTGCTCCTCGGCGGGGCATGCGGCCTGCTGACCGCCGCGATCATGATGCGGGGAGGCCGCGCCTCGGGACAGCTCAGGGCGGATGAGCCCCATCCTGGGGACCTTCCGGGCCACCGGGGCAGCGAGCTTCACATGAGCCGGCCCGACCGGCCTATGCCCGGGGTGAAGGCCAATCGGTATGATGTGCGTGAGCACGAGAAGAGGTAGTCATGGCAGATCACGATAAGGAGTGGCCGGAGGGGGAGGCCCCAGCTTTTCTGCCCGCTTCGGATGATGAGGTCATCGAAGTGGAGGGAGAGACCGGCGAGGAGGCCGACGCTTCACCGAAGAAGCGCAAGAAGCGCCTCGTTCCCCTTCTTTCCACCCTCGGCATCATCGCCCTGCTCGTGGCCGCCTACGGCGGCGTTGCGGCGTACTTTGCCGGACGTACACCGGCCAATGCCACCATTGCCGGTGTTGACATCGGCGGTATGACGGCGGCGGATGCTCAAAAGAAGCTTGAGGCCGACACCACCAATCTCGTGACCGAGGCCGTCCCGGTGACCGTTGCGGGTACCGACCTGTCCGGCGAGGTGGATCCGGTGGCCGCCGGGGTGGAGCTCGACTACGACACCATGATTGACCGCCTCACCGGCTTCACCCTCAATCCGGCCCTGCTATGGGACCGGATGACTGGCGGGGGAGCCGAAGACGTGCTGCTCACCTACGATGAAGAGCAGCTGCGCGCCCAACTCATTGACCTCAACGAGAGCATTCACGTTGCCCCCGAGAATGCCTCGATTTCCTTTGCCGGATCGACCATTGAAACCACCGATGAGGTGGAGGGCACCGGCATCGACATCGATGCCGCCCAGGACACGATCGGGCAGGGCTGGGTGAGCGCACCCCGACCCATCGAGGTGCCCGCCATCCCGGTCGACCCCGAAATCACCAACGAGGACATTGAGCAGGTTCGCTCTACGCAGGCCGAGCCGCTGGTCTCCGGACCGGTCGAGGTGACGGTGGGGGAGACCACCGCCCGCCTCACCGAGGCCGATCTTGCCGCCGCCGCCTCCTTCGAACCCGCCGATGGCACGCTCAAGCTCAACCTCGACACCGACCAGCTGGTCGAAGCGGTGCGCTCCCAGGTGTCCGATCTGCTCGTGGAGCCGAAGGATGCGCGGATTGAGCTCGATGGTCACAACGGTCCGGTGGTCATCGAATCCGTCGACGGCAAGTCCATCGACGAGGAACAACTGGGTGAGAAGATTGACGCCGCCGCCTTCGCCTCCGGTGAGGCGCGCACCGTGGCCGCCGAGCTCACCATCGCCAAGCCCGAGCTCACCACCGAGAAGGCACACGAGCTCGGCGTCAAGGAGGTGGTGGCCTCGATCGAGACCCCGCTGACCGCGAACCGGATCCGCACCCAGAACCTCATCACCGGCACCCAGCTCGTCAACGGCACGCTGGTCATGCCCGGGGAGGAATTCTCCCTACTCACCGCCCTCGGCCCGATCACCGCGGAGCGCGGCTTCGTGTCCTCCGGCGTGGTCGTTGAGGGCTTTGCCACGACCGCGCTGGGCGGCGGTCTGTCCCAGCTGTCGACGAACACCTTCAATCTCGGCTACCGCTCGGGCATGGAGGATATCCAGCACAAGCCGCATTCGCGTTACTTCTCCCGATACCCCCGAGGCGTCGAGTCGACCCTGTGGTCCCCGGACCTGGATATGAGATGGAAGAACACCACCCCGTACGCGGCGCTCGTGGAGACCTGGGTCGCCGATGGTCAGGTGAAGGCCCGCCTGTGGTCGACCAAGTATTACGATGTTGACCTGCGAGTATCCGAGCCCTACAACGTCAAGCAGCCCTCGGTGAAGACCAACACCTCGCCGGACTGCGTGCCGCACAATGCCGGCGGGCCCGGTTTCTCTGTGGACGTACACCGCATTGTTTCCCACGACGGTAAAACCGTCTACGATAATTCTTACACGTGGACCTACCAGCCAAGCGACGCTGAACGCTGCGGATAATTGCGGAACGTTGCGAATGACCGCAACCATGCCCGCGCTCGTGACTCTGAGGAAGGATAGATTTCGTGACCTACGTGATCGCACTGCCGTGCGTCGACGTCAAGGACCGAGCCTGCGTTGATGAATGCCCGGTTGATTGCATCTACGAGGGGCAACGGAGCTTGTATATCCACCCCGATGAATGCGTGGACTGCGGGGCTTGCGAACCCGTATGCCCGGTGGAGGCCATCTATTACGAGGATGACCTACCCGAGGAGTGGTCCGAATACTATGACGCGAACGTTGAGTTCTTCGACAAGCTCGGTTCGCCCGGCGGCGCGGCCAAGATGGGGCCGCAAGATTATGATCACCCGCTCATTGCCAATCTGCCCCCGAATCCCAACGACTAACCGTGGCCCTTTATCCCGGCGCCCTGCCGGACTTTCCGTGGGACTCCCTGGGGCCGGCCCGGGCCGAGGCGGCCCGCCACGCCCCCGTCATTGACCTGTCGATCGGCACCCCGGTCGACCCGTGCCCGGCCAGCGCCACCGAGGCTATGATCGCGGCCGTCAACCATCCCGGATATCCTCCGGCGATGGGCGGGGAGCGGCTGGAGCAGGCCATGGCCGGCTGGTGGGAGCGTAGGCGCGGTGCCCACCCGTCCGCGATTATCCCGACTATCGGCTCGAAGGAAATGGTGGCCCTGCTGCCCTCCTTCCTCAGCCTGGGCGAGGGAGCCCGGGTGCTCATGCCTGCGCGTGCCTATCCCACCTACGAGGTGGGCGCCCGCCTGTCCGGAGCCACCCCCATCGCCATTGACCCGGAGGCCGATCCCGCCACCTTCCCGCAGGGAGACCTGCTGTGGATCAATTCCCCGGGTAATCCCGATGGTCACGTGCTCGATCGGGATCAGCTGCGCGCCATGATCGCCTGGGCGCGCGCCAACTCCGTCATCGTCGCCTCCGATGAGTGCTACGCGGAAATCGTGCCCGACGGCGTTGAGCCGGCACCCTCGCTGCTGAGCAGCGATGTGTGCGGGGGAGATGACACCGGACTGCTCGCCCTGTACTCCCTGTCCAAGCAGTCAAATCTCGCGGGCTACCGGGCCGCCATGATCGCCGGGGATAAGGAGCTTCTCGCCCCGATCCGTGAGGCTCGCCGGCACGCCGGCTTCATGCTTCCCGGCCCGGTCATCGCCGCCATGACCGCCGTGTTGGCTGATGATGATCACGTCGAGAACCAGCGTCGGGTGTATGCTCGCCGGCGCGAGATTCTCCGGAGCGCCGTCGCCGCCGCCGGCCTTGAGGCCGATCCGCAGACCGCGGCCGGCCTCTACCTGTGGCTGAGCGCGCCCGGGCACGACGCCGAGGAGATCGTTTCCGCGCTGGCCTCCCGCGGCATCATCGTCGCCCCCGGCACCTTCTACGACTGCGACGATCATATCCGCATGTCCCTCACCGCCTCCGATGAGCTCATCGAGCTCGCGGCCACGCGCCTGGCTACGCCCCTGTTCGACTAGCCCGCCAGCCCGGCTGCGGCCCAGTCCACCTGGGAAGCACGGAAGACATAGCGGTAGCCGGCTCCCGTGGCCGCCGAGGCGGAAGCGGGAGCGGCATCATCATCGGCCACCGCCGGAAAGAGGCGCACCGAGCGCCTTCCCGGACACGCTGCACGCGCCGCCGCGATGTCGTGGGCGGCGGGCAGGGCCTCGAGGGGGATGCCGGCCTGGAGCGCGGAGGGATCCACCTCGATATCGGCGACGAGAAGGCAACGGCCCAGCAGGGCGCCGAGAAGGGGAAGGGAGTCAGCCACCGCCCCCATGAGTTCCCGAGAGCAAAACTCCGGCCAGGCCAGCCAAGCAATCTCACTCGATTCCCGGTCGGTCGCGCACGCCCGCTGACCCTGGGCCGCCTCGGCGAGGACAGAGGTATAGGACCAGGGCCCGTGATCCTCGGTCGTGGTGGCCCAGATCCGTGGGCGTTTCAGCCCGGCCTCCTCCCGAGCCTCGCGCAGCGCCCCGGCAATCGGGGTTTCCGCCCAGGCGATGGCCCCGCCGGGAAATCCCCACGTGCCGCCGCTGATTGAGCGCGGTGCCCGCAGCTGGGCGAGCACCTCGCCCTCGCGCCAGGCGAGCACCCCGGCCGCCCCGTTCCGGCCCCAGTGGCGATTGCCGCAGGAGCAGTCGACGAATCCGTCAGCATCCATGCCACAGCTCGGTGATGGAGTGGCCGGATTCCATGAGCAGCTCGCGCAGCAGCGGCAGGGACAGGCCGATGATGCCGTGGTGATCGCCCTCGATATGGGAGATAAACGGGCCGCCGAGGCCGTCGATGGTGAAGCAGCCGGCCACCTCGAGCGGCTCGCCAGTATCCAGGTAGTCCTCGATCTCCTCCTCGGTGAGCTCGGCAATGGTGACGTTCGCATGCGAGACCGCCCCACCGCACCAGGTGGGGGTGATGAGCCAATGCCCCGTGTGCAACACCCCGGTTCCGCCGGACATGGCCTTCAGGCGCTCGCGGGCGATCTCGCGGGTATGCGGCTTGCCGTAGACGTCACCGCGATACTCAAACATCGAATCGCAGCCGATGACGAGGGAGTATCCGGTTGCCGCCACGTCCTCGGCCTTGGCCCGAGCAAGCGCGAGCACCTCCTCGGCCGGGCTTGCCGGCCCGAGAGTGGCCAGCAGAGCCTCCTCGTCGACGTGGGAGACCGCGACCTCGTGGGCGATCCCGGCCCGGGTGAGAACCTCCCGGCGGGCCGGGGAGGCGCTAGCGAGACAGAGCTTCATGGAGCACATCCAATCCGAGGGTGCCCAGGCTGAGCGCGCGGGCGTGGAATTCCCTCAGGGACTCTCCGCGGCCCAGGGCCTCCGTCCGCTCGTTTTCCCACAGCCGCTGGCCGATCTTGTAGGAGGGGGACTGGCCCGGCCAGCCAAGATAACGGTCGAGCTCAAAGCGCAGGAAGTTCCGGTCCATCGCCACGTTCTCGGTGAGCATCTGCCAGGCCTGCTCGTAGCTCCACCCCCGGGTGTGCGCGCCAATGTCGACGAGAACGCGGGTAATCCGCAGGCGCTGCGAGTCCAGCATGCCAAGGTAGTCGCCCGGATCTTCCAGGTAGCCCAGCTCGGCCATGAGCCGCTCGGCGTACAGGGCCCAGCCTTCCGCATGGCCCGAGACGAAGCAGGCGAAGCGGCGCCAGTCGTTGAGCTGATCGGCGAGGTGAATGGCCAGGCCGATCTGGAGGTGATGGCCGGGAACTCCCTCGTGGTAGACGGTGGTCTTTTCCAGCCACGTGTTGAAGTGCTCGACCCCCTCGGGAACCGACCACCACATGCGGCCCGGACGGGAGAAGTCCTGCGAGGGGCCGGTGTAGTAGATGCCGCCGGTGCCGGGGGTGATGACCATGGCTTCGATGGTTTGCAGCCGCTGGGGGATGTCAAAATGCTCGAGCATGCCGGACATGGCGTCATCGGCCGTCTCCTGCATCCACTCTCGCAGCGCATCCGTCCCGTGGATCATCCGCTTCGGATCTCGGTTGAGCCGGTCCATGGCCTCGCGAACGGTGACGCCCGGGCCGTAGAGCTTGCCCACCGTCTCTTCCTGCTCGGCTATGACCCGGGCCAGCTCCTCCTCGGCCCAGACAAAGGTTTCGTCAATGTCGACCTCGGCGCCGAGGAAGTAGGCCAGGTGGGCGGGATAACGCTCGGGACCAACCCCATCCACCGTCGTTGTCGGCACCTCGGCCAGCACATCCGACAGTTCGGCAAAGGCTTGCTTGGCTTTCGCCACGTCGAGGCCCTCGCGGCGGGCGGCAAGATCATCGAGAGTGCCGGTGGGGTGGGTGATGGCGGCGATCTCGGCGCGCAGGCGGGCCACCTGGCGGGCCGGGATCTGGGGTCCGCAGGCGACCCGGTGGGCGATGGCGCGGCGGTAGGAGGCGAGCGCCTGAGGAATCTGGGCCACGCGCTGTTCGATCAGCTGCCAGCCCTCCTCGCACGAGGTGTCCATGAGGTCGAAGGAGTCGCGAATAGCCTGGATAGGAGAGCTGATCGGATTGATGACGCCAATATCCTCGCCGGCCTCGTGCAGGGCCTGCTCGGCGGTGAGCCGCTCGATCATTGCGGCCTTCGTTACCGTCTCCGAGTCGCCCCGCGGGCGGAGGGCCTCCAGCTCGGCCAGCGCCTTCCGGCGAAGATCGGCGTGAGCCTGCGCCCCCTCCGGGGAGAAATCATCGAGATCCCCGGTGTCCTTCAACCCCGTCTCGGAAGCGAAAAGCGGGGAGAGCTCGCAGAGCTTGGCAACGTAATCATTGGCGAGATCATCAATTGTGTCGTGCATGATCTCAGACTACGTGAGAGCCGGAAACGCAGGTTTAACGTGCGATCATTTCCTGCTAGGCTATATCTGTGACACGCAACACAAGACCTGAGCGGGGTTCGTCGACGGTAGAGAGCCGCGTCAACGCGCTGTTGACCGGGCAGGCCCAGTATTCGCTCCATGAGGCCGCCGAACGGGCGGGTGTTGATATTGCCTTTGCTCGCCGCTTCTGGCTTGCCATGGGCTTTCCCAGCATCGATGACGAGATCAACGATGTCGTGTTCACCTCCTATGACGTGGAGATCATGCGCCGGCACGCCGATAAGGTGCGCGGCGGCAAGCTCAACACCGACGCCCTGTCCTCCCTCGTCCGCGCCCAGTCGCACATGGCGGACCGGCTCGTGCTGTGGCAGTACGAGGCCCTCGTCGAATTCGCCCGAGCCACCTTCGAGCTCGATGACGTCGCCGCCCGATACTGGGTGCTCGACCACATCGATGAATACCTTCCCTTCCTCGAGGAGCAGCTGAAGTATGCGTGGCGGCGGCACATGGCGGGCTTTTTGCGTCGCTCCGAAATTGAGATCGATCGGCGGGGCGTGGACGCGGAGAACGAGGAGATGCCGCTGATGAGGGCGCTGGGTTTCGTTGATCTCGTCGCCTTCACCATGCGCTCCCGCCAGCTGGGTTCCCGCCAGCTTGTCAACTTTATCCGGGACTTCGAATTCACCTGCCGCGACGTTGTGGCCCGAAACGGGGCGCGGGTGGTGAAGACGGTGGGGGATGCGGTTCTCTACATTGCCGATGATCTCGCCACCGGAGCCCGAGTGGTTACCGACCTCGTGAGCGAGCTTGGCAAAATCGAGGGCATGCTGCCCGTGCGCGGCTCCCTCGTGTGGGGCGGCGTCGTCTCTTCCTTCGGCGACGTGTTCGGCTCGAATGTCAATCTCGCCTCCCGCCTCGTCGACGTCGCCCCGCAGGGCACCGTCCTTGTCGACCGGGATACCGCCACCGCCATGCTCCGCGGCAATCTCACGAACTATACGGTTGTTCCCTTCGGCGAACAAGAGCTCGCCGGCATGGGATCAATCGAGGCCTTCGAGATCCGCAAGATCCGGCGGTGAAGCTGGGGTAGCCCAGTAGCAGTCGAACCCGGGTCCGGACGCCGATGGGACCGCCCGGGGAGGACGACAATGCTGCAGGGGTGGAGCGAATATGCCGCAAGCGCGCCGCAAGGCCGCCCAGACGCCGCTTTCGAGGAGGATCCTCCGGGACATAGAAGCTCGATTTTTTGCCAAGAAGGAGCCAAGACGATCTCGACTGGATGCCCCTTTTATTCCTGGAGATCGGACGTATTCGGGTGAAGATTAGCCAAAACGCTAGCTATTTCACCGTGATGTTCTAAGATGTTTGTGTGACTAAAGTATTACTCGTCGAAGACGATCTCGCTATTTCCGATCCCCTCGTACGCGCGCTGAGCCGGGAGGGGTACGAGGTTCGCCCACACGGAACGGGTAAAGGCGCTCTTGACGACCTTGCCCAGGGCGCCGATCTCATCATCCTTGATCTCGGCCTGCCGGACATGGATGGCCTCGATGTGGCTCGAGCGATCCGCTCTCAGGGCTCCACCATTCCCATCCTTATCCTCACGGCCCGCTCCGATGAAGTCGACATGGTGGTCGGCCTTGATGCCGGGGCAGATGACTACGTGACCAAGCCGTTCCGTCTCGCGGAACTGCTGGCCCGAGTTCGTGCCTTGCTGCGCCGCGGTCGCGGCGAGGGTGCGGAAACTCAGATGCTGTCCGCCCAGGACGTCCAGGTTGACGTGGCCGCTCACCGCGCGTGGGTGGGGAAGAAGGAACTGCATCTGACCGGCAAGGAGTTCGACCTGCTCCGCGTGCTGGTGCGCGAGGCCGGCTCGGTGGTCTCCCGCGAGCAGCTCATGGAAGAGGTGTGGTCGGCCGAGACCACCTCGTCCACGAAGAAGCTGGACATGCACGTGTCGTGGCTACGCCGCAAGCTCGGCGACGATGCCAATGAGCCCACCTACATCTCCACCGTGCGCGGCATGGGATTCAGATTCGAGAACTAAATGCGCCGCCGTGCCCTGCGGATGACCCTGTGGGCCGTCACCGTGGCCGTCCTGCTCCTCGGCGTGCCCATGGCGATCTTCGGTTCCACCATGCTGTGGAATCAGGAGCGTAGCGGACTCGAATCGCGGGCCTATTCGCTCGGCTCGGTTATCGACCGGCGGATTAACGCCGATGAACCCGTCACCGACGAGCTGCTCATGGGCTGGTCGAAGGCCGATGAACACATTGGTTACATTGTGCGCACGCCCGACGGAAAAGAACTCACCTCCGGGGCCGATATTGACGGCTCCACCCTGCGCGCCACCCACCGCACCGCGGGTGGCGCGTTCATTCTTGCCGAGCGGTCCCGCGCCGGGGTCTATGCCTCCATCGCCTCCTTCCTCGCCCTCGTCGGGGTTGCCGCCGCCATCGCCTTCCTCGTTGGCGGCTTTGTGGCCGCGCGCCAGGCCCGCCGTCTATCCGCCCCGCTCATCTACCTCGCGGCCTCGGCCGAACAGGTGGGAGCCGGGCACGTGCGCCCCCACATGAGAACCTCGGGAATCGAGGAAATCGACCTCGTCGCCGAGGAGCTGGCCCGCACCGCGGATCGCATGGCGGGGCGAATCGCTGCCGAGCGTCAGTTTGCCGCGGACGCCTCCCACCAGCTGAGAACCCCGCTGACCGCCCTGTCCATGCGGCTCGAGGAAATCGAGCTCATTGCGGATGATGAGGAGGTGGCCGAGGAGGCCAGGGCGTGCCAAGAGCAGGTGGAGCGCCTCACCGGCGTGGTGGAGGACCTGCTGAAAACCTCCCGTTCCCAGTCCGGCGGCACCACCGAGGCCGTCCATCTTGCCCCCGTGCTTGCCCAACAGCGGGAGGAATGGTCGAAGGTGTTTGCCAAGGAGCGCCGCGAGCTCATCATCGAGGACGCCGAATACACTCTGCTTGCCACACCGGGATCGCTCTCCCAGATCATCGCCACCCTGCTGGAAAACTCGCTGAAGTACGGGGACGGAACGACGACGGTGAAGGCTCGCCCGACGAATAACAAGAAGAGCGTTGTCATCGAGGTCGCCGATGAGGGACCCGGCGTCGCGGACTCCGTGGCCCCCAACATCTTCGACAAGCACGTCTCAACCGGAGGATCGACCGGTTTGGGCCTGGCTCTGGCCACGGATCTCGCCCAGGCCGATGGTGGGCGTCTGGAGCTGGCCCAGCGCCGCCCTCCCATCTTCGCCCTCACCCTCGCCGCCGTACCGCGCTCCCTCGACCCGGATAACGTCCTGCCCCAGGGCACGCTCATTTCCCTCGGCTCGCGCCGCAAGCGCCGCTAGGTTCCCAGGCCCCGCGTGCGCCCGGGACGGGCCGTACGCGGCCAGCATCCCACGCCACGCGCGTACCACCCCGGTAAGGCGGTCGTGAAGGTGCGCCAGTAGAAGTCGCGTGAGAGATCAGCCCGACGGCGGCCTAGGGGCGGGTCGGTGGGCTAGGCGGGGCGTTCCCGGTCGGTGCCGGTGAGCTGGGCCGGGGTGAAGACGATGTAGCGGTAGCAGACGTAGCGGAAGGCCGTGCCGAGGATGAGGCCGATGACATTGGCCGAGATATTATCGGCAAACTGGGTGTGGAAGTTGAGAACGAAGCGGGAGATCGCGAGGCAGGACAGGGCGATCAGCATGCCCCCAACGTTGACGAGGACGAACATGGCGAGCTCGCGGCCACGCGAGGAGTGCCCGTGGGTGCGGAAGGTCCACACCCGGTTGCCGATCCAGGCGACGATGATGGAGACGGGCACCGAAATCGTCTTCGCGGTCATCGATTGATCAAATGGCAGGGTGATCGGCCAGTGGTAGGCAAGCAGATTGAACAGGCCAATGTCAACGATGTAGGCGGTGAGGCCGACGGTGAGGAAGCGCGCCAATTCTGCCAGCCATTGGGTAAAGGTCTGCCCGCGCAGCAGCGTGGCAATGAGGCGGGATATCACGGGCTCATCCTACCGAATCCGCGCGAGATCTCTAGCGGCTTTCGCCTAGCATGAGAGGTATGCAAAAAGTTGTGGGAACCGGCGCCACGGAAGGCGCCCCAGTCATTGCGGTGATCGGCGGAGGTCAGCTGGCAAGGATGATGCAGGAGGCGGCCATTGCCCTCGGTATCGAACTACGTTGCCTCGTGGAGGCGCCGGATGGATCAGCCGCCCAGGCGATTCCCGCCTCCACCGTCGGCCAGGCGGATGATGCGGAGGCGGTGTCCCGGCTGTCCGGCGGCGAGGTGACCACCGTTGAGCACGAACATGTGCCGGCCGAGATTCTTGACTCGGTGGGGGCCCGCCCCTCAGCGGCCGCCCTGCGATTTGCCCAAAACAAGATTGTCATGCGCTCCGAGCTCGATGCGCCCATGCCCAGCTGGCGGGTAGCGAGGACGCGGGCCGAGATTGACGCCGCGATTGATGAGCTTGGCGGCGTGGCCGTCGCGAAGGCTGCCACCGGCGGATACGACGGCAAGGGGGTTGCTGTGGTGCACCCCGGTGAGGACATCCCGTTTTGGCAGCCGGGCCAGGAGATCCTCCTGGAGGAAAAGATCGACTTTGACATGGAGCTGGCCGCGCTTATCGCCCGCCGGCCCGGCGGTCAGATCGAGGCCTGGCCGGTGGTGCGCACCGTGCAGCGTGACGGAATCTGCTTCGAGGTCACCGCGCCTGCTCCGATCAGCGAAGAGCTGGATGATCGGGCGCGCGAGATTGCCCGCTCGATTGCCGAACAGACCGGGGTGGTCGGTGTTCTTGCCGTCGAGATGTTCCTGGCCGGGGACCGCCTGCTCATCAACGAGCTCGCCATGCGCCCCCACAATTCGGGGCACTGGACAATTGACGGTGCGGCCACCAGCCAGTTCGAGCAGCACCTGCGGGCCGTGGCTGACTATCCACTCGGCCCCACCGATCCCATCTTCCCCGCCTCGGTCATGGTCAACCTGCTCGGTTCCTCCCTCGCCGATCCGCGCGAGGCTCTCGGCCGGGTGTGGGAGGCCGATCCGGGGGTGAAGGTGCACATGTACGGCAAGGAGGTCCGTCCGGGCCGCAAGATCGGACACGTCACCGTGTGCGGTGACGATGTGGAGGAACTACGAGCGCGGGCGCACCGCGCGATTGAGATTCTGGAGGGGAAGAAATGACGATCGCGATTGTCATGGGCTCAGATTCCGACTGGCCCGTCATGGTGGAGGCAACGAAGGCCCTCGATGAGCTGGGTATCGACTGGCATGCTCAGGTGCTGTCGGCCCACCGTATGCCAAGCGAGATGATCGACTTCGGCAAGACGGCCCACGAGCGCGGCTTCACCGCCATCATCGCCGGGGCGGGCGGGGCGGCCCACCTGCCGGGCATGCTCGCCTCGGTCACCCCGCTGCCCGTTATCGGTGTCCCCGTGCCGCTCACATACCTGGATGGCATGGATTCGCTGCTGTCGATCGTGCAGATGCCGGCGGGCGTGCCGGTGGCGACCGTGTCGATTGGCGGGGCGCGCAATGCCGGGCTGCTCGCCGCCCGCATGATCGCCATGAGCGATGAACGGGTGCGGGAGAAGATGATCGCCTTCCAGGCCGAGCTGGAGGCCACCGCCCGGCTTAAGGGAGAGAAACTTCGACGTCAGCTTGACTGATCGAGCCGTCGGCCACCTTCCGGAAGAACTCCGGGGCTTTCGCCTCGTCGAGAAGCACCGTTGAGCCCACGCCACCCGGCTGATAATTGAGCATGGCGATGGGCGGGGTGCCCACCACGCCATTGGGACCGAGGATCTTGCGCATGGACAGGGCAATCTTGGCCAGATCCGTCATCGCGGTATTCTCGTCGACCGTCAGCTGCCTCGCCCCATCGCCCACCATGGCGCGCTGGCGCAGCGGATTGAGCAGGGTGGCGGGGCTCTTTGCCTCGTTGACAATCTGCGAGATGACCTGACGCTGGCGGGCGGTACGCCCAATGTCGCCGAGCGGATCGGAGTACCTCATGCGGGAGAAGGCGAGCGCGGTGGGGCCGTCAGTCCGGTGGCAGCCGGCCTTCCATTCCAGTCCCGAAAGATCTTGTGTCACGTCGTAGTCGAGGCAGAGCTCGACGCCGCCCACAGCATCCACCAGGTGGGAGATCCCGTCCATACCGACCTCAACATAGTGGTCGATGGTGAGTCCGGTGAGGTTCTCCACGGTAGCAACCAGAAGCTTCGGGCCGCCGGCCGCATAGGACGAGTTGAGCTTGCCGGCACCCCTGCCGGGAATCTGCACATACGTATCCCGCGGCAGGGAGATGAGAGAGGGGGTGCCGGAGGTGGGCACGTGGACGAGCATGATCGAATCCGAACGCGCGCCCTCGACCCCGTCGTTGACGCCCTCCTCGGATCGCTTATCCGTACCGGCGAACAGCACGGTGCGCCCCGGAGTATCGGGAGCCCCGCTGAGCGCCGCCACGTGGGTGAGCTGCGA
This sequence comes from Flaviflexus sp., assembly GCA_030537635.1. Lineage (GTDB taxonomy): Bacteria > Actinomycetota > Actinomycetes > Actinomycetales > Actinomycetaceae > Flaviflexus. The sequence continues at coordinate 69,343 of JAUNVM010000002.1, read as the reverse complement.
GGAGCCGTAGTTGAACAGGTAGATCGGCCAGCCGATGAGGAAGATGATGAGGGCGAGAACGAACAGCTTCACCACCCTGCGGCCGGACCGACGGCGGCGGCGCGGGGCGGGAGGTAGGGCTCCGGCCGGGCGCCGGCCGGGCCCTCCGGGGCGCGGGGCCCGGCGCTGAGGAGCGGGCTGCGGCGCGGGCTGCTCATCAATGGGCAGGCCGAGGGGCCCGGGAGGCTGGCCCGTCGGGCGAGCCTGGCGCCTTGGCGCATACACCGGGGCAGGCTCGCCGGTGGGTTGAGGCGGCCGCGCTGCGCGCTGGGGCGGTACCTGGCCCTCCGGTGCGGGGCGCGCGGGCGGTGCGGGCCAGGCCGGAGGGGTGGAACTCGGGCGGGCTGCCCGGGTTTCCCATTCCTGGGGAATGGACAAGCGCTGGCCGCGGCCGCGGACCGTGATCGCGCCGCGGGCGCTGGGGCGGGGCTTGGGCGAGCGTGGGGTAAACGAGGGCGGTTGGCTCATGGTTCACGTGCTCCCCATGTTGTTTGCTCGGTGGGCTCGTCTGTCGCGTTCGGGACCGCCTGGCCATCGCGCGTGATGACTTCCTCGAGCGGGCGGTCCTCGCGCAGTGCCTCCCACACGGTCTCGGCCAATGGGGCGGGCAGCAGCCGGTTGCCGGCGGGCAGCCACGGCATGGTGACCGCGAAGATGTTGTTCGAGGAGATCCCCCGCAGGGAGTAGCCGAAGGAGCTGAGAGTGTCGAGGTCGCCCAGCTCGGAGTCGGTGATGACGGACTGGGAGACCACATCAACGAAGCGGTAGAGGGAGGGTATGGAGGTGAGGATGTTCTTCGAGACGGCCTCGTCGACAATGGCCTTGACGAGATCCTGTTGGCGATCCATCCGGCCAATGTCTGAGCCGCCGGTCAGCCCCTTGCGAGCGCGGGCCAATTGGAGGGCCTCCTCGCCGGCGAGCCGCTGGCACCCGGGAGCAATATCCAGGCCGGTGGTCTTGTCGGTGAGCTTCTGGTTGAAACACATGTCAACCCCGCCCAGTGCGTCAACGAAGGACTGGAAGGAGGCGAAGTCGACGACGGCGAAGCCGTCGATGTAGATGTCGGTGAGCGCCTCGACGGTACGGATGGTGCAGGCGGCCGCCGAACCGGTGTCCCCGGTCTGACCGCCGAGGGAGAACGCCGAGTTGAACATGGCGTTGTACTGCGGGGCGGTTTGGGCCCCGGAGGGCAGGCGACAGGATGGAATGTCGACGAGCATATCGCGCGGAATCGATACGATTTCGGCGCGATTGCGGTCGGCCGAGACGTGCACCAGCATCGTCGTATCGGAGCGCATGCCCGTGACCTCGCCTGCCTCGCCAGCCCCGTCAATATCGGCCTCGCCCTGCCGGGCATCCGAGCCGATGACCAGAATGTTGACCGGCTGACCCTCCTTAAAGGGGCCCGGCACTTCTTCGCCGTCTCGGTCCGGGCGGTCGCCCTCGAGGTAGTCGCTGATGTCGTGACGGTCAACATTGCCCTGGAGTCGTAGATAGGCAAAGCCGGCAACCGACCCCACATAGACCAGGGCCATGGCAAGCAGGGTCGCGAGAATCCCAAGCCAGCGGCGCGAGGGCCGTTCGGGCTCGTGGACGGGGCGACGCACGTCGTTTGCAACATCCTTCACATCTTGCATATTAGTGCCACACTCGCCCCGGCTGGGAAACCTGACTAGGCTGACGCTGTAACTCACAGTGAGGAGGGCTGCCCGTGCGCGTGCACGTTGTCACCATCGCCTACAACTCTGGCGACGAACTGGGACAGATGCTTGCCTCCCTGCCTGAGGCCGCCCCGGGCATCGATCTCGATGTCGACATCGTCGACAATGGTGGGGCGAGCCGAGCGGTTGATGCGGCCGCGCACCGCTACGGGGCGCGGATTATTCGGCCCGGACGTAATCTCGGCTACGGCCAGGGCGCCAATCTTGGCTTCGCCCATCCGCGCGCCGAGTGGCTTCTCCTCGTCAATCCGGATGCCGAATTCACCCCCGGCGCCATCACCACGCTTCTTCAAGCGGCCGAGCGGTGGCCACGCGCCGGGGCGCTCGGTCCGCGCCTGCTGGATAGGACCGGGGAGGTCTACCCCTCGGCGCGCCGCTTGCCCACCCTCACCACCGGAATCGGACACGCCCTCCTCGCGGGAATCTGGCCAGGCAATCCCTTCACGCGGGCCTACCGGGGTGAGACCACCGGTGAGCACTCCTGCGGATGGCTTTCCGGGGCCTGTCTTCTGCTGCGTGCGCAAGCCTTTGCCGAGATCGGCGGATTTGATCCCGGCTACTTCATGTTCTTCGAGGACGTCGACCTCGGTCTGCGGCTGAGACAGGCCGGCTGGAAATCGGTGTATGTGCCCGAGGCCGCCGTTATCCACGATCAGGGCACCTCGTGGCGGGAGCGCCCCGCCGCCATGGTGCGCGCCCACCACGCCTCGGCCGCCCGCTATCTCTCCCGCGTCTACCACCGGCCCTATCAGGCGCCGCTGCGCGCCGCCCTCCACATCGGACTCGACCTGCGCGCCCGTTATCTCTCTCGCGGAGACAATCCAACCCAGGCGCGGCGGGCCGCCCGGCTGCGCCCCGGTGGGAAGGCCTGAGTTTCCCGGTGTATCGCGGCGTCCCGGGCTTTCATCCGGCGGGCCATACGGGCGCGGAAGCGGGCTGGCACTGGCCTTCGACCACCGATGGCATAGCTCAGGCGCCCCGAGGGGCGCCTGAGAAAGGGTAAGAGGGGACCGGTCCGGGTGAGGATTAGGGCCGTCCCATGCCTCGGTAGGTCCAGCCGGCCGCGCGCCACTGCTTCGGGTCGAGCACATTGCGCCCGTCGATGATGAGGCGGTGGGCCGGCAGGGCAGCAACCTCGGACGGGTCGAGGGAGGAGAACTGCTTCCACTCGGTGAGCAGCAAGGTTGCCTCGGCTCCCGTCATGGCCTCCTCGGCGCTTGCGGCCACCTCGAAGCGGTCCGTGGTGGCCGCAAGGATGGGTCCGGCCTCGGGATCGGTGATGACGATGTGGGCGCCGCGAGCGGCCAGCTCATCGGAGATGGCGAGGGCCGGGGAATTGCGCATGTCATCGGAGTTCGGCTTAAAAGCCGCGCCGAGGATGGCGAGGCGCTTGCCGGTGAGGTCGCCGAGTTCTTCTTCGCACATTTCCACCACGCGGTAACGGCGGCGCTCGTTGATGGCGTCGATGTCGGCGAGGAAGTTCAGCGAGGGGAGGCCGAGCTCCTCGGTGCGGGCCTTGAAGGCCCGGATGTCCTTGGGCAGGCACCCGCCGCCAAAGCCGATGCCGGCGCGGAGGAACTTCCGGCCAATGCGGTCATCCATGCCGATTGCCTCGGCGAGGCGCTTGACGTCAGCCCCGGTCGCCTCGCACACCTCGGCCATGGCGTTGATGTAGGAGATCTTCACCGCGAGGAAGGAATTTGCCGAGACCTTGACGAGCTCGGAGGTCGCATAGTTCATGACCAGGCGGGGAGTGCCGGCGGAGATGATGGGGGAGTAGACCTCGTCGAGGACCTGCACTGAGATGCGCGCCCGGGTCTCGTCATCTGAAAGGCCGTAGACGAGGCGGTCGGGACGGAGGGTGTCTTCGACGGCGAAGGATTCACGCAGGAATTCCGGATTCCAGATGAGAATGCCCCCGGCATCCACAATCTGCTGCTCGAGGGACTGCGCCGTGCCCACCGGGACGGTGGACTTGCCAACGATGATGGTGCGGCCGGATTGGACGTGGGGAAGGATGGAATCGACGGCCGAGCGCACATAGGACAGGTCGGCGCTGCCAGAGTCATCGAGCTGCGGGGTGCCCACGCCGATGAAGTGCACCCGAGCATCGGAGATGTCGGCGAAGTCGGTGGAAAAACGCAGCCGGCCGGAGTGGGTGTGCTTGTCGAGCAGCGCGGGAAGATCCGGTTCGTGGAAGGGAGACTTTCCCTGCGCCAGAAGCTCGATCTTCTTTTCATCAACGTCGATACCGACCACTTCGTGACCGAGCTCGGCCATGCAGGCGGCGTGAACCGCTCCGAGGTAGCCACATCCAATAACGGAAACCTTCATGAGCCTTACGCTAGCCGATTCTCGCGCTTTCCTCCGGCGGAGTGAGCTGCGGCGAGTGTCACATCGGACAAATGCTCCAGTCGCGGTCTTAACGGACTATGGAAAACTTTCCGTTATTCACTTTTAATGCACGTCTAGCCGCCGCCGGCGGCGGGCTAGGCGACCTCGTCGTGGTTTTCGTCGGGGCGGGGCTCGAGCTGCTCGGGCTTGGAGCGGGCGATGGCGAGTTCGCGGGCGAGGTCGGTGATTCGGTTCTCGAAGGTGTTCATCCGCCGGAAGCTGGCCACCGAGTAGGAGAGGAAAGCGATGATGAGCAGGTAGAGGAGCAGGTCGGTGCCGCGCCCCACGCCGACGAAGTTGGCAACCCGGGTGGTGAGGCCCGGATTGAGAATCGAGATCACCGCGATGAGGACGAAGCAGACCAGGAGGATCCGGCGCAGAGCCACGTTCTTGGCATTGGCGGTGGCTCGGGCGAGATAGGCGGCCGCGACGAGGATCGCGACAAGCAGCAGGACCTTAATAATAATGATCATTCGTTCTCCATTCTGCCGACCATGTTAAGCCTTGTGGCCGCCGAACCACAGGTCGGTGAGGATATTGACGCCGTTGAGCAGGCTCTGGCCCTTGGACATCGAGTATTCGGTGTAGTCGATCGTCACCGGCATCTCCGCCCATGGCAGATGGGTGTGCGCGAGCTGAGTGGTGATCTCGGAGGCGTGCGCCATCCGGTTCTGGTGGAGGTGAATGCGGGAGAGGGCCTCGCGGGACAATACCCGCAGGCCGTTGTGGGCGTCGGTGAGCTTGAGCCCGCCTCGCTTGGCGGAAATCCACGCCACCGTCTGCAGTACCATGCGCTTGAGCAGACCCGCCTGATGTGTGTCGGCGAGGAAGCGGGAGCCGAGCACGAAACCGAGGTTGCCGGCCTGCGCACACCGCACCATCGCCATGGCGTCCTCGGTGCGGTGCTGACCATCGGCATCAAATGTCACCACCCAGTCGGCATCGGTGTAGGTGAGCACCCAGTCGAAGCCGGTTTGCAGGGCGGCTCCCTGGCCGAGATTGATGGGGTGGCGCACGAGGTGCGCCCCGGCCGCTTCGGCTAGCGCCGCCGAATCATCGGCCGAGCCATCGTCAATACACACAATGTTGGGGAAGACCTCACGGGTGTTCTCGATGACCGAGGCAATAACGGTAGCCTCGTTATAGAGCGGCACGACAAGCCAGGTGCGGCGCGCCAACTGGGCGTCATCTTGAGCGGTCATGAACCTAGTGTCTCATGTATCGTTCTAGTAGCTCCAACACAGCGATACTCAGGGTTTTTCACCCGGAATAGGAAGCTTTATGAAGGACGTTCGGGTGGTCGAGACGGCCGATGTGTCGCCCGAGGCCACCATTGGTGCGGGCTCGTCAATCTGGCATCTCGCCCAGGTGCGCGAAAACGCCGTTCTCGGCGAAAACTGCATTGTTGGCCGCGGCGCCTACATCGGCGAGGGCGTGCGGATGGGCAAGAACTGCAAGGTGCAAAACTATGCGCTCGTTTACGAGCCGGCCGTGCTCGCCGACGGGGTGTTCATTGGTCCGGCGGTTGTGCTCACCAATGATCACTTCCCCCGCGCCATCAATCCCGATGGCTCGCTCAAATCCGCCTCGGACTGGGAGCAGGTGGGGGTCACCATTGAAACCGGCGCCGCGATTGGCGCCCGCGCGGTGTGCGTGGCTCCCGTGACCATCGGCGAATGGTCCATGGTGGCCGCCGGATCGGTGGTCACCAAGGACGTTCCGCCGCACGCCCTGGTGGCGGGCGTTCCCGCCCGGCAGATCGGCTGGGTGGGACACGCCGGAGTCAAGCTGGAGCGGGCCGGAAGTCAGCGGTGGCGCTGCCCGGCAAGCGGTACCCTGTATGAAGAAATCGATTCTGATATCCCGACCCTACGGAAGGTGTAGTCCTCATGGATCTCCCCATGATCCCCGCCGCCAAGCCCATCATTGGCTCTGAAGAACGTGAAGCGGTTGATGCCGTACTCGCCTCCGGCATGCTCGCCCAGGGCGCGGAGGTGGCCTCCTTCGAGGAGGAATTCTCCGCCCTCGCCCCCGGAACCGAGGCCATCGCCGTGAACTCGGGCACCTCCGCCCTACATCTCGGCCTCCTCGCCTCCGGCATTGGCCCCGGCGATGAGGTGATCGTCCCCTCCTTCACCTTCGCTGCCACCGGCAACTCGGTTGCCCTCACCGGCGCCACCCCGGTCTTTGCCGACATTGCCCTCGACGACTACTCGCTTGACCCGGATTCGGTGGCGGCATCGATCACCGAGAACACCAAGGGCATCATGCCCGTGCACCTGTACGGCCACCCGGCCAAGATGGCTGAGCTGCGAAAGATTGCCGACAGCCGCGGCCTCATGATCTTCGAGGATGCCGCCCAGGCCCACGCCGCCGCGCTCGGCGGGGAAAAGGTCGGCACCTTCGGCACCTTCGCCGCCTTCTCCCTCTACCCGACGAAGAACATGACGTCCGGCGAGGGCGGCATGGTCACCACCTCCGATCCGGAGGTGGCCCGCAAGATTCGCCTGCTGCGCAACCAGGGTATGGAAAAGCAGTACGAGAACGAGCTGGTTGGCCTCAACAATCGCATGACGAATATTCACGCCGCCATCGGCCGCGTCCAGCTGCGCCACCTGCCCGAATGGACGGCCAAGCGCCAAGAGAACGCCGCCTTCCTGTCCGAAAACCTCGAGGGCGTCATCGTTCCCCACGTGGCCGACGAGGCCGAGCACGTCTACCACCAGTACACGATCCGGGTGGAAAACGACCGGGATGGCTTTGCCAACGCGCTGCGCGAGGAATACAAGGTGGGCTGCGGGGTCTACTACCCGATCCCCAACCACCGGCTGCCCTCGCTCGCGCACTTCGCCCCGAACCTCGAGCTGCCCAACACCGAGCTCGCCGCGGCCCAGGTCATTTCCCTGCCCGTGCATCCCTCCCTTAGCCAGGGCGATCTTGACCGCATCGTCGAGGCCGTCAATGCGGTTGCGAAGGCGGGAGCCTAATGAGCGAGCAGCAGGAAAACAAGACCCTGCGGGCCGGCCTCATCGGCATCGGCTCGATGGGCCGCCACCACGCCCGCGTCATCCGGGAAACCCCGGGCATGGAGCTCGTGGCGATCGCCGATCCGGGCGGGGATAAGTTCAACGTCGCCAAGGGCCTGGACGTCCTGCCCGATGTTGACGCCCTCATCGCCGCCGGCATCGACACCGCCATGGTGGCCGTCCCCACCATCTACCACGAGGAGATCGCGCTCAAGCTCGCGAAGGCCGGCGTGCACACCATGGTGGAAAAGCCGATCGCCGCCACCGTCGAGGAGGGACGCCGGGTTGCCGAGGCCTTCGAGGAGGCCCAGCTTATCGGCGCCGTCGGATATGTGGAGCGGTGCAATCCCGCCATCATCGCCCTGCGCGAGCGCCTCGCCGCCGGCGAGCTCGGCCAGGTCTATCAGATCCTCACCCGGCGCCAGGGCCCGTTCCCGGCCCGGATCTCCGATGTTGGCGTCGTCAAGGACCTCGCCACCCACGACGTGGATCTCACCTCCTACGTGGCCGGTGCCCGCTACGAGTCCATCGCCGCCCACACAACCCACCGGGCCGGGCGCGAATACGAGGACATGATGGTGGCCACCGGCCGCCTCGAGGGCGGCATCATCGTCAACCACGTCGTCAACTGGCTCTCCCCGTTCAAGGAGCGGCTCACGCTCGTCACCGGCGAGCGCGGCGCCCTGCTCGCGGACACGATGAACAACGATCTCACCTTCTACGCCAACGGCACCGTGCCGACGAAATGGGATGCGGTGGCGGCCTTTAGGGGAGTCTCCGAGGGAGACGTCACCCGCTACGCCATCGAAAAGCGCGAGCCGCTGCGCGTGGAGCAGGAACGCTTCCGCGACAAGGTCAACGGCGTGGGCAACGAGACGGTGACCATGGCCGAGGGGGTTCGCACCCTCGAGGTCGTCGAGGCCATCCTCGAATCCGCTCACACCGGCGAGACGGTCAAGCTCTAGCTCACGCCGCGCGCGGGAACCTACATGAGGGGGCGAGGCATGCTCGGAAGATTCACGGCCTACGTGAAATCCGTCAGCGCCTCGTCCCCCTTCCTTCGCCACGTCCTCACCCTGATGACGGGCACCGCGATTTCCCAGATCATCGTCTTTTTCATGACGATGGTTCTCACCCGCATGTTCTCCTCGGCCACCTGGGGAGAGGCGGGAACCTTCACGTCGCTCGCAGCCATGCTCATCGCCATGGGCGCCGGCCGCTATGACCTGGCCATCATGCTCGAGCGCGATGATGGCGCGGCCAAGCAGGTGGCCCGCCTCGCCTTCCGCTGCATCATCGGAGTCTCCATCTTCGGCGTTATCGCCGGCTTTGCCCTGCGGCCGCTCGCAGCTAAGCACTATACCGAGGGCGTGGCCACCTGGCTTCCCCTCATTGGCGTCTCGGCGTTCTTCATGGCCGGGGCAACCATGCTCCAGTTCTGGTTCAACCGGAAAACCGACTACAAGACCATCGCCCGCAACCGGGTGCTCCAGCAGGTCGGCATGTCCGGCGGGCAGCTCGGCTTTGGCCTCGCCGGGATCCTCACCCTGCCCGGCCTCATCTTCGGCCAGATCATTGGTCAGGCCTTCGCCTTCGTCAATCTCGGCCGCAAGGCCACCGACCTGCGCACCATCTCCACCGAGGGAGCTCCCTCGATCAAGCAGCTGGCGAAGAAGCACTGGAAGATGCCGGTGCTCAATGGGCCCAATGTTTTCGTTGACACGATTCGAAGCAACGGCATCATCCTGCTTATCGGCCTCATCTCCCTGCCCCAGCTCGGGCAGTATCTGGTCGCTTATCGCACCGTCCAGGTGCCCGTCACCCTCATCAACTCCGCGGTATCCCAGGTGTTCTTCCAAAAGCTCTCGAGAATTGAGCCGGGGAAGATGACCCGGGAGGTCGTGCGTTCCATCAAGCGCGCCATCGCCATCGGCACATTGCCTTTCGTCGTGCTGTGGATTGTGTCCCCTTGGCTCTTCCCCATCGTCTTTGGTTCGGAGTGGCAGATGGCGGGGCACTACGCGAGGGCGCTCATTCCCTGGCTGTGCATGCTCCTCATCACCTCGCCGATCTCCCAAATGTTCGTCGTGACCGGTACCCAGCACTGGGTGCTCGCCCACTCGATCTTCTACACGGTCGTCCCGCTGAGCTGGCTCAAGTGGAGTCCCTACAACGACCTGCTTCCCACCGTTCAGGTTCTCGGGCTCCTCATGGCCGGCTGCCTCATCCTCCTCACCGTCATTGCCGTCTTCGCGGCCAAGCGTTATGACCGGCGCGGGGTTACCGAATCCACAACGTAGGACCTAGCGGGCTGAGGAATACTCTTTGCCCCGCCTAGTCCCGTACTCACGCCTGAAAACTCAGGTAGATGACCCCTTTCCTCGTATGTTGCGGTGTCGACGGCTACTGTAGTTCTAGGTTGATGAAGGAGTAGGCATGCGCATCATGAAAGCACTGGCCTTGAGCTGTGGGATGGTTCTCGCCCTGACGAGCCCGGCAGTCGGGACGACTGATTCGGAGGCGACCTCCACGGTTGAATCCGATAGCGCCTCCGATGTTCCTGAACGCCCCGGTGATCGGGCAATCTCCGATGAGCCGGCGACGACGGACCCGGCCGATCCGGCCCTCGACCAGGCACCCAGCCAAGAGGAGACCGAACCCAGCCGGGACAACTCGGAGCCGAGCCCGGCGGTAGAATCCGAGGGCGTAGCCGCCGAGGAGGACACGGCCGAGCTGGAAGACGCGCTGGAGAGCGATGCCGAGGTGGAGAGCCGGCTTATGCCGATGTCGCGCTCGGCAACGGGGCTTCCCGGGCACACCGAGGTCGCCTTTTCTTCCCCGAAGAATATTGGGCAGGGATGGCCGGCCGAGGGGGTTGTTTACCCCGGGGACTGGGATAAGAACGGGTTTGACGACATGATGCTCGTCAAGTCCGATGGCAGCCTGCTGTTCTATGCCGGATACTCCACCACCACATTCCGCTCGCCCAAGCGAATTGGCCGGGGCTGGAACAACTACAATCTGCTCCTCGGCCAGATTGACTGGAACCGAGATGGCAATCCCGACCTCATTGCCCGCCACAATTCCGGGCAGCTGCGCGTCTTCTACGGTAACGGGAGGGGCGGCTTCTCCGGATCGAAGCTGATCGGCACCGGCTGGAACGGTATGCGCCTCATGGCTCCCCTTCAGCGTTCCATTGGCAGCCAGCCCGCGATCGCCGCAGTGGATGGCGCCGGTGGCTTGCATCTCTACACCTCCAACGGGCGCGGCGCCTTTACCGGCCGTACCACCGTTGGCCGCGGCTGGGGATCCGTCAAGTATCTGCGGGCGGCCGGCGACTGGAACGGCTCGGGGCGCACCGACCTGCTGGCCGTTGACTCGCGCGGCTACCTGCGCCTGTACGAAACGAATAAGGCCGGCACCGGCTTTTCTGGATATCAGATCGGTCGCGGCTGGTCCCTGGCCCGCACCCTTGGGGTGGCCAATCAGTCGGGTATTAATGCCCACGTGTGGGTGATCTGGGCCGATGGCAGGCTCGCCGATTATCCGGTGCGGGTGCGCAAGGCACCGCCCAAGCCCAGCGATTCCCTCATCCCCGGCAAGGAAATCCCCTGGTCGGGTCAGGGATGGACCGAGCGGGTTCCCGGCAGCCAGGCGGGTAAGTCCGGATATCGCAAGCTCACTTACCAGGTGGAGGTCGAGGCCGGCCTGCCGGTGCACGGGGACGTCTTCGCCTCCCAGGTGCATGGCATTCTCAACGACCGGCGCGGCTGGGGAAGGAACTTCACTCGGGTGTCCTCCGGTGGCCAGATGAGAGTCATCCTGGCCTCACCCTCCCTTGTGGATCGGCTCTGCGCTCCGCTTGACACCAACGGCTACACCTCGTGCCGGCGCGGCAACCAGGCGATCATCAATATTCGTCGCTGGGCCTACTCCACCGAGCCCTTCCTTCAGGCCGGCGGTAATCTCACTCAGTACCGCCAGTACGTCATCAATCACGAGGTGGGCCATGTTCTTGGCAACGGACACCGCCAGTGCCCGGGGGCGGGGCGCCTCGCCCCCGGTCATGCAGCAGCAGACTCTGTTCGTTAAGCCCTGCCGCCCCAATGCCTGGCCAAACCCCTAACAGCCAGAAGGGGTAGACACCTTCTGAGTCTGCGGGGTCGGCCGACGGGCCGACCCCGCAGCGTTAACCCGGCGAGATGAGGGAGTGCGCAGGAGAAACGCCGCCGGCCGGCGGGATTAGGACCAGAGCCGGTACGGGGCGCTGGCTCCGAGCCACTTTCCGGACAGGAAGAGGTCGGCGTAGATTCCCATGAGCGAGGTCCCCGAAAACAACTGGCCGGCGACCTGTCGGCCAGAGAGATCTCCGGTGAAAGCGTGGAGACCGAGGGGGTGACGCAGCTCGACGGTGGCGCGATAGGCATTCTTCACCGCATCGTCAACACCCACGGCGGACAGGGCTGTCTTCAAGGTTGTGACCAGGCCGGCGGGCAGGCGCGCTGCCGGGGGCTGCTCGTAGTGAACGGAGCCGTGGGCTGAATCCTGGTTGAAGACTCGGTGGACGTGTGCGCGGTACTGGGTGCGTGCCGAATTATGAATCTCGGCGGGAGCTGTTAGCCAGTGCTCCCAGATCGGCCGCTCATAGAGCGGGAGGGCAAAAGAGAAGCCGAAGTGCTCGTAGGCGTGAACCGAATTGGTGATGTACTTGGCCTGCCTGCCGAGCAGATTGGCAGCGATGAAGGTGCGGGCGATGGAGAGGTCACCAACCTCGCGGAGGAAGGCGGCAAGCTTCGTGCGCGGTGCTGCCACGGTGAGCGGATAGGACGGTGTGCCCTGCAGATTGGCGTGCTTCTTGGCGAGAATGCCGGCGAGTTGGCGGATGCTGAGGTTTTGGTCAAAGGCCCAATCATCGTGGAGCTTTCCAACCACCGTGTGCCCGGGAAGAACGATGGCTCCCGGCTCAACCTCGTCCATGTCGCGCAGCTTTCCAAGCGCATACCAGTCCTGAATGTGCGGTAGCCCCTGGGCGTTCCACGTATCGGCGAGGAATGAGGCGGTCTCCGGTCGGCGCCAGCGCCGGCGCATGTCGGCAACGTCGAGCTCGATTCCCACCCAGTCAAAGCCGGCCTGGCGAGCCACCTGGCGAGAGATTTCCGGCTCGCTCGTACCCGGTAGGCCGTACGTGTAGGCAAGGACGTTCTTTGCCCCAGCATCCCGCAGCAGCGCAATAATAAACCGGGAATCGGCGCCGCCGGATAAGGGGACGAGAAGCTGCCGGTCACCGGACTCGGCGAGGAGGCGATCAATGGCTTGCCGAGATAGCCGCCCAAAGACCTCCATGAACTCCTCGGCAGACCCATCGAAGTTGTCGCGTGTGTAGGGGGCTTGGTGATAGGAGTGGCGGACCGTCCCATCGGTGAAGGTGAGCGCTGAGCCGGCCGGAGCTGAGGACACGCCCGTCAAGAGAGTGTCCCACCCGCTGACAAAACCCTGATGACGAAACTCCCCGGCAGCATCCCGGTTGAGCTCGCGGCTGCCGATCAGGCTCGGGTGGGTGGCAATAACTCCGTCATCGGTGAAGAACAGGGGATAGGAGCGTGGACCGTCGGTCAGCGCAATGACGTCGGAGCCGCGGTCAATAATCGCACCCCAGCAACCGCGTTGGGCCCGCGCAAAGTCGAGAGAATCGGCAGAGCTTGGCTGCGGTGTGTCGCCGGGAATCGAACTGCGGAAATACACCGTGCCGATCGGCAGGTCATACCTTCGCCAGGTGGGTTCCACGGCGATTTTCATGCCTACTCCTTCACTTCTTCTCTCCCCTCAGTTATACCCCTCGTGAGGCCGGATCGGCCTCAAAGAGGCTGGGGTACTCTGTGGTAATCTCGGAACCAATACCAGCAGTTTTATGAGGTTTTCATGCGCGTTGCGATGGTTACGCCGTGGTTTCCCACGCGTATCAACCCCGTCTCGGGGACATTTGTGGTCAAGGATTCGGTGGCTATTGCCAAGGCGGGTGTTGACCTGAGGATCATCCATCTCGTTCCCTCGCACGAGGATGATGGGATTCGCAAGACAACCCACGAGGGCCTCAAGGTGGTTCGGGTTCCGATGGAAACCAACAATCCCCTGAGTATTCTGCGAGCCTCACGGCGGGTGGCCGAGCTGTGCCGGCACGCCGACATTCTGCACACTCAGGCGATCTCGGCGATCGAGCCGTTTGTCTTTGACCGGCCGAACATTCCCTGGGTCCATACCGAGCACTGGTCGGCGATGACCTCGCCGCAGACGCTTCCGCCGCTGCGCCAGCTGCTCCACCCCCTAGTCCTGCAGATGACCAAGCTTCCCGATGTCGCGCTGGGCGAATGCGAATTCCTGGCCGACGCCCTGCGTGAGGTGCGCGGCTCGCGCCCCGTCGAGGTGATTCCCTGCCAGGTGCCCGCGCCCGACACGCTGGTGGAGCGGCCCGAGCGGACAAGCAAACTGAGGCTCGTATCGACGGGCGCTCTGGTGGAACGCAAGGATCCGCTTCTCGCGGTGCGTGCACTGAAGGTTCTTGCCGATCGCGGCAAGCCCGCCAGCCTCACCTGGCTGGGCGGGGGAGAACTGCGGGAAGAGGCGATTGCGCTCGCGAAGGAGCTGGGAGTTGAGGCTGATTTCCCCGGCGTTCGCCCCATGTCCGAGGTCTATGACGCCATTGCTGCCGGTGACATGTTCTTCGCTCCGACGAGGGGAGAGAACTTCTTTGTCGCTGCCGCCGAGGCAATCGTCAACGGCCGGCCCATCGTCGCGGGATGCAATGGCGGTCATGTCGAATACATTGAACCGTCGGTGGGCGCGATTGTCGATGAGCAGACTCCCGAGGCCTATGCCGCCGCGATCATGGAGCTCGATGATCGCACCAAGGACCTGTCGGCCCGGGAGATTGCGGATACTGTCGGAGACCGGTTCGAGCCCGCGACTATCGCGAACTCCTACCTGGACCTGTATCGCCGGGTGCTCTAAGGAATCGTCATGCCGACGATGGTTTTTCACTGCCCATACCCGCTCGATTATTCATCGGTGGCGGCGTCAGCGATTCGACCGAGGAAGATGCTCGAGGCATTCCGCGAACTCGGATATGAGGTGCTGGATATCTCGGGCTACGCCGAAGAAAGGGCGCACAAATTCAAGGCCCTGCGCCAGCGCATCAAGGCCGGCGCCCCGATCGACTTTTGCTACTCGGAAAACGCCACCATCCCTCCGATGATCACGGAGAAGAAGCATCTCCCGCCGCATCCTTTTCTCGACTTCTCCATCTTCGCCTACCTGAAACGACACGGCATTCCCACGGGCGTGTTCTATCGCGACATTTACTGGCGAGACAGGGAGTATCCCGACCGGGTCGGTCGCCCGCTCGCACTGGCCATGACCGCGCTGTATCGCTATGAACTGGCCGGATATGATCGGCTGTGTTCGACCGTTTTTCTTCCATCTGAGCAGATGGCCGCATATGTGCCGCCGCTCAAGCATGCCGAGGCGGTGGCGCTTCCTCCCGGCGGCGACATTGTTGACGAGCCGGAGGCGGCCGCGTCGCCGCTCTCCCTGTTCTATATCGGCGGCCTAGGGAATAAGAACTATCAGCTGCACAAGCTCTTCGAAGCGGTGAAGGCGATTCCCGACATCTCGTTCACCCTGTGCACCACGGCTGAACGCTGGGAGGCGGTGGCACACGAATATCCGCGGGCGGAGAATATTCGCGTGGTTCACGCAACCGGGGAGGAGCGGGAGCAGCTCTTTGCCCGGGCGAATCTCTGCTACGTCTCCGTGGATCCCGAGTTCTATGGAAAGTTCGCGGTTCCCGTCAAGCTCTACGAATACCTCGGGCGTGGTAAAGCCATGCTGGCCCAGGCCGACACGCTGGCCGGAGACATCATCACCGGTCTCGGGGTGGGATTCGCGGCCACCTACACGGCCGAGGACATGGAACGCATGCTGCGAGACCTCGCTCATCATCCCGAAAAGCTGCAAGATGCGGCGGAATGCGCTCGCCAGGTGCGTCATAAGCACACCTGGCGGGCCCGGGCGGCAACGGTTGTTGAGGCGCTTCATGCACGCTAATCCCGCCCTCCCTCTCGGCGCCCGCCCCTGCCGGGCGCAAACGCTAAGGATGCTAGCCACTTTGCCACGGCTAGCGCTCCAGTCAGGGACGGGCGGTGAGTAGCATGCATGTCCTGTGGACCCCGTCCTGGTATCCGTCGCCCGACCAGCCCTTCGATGGAAGCTTCTTTGCCGAACAGGCCACGATGCTGCGTGGCACCGGCGTCAAGGTTGGCGTTATCGCGCTCAAACCAAGATCGGTGTGGCAGCGGCCCCGGCGGCGCAGCATCGACACCCACGTTATTCGCGCCGGCATGGCGCAGGTGCCCAAAGGCGCCCTTCCCGGCGACGATGCGATTATTCGCGGCAAGGCCCGGTCGCTCGCCCGCGCCTATGAGCGAAGGTGGGGAATTCCCGATATCGTGCACGCGCACTCGGTCTTCCCCGGCATCCTGCTTGCCCGCCACCTCGCCGCGCGGTGGCAGGTGCCTTACGGGCTGACCGAGCACCGCCCCTCCACCCTCAACCGCCCCTCCCGCCCGCGCTTTGCCGCCATTGAAAAAGCGGTGGACGGCACAGACTTCAGGGCTGCTGTGTCCACCCCGTTCGCCGAGCAGCTAGCCGCGAGCTACGGTAAGCCCTTCGACGTTATCTCCCTGCCGGTACCGGATAGCTTTTTCGCCGAGCCGATTCCACGCACGCCGGGGAAACCGCTCACCTTCGTGCACGTCTCCCACCTCGACGCCAATAAGCGGGTTCTTCAGCTCATCGATGCCTTTGCCCGCGCCCATCGGACAGACCCGAGCATCCGTCTTCGGATTATCGGCGGAACTCCGGAGCGAGTGGAGGGCGCTCGCGAACGGGCCCAGCACGCCGGGGTTGGCCAAGCCGTCGACTTCCTCGGAACCATCGACCGCGAGAAGATCGCCCCCGCTATGGCTCAAGGAGACTGCTTCGTGCTCACGTCGGCGAAGGAAGCGGGCGGAACCGTGTTCTCTGAGGCCCAGAGCCTCGGCCTTCCCTGCATCGCCTCCGCGACCTGGGCTGGCCGGCATTCAGTTGTGCCGAGCGCCGGAACGGTGGTTCCGATTGATGATGAAGATGCCCTGGTAGCCGCATTCGCGATGATGTCCGAGGGAATTCGGGCCGGCACATACCCCCGCCAGGCCATCCGGAACCGGGCCCGCCAACGGTTCTCCGCCCAGGCTTTTACCACCCGTCAAATCAAGATCTACGAGAGTGCGCTCAACACACATGGCTAAGAACCTCGCCCAGAAAACCATCCGCTTCATCACCCGCATCCACCTGCCGGAGGCGGCCGCCGCCTCCTTCCGGATCGACGCGGTGGAAAAGGCCGTGAAGCGGGCCGGGGGAGCGGTCAAGGTGCTTACCTCCGCGCTGCCGAAGAACAAGGCTGGGCGCGATGATGAGGGCACGGTGCGAGTGCCCGTGCTCCGCGACAAGGACGGCTACCTCAAGGGCTACATTCCCTACCTCACCTTCGACCTTCAGGCCGGCGCCCGCGCACTCTTTGGCAAGCGCCCCGACCTTGCCGTGGTCGAGCCGCCGCCGACGACCGGCATGGTGATCCGCATTGCCTCCGCGCTGCGCCGCTTCCCCTACGTCTGGTACGCGGCCGACGTATGGTCGGATGCTGCGGAGGCCACCGGGGCTCCCGGCTTCGTGGTGAGCGCTGTGCGGTTCATGGAATCGGCCACGATCCGAGGTGCTGCCGGCGTCATTGCTGTCTCCGAGGGAGTCGGCGAGCGGGTCAAGGCCCTCGGCGGCACCAACATCCGGGTCATCCCCAACGGCGCAGACACCGATACGTTCACCCCGGAGGCGAAGATGAGCGAGGATGAGCTTACCGCCTTTGGCATCACCCGCCCCTTCGTCATCTACGCGGGCACCGCCTCCGAATGGCAGGGCGCGGAGATCTTCGCGAAGGCCTTCGCCAGGGCGAATGAGGAAGAGGACCTGGGGCTCCAGCTCGTCGTGGTGGGGCGCGGCGACTCTCTGGAGATGATGCGCGACATTGGTGAGACCATGCCCGAGCGGGATTATGAGCCGATGATCATCCGCGATCCGGTGGACCCGGCCACGGCGGCCGCCCTGCAGGCCTCCGCCCGCGCGGCACTCGTCTCCATCCGGCCAGGCCTCGGCTACGACTTTGCCTACCCGACGAAGGTGTTGACCGCGCTCGCGTGCGGCACCCCGGTCCTCTACGCCGGGGCGGGCCCAGCGATCAAGGATCTTCGTGACAACGAGATTGGGGTTGCCTGCGGCTATGATGTCGAGCAGATTGCCGTTGCGCTCACCGAGATCGCCGAGAAGGAGCCCGAACCCTCGCTTCGCGAGCGGGCCCGCACCTGGGTCGAGGAGAACAAGTCCATGCGCGCCATGGGAGACGCTGCGGCGGCGTTCTTTGCCGAGATCCTTCGAAGCTGACGCCCCGCGGGCGAAGAGCTCTTGAGGAGCCGCGACCAGCTGCAATTGCATAGTTTTTCTGGCCGGGTAGGTGCCCGGCCAGAAGAATGCTCGCTTAAGAAAGCTTGGAAGAGCTGTGCCGGTCTAGCGCGCAGCCTGGGTGAGGGCCTTCGCAACCTCCTGGGCCGCGCGCCCGGATCCGTAGGGCTGATCGTCAACATCGGCCGGGCGGGGGCGGCTTGCCTGGGCGGCCAGCTCACCCGGTTCGACGAGAACGTTCCAGCCGAGCTCCACGGTTTCCACCCACTCGGTTTGCGGGCGGACGGTGGTGGCCGGAACGCGCAGGAGGAAAGCCTCCTTTTGCAGGCCGCCAGAGTCGGTGATGACGCCCCGGGCATGCAGGCAGGAGGCCACGAGATCCGGATAGGCCAGGGGTTCGTGGGACACGAGATTTCCCCGGTCGAGGCTCAGCCCGTGATCCTTGGCCTTGGCCACGAGGCGCGGATGGGCGAGGAGGACGACGGTGTGATCAACCGAGGCCAGGGCGTCAAGAATGGCCTCGAGGCGCTTGGGATCATCGGTGTTTTCCGCGCGGTGAATCGTGGCGATCGAGTACTCACCATCGGTCACATCGGCCACCGGGGAGGGCTTATCTGCCACCAGGTCGCGCACCTGGTAGAGCACATCGGTCATGACGTCACCGACGACGACGGTGCGATCCGCCAGCCCCTCATTAGCCAGGTGGCTCGCTCCCACCTCGGTGGGGGCAAGGAGCAGATCCGCGCAGTGATCGGTGAGCACCCGGTTGTGCTCCTCGGGCATGGCCCGGTTGAAGGAGCGCAAGCCGGCCTCGAGGTGGGCGACCGGGATATGCATCTTTACCGCCGCCAGGGCCGCGGCCAGGGTGGAGTTCGTGTCCCCGTACACGAGCACCCAGTCGGGCCGGTTCTCATCCAACACGTCGTCCATGCCGGCGAGGATGGCGCCGGTCTGCTTGCCGTGGCTGGCCGAGCCGACGCCGAGGTGAACATCGGGGGCGGGAATCGACAGGTCGGCAAAGAACACATCGGAGAGCATGGGATCATAGTGCTGCCCGGTGTGGACAATGATGTGCTCGATCCCGGCCTCCTCAAAGGCGCGGCAGATGGGGGCGAGCTTGACGAACTGGGGGCGGGCCCCCACGACGGAAAGAACCTTCATGGGCCCCAGTGTACTGAACTGGCATCCCCATCTCTTCCGGTCAGCGGCCTACCGGCGTGGTGTTACTCGTCGCAGGCGGTGATGCGGTAGAAGCGCGCCTGATCGGCCTCGTCGAGGAGCTCGAAGCCCCGTGAGGTGTCGACGTGGTAGAAGCCCGGGGTGGAGAAGGGTCGCCAGGTTTCGTTGAAGATCACCGGGTAGTCCTCATAGAAGTACTTGATGTTGTACTTCTTCAGCACCCGGCATACGCGCGGATTGTCGTGGATCTGGTTGAAGTGGTCGCCGAGCAGCCTCGCATCTGCGCTCTCGCGAGAGATCTGGGCGTAGGCGTGTTGACGGAAGGCGACATCGACGTTGGCGTAGGCCGGAAGCAGGGCCTCCCCGTTGGTGGGATCGCCGATGACGAGCTCGTCGGGGCCCACGATGTTCGCGATGCGCTTTTGCATGGCGAGCTCGTCGTCGCTCACCATGAACAGGGAGTCGGAGGGGGTTGGGTCAAACATTTCCCGACCATACCCGTAGCGCATGCCCCAGAAGATAGCCGAGGAGGCAACCGACAGCACGAGCACGCCGGTGATGGCTCCTGCCAGGTTATTAGCTGTCGCGCGGGAGAGTAGACGGGTAGCCCCGATGACGGCGAGAAGGATCGTGGGGATCGCGAAGAATGGCAGAGTGCGGAAGATGCCGTAGTACCAGATTCCCGTGTAGTAGCTGAGCGGGATGATGGGGAAGGAGGTGGCGAGGACGATGAGGAGGAGAACGATCCAGGTGAGCGAAAGCCAGCGCAGCTGCCGGCTGCGAAAGGCGGTGACCAGGCCGACAAGGCAGGCAATCCCGAAGACAATACTGACGAGCTTGGGGATGATGCCCCCGCCGCCGGCCGGATTCATCGAGGCGATCGACCACAGTTTGAAGAGGAGCTGATCAAAGCCCCGGGTCGGCGGATTGGCCAGCATGGACTCAAAGCGCGGGCTGGTCAGCGGGAGGATGAGGGTGAGGCCGATAAGGAGGGCAAGGCCCGCGCTGGCCGCCACCGCCTTGGGCAGGGACCGGATCTCCCCCATCCGCTGGGCGACGTAGGCGGTGAGGCCAACGATGAGGATGATGGTGATCGTGAAGAAGGATGCCGGATAGGAGGCCGTCAGCCCGAGCACCCCGAGAATGAGCATGAGGTAGAGAGCGGCAAGGAGCGGGAAGGCCGCCTTGAGATTCCTTTGGTGCATGACCGTGTAGCGGAAGCAGGCCATGGCGAGAGCGAGTAGGCCCGGGATGAGAGCCACGCCCAGCGCATTGGCCCACACGGGCACCCGGAAGAGCAGATAGCTCGGCATGATCGGCACGAACTGGGCGGCACCGAGGGCAAGGAAGGGTGCGTATTTGACCTTCGGCAGGGCCGCCTGACCGAGGGAGGCAATGCCGGTGTACCAGATGATGGCGATGCCGGCGAGCATGAGCTTGATGGTGGGAATGATGTGCTCGGTGCCCGACACGAGGGAAACCAGTTGGTGGAGCACCGCCGGGTAGACCACGCTCACCGGCTCCGGGCCGTACATGAGCGAAAAGGCGCTCAAGGGAGAGGCATCACCAGAATGGGCAATCGACCACACCCCCGAGAGGTGATAGGTGGGATCCCACCACTGCGGCGGATCACCGAAATCTCCAGGCATGATCCCCGGCAGCCACAGGAGAACTGAGCTCAACACAATGAGCAGGCCGAGGGCGATTCCCTGCCTGCGGGTGACCGGGAAGCTCAGTTCATCGAGGCTGATGCCGGTGCGCTGATATACCTTCCCGGGCATGACGCGGCCGAGGAGGGCAGCACCCGCCGTGGCGACGAGGACGACCGCTGCGAAGAATAGCGGGCTCCACCGCACCGAGGCGGCAGCCAGGATGAGGGAGGCGGCGGTGGCCAGCCCCGCAGTCCAGGCGGGAGCAGCTCCCCACAGGGTGAGCCCGCGCAGACCAAGGGCGCGCAGGACGATCAGTCCGGGCGCGAAGATGACGATGAGGAGGCCAAGAGCCAGCATCGCCCAGGTGAGCACAGGTGGTTCCTCTCGTTTCGTGGGGTGGCGGGCTTGGCCAGCTACCCGAAGTCCTCCACAGTTTAGCGAACGCAGGTCCGTCATGGCGCCATAGCCAGCACATCGATGCCCCAGGTGTTAGATACTGGACAGCCTGGTGTGGGGTTCCAACCTGCTCGGATCGCCAGCGTGGCATTTCGTCAATGTATTTACCCTTTTCGTTACGAGAACTGCTCGGTTGTATCTGAATATCTGTGCGCGATGGTGGGCGGCCGCTCAGAGATGTGGTCCAGCGCGGCCGCGGATCGGACACACCGGTTCTTCTGCCTGGGTGCAAGAAAAGCTCTGGTCGGAGCGGCCGCGCCTCCTCGCGCGCGATTGAGCGGTGAGGGTAGAATCAAAGAGCTGTCGATGGAAGGAAGGAACGTCGTGCGCATCGCCGTCGTCGCCATGGGAAAGATTGGGCTGCCGCTTGCCGCGCAGTTCGCCGATGCCGGACACGAGGTCATCGGTGTCGATGTCAATGAGAAGGTTGTTGAGGACATCAATGCCGGGCGGGAACCGTTCCCCGGCGAGGCTCATCTCGGCGAGTATCTCGGCCGCCTCGTTCCGGATCACCTGCGGGCCACCACGGATTATTCCGAGGCTATTCCGAATGCGGACGCGATTGTTCTCGTGGTTCCCCTCTTCGTCAATGACGAAACCTGGGAGCCGGACTTTGCCTGGATGGATGCGGCCACGAAGTCGCTGGCCGAGCACCTCACCCCCGGCACCCTCATCTCCTACGAGACCACCCTGCCCGTGGGTACCACGAGGAACCGGTGGAAGCCGATGATTGAGAAGATCTCCGGCCTCACCGAGGGTACCGACTTCCACCTCGTGTTCTCACCCGAGCGAGTACTTACGGGGCGCGTGTTTGCCGACCTGCGCCGCTACCCCAAGCTCGTGGGTGGCCTCAGCGAGGAGGGCACCAAGGCGGCCATCGAGTTCTACGAGTCGGTCCTGACCTTTGATGAGCGCCCGGACCTGCCCCGGGAGAACGGCGTGTGGGATATGAGCAGCGCGGAGGCCGCGGAAATGGCGAAGCTGGCCGAGACTACCTACCGGGATGTCAACATTGGCCTCGCCAATCAGTTTGCCGTCTACGCCGACAAGGTGGGCATCGACGTTGAGCGCGTCATCGACGCCTGCAATTCCCAGCCCTATTCGCACATTCACCGTCCAGGTATTGCCGTAGGCGGCCACTGCATTCCCGTCTATCCTCGCCTCTACCTGTCGACCGACCCGGATGCGTCCATCGTCCGCACGGCCCGCACCTTCAACGCCTCCATGCCCTCCTATGTCGTGGGCCGGGCCGAGCACCTGCTCGGTTCCCTTGAGGGAATGACCGCCGTCGTACTGGGCGCCTCCTACCGCGGCGCGGTGAAGGAAACCGCCTTCTCCGGTGTCTTTGCCACCGTGGAGGAGCTCAAGGCTCGCGGCGCCAAGGTTCTCGTTCATGACCCCATGTTCAGCGACGAGGAGCTTGCCGGTTACGGTTTTGACGCCTACCACCTGGGCGAGAATGCGGATCTCGCCATCGTCCAGGCCGATCACCCCGAATACCGGGAGATTGGGCCGGAGGATCTTCCCGGCCTGCGCATTATCGTCGATGGCCGCCGCGTGACCGACCCGGAGCGCTGGGCCGGCACCCCGCGCATCGTTATCGGCGACGCCAACTAGTATCCCCGTGCTGTCCCTCCTCGCGATCCTCGCCCTCCTGGCTGCGGGGCTGCCCCTCGCGCTTGCCCTGCGCCTGCGGCTGCTGACCGCCGTGGCCGCAAGCCCCGCGCTCATTATTGGCATCATCGGCCTGCTGACACTGGTGCGGCAGGAGGACTCGGGGATGCGGTGGCGGGCCGAGGTGTGGCTTATTGCCGTCCTCGTCGTTATCGCTTCCCTCGGGCTGAAGACGCTGCACACCCGGCGGCGCCCGCCGGGCCCGCGTCCCGCCCGAGGCGAGCTCATCGCCCTGGGAAACGGTTTCGGCGCCGGCCTTATCGGGGCCGTCTTGGCCGGGGTGTCCATGGGCGGACTCGGCACCCCGCTGGAGCGGCGCGATCCCATCGTCCACATGAACCAGGTGGCCGGCATCGTCCATGGTTGGACCGGCGTGGGGCCGATCGGAAACACCACGTGGTTGACCGGGATGAGCGATACGTCGAACTTTTATCCCTCGACTTTCCATGCGCTTGCCGCCGCCATTCCCGGCAACACCGTGGTGGTGTGCAATCTGCTCGTCCTCACGACAATTGTTCTTTGGGCGGTGGGTGTAGCGGCGTTTGCCGTCGCCGCCTTCCCTAACCGTCCGGCGGTGTGGACTCTTGCGCCGTGGCTCACCCTGTTCACTATCTCGTTCCCCCTCGTCCCGCTGGCTCGGCACGGTCAGTGGCCCTTCGGCCTGAGCACGGCCCTCCTGCCCGCAGTGCTCGCCGTACTCTTTAATGCCGCCTGGTCCTCTCGGGTGAGGCTGGGTCACTGGCTGGCCTTTGCTCTTGGGTCCCTCGGCATCCTCCTCATCCAACCGGCCGGTCTCATGCCGGTGATGATCACCGTCGTCCTTCTCGCCGCCCTCATCGTCATCTTTGCTGTGGCTTCGATGAGCCGGAAGAGCCCGGTGCGTCCCGGGCCGCTGTCCGTGGGCATCTCGGTTGTGGTTCTCGTGGGCTTCGTCGCTGTCGGGTTCACCCTGCCTCGCTTGGAGCTGTACCGGACAATGGCCAACTATGAGCGGGCACCCTTCGATCCGCTGGGAATGATGGGAGCTGCGGTGGGCTGGGGACACACCGATCAGTGGGAGAGTACCGGCGCCACGCTCTCTGTGGTGCTGGGGGCGCTCACCGTCCTCGGGCTGTTCCTCTTCCTTTACTACCGCCTGTTGCTGGGCCTGGTGTCCTTCGCCACCCTCATCATCCTCGCGGGCTCCACCTCCATGGCCAGGGTGACCCGAGTATTGGCGGCGCCCTGGTACCGCGATCCGGAACGCTTGGAGGCAGTCTTTGCACTCTTTGCCGTTCTCGCCGTGGCCCTGGCCCTGGACTGGTTGGCTTCGGGAGTCACCACACTGGTGGCGCGCTGGCGGCCGCAGCCCGCCTGGGTGACCTCGGCGGTGGCGGTGGCGCTGGCGCTTGCCGTCTGCGTGCCGGGCCTGGCGGACCGCATGTATTCCCGCAACACCGCGATTGTTGCGCAGAACTATCATCCGGCCGAAGGCAATGAGTTGACCATCGGCTCTCAGTCAGCCTGGAGCGAGGAGGATCGGCGAATCTGGTCCGAGGTTGCGAGCCAGGTGAGCGAGGGGGAGGCCGTTTTTGGTGAGCCCTCGAGCGGGGCCGGCCTGCTTCCGGCCACGATGGGAATCAAGGCCGTTCCAGCGGTCCCCGCCCTTGATCAAGCCAAGTGGGGTGCCACCGAGGTGACGAATGCGCTACGCGATGGCACGTTGCTGCCCGAGGATTCCTACGGGTGCCAGTTTGTTCGAGATGAGAACATCCACTACTTCTACGTGGATCCTTCGCCGGGCACCCGCTTCGTGGACGCCAACGTGACCCGGGAGGGGGCGGCGACCCACGGCACGATTATCGCCGAGGAGGGCCCGCGCGCCATCTATCGCATGGAGAGCTGCTGGTAAACTATGCGCGAAAGGAGAGCCATGCGCGTTCTTGTTGCCGGCGGCGCCGGCTATATCGGCTCGCATACCGCCGTGCAGCTGGCCGAGGCCGGGCACACCCCGATCATCGCCGATAACTTCGCCAATTCCTCTCCCGAGGTCATCACCCGGATCGAGAGCCTCGTGGGCAAGGTTGAGTTTCACGAGGTTGATCTCACCGACCGCCGGGCCACCGCCGAGCTGTTCGCATCCTGCCGGCCCGATGCCGTTATCCACTTCGCGGCCCTCAAGGCCGTCGGTGAGTCGGTGGAGCGGCCCCTCGACTATTACGAAACCAATTTCGGCACCCTGTTCTCGGTGCTGGGGGCAATGAAGGAGGCGGGAACGAAGATTCTCGTCTTCTCCTCCTCGGCCACGGTGTACGGCGGGGATCATCCGCCCTTCACCGAGGAGGACGAGGAGCTCGTTGCCCTCTCGCCCTACGGCTACACCAAGCTTGCCTCCGAGCGCATCCTCACCGATGTCGCAGCCGCCACCGATCTCCACATCGGCCTGCTGCGCTACTTCAACCCGGTGGGCGGGCATCCCTCCGGGACGATGGGAGAGGACCCGCGCGGCATTCCCAATAACCTCATGCCCTACCTGTCCCAGGTTGCGGTGGGGCGCAGGGAGAAGCTCACCGTCTTCGGCGATGACTATCCGACCCCCGATGGCACGTGCCTGCGCGATTATCTGCACGTCATGGATCTGGCCGATGCTCACGTTGCGGCCCTCGAGCGCCTCGCCAAGGGCGATATTTCGGTGCGCACGTGGAACTTCGGCACGGGTAAGGGCACGTCGGTTCTCGAGCTTCGCGAGGCCTTCGAGAAGGCCTGCGGCCGGCCCATTCCCTACGAGATTGGCCCGCGCCGGGCAGGTGACCGGGCCGATTCGTGGGCTGATCCCTCCCGGGCCGAGGAGGAGCTGGGCTGGAAGGCCAGCCGCACCATCGATGACATGTGTGCGGATTCGTGGCGCTGGCAGTCGATGAATCCCCGAGGCTACGGACAGTAGCGTGTCCGTCTTTGACGATCTCAAGGGTTCGCGCGAGCTGCTGCGCAACCTGACGATGCGGGAGGTCAAGGGCAAGTACAAGCGTACGGCCCTCGGTCAGCTGTGGTCGCTGGCCAATCCGATCGCCCTCATGATCGTCTATTCCTTCGTCTTCGCCATCGTCATCCGGGTTCAGCCGGCCCCCGGCGATCCCTCCGGGCTCAATCTTTTCGTCCTGTGGCTTATGTGCGCGCTGCTGCCCTGGATTTTCTTCTCCGGGGTGGTGACGGATTCGATGAGCGCGATCGTGGGGAATGAGAACCTCATCAAGAAGGTGTATTTCCCCCGCTCCATCCTCATCTTCGCCAACACGCTATCCGCGCTCTATCAGCATGTCTGGGAGATGATCATCCTCGTTATCGTCGTCGTCCTGCTCGGCAATAACGTCCTGCTATTCATCCCGCTCATTGCCCTGACGATGATCCTGCTCGCCCTGTTCGCCACCGGACTCGGCATGCTTTTTGCCATCGCCAACGTCTACTTCCGCGATATCGAGCACTTCTCCACGATCCTTTTCCAGCTGTGGTTCTACGCCTCTCCCATCGTCTACCCGCAGTCCCTGCTCGCCGAACAATCCGAGAAGATCGGGCCCCTGTTCGCCTCGGTGACCATCAACGACCTGTACAACCTCAATCCGTTCGTGCACTTTGCTCGCGTGTTCCGCAATCTGCTGTACGATGGTCGGCTGCCCGACGCCTCCACGTTTATCGGCCTCACCATCTTCTCGGTGCTCACCTTCCTCATCGGCTGGAAGATCTTTGACCGCCACCAGGATCATCTCGCGGAGGTGCTGTGATGAAACCCGCGGTCGAAGTTTCCCACGTCGATAAGTCCTTCAAGATCTACAAGGAGCTCAACCGGACGCTGAAGTCCGCAATTCTGCGCGGCCGGCGCTCCGTGGCCGAGCCCTTCCAGGCCCTCGACGACGTGTCGCTCGAGATCCCGCAGGGCTCCACCTTTGCCCTCGTCGGCGACAATGGCTCGGGCAAGTCCACCCTGCTCAAGTGCCTGGCCAAGATCCTCGTGCCGGATGCTGGGACGATTGTGACTCGTGGCCGCCTCGCCGCCATGCTCGAGGTTGGCTCCGGCTTCCACCCCGAGCTGTCGGGCCGGGAAAACATCTTCCTCAACGGTTCCATTCTCGGCATGAAGCGGGCCGAAATCGAGTCCCGCTTCGATGAGATCGTCGCCTTCTCCGGCGTCGAGGACTTCATTGACCAGCCGGTGAAGAACTACTCCTCGGGCATGTACGTGCGCCTCGGCTTCTCCGTCGCCATTCACACCGAGCCCGACATCCTTCTCGTCGATGAGATTCTCGCCGTGGGCGATGCTCCCTTCCAGGCCAAGTGCGCGAAGAAGTTTGCTCAGCTGCAGCGCGAGGGGCGCACCGTCGTCCTTGTCTCCCACGCCCTGGACCAGGTGAAGACCATGGCCGATTCGGCCGTGTGGCTCTCCCACGGCAAGGTTATCGAGGTGGGGGAGGCCCGCAGCGTCATCGATAACTACGCCAATTCCGGGCGCCACAATCTCATTGTCGACGCCGAGGGCAAGACCCGGTGGGGCTCGGGTGAGGCCCGAGTGACCCGGGTGGAAATGCTCTCCGGCGAATCCGGGATCGCCGCCGGAGCCCTGCCCACCGCCAGCCCGCTCACCCTGCGCCTGCACTACGAGGCGAAGCAGCGGATCGAATCCCCGGTCTTCGGCTTCTCCCTGGAAACAGCGGATGGTTCCTACCTGTGGGGAAACAACACCCGGGATCTCAAATTCGAGGTCGACCACATCGAGGGAACCGGCGCCATCGACCTCACCATCCCCGCCCTGCACCTGCAGCCGGGCCAGTATTATTTCCACGGCTCAATCGTCAATGAGACCACCGAGCACGTGTTCGACTATGTGCGCGAGATCGCCCACCTGAGTATCACCCCCGCCCAGCCCATCGAATCGGGAGGCCCGCTTTCGCTCGATGGCAGGTGGTCATGGCCCAAGGAGCAACATGACTGAGATCGCTATCCTTACCCTCGATACCTTCTCGGAGAAGATGGCCGGCCCGGCAATCCGGGTGTGGGAGATGGCGCGGCTGCTCGCCAAGGAGCACGAGGTCACCGTCTTCACCTTCGCGCGGGCCGATGCCACACCCACCGATTTTCGCCTGCGGGCGGCAGACCACGTCACCTTCCACTCCGAGATCGGCGAGCCCGAGATCATCATCCTCCAGGGCTCCCTCCTGCGAGCCTTCCCCTGGCTGGCTGAGCGGGAGGCCAAGCTCGTCATCGACCTCTACGATCCCTTCCACCTGGAAAGCCTCGGTGGTAGCCGCGAGGAGCCGCTCGCCGACCGGCAGGCCGTGCTCGGCCAGCTCGTCGCCGAATTGGATGCCCAGATCGATGCCGGGGACTTCTTCTTGTGCGCCTCGGAGCCCCAGCGCTCCCTGTGGCTCGGCCACCTCGCCGCCCGCGGCCGGGTCAATCCGCGCACCTACGATGATGATCCCAGCCTCACCCGGCTCATCGACATCGCCCCCTTCGGCATCGATTTCCCCTTCCCCGCCCCCACGGCCACCCCGCTGCGTGACCATCCGGGTATCGGGCCCGATGATCCCGTCCTCATCTGGGGTGGCGGCATCTACAACTGGTTCGATCCCCTCACCGTTATCCGGGCCGTCGGCCTGGCCAAGGAGCAGGTGCCGAACCTCCGGCTCTTCTTCCTTGGCGCGGGCCACCCCCATCCGGACATGCCGCAGATGGAGATGGCACGCAAGGCCCGCGAGCTCACCGCCGAGGCCGGCCTGGAGGACCACGTCTTCTTCGGCGAGGACTGGGTCGACTACGCCGAGCGGCACAACTACCTGGCCGATGCGGCGGCCGGGGTGACCGCCCACTTCGCCGACATCGAAACCCGATTCTCCTTCCGCACCCGCATCCTCGACTGCCTGTGGGCCGGTCTGCCCATCATCACCACCGAGGGGGACTTCTTCGCGGATCTCGTCACCGACAAGGGACTCGGCGTGGCAGTCCCGGTTGAGGATCCGGTGGCCCTCGCCTCCGCCATCACCCAGGTGCTCGACCATCGCGAGGCCATGAGTGAGCGGGTGCGCGAGGTGGCGGCCGCCTTCGCCTGGGAATCCACCCTTGCTCCGCTGCTCGCCTACTGCCGCGATCCCTACGTGGCCGCCGACCGGGGCGACCGCGCCAAGCGGGTGGCCGCCCGCCTGTCCCGGCCATCCCTGCGCACCCTCGCGGTGCGCACAAAGAACTCCCTGCAGTCGCGCGGGATCCGGGGCACGGCCGCAAAGATCCGCACCTACCTCAG
Organism: Flaviflexus sp.; assembly: GCA_030537635.1. Classification (GTDB taxonomy): domain Bacteria; phylum Actinomycetota; class Actinomycetes; order Actinomycetales; family Actinomycetaceae; genus Flaviflexus. Next base: position 40,386 of record JAUNVM010000002.1, on the reverse strand, counting down.
GCGCTAGCCTCCGCCCGCACGTTCGCGCCGGCGCCCGCCGCCGGCCTGCCGGCCGCTGGGAGGCAGCTGCTGCGATCGTTGGCCGCTGGGGTCGGCTACACCTGCTCCTCGACGTCCCGATCCTCCGGGTCTCCCCTCTCCAGGAGCCAGGCGAAGGTGAAGGGATCGGCGGCAGCCAGTGCCCGCCACCGGCCCATAGCATCGATCTCCTCTTGGGCGACCGAACCATCGCGAGAGGTGGATTCGCGGTGGA
>JAUNVM010000002.1:3601-40033 GCA_030537635.1 Flaviflexus sp. | reverse complement strand
GCATCGATCTCCTCTTGGGCGACCGAACCATCGCGAGAGGTGGATTCGCGGTGGATGAGGGTGACGGGATTACACGAGACATTGGTGCGGCCGAGCTGAACGAGCTTGAGGCACAGATCAATGTCGTTGAAGTTGACGGGCAGGTCCTCACACCATCCGCCCACCTCGGCGAAGTCATCGGCCGTGAGCGCGAGGCAGGCGCCGGTGACGGCGAGAACCTCGCTCACTGCCCGGCTGTGCAGGGGAGCGGAGTCGGGGTGCTTGCGGTAGTCGAGGTGGGCGGGCTCGCCGATGGTGGGCATGACCGTCACTCCGGCGTGCTGAATAGTCCCATCGGGAAAGAGGAGTCGGGCTCCCACGGCCCCAATCTCGGGGCGCTCGGCCAGCCCGATGATCGGCTCGATCCAGTCCGGGGAGAGCGCCTCCACATCGTCGTTGAGGAAGAGAAGAATATCGCCGGTGGCGTGGGCTGCCCCGAGATTGCACGAGGCCGAGAAGTTGAACGGGCCGTCAATGTGAACCACGGTGGGCTCGATCGGGCTGAGGCGACGCGCTTCCTCCACGACCGATGCTGGCATGGCCGGGCCGGCCACGATGATGATCTCCCTCAGATGTGTCGGCCCGAGCGATTCCAGGCAGGCGAGCAGGGCTGGTCGGGTGGTATCGCCGAAGGAGGCGGGCGAACCGATGGAGGGAATGATGATGGAGGCCGATGAGGTGGCCGGGGCGGGAAAGGGCAGCAGGCAGGGCTCATCGCCGATGCGCACCGCCTGAGGATCGGCCGGGTAGAGCTCGCGGGCCCGGGCGGCCGGATCGATTCCGGGGAGACTGCGGGTCACCTCGATCTCGACCGGCAGATGCTCCGTACGCATGTCAGCCACGGCGAGAGCGAGGCGATACCAGGCGAGATCGAGATCGCCCGACAGCTCAACATCATTGGCGAGGGTGCGGCTGGCGTCCTGGGTGAGGATGATGCTCGAGCCTATGTCACCACTTGAGGCCATCCGCATTCTTCCCAGGCGCGGCCGGGGAAGGGGGAGTCCGCCCGGCCCCATCGTGTCCCCGTACAGTGCCTCGGCATCGCGTTCGGACAACCAGAGGTCGATGGCGGGGATGGCGCCGGCGGTGGGCCGGGCCTCCGGCCGCATGATCCAGGCGGCCTCGAATGATCCGGCGAGCGTGAGGGCTTGGGCGAGCGGATGGTCGGCCCGGTGGAATCGGTAGGCCTGCCCGGATGAGGGCGGACGAATCTTTGCCCGGCTGACAACGTGCAGCTCCCACCCCTCGGTGGGCTCAAGGTGCTCGGCGACACGAGCGGCCTCTTCTTGGCTGCTTGCCAGCGAGATGAGCGCCCGCATCACGACCGGCCCAGGCGGCGGGATACCGCCGAGGCGTACCTGGATCCCATCCGGTGGGCGGCGCGGGCGGCCCGCCGGGGGGAGAGGCGCGCAGAAACATTGCGGGCCAGGGCGGACAGGCTCTTATTCTCCTCCAGCAGCCGGGCAATTGTCTCGTGTTGCGAGGCGATGAGCTTGTCCCGCATCGCCAGCTCGGCTCGGGCGGCCACGAGGCGGACCCGCAGTTCGGTGCGATCCAGGTCGACCAGCTTCTTCGCCGGCTCATTCGGCGCGCCCTCGCGCAGTGCCCGGTCGCGCTGGCGCAGATCTTCTCCCTTGTCCATGCCCCCATTCTAGGGGCACGGCCCCACGGGGCTGCGCAGTACACCTGTCCCAGGGCCCGCTGGGGTGGCTGACCTAGCGGGGCGCGCCGTCCGCTGAGCATAACCGCTGATAACATCAGTCCATGCGCATCCTCGTGGTGACGGCACACTATCCCCCCGACTTCATATCCGGGGGAACGCTTATTCCGCAGCAGCTGGCGCGGCAGCTTCGCCATGCCCACCACGAGGTATCCGTCTTCTCCGGAAGCGTGACCATGCGCGGACTGGCCGAGGCCGACTCGGTGGTGGATGGCATTCGCGTTCACTGGGTTGGTATCTCCCCCTTCCTCGACCAGACCCGCCGGCACAACTACACGAACGCAGCCGTGGCCCGCGCTTTTGCCAAGCATCTTGCCCGAGTGCAACCCGATATCGTTCACGTTCACGCCGCTCAGGGCCTCGGCGGAGACATTCTCGCCGTGGCGCGATCCTCCGGGGCAAAGGTGGTCGTGACCATGCACGACTTTTGGTGGGTCTCCTCCCGCCAATTCCGGGTACAGGTGGGCGGCCAGCCCATGTCCCACGTCGTTGACTGTGGGCGCACCGACGATCAGGTGAGCGAGGACTGGCAGGCCCGCCGCCGGTCTTATCTCGCACGTTGCCTCGATAATGCCGATCTCATCTTGGCGCCCTCGGAGCCGATGGCCGAGGTGCTGAGAGCCAATGGCGTGCCGCGGGTAAGGGTCAATGAGAACGGGGTGAGCCTACCGGAGCCAGTCGAGCGGAATCTCGACTCGCGCCCGGTGCGCTTCCTCTACCTCGGCGGACCGGATCGGGCCAAGGGTGCCAGGGTGCTTGAGCAGGCGCTCGCGGGCCTCGATCTGCGGGCCTCGGCAACGATTGTGGGAATCGAGAATCTACCCTCCTGGGCGCGGCGGGCTCAGCCTGTGGCGCAAGAGAAGATACCCGAAGTGCTTGCGGCCCACGACGTGCTCCTCTTGCCCTCCGTCGCCCTCGAATCGCACTCCCTGCTCACCCGGGAGGCGCTGGCGAGCGGCATGGCGGTGATCTGCACCGACACCCCGGGGCCCGCCCAGGTGGTGGTGGACGGGGTTAATGGCCGGGTGGTCTCTCGCGGCTCGGTGTCCGAGCTTTCCGCAGCGATCACCGAGCTCGCCGACCCGCGGGTGGCTCGCACCCTCGTGGGGCGCGGCCCGGCGGGCCCCATCGTCAGCCCGGACGAGCAGGCGAGCCAGCTGGAGCAGATGTATGTCGAGCTGTTGGCGGCCCCGCCGACCGGGCCGGATCTGCGCGAGGCCCTCGCCCAGACCATCCGCGAGGTCCTCATCATCACCGGGATTCAGGGAGCTCCGCTGCGCTACCGGGCCCACCTGCCGGCCGAGGCTCTCGCCCTCGCCCACATCCACACCAGCATTCGCCACTACCGGGACCCGGGCCTAGCCGAGGCGGCGAAGAGGGCCGATGCCATCATCGTCTACCGGGCTCCGGCCACGAGGTATCTCCTTGACGTACTCGCCGCTGTTGCCGCCAGCCCCCGCACCGTTCCCATCATCGGCGACGCCGATGACCTCATCTTTGATCCGCTTATCGAGCCCGAGCTTGATAATCTCTCCTCGCTGAGCGGTGAGGAGCGGCGCGAGTGGCGCGAGGGCGTGGAACGCTACCGCACCACCTTCGAGCACTGCGACTACTTCCTCGGCTCCACCCCGGCAATCACCCGGGAGGCGGCCCGGCTCATGGGCCTGCCCGGCCAGACGTTCGCCAACGGGGTCTCCGGTCTGCTCGCCCGTGCCGGTGAGGCCGCCATGGCCCGAGAGCGCACCCCCGGACCCGTCCGGCTCGGCTTCTTCTCCGGCACAACGACGCATGATGCTGACTGGGCGAGCATCGAGCCCGCAATCATCGAGGTGCTTGCCGCGCGCGAGGACGTCGAGCTGTGGCTCGGCGGATATGTGGAGCCGGGCCCGGCACTGGCGGCCTATGCCGGGCGGATTCGCCGACTGGAGTTCATGGACTGGCTTGCCCTTCCCGGCGTGCTGCGCGACGTTGACATTTGCCTCGCCCCGCTCACCGACACCTCGTTCAATGAGGCGAAGTCGGCAATTAAGTGGCTGGAGGCAGCCCTGGCCGGCACCCCCACGGTGGCCTCGCCCACCGAACCCTTCCGAGCCGCCATCACCCACGGGGCCACGGGCATGCTCGCCCGCACCCCCGAGGAGTGGACGCGGGCCCTCCTCTTCCTCATCGATCATCCCCGCCGGCGCCAAGCCATGGGAAGGGCGGCCAGGCGCTCCGCCGTCCTCACCCTGTCCCCGGCGCTTCAAGGCGAGCGGCTCAAGGACATTCTCGTCGATGCGTGGGAGCACGTGGCCACCCAGCCCCGCCAGCCCCGCGAGGTGCCCATGCGGATCGGGGAGGAGGGGCCAACCTCCCTCGCCTACGTCGAAGACTATGCTCGGCCCCGCCCGCCCAGGAGATCCGCCCAGGCCGCCCGCATGCTCCTCGAACAGGGACCGCGCGCCACCTGGGCCAAGGTCTGGACGAAGCTGCGAGGCTAGGCCGGGCGGGCTGTCTGGCCCCCGAGCCTCACCGGCCGGACTCGGGGCACGTGCCTTAGCTCGGAGCCTCTCGGCCACGCCCACATCCGCGGACGTGCCCGGGCGTTGCCCCCGGCGGTGCTCGAGCCGGTGATGGGGCTGCTAGAGCAAGTGATGGACGAGCCCGACGGCGTGCAGGGCAAGAAGGAGGACGCCGATGCCGCCGGCGGTGAGCGCCACCGGCACGGTTTTCTCCCGATCGCGTAAGGCGAGCAGCGCCAGTGCGAGCGCGAAGGGGAGGAAAACAATGGAGTAGCGCGAGACAATAATGGGGAAGTAAAGACCGTGGGTAAGAAGCTCACGGATCTGAATGACGACCGGGGTGAAGAGCATCCCGGCGAGCAGGGACAGCCCCGCCACCACCATGGGCCAGCGCCGCCTCGCCAGCGCGAGGATGGGAGCGGCGAGAACGAGGGGTACGAACAGGTTGGTCACCAGCTGGGTGAACGGCGAATCGAGATCGTCCGGGAACCAGTAAGGCCGCGCGAGTGACGCATTCTGGCCGATCATGTTGAGGATCGGGCGCACGAACTCGCCCTCGGCCGGCCTTGTCGACACCCCGAGAATCGGGTTGGGCAAAGACGGCCCAGCCCACCGGGTGAGCAGGCGAGAGATCAGGGCGGACGCGGCGGTTCCCGCCAGCGCGGAGGGCAGAACGAGAGCCCAGCGCCCCCGGTCCTGCGCTCGCCACGGCGCGGTGAGGAAGAGAACGCCGGAAACACAGAGAATGCCGATGGCAAGGAGCAGCTTGGTGGAGGCAATAACAAAGGCGAGCAAGCCGGCGGCGAGGATGGGCGGGCTGGCGGCAAGCGCAACGAACAAGGCGGCCGCCCCCGCGAGGGCCGCGGTGGAGTCGGGGCTGACAATGAAGGCGAAGGCGGAGACGGCGGGGGTGGAACCGATGAGAGCCGCCGCGGCCAGTCCCAGCGCCCGGCTGGAGTGGCGAGACACGACGAGATAACACGCCGACAGGCCCGCGGCCAGCCACACCGCCGAGCCGACCCGCATGGCCGCAAAGAGCGTCAGGGGAGTGAGGGCGGACAGGGCGCGGCCGATCCATCCGGTGATGAAGTAGTACAGGGGCGGATGAAAGCCGTTGTAGTTGAGCCCGACGGCCGGAAACTCCTCGGTGTCGGCCTCGCCGGTTTCCGCCAGATCGCACAGCTCCTCACTCGTCCACCCCGAGGGGCGGCACGCCCACTCCGAGAGCGCCTCGTCCGATAACGGTTCCACCGCGGCGGGGATGTGATGGTCCACCGCAAGTTTGTACGCATAGTCAAAGTGGGTGATCTCGTCGATGGGAGACACCCCCCGATAGCCGAGGATTCCCGGAACAGCTATCCCGATAGTGACGAGGAAGATGCCGAGAATGATCGCGAGATCAATCGCCCGCCACGGCCGGCTGACACCCCGCAGGCTCGCAAAAAACAGCCCGCTGCCGCGCTCACCGGAAGAGCCCGGGCCGGGAGCCGAGACAGACGTCGAATGGGGCGCCGAGCCGGGAGCCGAGACGGACCCGGAGTCGGGGCTCTCGGGGCGCGGGGAGGGCTGGGAATCCTGGGTCATCATCACTCCTACCTGCTCAACGACCAGGCGAGAACGAGCGTCGTGAGGGCGGCGCATGCCACGAGGACAAGATCGGTGCGCCTGCCGCGCGGGAGAAGGAGGGCGAGACAGGTCAGCAGGAACGGGATAAGCGGGGCGGTGAGCTCCATCCGGCCGCCCTCCAGGCCAAGATCCCGGGTGTACAGGTACATCTCAACCAGCGCCGGGGTCGCGATGAAAGCGGCCAGGGTGCCGGCCCCCAGGGTGCGCTCGCGGCCGCGTCCGAGCAGCAGGGCAAGGACCGGGGCGGCGAGCAGGGCATAGGCGGCGAGGCGGCCCAGCGCCAGCCAGGGAATGGTGCCGAGGGGATGGTGGATGCCCGAGGGGGAGATGAGCGGGGTGGAGGCCACGAAGTAGAGGAAGTGGGTGAACTCCCGCCCGCCCGGCATGAGAGCCCGGTCTCCGGGAGCCGCGCCAACGATGATGGTGAGGCGCCAGACGGCAAGGACGGTGCCGGCGGCCGCGGCGGCGAGATGGGCGGGGGAGAGACTCCGGCGGGCAGCGAAGCCGGCCACGACAATCGTGAAGACGAGGCCGGCGAGGGGGCTGAGGGCGGCGATGAGGAGTCCCGCCCCGAATGCGCTGGGCCAGCTCAGCTGCGGGCGGGAGAGAACCAGGGCTCCGATGGCAGCACCGATGAGGCCGACGACAGCCGTTCCCGCACTCGTGGCAAGAGTGGTGAGCGGCAGCCAGGCGAGTGCGATAATGCCGAGAGAACCCGCCGCGACCGGTCGGGCACCCCAGGCTCGCAGGGCCACGTAGACGAGGCCGGTGGCGAGGCAGAACAGGGCGAGGGTGGCCAGCCGCAGCGCGGTTAATCCGCCGGCCCCGAGAGCGGCGAAAGCCGAGGCGCCGAGGCGGGCGAGGAGAAGATAGGCGGGGCTGGTCCAGTTCGGGCTGAGATTGGCGCCGATGCTGCGGAAGGTCTCGGGATCGGCGCCCTCGGGGAGCTCCCGGAAGCACCAGGCATTCTCGGTGGAGCTGACCCAGCTGGCCACATCACCCGGGGTGATGACCTTCGCCTCATGAGCATGCGCCAGATCGGACACGGAGGCGTAGGTGGCGAGCTCGGAGAGATGCGCGCTGCCGGCGAGGGAGAAGATTCCTCGAACCCCGAGGAGGGCGGTGATGAAAATCAGGGCCGTCAACGCGAGCGCATCGGACCGAAGGAGCTTCATAGAGGCGAGTATATCTGCTGGCCGGGTACGTGCCCGCACTAGGATCGGAGTTATGGACTATGTGAGCACTCTTATTTCCACCCCGCGCCTCATCGGCCTGCAAGCACGCCGTCAGGGCCCGGTGATCGCCGCCGTTCAATCCCTGTCGACGAAGAAAGACTCCTATGTCACCTCCCTGCATGAGCTGGGCGAGGACCGGCCCCGCCGGCTGACCACCTCGGTCGAGGGGGAGTCCCTGCTCGCCGTGGGGCAAAGTGGCGACATCTACTTCACCTCCAAGCGCCCTGACAAGGAGGGGGAGGAGGGCGAGCAGGCCCTGTGGGTGCTGCCCGAGCGCGGTGAAGCCCGAGTGCTCGGCCGGCGCCGGGGCGCCATCAGTTCCCTCGTTGCCGCCGGCGATACTCTCTTCCTCATCGCCGATGCCCTCCCCGGGGCAGAGGATGAGGAGGACGAGGCGAAGATTCGCGCCGAACGGGCCGAACTCAAGGTGAGCGGTATCCTCCACGAGGACTTCCCCACGAGGTATTGGGATCACGATCTGGGCCCGGGCGAGCCCGCCCTGTTCAGCTCTCCGGCCGACCGGCTCGAGCTCACCCGGTGGCGCTGCCCGGAGGGCCGCCTGGAGTCGATGTCGGTGAGCGAGGATGGCACGATCGTCCTCGTCACCGTCTCCCGGCGGGCAGGCATGGACCGCTTCACCTCGATCTACCGGGTCTTTGCCGACCGGGAGCCCGAGGAAGTCCTGCTCAGCGATGCTCCCGAGGGCACCACGTCGTATCGAGTTGGCCCAATCAGCCCCTCCGGCAGCTCGGTCGTCGTCACCGCCGCCCGCGGCAACCGGGATGGTGAGCCGCTGGCGTGCTGGATGGAGGTGGTGAGCCTCGATGATCCCACCAGCCGGATCCGCCCCGATTTTGATGACTGGCCCGAAGACTATGCGTGGGCCGATGACGAGACTCTCTACTTCACTGCCGCCCGGCGCGGGCGCTGCTCGATCTACCGGTACGAGACCGGCACCGGCGCCGTTTCGCTCGTCACCGACGATGACTATGCCTACACGAATCTCCTCGTCAATGGCGGCCAGCTGTACGCGGTGCGCTCCTCGATCACCTCCGCACCCGTCCCGGTCAGTGTCTGCGAGGAGGTGCGCGAGCTTGCCTCGCCCGCCCCCGCGCTCACCAGCCCGGCGAAGCTCACCGAGGTCGAGGCGACCGCCGAGGATGGCACCGCCCTGCGGGCCTGGCTGTGTCTGCCCGAGGAGGTGCCGGATGGTGGGGCCCCGCTCATTGTCTTCGCCCACGGCGGCCCGTGGGGCTCGTGGAATGCGTGGACGTGGCGCTGGAATCCGGGCCCGTTCACGGACCGCGGATATGCCGTACTGCTGCCCGATCCGGCGATCTCGACGGGATATGGCCAGGCGATGATCGATCGGGGCAATGATGCGATCGGGGACGCCCCCTTCACCGACATCATGGCCCTCACCGACGCCACCGAGCAGCGCGCGGACATCGACGCCTCCCGCACCGGTTTTGCCGGCGGCTCGTACGGCGGATACATGGCGAACTGGGTGGCCGGGCACACCGGCGACCGGTTCCGCGCCATCGTCACCCACGCCTCGCTGTGGGATATCGGCATGATGGGCAGGACGACCGATAACGGCTCGTGGTTCGAGTGGATGAGCCCCACCCAGGAGGCGCTCTACTCCCCGCACAGATTCGCCGCCAGCATCGAGGTGCCCATGCTCGTGATCCACGGAGACCGGGATTATCGGGTTCCCATTTCTCAGGGGCATGCCCTGTGGCATGCACTACAGCGTGATTCCAAGGCGAGTGGTCACAAGTTCCTTTACTTCCCCGATGAGGGACATTGGATTACTCAGCCCCAGAATGCTCTGGTCTGGTATGAAACGTTCCTTTCATTCCTTGACCAGCATGTTTGCGGAAAGACCTTCGAGCGGCCTCGGCTGCTCGGCTAATCAATAACCGCCGGAGAAGGACGGATGGGCCACCGCGTGTGGCCCATCCGTTCACCACCGGCACGATGTGAGCTGGGCGGCACCTCCTTACCCGCGCAACGGTTCACCCTATAATCGAGCGGGATCACCATCTACGGAGTAAGCATGAAGGTTTTTGTTCAGGTTCCTTGTTTGAATGAGGAGAAAACGCTCCCCCTCGTTCTCGAATCGATTCCCCGGGACATTCCCGGCGTGGATGAGCTGGAGATCCTCATTATCGATGATGGCTCATCGGACCGGACGATCGAGGTTGCCGAATCCTATGGCGTCACGCATTTCGTCAAGCATTCGCGCAACATGGGCCTGGCTCGGTCCTTTCGCGACGGCGTCGACTATGCGCTAGCCCACGGCGCCGACATTGTCATCAACACCGACGGGGACAATCAGTATCCGCAGGAGCGGATCGGAGATCTCGTTGCTCCCATCGTGGCCGGCGAGGCCGATATCGTCATCGCCGACCGGCAGACCTCGAAGATTGCGCACTTCTCCGCCTTCAAGAAGCTCATGCAGAACGTCGGCTCCCGGGTGGTCAACCTCGCGGCCGGAACAAGGCTGCCGGATGCCGCCTCGGGCTTTCGCGCCTACTCGCGCGCCGCGCTCTACCGCCTCAACGTCGTCACCCAGTTCTCCTACTGCATGGAGACGATCATTCAGGCGGGCAATAAACGCCTGCGGATCGCCTCGGTGCCGATCACGACGAATCCGAAGACCCGCGAATCCCGGCTCTTTAAGAACATCTGGCAGCACATGTTCAAGTCCGGGCTCGCGATCATCCGGTCCTTCCTCATGTTCAAGCCCTATGTCATCCTCGGCTGGCTGGGTGGGCTCATGCTGCTGGCGGGCATCATTCCCTTCATTCGCTTCTTCATCTACTTCCTTCAGGGCGCCGGTGGAGGCCACGTCCAGTCCCTCATTTTTGGCTCCTCGATGATCGTGGGTGGGCTGCTGTGCCTCGCCCTCCTTGTCATTGCCGATCTGCTGCGCACCAATCGCGTGCTGCTGGAAGACTCCCTGGAACGGCTCAAGGAGATCCAGTTCGGGGTCCGCCCCCACCTCGCCGAAACCGAGGCCGATGCTCACCGAGCCCGGCTGGCCGCCGAGCGGGAAGGTGATCATCCCTCCGATCAGGTCCCGCCCCAGCCGCCCCAGGGCGGCGCCGATCAGACTGCGGGCGAATGAAAATCCTGGGTTTTGGCACCTACCGGGCCGCTTCTCATCCCCGGGTGGCGGTTCTGCTCGAGGGCCTGGCCAGACGCGGCCACACGGTCCGCGAGCTGAACGAGCCGCTGCGCTCGTCCACGTCCGAGCGGGTTGCCGCATTGCGTTCGCCGCGCGGAGCGGCGGCCTTCTTTGGTCAGCTGGGCTCCTCCTGGCTTCGCCTTATTGCGGGCGCCCAGCGCTACCGCACCTCGCCGCCCGATGTCGTGGTCGTCGGATACCTCGGTCACTTTGACGTCGTGCTCGCCCGCCTCCTCTTCCCGAAGTCCACCATCGTTCTCGATCACCTCATCTTTGCCGCCGATACCGCGAAGGATCGCGGGGCCAATTCCGCGCTGCTGGGCCGAGCCCTCGAGGCCCTCGACCGGCTCGCCCACGCGTGCGCCGATCTCGTCGTTTACGACACCCCCGATCACGCACTGATGGCGCCGGCCGGCCAGCACCGCAAAGGCATCGTCGTTCCGGTCGGTGCCCCCGAGCAGTGGCTTTCGGCCGGGCAGGCTGCCCGCGCTGCCCACACCGAGGGGCCTGAAGGCGCCGCGGAAATCAAGAGCGCTGATGCTCATGGCAGCGGGGCGGCCGAGGCGCGCTCGGTCATCTTCTACGGCCTATTCACCCCGCTGCAGGGCACCCCGACCATCGCTCGGGCGCTGCGCCTGCTCCACGAGCGCGGCCAGCTGCCCCCGGTCACCCTCGTGGGAACGGGTCAGGATGAGGCACAGGTGCGCGAGATCCTGGGAGATACTCCGGTCACGTGGCTTGACTGGGTGGAGTCGAATGAGCTTCCCGACCTGGTGGCCAGCCACGATATTTCCCTTGGCATCGTCGGCACCACGCCGAAGGGCCGGCGGGTCGTCCCGAATAAGGTGTATCAGTCGATGGCGGCGGGCTGCGCGGTCATCACCTCCGATACTCCGAGCCAGCGGGAGATCCTCGGCTCCGCCGTGCGCTACGTGGCGCCGGGGGATGCTGAGGGGCTCGCCGAAGCGATTGCCGAGCTCGCGGGCAATGGCGAGCTGTGCGCCGAGTATCAGCGCCGCGCCCTTCAGCTGTCGGCCACCGCGCTGCGTCCCGAGCAGGTTGTCTCCCCGCTGGCGGCCCGACTATGAGCAGGGTGCTCCGCGCCCTGCGCTCGCCCCAGGTGCGAGCCGGCTTCATGCTGGCCGCGCTGGCCGCCGCGTGCTGGGCCGTGGCCAAGAACTGGGTGGAGGTGCGCGACGCGATTGGCCGCCTCGATGTCATGGAGGTCGGTGTCTCCCTCGCCCTGTCCTTCGCCTTCGTGTGGGCAACCATGCGTGCCTGGCGGGTGCTGCTCAACGATGCTGGGGCGCCGATTTCCCCGGTGCCCGCCCGCCGGATCTTCTATGTCTCCCAGGTCGCTAAATATCTGCCCGGCGGGGTGTGGAACTTTGTGGCTGCAGCGGAGATGGGGGCCGATCATCAGATCACCCGGCGCCGCTCGGTCACCGTTTTGCTCACCTCCATGCTCGTCTCGGTGGTCTCCGGACTCGCCCTGGCCGTCCTCGCCTTCGTCGTGGGCCCGGCCGGCCTGCTGGGCAGGTACTGGTGGGTGCTGGCCATCCTTCCCGTTTTCGCCGCGATCCTCCACCCCGCCATTCTCAACCGGCTCATCGGGGCCGGGCTGAGCCTGCTGCGCCGGGCCGGCTTGGAGCGGCCCATGTCCGCGCCCGCGATCGGCCGAGCGGCCGTCTGGTCGGCGGGTGCCTGGCTGCTGGCCGGGGCACAAGTGTGGGTCATTCTCGTCGGGCTGGGCAGCCCGCCACGGGTCGACACCTACGTGCTTGTCGTGTCCGCCTACGCGCTCGCCTGGGTGGTTGGCTTCCTCATCTTCTTCATCCCCGCCGGCGTTGGGGTGCGCGAGGTTGTTCTCGGGGTGGCGCTCGCCGGGCTCATCAGCCGGGGGGATATTGTTGTCGTCATCTTGCTGTCCCGCCTTTTGTTCACCCTCGCCGATCTGGCCTTGGGCCTGGGGGCCTCAGCTGCCATCACCCGCAGGAAGGAGGCGCGGTGAGCGTAGCGACCAGTTCTCCGGTGCGCCCGCCGAGGCACCGCCCGCTGACCAATCTCGTGCCCCGCCAGGACACGATGACACATCGCCAGTTCATCGCATCCTCGGCCATCATCACCGTGGCCCTCATGTTCCTTCAGTTCGCGTGGGCGATGTCGACGCCGGTCTTTCGCGGCCCGGATGAACCGGTGCACGTCAACTCGGTGATGCGGGTGGCGACCACGGGAACGTGGCCCAAGGCGGGGGAGGCGGATATTGATCCGGTCATCATTGACGCGGCCCGCGAGGCCGGACTCATCTTCCCCAACGCCACCTCCTTCGCCTCCGTCAACCGCTACCGCCTGCACTACACGGACCGCAATGAGGGCCGTCCCCGAGTCGATCTCGCCACGATCACCCCGCCGATTGAGCGTTCGAGCTTCGGCATCGTCAAGGGGGAGAATCCCGGGTCCACCGTCGTTGATCAAATGACCCAGCATCCGCCGCTCTACTACGCGATCGCGGCCGGCGTGGTGAAAATCTTCCACCTGTGGAACACGCCGTGGGACACGACGATCTACACGCTGCGCATGCTCTCCATCATCATCTTGCTGCCGGTGACCCCGTGCTTCATCTACACGGCCAGGCGGTTGGGGGCTTCCCGGCCGTGGGCCCTGGCCGCCGGCCTCATCCCGGCGATGATCCCGCAGTTCTACCACATCACCACCCTCGTAACGAATGACGTCCTCACCGCCTCCCTGGGCGCGCTGGTCATGGCGGCGCTGGTGACCGCCGGAACCGAACCAATTAGCCGGCGCACGATCGCCCTCGTGGGCGCCACCCTCGGGCTGGCACTGTGGTCGAAGGGCCAGATCCTCGTCTTCGGCCTGCCCCTTATCCTTGTCTTTGCCCTGCGCCCCGAGCCCTGGCGGGTGCGCGCCAAGGCCATCGTGGCCTCGGGCACCGTGGCGCTCATCATTGGCTGGTGGTGGCTGGTCAACATCCTGCGCTACCACACCGTTCAGCCGGGCGGATATCCCCAGGTCTATCCCGACAGCTGGGATCCCTCGCAGGCCGATGTTGGCTACTTCGTCTCCCATGCGCTGCGGGCCTATAACGATTCGTTCTGGACGGCCTTCGGCTGGCTCGAGGTCACCTTCCCCATCCTGCTCGGTGCCACCCTCACCATTCTCACCGCGATTACCTTCGTTCTCGGCGCGCTGAAGTCGACCTCCCCGGCTACCATTTTCGCCATGGGCTCCACGGCGATTGGCCTCATGGCGCTGCTGCTCGGCCAGGCATGGTACGGCTCCTACCTGCCCGGCGGCTACCTGTCCGGCCTGCAGGGCCGCTACGCTTTCCCCCTCATTGTTGTCATGGCGGTGTGCGTTCTCGCCTTCGATCAGCGCTCTCCCTACGCTCTCAACGCCTTCACGATGTGGGTCGGCCTCGCGGCCAGCGCCGGCTTCATCTACCTGCTTAAGGCCTGCTACCGTTCCGGCTCGTGGTATTCGAATGAGCGGATGGCAACGCAGCTGGGAGTGGAGGAACTCACCGTCCGCGTCATTCTCGGCCTGGGCGCCCTTGGCCTCCTCGTCGCGCTGGCCACCGTCATCTGGTCCGGCCGCACCCTCATTCCCGAGGCGGACCGAGCCCCGAGGCATGCGGCATGCTGATTCACGCCCTCGTCATCACCTATGCTCCCGGCGATCTCGATGACCTCCTGGGAGCCCTGGCCCTCCAGTGCGCGCGCACCACGATCATCGACAACACCCCGGGCGGGGCAGATCTCGGTGCGGTGGCTGCCCGGCACGGCGCCGAGCTCATCACCCTCGGCACCAACGTCGGAATTGCCGCCGCCCAGAACATGGGCATCGAACGGGCTCTCGAGGCCGGGGCCGATGCCGTCATCCTCTTTGACCAGGACTCGGTTCCCACCGATGGGATGATCCCCACCCTCGCTCAGCATCTCACCGAGGGGGTTGCCGCCGTGGGCCCGGTGCCGCGGGAGGGAGACGATGTGCTCGTCTACACCGACCACACCTTCGGGCCCAAGCGGCCGGCCACGGTGGGCAGCGACCCCTTCGAGGTGTCCTTCCTCCTTGCCTCCGGCGAGCTCATATCTGCCCGGGCGCTCGCTGAGGTGGGGCTGATGAATGCGGCCTGGTTTATCGACCACATCGACCTGGAGTGGGGGATGAGGGCGAGGCGGGCCGGATATCGGCTCCTCGCGGTTCCCGCCGCCCGCCTCGATCATCGCCTCGGCGACCGTACCGTCAAGGTGCCCGGCCGCCGCGTCGTCCACGTCCACGCCCCGATTCGCAACTACTACCTCACCCGGAATACGATCCGACTCATCAGCTCCGATCTGCTTCCCCTGCCGTGGCGGGTTCGCTATGTCTACTGGATCGCCCGCTTCGCCGCCTTCAACATCCTCGTCAATCCCGACCGGGCCGAACGAGCCCGCTACTTCGCCCGGGCGCTGGGCGATGGGCTGCGCGGCCGCCTCGGACGCTGGTAAGGTCCCCCGGGTGCACATGCACGCCGACCGCACCGACCGCACCCGCCGCGCATCCCCGCACGCTCCCCGGACCGCCACCGGACACCGGGCACCACCATGCGGGGCGGGGCGGATCGAGCACGCGGATGGCGCCGGAACATAGAATCATAGGGCAAGCTCGCAGGGAGGAATGATGGAGCGGGAAGTCACGGACCGGGTGGAAAGCGGGGCTGCTCGCATCCGCGCGCCGCGCGAGGACGCCATGTCCCGCTCCCGATTCCTCACCGCCAGCGTGCTGCTCACCCTCAGCCTCATGCTCTGGCAGTTCGCCTGGGCCTTCTCCGCCCCAGCCCTGCGCGGCCCGGATGAGCCCATGCACGTGAATTCGATTATGCGTCTGGCCACGACCGGCACCTGGCCGGCCCCCGGCGAGGCCATGGTCACCCCGAACATCATCACCGCCTCCCGCCAGGCCGGACTGCTTCAACCCGAGGCCACCGACTACCGCTTCGAGCACCGCTACCTTCTCCACGGATCGGAGTATGCCGGGCTCACCCCCGACGTCGGCCAAGCCGAGGTGGTGCCGCATGCCGAGCGCACCGCCTTTGGCGCCGTGCCCCCGCATCCGCCCGGTGCGACGGTCATCGATCAAATGACCCAGCATCCGCCGCTTTACTACGCGCTTGGCGCGGCCCTCACCAAGGCCTGCGGCTTGGACCGGGCGCCCTGGGACGAAGCTGTTCTCACCCTGCGCATGCTCTCGGTTTTCCTCCTCATCCCTCTCACTCCCTGCCTCATCTACACGGCGAGAAGGCTTGGGGCACCCCGCCCCTGGGCGCTGGCCGCCGGCCTCATTCCCGTGGCCATCCCGCAGGTCTACCACATCGGAACCATGGTGACGAACGATGCCCTGGCCACCGGCGCCGGGGCACTGGTCATGGCCGCGCTCGCCAAGGCTGGAACCGAGCGCATCAGCTGGCGCACCATCAGCCTCGTCGGACTCTCCCTCGGCTTTGCCCTGTGGTCCAAGGGCCAGATCCTCGTCTTTGGCCTTCCCCTCATCGTCGTCTTCGCCCTGCGTCCCGAACCGTGGGTCACCCGCCTCAAGGCCATCATTGCCTCCGGCACGATGTCCCTCCTCATCGGCTGGTGGTGGATAGCCAATCTCGTGCGCTACCACACCATTCAGCCCGCCGGATATCCGGCGGAGATCAACCCCAATTGGGATCCCTCCCAGGCCGACCTCGGGCACTTTCTTTCCACCGCAGCCGATTCCTTCAACCGCTCCTTTTGGGCCTCCTACGGCTGGCTCGAGGTCACCTACCATCCGCTGTGGCTGCGCACCCTCCTCACCATCGGCCTCATTGCCCTTGCCCTCATTGGCACCTGGCGGTGCGCCCAGCCGCGCACCGGCCTCGCCCTCGGCCTCACCATCATCGGCCTGCTTGCCCTCATCTTCGGCCAGGCGTGGGTGGGCCCCTACACCGGGGCCGGCTACGTTGCCGGGGTCCAGGGCCGCTACGCCTTCCCCCTGCTCGTCGCGCTCGCGGTTATCGTCTTCGCCTTCCGCCGGAGGTGGCAGCTCGTGGCCTTCGCCGTAGCCTGCCTCGCCTCGGGCGCCATCGGGCTTATCGAGCTGCTGCGCGCCTGTTACCAGTCCGCCAACTGGTGGATGCGCCCGGATCTCGCCGAGGCCCAGGGCGTGGGGATGGGCACCGCCCGCCTCGTCATGACCCTCGGAACCCTCGGCGCGCTTGCCGCCCTCGCCATCGTCCTCGCCTCGGCCCGCTTCGCGCCCCCGTACCTAACCGCCCCGAGCATCCCCTCCTCGGGGCCTGCCCGCAGTGGAGTAAGCACAGCGCAGTGAGCCCGTGACGGCCACGGGCTCAGGGATGGGTACTAGCTTTCGATGCTGGAGACGAAGGCCCGAGCATCCTCGTAGCTGGGCAGCAGCCCGGCCTCCTTCGCCTTGAGTAGGCCGGGGGCCTCCCGATCCTTCTCGGAGAGCAGATGCTCTATGGGCCGACCGTGAATATCCTGTGTCGGCCAGTCAATGCCGATGGTCTTGCAGAATGGGTTGACTCCGTGCTCGCGGCCGGGGGCGTAGGGGGTGGAGCACAAATAGACGGCGGTTGTCGCCTCGTCAAGGGCGATGAAAGCGTGGCCGAGCCCCTCGGAGAGGAAGATGGCTCGGCGGTCCTTCTCCTCGAGCAGGAGGCTGTCCCACTGGCCGAAGGTGGGTGAGCCCACCCGGATGTCAACGACGATGTCGAGGAGGGCGCCGCGAGCGCACTGAACATACTTGGCCTGCGAGGGCGGCACATCGGAAAAGTGGATACCGCGAATGGTGCCCGGCGTCGAGACCGAGGTGTTGACCTGGGCGACCTCGAGCTTGCGTCCGACGGCCTCCACGAAGGCCGACTGCTTGAAGGCCTCGAAGAACAGGCCGCGCTCATCGGGAAATTGGCGCGGGGTGATCGACCAGGCGCCCTCGATTGACAGTGGGGTAATCTCCATGATTGTCCTCCTAGGCATCAGCCTAATGAGGTCGCAGCCCCGGGCCAAATGGGCCGATGGGCCGGGCACTGATGAGCCGGGCGTTAAGGACCGGCGGCCCAGCTACCGCAACTCCGGGGTATTGAGGCATAGGCTTAAGGCATGACAACTGCGCACTGGATGATCATTGGCGGCGACGGCATGCTTGGCACCGAACTGGTGGAGCTTGTGCGGTCCCAGGGCCGCACCGTCACCCCGCTCACCATCGACGACCTCGACATCACCGATCCGGCGGCCGTGGCCGATTCGCTGGACGGAGCCGACATCATCGTCAACTGCTCGGGCTATACGGCGGTGGATAAGGCCGAGGAGGATGAGGCCCTCGCATTCGCGGTCAACGCCACCGGCCCGCAGCTGCTGGCCCGCCGGGCCCGCGAGCTTGGCGCTCGCTTCGTCCACATCTCCACCGATTATGTGTTTGCCGGGGATGCGACAGAGCCGTACCGGGAGAATGACGCCATGGCGCCGGCCGGGGCCTACGGGCGCACCAAGGCGGCGGGGGAGTGGGCCGTGCGAGCCGAAACCGATGACTACCTCATCGTGCGCACCGCCTGGCTGTACGGGGCGGCCGGCCCCTGCTTCCCCAAGACGATGGCCCGCCTCGCCGCCGAACGCGACGAGCTTGCCGTGGTGATCGACGAGGTGGGCCAGCCCACCTGGACCCGAGATCTCTCCGATCTCATCATCCGCCTGGTGGATGCGGAGGCGCCCGCAGGCATCTACCACGGCACCTCCTCGGGGCAGACGAACTGGCACGGCTTTACCCGTGCGATTGTCGCCTCGCTGGGGAAGGACCCGGCCATGGTCGGCGAGACCACGGCGGCCGCCTTTAACCGCCCGGCACCCCGGCCTTCCTATTCGGTGCTCGATCACGGCGCGCTCACCGCGCTTAACATTGCCCCCATCGGCCCGTGGGAGGAGCGCTGGGAGGCGGCCGCCTCCTCGGTTCTCGGCGCCTAGATCCCGTTACGTCAGCGGCTCTTGGGGGCCGCTAAGGTGGGGATGTGCCTCCGGTGTTGGCGCTCTGCGTGTCCTCGTGCCGGCGACTGGTCGGCGTTATGCTCCGTGCTCGAGCAGCCCGAGCAGGTAGGTGCCGTAGCCGGACTTGACGAGGGGCTGAGCGCGCTCGGCAAGCTCGTCATCGGAGAGGAATCCCATCCGCCACGCCACCTCCTCAGGAACGCCGACCTTGAGTCCCTGGCGGGCCTCGACGGTGCGAACAAAGCCGGTGGCATCGGCGAGGGAGTCAAACGTTCCGGTGTCCAGCCAGGCTGTTCCGCGCGGCAGCACCTCGACGGTGAGCTTGCCGGCGCGCAGATAGTGGGCGTTGACGTCCGTGATCTCGTATTCGCCCCGGGCCGACGGCTCGAGATTCCGGGCGATCTCGACGACGTCATTGTCGTAGAAGTACAGTCCGGGTACGGCGTAATTCGACTTGGGGTGGGCGGGCTTTTCCTCGATGGACAGCGCCTTGAAGTTCTCGTCGAATTCGACGACGCCGTAGCGTTCGGGATCGTGGACGTGATAGGCGAAGACCGCCCCGCCGTCCGGGTTGACGTGGCGGCGCAGCCGGGTTCCCATGCCCGGGCCGTAGAAGATGTTATCCCCGAGCAC
Organism: Flaviflexus sp.; assembly: GCA_030537635.1. Lineage (GTDB taxonomy): Bacteria > Actinomycetota > Actinomycetes > Actinomycetales > Actinomycetaceae > Flaviflexus. The sequence continues at coordinate 21,062 of JAUNVM010000002.1, read as the reverse complement.
GAGGGAGGCTGCTTCGGAGCCGATGAAGTCGGCGCCGAGAACGAAGGCCTGCGCAAGCCCGTTTGGCACCTCCTGGACGGCGTAGGACAGATTGACGCCCAGCTGGGAACCGTCCCCGAGCAGCCGGCGGAACGAGGGGGCATCATGCGGGGTGGTGATGATGAGGATGTCGCGAATTCCCGCCAGCATGAGCGTGGTCATCGGATAGTAGATCATCGGCTTGTCGTAGACCGGGACGAGCTGCTTGGAGACCCCGAGGGTGATCGGGTGAAGCCGCGTACCAGATCCTCCGGCCAAGATGATGCCGCGCATGTCTACTCCTTCTGGGCGCCGCCCTCAGTTCGTGTATCCATTATGCTCACATGTCCCAGCGGCGTGCACCCTCGGTGGTGCGGGCGGCCTCCTCGTGTCCGGCATCCACCACGACCAGGCTCGCACCGCCGGCGACGATGGCGAGGGAGGCGGCGAAAAGATCGGCCGGTGCGGGATCGACAAGATAGTAGCGGCCGGGGGCGGCCGGGGTGAGCTGAACATCGAGCGCCCCGGTGACGATGAGGTCATCGGCCTGGGCGAGCGCCTCGGCGTTGCCGTCCACCGCCCCGCCAAGATCGCCCGGCCAGGACAGGTCAAGAGCCCCGAGGCTGGTGCGAATAAGCTCGTCTGCCTCGCGGTCCGGATCCGCGGAAATCACGCAGTCGGCCGGACCAAAGACGGGCTGCAGGCCGGCTAGCAGCGCGCCCAGGCCCCAGGTGAAGACTCGCCAGTGGGCGGGCAGATCCAGTTCAATATCGCCCTCCCAGAGAAGATCATCGCCGAGCAGATTGGCGGCCTTGGCGCAGTGATTGGCGAGCACCTTGCCCGACAGGTCGAGGCGCTCCGCCCCCGCCGCCGGACCGTAGGCGGTGAGCACCGGGGCGGGACCGGAAAGCCGGGAATAGATCTCGCGGCTGGATATCGAGCCGGATGTTGGCCGGGACGAACCGGGCGAGTGCAGTTGCACGTTAATCCTCCACTCCGAGCACGCGCCGGCCAATCTCGGCTGGCTGCTCGGCACATGAGGCCACGAAGTCCGGGGCCAGCCAGGCCGGCTCGGCCGCCTTGCCGCCGTTGAAGGCGGCATAACCCCCGCCCGCGCGGGTGACGATCAGCGCCCCGGCGGCAACATCCCACGGGTGGATCCCCGAGGAGAAGGCGGCGAGTGCCATGCCCTCGGCGACGTAGCACAGGTCGAGCGCAATCGAGCCCGACCGGCGCACCGAACGGAAAGACGTGGCCGCGAGCGCCCAGCGCTGCAGGGCTGCGGGATCCTCCTCAAGGACGCGCACGGAGGGAAATTCGGTGACGGCGAGGCCCTCGGATGAATCGGTTTTGGCGCTGACCGAGATGGGGCACTCCTCGCCGCCCCGGGTCACATAGGCGCCCGTCTCATCCGCCGACCAGGTCGGTCCGCCGGGCTGACAGACCACACCGGCAATGAGCTCGCCATCGAGCGCGGCGGCAATGGAGATGGCGAAATGCGGCCAGCCGGCCGCGAAATTCGAGGTGCCGTCGATCGGATCAACCACCCAGACGAGCCCGGCCAGGTCCGCGAGCTGGGGACTGCCCTCCTCCCCGAGAACCTGGGAGCGTGGGTAGTGTTCGAGGAGCCGCTGACGGATCTTCTGTTCGGTCGCCTCGTCATGGACGGTGACGATGTCGTGGAAGGAACTCTTTTCCGCCCGGGGATCAGCACCGGCGGCTTTCACCAGGTCCGGGGCGAGAGAAGCGGTGAGGTCAAGAAGAAGATGGCGGATCTGCCTGCTATCAATAGTCACGTCCTCATCGTGACACGCCGAAGCGCAACATGCCAGTACGGCGGTGAGGCAAAATGCACAGAGAATTTCGATTTCTCGGCGTGTTCTTGGGGACAATCGGAGAGACCATTGGCATAATTTGCCGTTCCGCCTTGACTTTAACCGTCTAACACGCGTGTAATTTACCCAGTGACGGAAAGTGAAGGAGCAGCAGATGTGGAATCTGACCCCGGGGTCGTCGAGGACAAGTGGGCGGCGTGAGCCCGATATCCCCGTGGCCTCTGGTAACTCCATGTCGCTGTTCCATGAGCTGTGGGGTCTCGGCTACGCCGAGGACGATGGTCATCTAGCCTGGCTCAACGAGGCGCTGTGCGCCGAGACCGATCCCGATATCTTCTTCCCCGAAAAGGGCGGGTCTACCGCACCCGCGACGAGCGTGTGCCAGAACTGCACCGTGCGCGAGGAATGCCTCGAGTACGCGCTCTCCCACGACATCCGCCACGGCATCTGGGGCGGGATGTCGGATAATGATCGGCGCAAGCTTTCGCGCCAGCGTAGGCGCACCGCCGGCGAGCGGTGAGTTTGTCGGTGAGCCCGGCCGGCTCGATTACCGCCATTCTTGCCGGGCATCGCGATTCCCCCTATCTGCCGCGCACGCTTGAGGCGGTCGGGCAGGGGCGCACCCGCCCCGGCAGACTTATTCTCGTCCTCGTTGACGGAAAAGAACCGACCGATGAGGTGCGCGAGCTTCTTGCCGACCTCGAGCTTCGCGGCATCGAGATGGCCGTTCTCGCCCACGAATCGGCCACCACCGGGCAGGCCTACGCGGCGGGATATGAGGCGGCCGAGGATTCTGCCCGCTGGCTGTGGCTCCTTCACGACGATTCGGCTCCCACCGACGACTGCCTCGCCGAGCTGGCGCGGGTTGCCGACGCCTCCCGCGCCATTGCCGCGGCCGGGCCGAAGCAGGTGGGGTGGGAGGACCCCCAGGAGCTACTCGAAGTTGGCATCCGCGCCACCCGCTCCTCGCGGCGTGTTCCCGAAATCGATCCTGGTGAGCGCGATCAGGGCCAGCTGGATGAGCGCGAAGATGTGCTCGGCGTCGGCACCGCCGGCATGCTCGTGCGCCGCGAAGCTCTAACCGAGATCGGCGGCTTCGATCCGGCGCTCGGTCCTTTTGGTGACGGCCTGGAAATCTCGCGGCGCCTGCGCGCCGCCGGGCACCGCGTGGTCGTCGTGCCCCGGGCCAAGCTGCGCCACGCCCGCCACTCCTACGCCGACACCGCGAAATCCTTTGGTCAGCGGCGCGGCACCCAGATCTACACGGCGCTCGCCTCCGCGCCCACCCTCGTCTTCCCCTTCCTCCTGCTCGCCTATCTCCTGCTCGCGCCTCTGCGCGCCCTGGCCCGACTCATCCTCAAGGACATCGTGCGAGCCCGAGGGGAGCTGTGGGGAGCGGGCTTCCTGCTGCGCCGCCTCGGCCGCCTGTTTTCCGCCCGCCGGCGCCTAGCCAAGGCGAAGGTGACGAGCGCCTATCGGCGCCTGGAGGCCACCGGCGGTGAGGTGCGCGCCGGCCGCCGGGATATTCGCCGGGCCCGCCGCGAGGCCAGGAAGCTGCGGGACGCTCCGCCCACCGAGGTGCTGCGCGAGCGCGCCGCGCACGCGGCCCGGGTCCGGCAGGCCGGTACGGCCGCGACCGCTCTGGCCGCGATCCTCGGAATCGTCTTCCTCGCCCCGCACCTGTCCACCTTTGCCCTCACTGGCGGGGGACTGGCCCCGGATGCGACGGGCCCGGGGGAGCTGCTCGAGGCGGCCCGCTCCTCCTGGGTGCCGCTCGGGGACGGATATCCGGGATATCTTGAGCCGCTGTGGCTGGCCGCGCTACCCCTGTCGATTCTCGCCGAACTGGTTGGTGCCCGGCTCGACGAGGCCATTTTCCTCTTCCTCCTCCTCAGCCCCGCCCTCGCCGCGCTCGCGGCCTTCCGGGCGGCTGGCCTGGCCACCGCCTCACCCGCGCTGCGCTTCCTCGCCGCCATTGGCTGGGCGGGCGCCCCGCCCTTCCTGGCCGCACTGGCCAACGGTGAGCTCGCCGCCATCGTCTTCCACCTCGTCGCCCCGCCGCTGGGTGCCGCCATGCTCCGCCTGTGGCGGACCGGCCGCTCCAGTCATCTCGGGGTCGCCGCCTGGTGGGCGCTCCTCCTCGTGGCCGCCTATCCCGCGGCCATGATCCCGCTGACGTTTGCCGCCATCCTTGCCGCCTTGTTCGGCCGTCGGCCGGCCTGGCTGTGGCTCGTCGTTCCCGCCGGAGCCTTCTCCGCGCCGGCCCTGTGGGAGCTGGCCAAGCACATCCCGCGCTCTCTCGTCGCCATGCCCGGCGTCCCGCACGCCTGGCGGGCTGGTGAACGCAAGGACATCCTCGCCGGCTGGCCCACCGGGATTCCGGGTCAGCTGGCCCCCGTCATCATCGCTGCTACCGCCCTCCTCATCATTGCCGCCGTCTTAGGCCTGGCGCGGCCCAGGTGGCGCCTGGCCGCCTGCGGCCTCGCCCTCACCGGCGCGGGCTTCGTCCTCATCGGTGCCGCCCTGCGCTATCCCGGTCCGGGCCCGGCCGCCCCGTGGCCCGGCCCCGGAATGACGGTGGCGGCCGGCGGAATCCTCCTCGCGGCCCTGGCCGCCGGAGACAGGCTTGCCACAGACCTGCGCACGCGGCCCCTCGGCCTGCGCCATCTCATCGCCGCGGCCGCCTTCCTCGCCGCTATCGCCCTGCCCGCGGCCTCTGCCTGGTACTGGGTCTCGGGTTCCCTCACCGGCCGCGATGATGTGCTGCTCGCGGATGCTCCGGGTGAGCAGGTGCCGGCGCTCGCCCTGAAGAACGCCGCAGATCCCCAGCGCACCCGGCTGCTCAAGATCACCGCCCGGGCTGATCACACGACCGTGGAGCTGTGGCGGGGCAACGGGGTGAGCCTCACCGACATGAATTCGGCCATCACCCTGGCCGAGCAGTCCGCGCCGGCCGATGAAGAGCTGGGCCGGGCCCTCACCCGGGCCGGGGAATCCGATTTCGCGGAGCTGCTCGCCGAGCATGCCGTCTCCGTCATTTTGCTGGATGGGGAGGGTCCGGGACTCGATGATCTCGCCGCCCGCCTCGACCAGACCGAGGGAATCACCAAGGTGACCACCTCCGATCTCGGCACCTTCTGGCGGCTCACCGTGCCCACGGGGCGGCTCATGCACGGCACGGACGTCATCGATTCCGGACTCATCTCGGCTTCCGCCGAGGTGCCGGCGGGCCGACTCGACCTTGCCGAGCGCGATGATCCGGGCTGGAAGGCCTATCAGGGAGCCGAGGAGCTGCCCAAGCTTGACGACGCCTGGCACGCCTCCTGGCAGGTGCCCCGCACCGGGGAGGTGCGGGTCGTCCACGAGGGAATCTTCTCCCAGTGGTGGATGATTGGCGCCCGCCTCCTCATCGTCCTCGCCAATCTCGTCGTCAGCCTGCCGATGAGGAGGTGGCGCGGATGATGAAACGTGCCGCCGCCACCGTCATTGCCGCCGTCCTGTCCATCGGCGGGGCCATGTGGGCGCTCGGGGACACTCCGAAGATGCGCCTGCCCGGACCGGCAGAGCTATCCGTCCCCGGCACAGCGCGGACCCTCGCGCTCGCCTGCCCGCCCGGCCCCACCGCCACGATCGGCGAGACAATCGGGCTGTCAGAGGAGGAATCCGAGATCACCGAGCGCACCCGAGGTCTCGTTATCGGGGGCGGTACGGTCACCACCCCCGACAATCTCGATCTCACCGGCTCTCCGCGCTTCTTCTCCGCCTACGGCGCTCATCCGGGCCCGCTCATCGCCGAGCCCGGCGAGTCCGCCGCCATCATCGCCGCCACCTATCAGCGGACCCAGGAATCCGGCGAGCTGGCCGGCCTGATCCTCAGTCCCTGCCTGCCGCCGGCCGCCACCCACTATTTCGTTGGCGGCTCCACCGCGACCGGCTCCTCCTCCGAGCTCGTTCTCACCAATCTCTCGGCCACCCCGGCCACCGTGCGGATCACCGTCCACACCTCGACCGGCACCGCGCCCAGAGTGGCGAGCTCCGCCCTCACCGTGGCCCCCGGGGGCACCGAGAAGGTGCTCGTGGAGGCCCTCGCCACGGATGACAAGATTGCGCTCGAGGTGAGCGCCGAGGGCGGCGCCGTGGCCGCCCACCTGTTCACCCACGAGATGTCGGGGGCGAGCGGGGCGGGAGCCGAATCCATCGAGGCGGGCGCCGAGCCGGCCACCGAGGTCATCGTTCCGGGAATCGACCTGTCCGGAGATAGCGGAGCGCCCTCGGTGCGCATCGCCAATCCCGGCGAGGACAGCGCCACCGCGCAACTCACCGTGCGCACCGACGACGGCTCCGAGCCCGTGCCCGGCGCGGAATCGGTGCGGCTCGCCCCCGGCTCGGTTCTCGACATCCCGCTCGACGGGATTGGGCAGGGCTGGGCCGCGATCGAGGTGTCCAGCGACGTCCCCGTCCTCGCGGCCGGCCTCCTGGCCGGGGAGGACCTCATGCAGGTTCCCTCCGTCGCCCCGCTGCGCCACGGCACCGCCACCGTGGGAACCGGCGTGGGCACCCTCGTGCTTGTTGCCGAGGACGCCACCGCCACCGTCCGGGCCTTCGCGCGCACCGGCGAGGAGGTGGACACTCTCACCGTGCCGGTCAAGGGAATTGGGAGTGTCGAACTGCCCGCCGCAACCAGCTATGTTGAGGTCCTCGCCGACCGGCCGGTGAGCGCCGGCCTCGTCGTCACCGAACAGCTGGGCTCCCGACGCGGCGGATCCGCCGTCCCCGTCATCCCCACCCCGGAGGATGCTGCGGGCCTGCAGCTGAAGATCTCCAACTAGGAGCCCGGCCCCGGTCAGGAGGGCGCGCCGAGCGGCAGATTAGTGGCAGATAAGCGGCAAATAGGTGCCGCGCGGAGCTCGCGGTGAGTTAACCACCGAGGAAGTCGATGTCCTCGGGAAAGGTGCCGAGGAAAGCGGCAAGCTGCTGGGTGACGATCGCGTGGATGACGAGGGAGAGATCTCGTCCGCGGGCGGCCTGGAGGATGGGGAAGCGGTAGAAGATGATCCGCCCTTCCTTATCCCCGTCCATCGGGAAGAAACGCGCCTGGGGAATACCATCCTCCCACGGTGTGGGATCGGTCTGCGGCACATCCAGCACGCCGTATTCGACCCGGTCCACCTCCTCGCCCAGGGTGTGGCGGTAGGTGTTAATCTCCATGGAAATGATGTCATCGAAGCGCTCGGAGCGGCGCCGCCAGGCGGGAACGGAGGGCGGGATGATGATGCCTCGAAGGCCGCGACCATGACGATCGCGACGGACGGAGGGAGTGATGCGCGGGGGTGTCACGTGCCCACCATATCGCGTGCTACGGTGACTGACGTGAGGCAGTGTTCGAGGAGTCGCTGCACCGCTCGGGCGGTGGTGACGATGACGTATGACTATCAGCAGGCCACCGCGGTGGTCGGCCCGCTGTCCCCGGTTCCCGGAGCCGGGGCGCTTGATCTGTGCGAAGATCACGCCCAACGGGTGACGGTGCCGCGCGGCTGGTCCATGGTTCGCCTCGTCACCGAATATGAGCCGGCCCCACCATCGGATAACGACCTCATGGCGCTGGCGGATGCCATCAAGGCGGCGAGCAGGAAGCGGGTGCCCGAGCCGAAGCCGGCAACGCGCGATGCTCGGCGCCCCTCCGACGTGACCGGTGCGGTGGGACCGCGCCTGCGGGCGGTGCCCAATCCCCAGAAGAAGTCGACGACCGATGCCGGTTCCCATCCCCGCGATCACCACACCCCCCGCCGCGGCGGGCCCGAAGGAGAAGCATGACTGACTGGCTGACCGAGGTGCTGCGATGCCCGAAAACCGGTGAGCGTCTCATCCGGCAGGGTGACTACCTTGTCACCGAATCGCGCACGTGGCGCTATCCGATTCGCTCGGGGGTTCCGGTGCTCCTTCCCACCGAGGCGGAGGAGATTCCGGGCTGATCGGCCCAAGGCGGTGGGGAAATCGCTCCGCCCGGCGGGTACTTCACCATTGAGTCCCCGTGACATGGAAAGATGACAGGTATGAAGTCGCGTATTCTTGTTGTCGATGATGATCCGTCCATCTCCGAAATGGTTGCTATCCTCCTGGAGTCGGAGGGCTACGACGTGACGGTGTGCGCCGACGGGCAGTCCGTCATCCCTCTTTATCGCGCTGAACGCCCGGATCTTGTCCTCCTCGACGTGATGCTTCCCGGCCTTAACGGGGTCGAGGTCTGCAAGGCGCTGCGCGAGGAATCCGATGTTCCCATCATTATGATGAGCGCGCTCACCGACTCGGTGGACGTCATTTCCGGTCTCAATGCTGGAGCCGATGACTACGTGACCAAGCCCTTTGAAAATTCCGTGCTCATGGCCCGCGTCCAGGCCCGCCTGCGCCGCCAGGAGCTCGAGCCGGAGGTGCTGAAGATCGCCGATCTCACCATCGACATCACCGGTCACCTCGTCAAGCGCGGCGACGAGCAGCTCTCACTCACCCCGCTCGAATTCGATCTTCTCGTTGCCCTGGCGCGTAAGCCCTGGCAGGTCTTCTCCCGCGAGGAGCTGCTCGAGCAGGTGTGGGGCTATCGACACAGTGCCGATACTCGGCTTGTGAACGTTCACGTCCAGCGTTTGCGCTCGAAGGTGGAGAAGGATCCGGATCATCCCGAGGTTGTTCTCACCGTGCGCGGCGTCGGATATCGTGCGGGAGCCACTCAGGAGTGACCTCGGCCGATCAGATGACGCCTCCGGTTCCAACGAATCGGAGGCGACTGCTAGCCCGGCGGCTTGCCGATCTCGCCGCCACCTGGCGCGGTCATCTGCAGCTGCGGGTGATCACCATCTTCCTCACCGTGGCGGTCGCCGCCGTGGCGCTGACCGGTGGGGTAGCCCTGTGGCAGATTCGCTCCCAACTGTTCAACGACCGGGTGGACTCCATCGTTGATGAATTCGGGCGTGATGAGCGGGCGGCAAGCCAGCGATTCTCCTCCACCGTGGGATCCAATCCGGGCGAGATACAAAACACGGCGAGCTCCATCGTCGCCAACATCTACGATCCGGCCTCCTCGGTGGTCGGGGCGATGATGATGAGGGCGCCAAACCAGACTCCCTCCGGCATTCAAATCGCCGAACCCTTCTCCGCCCAGTCCACCCAGATCCGCGAGGTCATCACGGACGAGATGCGGCAACTGGCCGCCTCCCCGGAGGGCCTGTTCTGGCAGTCCGTCGGCATTCCCACCCGGGAGGGCGGCACGGTTCCCGGGGTTGTCATCGGCTCGGTCATCACCATCCCCGGCGCCGGCGACTACGAACTGTTTGCCATTTACTCGCTGGAAAATGAGCAGCGGATGCTCAACCTGGTGACCACGGTGCTCTCGATCGCCTCGGGGGTCATCATTCTCGGCCTCATGGCTCTCGCCTTCGTCGTCGTGCGACTCCTCCTCGCCCCGGTGCGGGAGGCGTCGCGCACCGCCTCGAAGATTGCCGATGGCGCCTTTGAGGTGCGCATGCGGGTGCGCGGTGAGGACGAGCTCGCCCAGCTCGCCTCCTCCTTTAATTCCATGGCGGCCTCCCTCGACGAGCAGTTCACCCGCCTGCAGCGCCTGTCCAAGGTTCAGCAGGACTTCGTCTCGGCTGTCTCCCACGAGCTGCGTAGTCCGGTGACGACGATTCGCATGGCGGGCCAGCTCATCTACGATCGCCGCGACACCCTGCCCCCGGCCCTCAAGCGCTCCTCGGAACTGCTGTGGCGCCAGACGGTCAATTTGGATGCCATGCTCGCCGATCTGCTGGAGATCTCCCGCTTCGACGCCGGCGCGATGGCCCTGTCGACCGAGCGCACCGATCTCGCCCAGGTCGCCCAGGATGTCGTCGATATCGCCGCCCCGCTCGCCCAAGATAACGAGGTGAGGGTGGTGACCCGCTCGCTCGGGGACACCGTGGCGGAGGCGGAGCGCCGCCGCATCGAGCGCATCGTCCGCAATCTCGTGGTCAACGCCATCGAGCACGCCGAGGGCGGCACCGTCTGGGTGGATGTGGCCGGCAACGAAACCGCGGTCGCCGTGCGGGTCGTCGACCACGGTGTGGGCATGAGCCAAGAGCAGGCAGATCACGTCTTCGACCGGTTCTGGCGTGCCGATTCGGCCCGGGTACGCAAGACCGGGGGCACCGGCCTCGGACTCACCATTGCCCGTGAGGACGCCCTCCTCCACGGCGGAGAAATCGAGGTGTGGGGCGTGCTCGGAGAGGGGTCCAGCTTCCTTCTCGCCGTGCCCCGCGAACCCGGCGAGCCCTACATTTCCCCGCTCAGCGTCGAGGTTGATCTCACCGCCGAGGATGGCGAAGTCCTGGCCGTACGGGGCGGGCTGCCCACGCAGGAGCCCCAGCCGGCTTCCGAACCCGCTGAAGAAGAATCACCAGCCACACCATCTCCCGACCCGCGGCTGGGCGAGGAAGAGATCGGGTTCGATCCCGAGCTCGACGAGATTCCTCTCGGGGTTCCCCTGCCGCCGGCCACGGAGGAGCCCCCGGTCGCGCCCGATGAGGACGCGGGAGAGAACGAGACTGCGACGAGCTCGGCCGACGGTGCGGCACAGGCGAGCCCAGTGGATGATGGCGCGGCTGGCCCGAGCCCGCTCACCGGCGAGGTTTCAGCGGGCCTGGAGGAACGGATACCCGGGCCAGCGGGACGGGTCATGCAAGCCGATGAGGGGGATCGATGAAACGCCTCTTGTTTGTGCTTGCCGCGCTGGCGCTCGTGCTCGCGGGCTGCCACTCAATTCCGCAAAGTGGCCCGGTCAACGCGACCCGGCCACCCTCGAGCGCCGGATCCAATGTGGGCCTGTACCCGACCGGGCCGGCCCAGGGCGCGAGCCCCGAGGAAATCGTGCGCGGCTTCCTCACCGCCTCGGCTGCCGGGGTCTCGGAGGATTTCCAGGTGGCCCGCCAATATCTCTCGCCGAGGGCGGCGGCCGGATGGGTGCCGCTGTCCCAGGTGCGAATCTACTCCGATTCGCGCATCCCCGCGATTACCCGCACGGAGACCGGCGCCGTCCAGGTGAATCTCGACTCCCAGGCCACGCTGGATGCTGATGGGAGATATCTACCCTCCCCACCAGCCACCGCGATTTCCACCGAATTCTCCCTCGCCAAGAACTCCGAGGGGGAGTGGCGGATCGTCAACCTTGAGGACGGTCTGCTTGTCTCCTCGACGCTGTTCTCCCAGCAATACTCCCGCGCCCCGCTCTACTTCCTGTCCTCAGACTCGCGCTATCTCGTGGCCGATCTCAGGTGGCTGCCCCGGGCCAGCCTCGCCACCTCGCTCACCAAGGAACTGCTTGCCGGCCCGTCCCCGTGGCTCGAAAAGTCAGTGCGCACCGCCCTGCCGGCCACCACGAAGCTGGGCGATGGTGGGATCATCACCGATAACGGCACCGCGCAGGTATCCCTGTCTCCCGAGGCCCTCACCGTCGATCTCTACACCCGTCGGCTTATCCAGGCCCAGGTCTCGGCCACCCTGCAGTCCGTTCCCGGGATTAAACGCGTCGAGGTTACCGTCAATGGTGCGCCGCTGGATGTTGGCGAGGTCTCGGACATGGAGGACTACCCCTATTCCGGGCGCAATCTGCTTCTTGAGGTGGGCGGGGTGCCCTCTTGGTATTCCGAGGGCGCCTCCTACCCGCTGTCCATGGCGGCGGTGCCGCCTCAGCTGTCCGACCTCGCCCTCGGATATGACGCGAAGCCGCTCGCCATCGGCCTGTCCGAGGCTCGCCGCATTGTCACCCTTCCCAATGACGGCAGCGATTCGGTTGTCCTGTACGAGTCCGCCAAGGAGCTTATCGCCCCCTCCGTCGACCGCTTCGGCTGGGTATGGTCCGGACCCGCCGACGGCTCGGGCCCCCTCATTGCCCTCACCCGGGGAGGCAAACTCTCGAAGATCGAGGCCTCCTGGCTGGATAGTCCCACCATCTCCTCCATTCATATTTCTCGCGAAGGCAACCGTGCCGTTGTCGTGTGGCACGATAAATCCACCGCTCACATTGCCGTCGCCGGTATTCGTCGTGATGAAACGGGCCGACCCACGAAGATCGACAATCCCATCGACATCGGGGGCGACTTTGAGGCCGTGGCCGACCTCGCCTGGATTGACGCCACCACCCTCGTCGTTTTGGGGCGGGTGCCCGGTGCGTCTGATCAGGGAATGTACACCGTTCCCATCGGCGGTCCCATCACGACCCTGCCCGCCGAGGTCGCGGGGGCCGTCTCCCTCACCGCCGGCGAGGGGAAGGACTCCATCGTCGTCGCCACCGACGAGGGTGTTATCCTCGAGCGCTCCGGCGGTGCGTGGCAGACCCTCATCACCGGGGCAGCCGACCCGGCGCTCGCCGGCTAAGCGGCTGGCGGCCCCCGCAGATCGCTCACGCGGGCGGTTCGCGTATCGCGTGCCACCGTGCCACACCACCATGTGCGTCGGTTGCCACCCATCCGGTGGGCCCGTACCCCGGTGGATATCCGGGGAGGTCGCAGCGGCGGGCGGGAAACTGGCCCCATGGGACTCCTGGATACGATCTTTCCTCGCCAGTGCCCGTGCGGGGCGTGGGACGTGGCGGCCTGCGAGGCTTGTCTGGAGGCCGTTGGCCCGCCGACCGACGTCTCCAGCTTCCTCCCCCATCTGCTGGGGGTGCGGGTGTGGACGCTCGCGGATTATGCGGGACCGGCCGGAGGGTTGATCCGCGCCTGGAAATCCCGCCCGCAGGGGGAGCTGGACCGCATCATGTCCCGTGCCATCACTCCACGTGCCTCCGCCCTGACAGAATTGCCGGAGCTGGGGGAGCTGCCGGCTCGCCTGGCCGTGGTGCCCGCCCCCTCGGGACCGGGTAGATATCGCTCCGGCACGTTTATCGCCGGCGTGATCGCCGATGCTGTGGCGGCCGGCGTGGCGGGGCGACCGGGAGCCCAGCGCACCATCTCCGCGGAGCTGTTTCATCCCCGCCCCGGACACCAGGTCGGCAGGGATAAAAGCGAGCGTGCCCGGCGTCGTCGGATTCGCCTTGCCGCCCGCTGCGCCGATCCCATCCTCCTCGTCGATGACGTCGCCACGACGGGCGCGACTATGAGCGCATGCGCCCGGGCACTTGAACGAGACCACGATGTCATCGGCGCCCTCACGGTGGCGGCGGTGGTGCGGCATTCCGCCCTGAGCTGAGGGTGTGACGTGGAACATGTAGGGGATCATGGCGTAGACTAAGTACTACACAAGACCAGGGCTGACGGAAACGAAAGCTTGAACCGAAGGAGGTGGTGAGGGATCACTCGCCACCCGGCGAGCTTGTCATCTGGGCCACGTGCCCGCATCATCCGGTGGACCACAGGAGGTCATCGTGGAAATCATCGTCAAAGGTCGTAATGCAGAGATCTCGGATCGCTTCCGGGAGCATGTCGAGGAGAAGCTCTCGAAGATTGAGCAGTTCGCTCCGAGGGCACAGCGGGTGGACGTGGAGGTGACCCACGAACCTAATCGCGCCCAGGCCGACACCTCCGAGAAGATCGAGATCACGGTGATCGACAAGGGGCCCGTGATCCGCGCCGAAGCCGCGGCATCCGATCGCCTCGCCTCCCTCGATCTTGCCACGACGAAGCTTATTGAGCGGCTGCGCAGGGCCCGCGATCGGCGGAAGGATCACCGCCGCAAGGATCACGTCCGTGAGGTGCCCGAGCTCAATATCGACCTGGACGAGCTGAACAAGGACTTGCGCGAGAAGCCGAAGGCCGATGGTGACGAGGAGAAGATCCCCACCGAGCTTGGCCAGGCCGTGGAAAAGCAGCTGGGGGACTCCCCGGTGATCGTGCGCCAGAAGCTGCACGAGGCGGCCCCGATGAGCGTGGACCAGGCGCTGTATGAGATGGAGCTGGTGGGCCACCCGTTCTTCCTCTTCATTGACGAGGAGACCAAGCAGCCCTGCGTCGTCTACCACCGCCACGGCTGGACCTACGGCGTTATCCGCCTCAACACCGTCGTCAGCGACTAATCCGCCTATGGACTGAGGGAGGGGACCCGGCCGGGTCCCCTCCCTGCTGCTGGATCAAGAATCCCCGGTGCTCCGCCCGGCTCGCGGTCCAGGTCCGCCATCCCCACGGCTCTGTCCAGTCGGCGGGGATGAATGCTCGTTTCGTCGTGCCGGCTGGCCTGGGGGGGATGGAGGGGGGGGCGGGGCGTGAACTTCGTCTGAGTCGGGCTGCGATCTTTCGTCCTTGGGTCGCCCCGGTTAAACTGATCGTTGGTCCTATCCGTCGAAAATGAGGTTTCCGTGAGCGATCGTCCACTATCCGTCGCCGTCATTGGTGCCGGCCCCGCCGGTATCTACGCCGCCGACATTCTGTCCAAGTCCGAACTCGATACCTCCATCGATCTTTACGAAAAGCTGCCGGCTCCCTACGGGCTGGTGCGGTACGGGGTCGCCCCCGATCATCCCCGCATCAAGCAGATCATCGTCGCTCTCTACCGCATCTTGCAGCGCGGCGAGATCCGCCTCATTGGCAACGTTGATATCGGCACGGATATCACCATGGATGATCTTCGCGAGCACTACGATGCGGTGATTCTCGCAACCGGCGCCGATCGGGATGCTCCGCTCGATATTCCGGGTGCGGATCTGCCGGAATGCTACGGTGCCGCCGACTTCGTCTACTGGTATGACGGACACCCCGATGTTCCGCGCACGTGGCCGCTCGAGGCCAAGGAGATCGCCGTGTTCGGCGTCGGCAATGTTGCCCTCGACATCTCTCGCATCCTCGCCAAGCATCCCGATGACCTCATGTCGACCGAGATTCCGGAGAATGTGGAGAAGGGCCTGCGCTCCTCCCCGGTCACCGATGTGCACGTCTTCGGCCGGCGCGGCCCCGCCCAGGTGAAGTTCACGCCGCTGGAGCTGCGCGAGCTCGGCAAGGTTCCCGACGTGGACGTCATCGTCTACGAGGAAGACTTCGACTTTGACGAGGGCTCGGAGCAGGCCATCGCCTCATCCAATCAGACCAAGCAGGTGGTCAAGACGCTCACCGACTGGGTGATGCGAGACGAAAGCGAATTCACCGCCTCCCGACGGATTCACCTCCACCTGCTGCAGTCCCCGCACGAGATTCTCGGTGAGGACCACGTCGAGGGCGTGCGCATGGAACGCATGGAGCTCGCCGGGGATGGCTCGGTCAAGGGGACCGGCACCTACATCGACTATCCGGTGCAGGCCGTCTACCGGGCGATCGGTTACTTCTCCTCCCCGGTTCCGGGGGTGCCGTTCGACGATGTTCGCGGCATCGTGCCCAACGAGGGCGGGCGGGTGATCGCCCCGGGCGGGGATCACATTCCCGGCCTGTACGCGACCGGCTGGATCAAGCGCGGACCCGTCGGCCTGATTGGCTCGACGAAGTCCGATGCTCAGGAAACCATCGGCCACCTCGTCGAGGATGCTCAGGCGGGCAAGCTGCACGCGGCCGGCCCCGATGCGGGGGTGGGTCACGACAAGATGATCGAGCTGCTGGACGCCCGCGGCATCCGCTACACCACCTGGCACGGCTGGGAGCTGCTCGAGGATTACGAGAAGGCCCTGGGTGAGCCGCACGGCCGCGAGCGCATCAAGGTTGTTGAGCGCGAGACGATGACCGCGATTTCGCGCGGCGAGGAGCATGACGGGAAACTGTTCTGATGAGGGGGGAGTACAAGGCACCGGGTCAAAAGCTCGTCATCATTGACGTCGACGAGGTCGATGGCAAGCTGGCGAATGTTCGCTTGGCCGGTGACTTCTTCCTGGAGCCGGATGATGCTCTGGAGCGGATCTGCGCCGCCGTCGAAGGTCTGGATGCTGACACGGACTCCGCGGGCATTGCCGATGCGGTGCGGGCCGCCCTGCGCGATGATGATGAGCTGCTGGGGATCACCCCGGAGGCGGTCGGGGTGGCGGTGCGCCGCGCGCTCGGCCATGCGATCGGCTGGGATGACATCGATTTTGAGATCATCCGGGGCCCGGTGCTCCCTCCCATTCTCAATGTCATCTTGGACGAAACCCTCGTCCAAGATGTGGGGGCGGGCAGGCGCAAGCCCTTCCTGCGGATCTGGGAGTGGGATTCCCCGTGTATCGTCATCGGCTCCTTCCAGTCCTATGACAATGAGATCAACCAGGAGGGGGTGGACCGCCACGGCATCACCGTGTGCCGGCGGATCACCGGCGGTGGCGCCATGTTCATGGAGGCCGGCAACTGCATCACCTACTCCCTCGTCATTCCCACCGCCCTCGTTGACGGCATGAGCTTCGCCCAGTCCTATCCCTTCCTCGACCAGTGGGTGATGGAGGCGCTGAAGAAGGTGGGGGTCAAGGCCACCTATGTGCCGCTCAATGACATTGCCTCCGAGCAGGGCAAGATCGGCGGGGCCGCCCAGAAGCACTTCGCCTCCGGCGTCATGGTGCATCACGTGACGATGGCCTATGACATTGACGCGAATAAGATGATGGACTGCCTGCGCATTGGCGGGGAGAAGATTCGCGACAAGGGCATCCGATCTGCCGTGAAGCGCGTGGATCCGATGCGATCCCAGACGGGCATGCCAAGAGATGAGATCATAGACGTGTTCGCCGATCATTTCGCCCAGACCTACGGCGCCACTCCCGGTGAGATCACCGAGGCGGACATCGCCCGCGCGAAGGAGCGATGCGCCGAGAAGTTCGGAACCGAGGCCTGGACCCACCGCATTCCGTGAGGACACATGAACCGCTCATTGATGAATACCGTGAAGACCACGATCCTGCTGGGGTGCATGTGGGCACTCCTGCTCGGGATCGGGGCGCTGCTGGCTAACGGTACGGGATCCTCGGCCTGGATCATCATCTTCGCCGGGATCTCGCTCTTCTCCACCGCCTACTCGTACTGGAACTCCGACAAGCTCGCCCTGCGCGCCATGCAAGCTCGCGAGGTGAGCCGGGCGGATTTCCCCTGGTATCACGACACCGTCCGCGAGCTTTCCGAGGCGGCGGGCAAGCCGATGCCGAGGCTGTATGTCTCGCCGACGAGCTCACCCAATGCGTTTGCCACCGGACGCAATCCCAACCACGCGGCCGTCTGCGTCACCGAGGGCATTCTCGACATCCTCGAGAAGCGCGAGCTGCGGGCCGTGCTCGGCCACGAGCTCATGCACGTCTACAACCGCGACATCCTTACCTCCTCGATTGCCGCCGGCATGGCCGGGATCATCACCTCGGTCGCCCAGTTCGCCTTCTTCTTCGGCGGGCGCAGGCGCGAAGGCGGCGGCATTGCCGTCGTCCTCATGGCCCTCGCGGCACCATTTGCCGCCACGCTCATCCAGCTCGCCATTTCCCGCACCCGGGAATTCGACGCCGATCACGATGGTGCAGAGCTGGCCCAGGATCCGCTCGCGCTCGCCTCCGCCCTGAAGAAGATTTCCGGGGGAGCGGCCGCCGCACCGCTGCGCAAGGATCCGGCCACCGAAACGGTCTCGCACATGATGATCGCGAACCCGTTCAACCTCAAGTCGCTGTTCTCCACCCATCCGCCCATGGACGAGCGGATTCGCCGCCTCGAGCAGCTCGCCGG
>JAUNVM010000002.1:0-3501 GCA_030537635.1 Flaviflexus sp. | reverse complement strand
TAGTGGGTGCCCCCGCAGTCGGCGCCGCCGGGAACCTCAAGGGAGTGGCCGCTGAGGATGGTCTCTCCGATGGGGAAGGCGCCATCGGCGGTGGTGATCTGCGTGTCATCACCGGACACCTCCTCGGAGAAGATGAGGAGCTCGCCGCGCTCATTGACCGCGCACACCTCGCCATCGGCGATCGTCACGGATTCCAGCGTGTGGATGACGCCGATCGCATCGGCCCAGTTCGGGGGCGTGATCTGCGGAGCAACGGGGTGCTCGGGCGTACCGGTCCGAATGATGTCATCAGCCGACGGCACCCACGGCTTATCGCCCGCTTCCTCGGTACCTTCGATCGGTTCGGCCGGATCCGCGCCCGCCGCAGACTCGGCCTGCGGGGAGTCGTCGGTGGGTGCCTCGCCGCCCTCCGGGTCCGAGCACCCGCACAGGCAAGCCGCCGCAAGCACAATCACCACGCTTCTTTTCATGTCGCCCTCCAGCCTGTGATGTCTCCCTCAGGCTAGGGCTTATCCGCCACAATCCGCCAGTGTGTGCGCGTCATTGTTGCCGATTTGTGATCGCCGCGCGCAGGCGGTTGAGGATCTCCAAATTCGCCCCGGTTGCCAGGCGGACCTGGTGGCGGCCGGGAGTGAGAGTGGCGCTTGGCGACAGGTCGAGCGCGGCCTCGCGGGTGGTGAGCATACCCGGCTCTGCTCCGGCGAGCGCCACTACGTCGTGGACCCACATGCCCTGTGGCGGCTTGCGGCAGGCCGGGTGTGCGAGCCAGGCATCAATCCAGGGCGCCAGGGCGGCACCGATGGACCCCGGAGGCAGCTGCGCCCAGGAGACGACGGGAAGCACGACCTGGCGGGTGAGGGTGAGGGGGACGAGGGTGAGGCCCGGGTGGCCAAGCAGGACACCGAGGGCGGCCGGGTCCAGCCGGGCATTCGTATCTGCTTCCCGCCAGCTCCCCGCCATTGCCCACACCCGGTCCACGGCGTCGGGATAAGCGGCAAGGACGCGAGCGGCATTCGTGGCCGGTCCCAAGCAGATGAGGGCCTCGGCGCCCGCCAGATCGCTTGCCAGGGTGTCCGGTGAGGCCGGCGGGGGAGCGGAGCGCGCGTCGCCGGACGTTGGGCGCACCCGAGGGTTTTCCGCTCCTCGGCGCACCGGCACATCCCAGCCGAGCAGGCGGGTCATCTCGGTGGTACACCGCCACCCCTCGGCTGAGGTGACATTACCTGCCACCGTCCAGATCGCCGTCACCTCGACATGGCGCGAGGCGGCGGCGTAGGCGAGGGCCAGCACATCGTCGACATTGGCGCCGGGAGTGCCCCCGCCCGGATCGCCATCGATGACGATTCTCATCGCGCCCCTTCCGTTTCGTGGGTCGCAGTCGGCTGAGACCCGCATGCCTCGGGACTAGACTAAAACAATGAGCTATTTCGACGTTCCTGATTTTGGGCAGTTCCTCGGCGTGCTGTTCACGATCCTGCTGTGCGGGATCATCGGCATGGAGCGAGAACTGCGGCATAAGGATGCCGGGGTGCGCACCCACGTCCTCGTGGGTCTCGGCGCCTGCCTGTTCACCTACGTGTCCCTCTACGGGGCGCCCACGCTCACGGGGAATATGCGGTGGGATGCCTCCCGCATCGCCGCCCAGATTGTCTCCGGCATCGGCTTCATTGGCGCGGGCGTCATCTTCTTCAACCGGGACACGGTCCGGGGCCTCACCACCGCCTCGGCCATCTGGGTCGCCGCCGCCATCGGTACCGCCTGCGGGGCGGGCATGCTCGTCATCGCCATGATTATCACCCTCGCCTATCTCATCGTCGTGCTCATCATCGCCCCGGCCCTGTACAAGGTGGGCCGCCACATTGGTGATTCGATCATCGAAGTCACGTATCTCGATGGTCGAGGAATCTTACGGGAGGTCATGCTGGAATTCTCCGCCCGAGGCATCGAATCCCAGCTGCTTGCCTGCCGCAACAAGAAGATCGACGATGAACCGTGCGCAATCGTTGACATCTACCTGCCAACCGCCAAGAAACGCGACGAGATCATGGCGAGCCTGTCCGAGCTCGAGGGCGTCACCGATGTGACCCTCAAGGATGATCGCCGCAGCGACTGACAGCGATTAACAGCGACTAGCAGAGACTGACGGCGACTGAGCGCCTCTGACCCGCAACAATGTGGCCCCGTCGCGGGGCCACATCGTGACGAGCCGGATTGGCGGCGTCCGCACCACCGGTGATGCATGCGTGAAGCCGCGTGCCCCACGCTCGCCTTGTCCTACCGGTAGTTCTGGAACTGCAGGGCGCAGTCGATATCGGCGTCCTTGAGGAGGGCGATGACGGCCTGGAGATTGTCGCGGGACTTGGAGGAGACCCGAATAGCATCGCCCTGGATCTGAGCCTTGACCCCCTTGGGGCCCTCGTCGCGAATGATCTTCGTGATCTTCTTGGCCTGCGCCTGCTCAATACCCTCCTTGAGGCGGGCAACGAGCCGGTACTCCTTGCCGGACTGGACGGGCTCACCCTCGCCAACATCCACGGACTTCAGCGACACGCCCCGGCGAATGAGCTTGGTCTGCAACACGTCGTACACGGCAAGGCATCGCTCCTGCGAATTCGCCGCCATCGTGATCGTCTCTCCGGAAAGCTCGACGCGCGCGCCCACGTTCTTGAAGTCGTAGCGCTGATTGATTTCCTTCGCGGTCTGGTTGACGGCGTTATCGACTTCCTGGCGGTCGTACTCAGAGACAATGTCAAAAGAAGAATCGGCCATGATGGCTCCTTCGGTTTTCGGACGGATAGGGCGTGAGGTTGAGACCTCGCCCACGGGTCTGCTTAACAGTTTGACACGGGGTGGGTCCATCTTGGAAGATTCTATCTGCGCCCAGCGCGCGGCGGGTTTCCCGAGTGGCCAAAGGGATCTGACTGTAAATCAGACGCGTGAGCTTCGCAGGTTCGAATCCTGCACCCGCCACCGAGTCCATCACGGACTCGTGCGTGAGTAGTCTCACCGACCGGTTGCGGCTTCCATCTTGGTGGCTGACCGCCACAATTGGTAGACTCGTTCGCGCTGCCCCGATAGCTCAGACGGCAGAGCGTCTCCATGGTAAGGAGAAGGTCCAGGGTTCGATTCCCTGTCGGGGCTCCATTTCGCGGGGCCGACCTCGCGGGATGTGCGGCGGGGTAGCTCAGCTGGTCAGAGCGCACGACTCATAATCGTGAGGTCGCGGGTTCAAGCCCCGCCCCCGCTACTGGGAGTGTGGAAGGCCCGCGCTCGCAGACAGGAGTGAGGTACACCGTGGCAAGCAAGTCGTCCGACGTTCGGCCGAAGATCACCCTCGCCTGCGAGGAGTGCAAGGAGCGTAACTACATCACGAAGAAGAACCGGCGGAACAACCCCGACCGGCTCGAGATGAAGAAGTTCTGCTCTCGTTGCAACAAGTCGACCACGCATCGCGAGACCCGCTAAGTTTTAGCGCATAAAGACCCGCCCATCAGGGCGGGT
>JAUNVM010000021.1 GCA_030537635.1 Flaviflexus sp. | reverse complement strand
GGTAGAGCGCCTGGTTGTGGTCCAGGAGGTCGCGGGTTCAAGCCCCGTTGGCCACCCCACCTGAAGGCCCACACGGATTCCGTGTGGGCCTTCGTCGTACCCGCCCAGGTCCGAGCGGCACATCATTCAGTGCCCATGGCGCAGTCCCGGGTGCCAATATCCCCGACCAGGCAGGCTCAGTCGCGCCCCGCTGTCACGCCCCCGCGCATTGCACACTCGTGGTCCAGCAGCCAGCGTTTGCGCTCGGTGCCCCCGAGGTAGTGTCCGATTCCGCCGGCGGCGGGCAGCACCCGGTGGCAGGCGATGATGATGGGCAGCGGATTGGTGGAGAGTGCCCGGCCCACCGCCCGGGCGGCGTTCGGTCGACCGATGAGGACGGCGAGCTCGCCGTAGGTGAGCGGATCAAGCGGAATCGCGGAGGCAATGGCGCGCTGCACCGGGGTGAGAGGGGCCGCCACCGGCAGGTCAAAAGAGATGCGGCGGCCTGCCCAGTACTCCTCAAGCTGGCCGGCGGCGCGGCGCAGTATCTGCCGGGCGGGCCCGGCCGCTTCCGGGTGTTGAATCTCGCCGAAGCGCAGGCTGGTCAGCCCGGCGTCAGTAGCCGTGAGGGTGAGTGGGCCGAGCGGGCTGGGCAGAATCATGCGAGCCTCGCGGCGAGCTCGGCGAGGCGGCGGGCCTCGGCCTCAAGCGGCCCGTCCGGCCACACGGCGCGCAAGATCCGGGGAAAGGATGGGCCGGGAACGCGGACGAGGGTGCCGAGGTTGAGGGCCTCGCGCACCGCGTGCTCGGAAAGAATGGCCGGATGATCGGTGGACTGGGCGGCGGTGCGCACCGCCGCGTTGGAGGACAGCTCAAGGGCCGGGGGAGCGGGAGTGTACCCGGCCCCCGCCATTGCCATCTCCCACGCCTCCCGGGTCCCCGAGCCCTCCTCCCGCATGATGAGGCCCATCTCGGCAAGCTCGGCGAGGGTGATGGTGGTGTCCCGCCACGGATGCCCGGGCCGGGCAACCACGACGAGGCGGTCCCGGCCAACGATAAGGGTGTGGAGACCGGTGATGGTACCGGCCGATTCGACGAAGCCGAGATGGGCGGCGCCGCTGCGCACGAGGGAGAGAACCCCGACCGAATTGGCCACGTCGAGGGACACCTCGCCCGGCAGCTCGGCCTGGAAGGCGGAGAGCCACGTGGGCAGCACGTATTCGGCAATGGTCTGGGAGGCTGCCAGGTGGAGGCGGCGCGGAGCCTGGGTGAGGGAGGCGAGGGCGCCGTCGAGCTCGTCCTTGGTGGCGAGAACCGGGCGGGCCCACGAGGCGATGAGTCGGCCGTGGGAGGTGAGTGATGAGCCGGCGGGATGTCGAAGAAGAAGCGGCAGGCGCAGGGAACGCTCGAGGCGGCGCAACGCCCGCGAGGCATTCGGTTGGCTCAGCCCGAGAACGTCCGCGGCCGCGCTGATCGAGCCGTGATCCTCCACCGCAGCCAGGATCTCCATTGCGGCCATGTCCGGCCAGGGCACCGACGTCATATCGCAATGATATAGCCGGGATGTCGAGGTGGGTCTACCGCGCGGGGGGCCGAGGCGGCACAATGGCGGGGTGACTCGCATTCCTGGAACCCTGCTCTGCCTCGCGGTGGGTGCCGCCTGCTACGGCATCTCCCACTTTGTCCCGGCGCTCTCCGCCCTCCTCATCGCCATCATCGCCGGAATCATCGTTGCCCACGCGGTGACCATGCCCGAGACGGCACGCCCCGGAATCGCCTTCTCGGCGAAGATCCTGCTGCGCCTGGGGATTATCCTGCTCGGCTTCCAGCTCGTCCTCGGCGACATCATTGCGCTCGGCTGGGGCGTGCTCGCCGTCGTCATCCTCATCGTCGCCGGGGGCCTCGCCGGCACCGTGGTCATCGGCCGCCGGCTTGGAATGAGCCGCTCCGAATCCATCCTCATCGGTTCGGGCTTCTCGATTTGCGGGGCTGCCGCCGTCGCCGGGGTGGAATCCACGATTCGCCGGAAGGACGAGGAGGTGGCCACCGCCATCGCCCTCGTCGTCATCTTCGGTACCGCGATGATCGGGATCATGCCGCTCATTCTCGGGGCTGTGCCGATCACCGATGCGCAGCGCGGATATATCGCCGGCGGTTCTATCCACGAGGTTGCTCAGGTTGTGGCCGTCGGTGGTATCCTCGGCGGTTCGGTCCTCACGAGCGCCGTCCTCGTCAAGCTCGCCCGCGTCCTCATGCTCGCCCCGGTCGTCACCGTACTCGGCGCGCTCGAACGGCGCGGCGGCGCCCCGGTGCCCTCTGGCAAGGTTCCACCTCTCGTTCCCCCGTTCATCATCGGCTTCCTGGCCGCCGCCCTGGCCCGCACCTTCCTCGACATTCCCGATCCGGTGCTGGGCGCCATCAAGATTATCCAGACGATCCTCCTCGCCGCCGCCATGTTCGCCCTCGGGCTCGGCGTTCACGTGTCCATGCTCAAGAAGGCCGGCGCCAAGCCCTTCGTCCTTGGCGCCCTGTCCACCTGCCTCGTCTCTGCCATCGCCGCCGCCGGCATGCTCCTCGTCAGCTAGCGGAGCGAGTCGCCGCACGAGATTGCCCGCCGGGCTCCGGCGGGCACTGTGGTGGACTTTGGCTTAGTCGCTGACGCGCTCGCGGGCCCGATCATCCGAGATCTGCTTGGCGGTCTTATGCGCGGCTTCCTTGGCGAGATCCTCGGCGGGCAGCAGGGCTGAGCGGTAGTAGCGCAGCTCGTCGATCGAGTCGAAGATGTCGCCGATCGCGCGGTGGTTGCCGGTCTTGTCCGGGGCGCAGTTGTAGACGGTGGGATACCAGCGCTTGGCGAGCTCCTTGATGGAGGAGACGTCGATGATCCGGTAGTGGAGGTAATCGACGATCTCAGGGGTGTCCTTCATGAGGAAGAACTTGTCGGTGGCGACCGAGTTTCCGGCGAGCGGGGCGATGCCCTTCGGGACGTGGGTGCGCAGGTAGCTCAACGCGGCCTCGGTGGCCTCGGCGAGAGTCATGCCGCCCTCCAGCTCGGGTAGCAGCCCCGACGACACGTGCATGTTCCGCACGAAGTCGCCCATGTTCTCCAGCGCCTCATCGGATGGCTTGATGACGAGGTCGATGCCCTCGTCGAGCGGATTGAGCTCGGAATCGGTGACGACAATGGCGATTTCGATGAGTTCGTCTCGCTCATCCAGGCCGGTCATTTCGCAGTCGATCCAGACGATCGGATTCGTGCGTGCGTGCGGGGAGCTCACGGTGCCCTTCCTTCGTGATGGATGGAATCCTTCGTGCCCCCGTCCGGACTCGAACCGGAAACCGGCGGATTAGAAGGCCGCTGCTCTATCCATTGAGCTACGGAGGCGCCCCACCATGGTACACGTGCGGGCCGCAGGCGGAACCCGACCGGCGGGCCGAGGCCGCGCCGCGGCCGCTTATTGGGCACAATAGAGGGGTGAGCACCCAGTTTTCCCTTCCGGGCTTGACCCGCCTTGTCACCGAGACGATCTCGGCTCTCGACGAGGTGAGTTTCCCTCTTCCCGTCCCCGGCATTAACGAGCTCGCCGACGAGAAGGATTCGCTGCGCACCCAGCTCACCACTCGGATCCTGCCCAATCTCACCGGCTCCGATGCTCTTGCCGTCGTCGTCTTCGGCGGATCTTCCGGGGCCGGTAAATCCACCCTTATCAACACCCTCGTGGGCGAGGAGGTCACCGAGGCCTCCATTCTCCGCCCCACCACCCGAACCCCGGTCCTTGTCCATCACCCGCAAGACGCCTCTGCTTTGAGCGGTCACGGGCTGGCCGAGCTGTGCCAAGTGCGCCCCAGCACCGGCGCCATTCCCGGCCTCATCCTCGTTGATGCCCCGGATCTGGATTCGATCGACGAGGAGAATCGCCGCCTGTCGGCCAGGTTGGCCGATGCCGCGGACCTATGGGTATTCGTCACCACCGCGTCGAGGTACGGCGATCACATTGCCTGGTCGGCCCTCACCGAGGCCCACGAGCGAGGTATGACAACCGCGGTGATACTCAACCGGTTGCCGGCGCGGGCCAAGTCTGCGGTGCGGGCCGATCTGCTGGGCCGCATGGCAATGGCGGGAATGGGGGAATCTCCGCTGTTCCTCATTGACGATGCCGGGGCGGTGGAGGGACCCCTGGAGGCCTCGGCCACGGCCGAGCTCGCCGACTGGCTCGCTCTTATCTCCCGCACCCACGCGGCGACATCGATGGCGGGACGGACCATGAGGGCGATGATGCCGGCGGTGCGCCGGGAGCTCCTGTTGCTGGCCGATGCCGCAGCCGCCCAGCATGCCGCCGCTGAGGAGTTGCGCACCGCCGCCCTGGCGGCCGCCCGTGAGCCCGCCGCCCGTCTCACCGAGCACATTGCCTCCGGCCGCCTCGCCCAGGGTGCGCCCACCACGCACTGGCTTACCCAGGCCTCCTCCGGGGGCCGCCTGTCCCGCCTCGTCACCGGCCGCCCGGGACTGTTCGCGGGGCGCCGAATCCCGGCCCGGGAGGCCGCGCTTGGCTCCGTCCTCGCCGACGTCGAGCAGGCCCTGGGCACGGCACTCACCGGCGCCCTCATCGCCACCCGGGACGCCGCCCGGCGGGCCTGGGAGGATTCCTATGTGGATACTGCCCCGCTCATGAGAGACGTTGATGTTGAGGCCACCTGCACCCACACCATCGCATCGTGGCGCGGGGATTGCGCCCAGCTGGCCGCGCCGCTCACCTCTCCGCTGCTGGGCAGGGAGGGTCATGCGGCGCTGCTGGCGCTGGCTGCGGCCGGAATTGGCGGGGCGAAGAAGGCCCTGGGCAAGCCCGCGCTGGCGGAGAAGGCGAGGGAGGCTCTCGCTGAGCGCTGCGAGCGGGCCTGCCTCGAGGTGGCCCGCCGGTTCTCCGGGGCGCTCGCCGAGCTCGAGCTGCCGGACGGGACCGCGCTGCGGCTGCGAGCATCCGAATTAGTGAATGCGCTCTGGGAGGACGAATGATGGAGGAGCTGCGCCGCGCCGAGACGGCGCTGAGTCAGGCACTGACGGCGGGGGCTAGCCACATGGACCAGTTCGCCCTCGCCCGAGCGCACAGCGATCTCGCCGAGACCCGGCACCGGATGAGCCTGGGGGAGGGTCTGACCGTTATCGCCCTCGTCGGCGGCACCGGCTCGGGCAAGTCCACCATGTTCAATGCGCTCACCGACCTCACGTTTGCCGATGCTGGGGAGCTGCGCCCCACGACGGACCGGGCGGCCGCCTGCACGTGGGGAACCGACGCGAAGCAGATGCTGGACTTCCTCGGCGTGGACGAGGACCGGCGGATTCGGCGGGGCTCCGCGCTCGTCGACGAGGAGCCCGAGCTTGCCGGCCTCGTTATCCTCGATCTGCCCGATCATGATTCCGTCGAGGTCTCCCACGCCGTCCAGGTCTCCCGCCTGGTTCCCCTCGTCGACCTTCTCATCTGGGTTCTCGACCCGCAAAAGTACGCCGACGAGGCGCTCCACTCCGGCTACCTGTCCGCCCTGCGGGCGCGCAGCGAGGCCATGATCGTCGTCCTCAACCAGATTGACACGGTCCCCATCGCCGCCCGGGAGGATCTCGTGGCCGACTGCCGCCGGCTGCTCGCGGCCGACGGGTTGGGCGAGGTTCCGGTGCTCACGGCCTCCGCGCTCACCCGCGAGGGTCTCGACGAGATCAAGGTGCACATCGCCTCGGCATGCACCTCCTCCCCGGCGGCCGCCACCGCCCGGGCCGACATTTCCCGGATCGCGAAGCGCCTCTCGTCCTCGGTGGGGGAGAGCGAGCCCGGCATCGACGAGTCAGCCAATCAGACAGCCGCCACCTCACTGGCCTCGGCCTGCGGGGCCGGAGCAGTCGCCGAATCCCTGCGCGCCGGAGGATCCTCCTGGACCCGCCCCGCTCTCGCCCGGCCCGAAAAACCATCGGCCGATGCCATTTCGGCGATCCGCGAGGCCTGGCTGGATAAGCACCGGAGCGGACTGCCTTCCTCCTGGGCCGGCGAGCTCACCGAGGCCGTGGCCGGCCCGGAGAAAATCCGTCGCGCCGCCGGCGAGGTGGCCGAGGGCGTTCCCGCCCGTCATCCCTCCCGCACCAGCGCCCTCCTCCTGCTCGGCCTCGGCGTACTCGCGGGCCTGGGGGCAGCCCTGTGCCTCGTTCTCGGGGTGTCCGCCCCACATCTGCTGCCCACCAGCCTCGCCATGCGCCTCATCCTCATCATCGCCCTGGTTGCCGGCTCCTTCACCTTTATCTCAGCCGCACGCCGCATGCGCTCCATTGCCGCCGCCCGGGCTGCCAATAGCTACGCGAGTGAGATGGGCCGGGGCATGAGCGCCGTGGTGCGCGAGCACCTGGCCGAGCGGGCCCGCCCGGTCCTTGAGCGGCACGCCGCCACCCGCGAGGGCCTTCACGTTGCGCGAGGCTGACCCGCCCCGGTCTGCGGTGTAGTCTGGGAATGGATATTTTCCCAGCAAACACTTTGGAGAACTGTGGCTGAGTACATTTACTCAATGGTCCGCGCCCGCAAGGCGATCGGTGACAAGCTCATTCTGGACGATGTCACCATGGCCTTCCTGCCGGGCGCCAAGATCGGCATGGTCGGCCCGAACGGCGCCGGCAAGTCCACCATTTTGAAGATTATGGCGGGCCTGGACAGCCCGTCCAATGGCGAGGCCCGGCTGAGCCCCGGCTACACCGTGGGCATCCTCCTCCAGGAGCCGCCGCTCAACGAGGACAAGACCGTGCTCGGCAACGTCCAGGAGGGCGTTGGCGAGATCCTCAGCAAGGTGGAGCGCTTCAACAAGATCGGTGAGCTCATGGGCGAGCCGGATGCTGACTTTGATGCGCTCATGGAGGAGATGGGCAAGCTGCAGGCCGAAATCGACGCGGCCAATGCCTGGGACATTGACTCCCAGCTGGCCCAGGCGATGGATGCGCTGCGCTGCCCGCCGCCGGATGAGCCGGTCACCCATCTGTCCGGCGGTGAGCGCCGCCGCGTCGCCCTGTGCAAGCTGCTGCTGGAGCAGCCCGACCTGCTGCTGCTGGATGAGCCCACCAACCACCTCGACGCTGAATCGGTTCTCTGGCTCGAGCAGCACCTGGCCAAGTACCCCGGCGCCGTCATTGCCGTCACCCACGATCGCTACTTCCTCGATCACGTGGCCGAGTGGATCGCCGAGGTCGACCGCGGCCGCCTCTACCCCTACGAGGGTAACTATTCGACGTACCTGGAGAAGAAGCGCGAGCGCCTCCAGGTTCAGGGCAAGAAGGATGCGAAGCTGGCCAAGCGCCTCAAGGACGAACTCGAATGGGTGCGCTCCTCGGCGAAGGGCCGCCAGGCCAAGTCCCGCGCCCGTCTTCAGCGATATGAGGAGATGGCGGCGGAGGCCGAGCGGACCAAGAAGCTTGACTTCGAGGAGATCCAGATTCCGCCGGGCCCCCGGCTCGGCAGCATCGTCATCGAGGCGAAGAACCTTGAGAAGGGCTTCGGGGATCGCAAGCTCATCGATGGGCTGTCCTTCTCCCTGCCCCGCAATGGCATCGTCGGCGTCATCGGCCCGAACGGCGTCGGCAAGACCACCCTGTTTAAGACCATCGTCGGCCTGGAGCCGCTCGATGGTGGGGAGCTGAAGATCGGGGAGACCGTGAAGATCTCCTACGTCGACCAGTCCCGCGCCGGCATCGACCCCAATAAGACCCTGTGGGAGGTTGTCTCCGACGGCCTCAACTACATTCAGGTCGGCCAGGTGGAGATGCCCTCGCGAGCCTACGTCTCCGCCTTCGGCTTCAAGGGCGCCGATCAGCAAAAGCCGGCCGGAGTGCTCTCCGGCGGCGAGCGCAACCGGCTTAATCTCGCCCTCACCCTCAAGCAGGGCGGCAACCTGCTCCTGCTGGACGAGCCCACGAACGACCTCGATGTGGAAACCTTGGGCAGCCTGGAAAATGCGCTGCTCGACTTCCCCGGCTGTGCCGTCGTCACCACGCACGATCGCTGGTTCCTTGACCGCGTCGCCACCCACATCCTCGCCTATGAGGGAACGCCGGAGAATCCCGCGAACTGGTACTGGTTCGAGGGCAACTTCGAATCCTATGAGAAGAACAAGATCGAACGGCTCGGCCCCGAGGCCGCTCGCCCGCACGCGATGACCTACCGCAAGCTCACCCGCGACTAGGTCCCGCTCATACCTGAGGGCCGGGGGATATCCCCCGGCCCTCAGGTATTCTCAGCCGCCCTCAGCTATCCAGACACCGGCTGCCGGTACCTTTGCCCGGCAGCAATTGCTACTCGAGACGAAAGACGTTGGGGAGGCGATCGACCGCCCAGGCCTGCACCCGGCTATCGAGTCCCGTGGTGTTAACAAGGCCGACGATGATGAAGGCTGCGGTGATCGCTCGGTGGAACTAACCGAGCGAATCTGCCAGCCAGCCGCCCAGTTTCGCGACCGGCCCGCGCCGGCGAGCAAGATCGCGAGGAGCATGCTTGCCCCTCCCCATCCCGCACCCGGCCGGCGGTGGGCGCCACGCGGTGCACGGAAATTCTGCTGCCTTGTCATATTCCCACCATGACGCCCGGATATTCCGACCACTAGCAGGAATGTATTGTGAAACGGCGCGGCCGCGCGCTCGCGGACGTATCCCCGCCGTCGCGACGCCGTCCCGGGGCAGGCTAGGCGGAGGAGGGAATGCGGATCATGCCCTCCTGGGCCATGGTGGCCACGAGGGTGCCCGCCTGGAAGAACTTGGCGAGGGTGAGGCCGCGGCCGCCCTGGGCGGAGGGGGAATGCAGCTCGGCGAGCACCCAGTCAGAACAGTTGACGTCCCGGTGCCACCACGTCGTGTGGTCCAAGGTGGCCAGGGAGATTCCGGGGGAGGCCCAGCACAGCCCGTGCGCGTGCATGATCGGCTCGAGCATGAACTGATCGGCCGCGTAGGCGAGCATGGCCCGCTGCAGGGCCTGCGGGGTGCTGTCCGGCAGGGGGCTGCGGGTGCGGAACCAGATTCGCGGGGTCGATGAGCGGGAGGGGTTGGGCTGAAGGTACATGTCGCCATCGACGTGGCGAATATCGATGGCATTGGTCGAGGACATGAACCGGGCGGCCGGATGATCCACCGAGGAGAAGATCTCCACGGAGCTCCTCAGCTCATCGGGCCAGGGCACCTCCGGCGGCCGGTCGTGATGCTCGACGCCATCCTGGCGCAGCTGAAAGGAATCGCGGGCCGAGAAAATGGTGGCACCGTCTTGGCGGACGAGGATGCGGCGGGTGGAAAACGACCTGCCATCGTTGACGATCTTCACCTCGATATCGAGAGGCTTTTTCACGTCACCGGGGGCGAGGAAGGCCGCGGTCTGGGAGTGAATGAGGCGGCCCTCGTCCTCAAGGGTGTCCGTGGCGGCGACAATCGCCTGGGCGAGGACCTGGCCGCCGTAGATGCGTCCGGAAAGCTGGGGAAGATTCGTCTCGGCCCGATAATTGTGATCGCCCACCCGGGTCAGTCGCAGCGTATTGAGTACGGAGGCAAGCGGTTCTCGGTCGGTCTCGACAATCTCGATGGTCATGGTTGTCCTTCCCGGCGCCAGGTGGCAGCCAGAACCATTCTTGCACTCTTGGCCCGCCCGGTGAGGGTGATTTCCCCGGCGTTGCCGGTTTCGCGCACAGCGGGCCCGAGGCCCGCCACCCCGGGGCCTTCCCCGGCGCCTCTGAGGCGCTTGTCCAGGTGCTTGGCCCGGTACTTGCTGCGGTGGCGGGGATTGGCCGGGCGAGCCTGTCATCTGGCAAGATAACGGTAGCCGGACGAAGCCGTCGGGAAGGTATCCATCATGTCTGTTCACCCATCACGCGATCTGCTGACCGAGTTGGCGCACGCGCACCGCGTGTCCACCGACTTTTGGGGCTATGACGGTCAACATCGCGAGGTGAGCGACGAGGTTCTCATCAAGGTGCTTGCCGCGCTCGGAGTGGACGCGAGCACTGAGGAAGCGGTTCGAGCCGGGCTCGTCGATGCTGAGCTGGCCCCCTGGCGGGCCACCTTGCCGCCGTGCACCGTCCACCTGCACGGCACGGAGGGCACCATCCTCGTGCACGTACCGGCCGGCAGCTCAGTTCATCTCACCCTCGCCCTCGAAGAGGGCGGGCAGTGGGAGCTCGGGCAGACCGATGAGTGGACCCCGGACCGGGAGGTCGACGGGCGGATGATCGGGCGGGCCGCATTTATTTTGCCGGCGGATCTGCCGCTCGGCTGGCACGAGATCATGGCTCGGATCGACGGCGAGGAAGCCGCCCGTGCCCCCATCGCGGTGGCCCCGCAACGCCTGGCAGACCCACCCGGGCAGCGCTCGTGGGGCATGGCGGCGCAGTTGTACTCGGTGCGCTCGCGCGGTTCCTGGGGCATTGGCGATCTCGCCGATCTCGCCGACCTCACCACGCTGTTTGGCGAGGAGGGCGCGGACTTCTTCCAGATCAATCCGCTGCACGCCGCCGAGCCCATCGCCCCCATGTCCCATTCCCCCTACCTGCCGGTGACCCGCCGCTTCGTCAACCCGATCTACATTCGCCCCGAGGCGATTCCGGAGGTTGCCTACCTCACCGGGCCGCAGCGCTCCCTGGTCGAGTGGGCGGGAGAAGAAGAGCGCGCCAATTCGCTGCGCAATGAGCACCTCAACCGGGACCGATCCTGGAAGGCGAAGCTCGAAGCCCTCGAGATCATCTTCTCCGTTCCCCGATCCATCGCCCGAACCGCCGCCTTCGAGCGCTTCCGCGCTAGGGAAGGCCAGGGCCTGGAAGACTTCGCCCTGTGGTGCGCCCTGCAGGAAAAGTATGCGGGGCAGATCCCGGAGCACCTGTCTTCGGTGGACTCGGTGTATGTGGCCAGGGAGCGCCGCGAGCTGGAAGACCGCATCGACTTCTTTGCCTGGCTGCAGTTCATTGCCGATGAGCAGCTGGCGTTGGCCCAGCGGGCCGCCACCGCCTCCGGCATGTCCATGGGCGTGTGCGCGGATCTCGCAGTCGGCGTGCACCCGCTTGGCTCGGACGTGTGGTCCATGCCGGATTCCTTTGCTCGCGGCGTCACCGTGGGCGCGCCCGCCGACATGTACAACCAGCAGGGCCAGGACTGGTCCCAGCCGCCGTGGCGGCCCGACACGCTTGCCGAAACCGGATATCGTCCGCTGCGGGAGATGGCGGGGACGGTCATGCGCCACGCCGGCATGCTCCGCGTCGATCACGTGGCTGGCTTCTTCCGGCTGTGGTGGATCCCGGACGGTCATCCCGCCTCCGAGGGCTGCTACGTCAACTTCGATCACGAGGCCATGATCGGCGTGCTCCTCCTCGAGGCATACCGGGCCGGCTGCGTGCTCGTCGGCGAGGATCTGGGCACCGTGGAGCCCTGGGTTCGCGACTACCTCGCCCAACGCGGCATCTACGGCACCTCGGTTCTGTGGTTCGAGAAGGAGGATGACGGAAGCCCGCTGCGCCCGGAGAACTACCGTCATGAGGTCCTCGCCTCGGTCAACACCCACGACCTGCCGCCGGCCGCCGGATATTTGGCCTGCGAGCACGTCGACCTGCGCGACTCGCTCGGCCTACTCGACATTCCCGTCGAGGAGGTCCGCGCCCAGGCCGAGGACGAACGGGACCAGATGGTGGGGCGGCTGATCGAATACGGATTGGCCAGTGAGGAATCCACCGAACGCGAGCTCGTCGAGGGCCTGTGCCGCTACGTGGCCCGCACGCCGTCCCGCTTCGTGGGACTGTCACTGGTTGATGCGGTGGGGGAGCGGCGCACCCAGAACCAGCCGGGCACCGACCAGGAATACCCGAATTGGCGAGTTCCCCTGGCAGATGGGGCAGAACAGGTCGTTCTCGTCGAGGATTTGCCAGGTAACGCACGTCTACGTTCCCTGCTTCACGTCTTCCGCGACGAATTTTCGGCATACGGCGGCTAGGCTAGAGGCAGGAGGACATCATGGAAAAAGCTCAAGCACTCGTGGCCGCCCTGGGCGGTCCCGAGAACATTAAGGACATCGAGGCCTGCATTACCCGGATCCGGGTCGAGGTCGGCACCACCGAGAACGTTTCTGAGGCGGCGCTGAAGGATGCTGGCGCCTACGGCGTTGTCATCCAGAACAACGAAGTCGTCCAGGTTATCCTCGGGCCCGATGCAGAGGACCTGGCCGAGAAGATGCGCTAGGAATATTTGACGGTCAAGAAGGTGGGGGCAACGCCCCCACCTTTTTGGCTGCCACCAAGCACCTTGCCGCCAGCGGCGAGCTGCTGGCACGCGGCGGTCTCTTCGCCACCTACGTCGATCTTCAGCGGGGCAGCCCCTGACCGCCCAAGACGCGAGTTCCCGCCCCATCCGCCACCTGGAAGGTGGCGGGTGCGTGGTGGGTGACTGCTGGCCGAGCGCGGGGAATCGCGGAAAAAGAAGCGTGGCCAGGGAGGGCCCTGGCCACGCTTGAGCTTTGCCGGTTAGCCGACGTCGATTGACTGGGCGGCAAGCGCCCGGCGGGTGTTGTCCAGGTGCTCGCTGACCGTGCGGCGCAGGGAGGTGGCCGCCTCGGGATTGTCCTCGAGCCACTTCTCCAGGGCCGGCTCGACATCGATGAGGTCGGTGCGGCCGATGAGGGAGGGGGTGAACATGCCGGTGGCCAGCTGCTGTGCCATCTCGTACGTCTGCTGCGTCCACACGGTGGTGAGCGCGGCGAGATAGCGGTCGAAGTAGGGAGCCACGTCGGCCGGGTCTCCGGCGCGGAAACCGATGAGGGCGGCGCGCTGCTGAAGATTCGGCAGGCTCGCCTCCTCGACCATGGCGATAAAGGCACGCTCCTTGCCATCCTTCAGCGAGGCACGGGCCCGCCAGGCGGCCTCCCGGCCGGTTGCGGTGTCATCGGATGCGAGCTCGGCCTCGATGTCGTCCTGGGTGATCCGATCGGAGGCGGCCAGGCCCCAGATGACGTTCCAGCGTGCGTCGGTGTCCAAGGTGAAGCCCTCGGGCAGGTCCTTGCCCTCGCGCCAGGCAGCCAGCCGATCCAGCTGCTCGTCGCTGGTGGCGAGCGTGCAGGCGGCGAGCGCGGTCTGGAACTGCAGATCCGAGCCGGGCTCGGCCTCGTCGGCCACGGTGAACAGGCGGCCGGCCACCTCGGTGGCGAATTCCTCGCGGCGGGCCGGATCGGAGTACACGCCCACCGCGGTCTCCAGCTGCTTGAGCAGGATCCGGGCCACGGTCGGGTGATCCTCGGTGGGCAGGGCGGACAGGACGAGCTCGGCGAAGGCGTGGGCGCTCAGCTTCGCATCCCGGCACATGTCCCACGCGGAGGTGAGAACGAGGGTACGCGCCAGCTTGTTGTCAAAGCCGTTGATGTGCTCGATCGCGGTGGCCAGCGAATCCTCGTCGAGGCGGATCTTCATGTAGCCGAGATCCTCGTCGTTGACGAGGACGAGATCGGCGGCCTTCTCGCCGACAATCTCGCTCGCCTCGGTGGACTCCCCATCGATGTCGAGGTAGACGGGCTGGCGGCCCACCAGCTTCCCATCGCGCAGATCGTAGCGGCCGATGGCGATGCGGGAGGGGCGCAGCGAGGTGGCATTGCCGAGCTCCTGGCGCACCGCGAAGCGGGTGTACACGCCGTCCTCAACCTCGAAATCCGGTGCGGCGACGGTGATGCCGGATTCTTCCAGCCACACCTTCGACCATTCGGACAGGTCTCGGCCGGAGGCCTTCTCGAGCTCGACAAGCAGGTCGGCGAGCTCGGTGTTGCCCCAGGCGTGCTTCGTGAAGTACTCCTTGAGGCCGGCCATGAATTCCCTGCGGCCGACGTAGGCGACGAGCTGCTTGAGCACGGAGGCGCCCTTGCCGTAGGTGATGCCGTCGAAGTTCGACCACACGTCGCCAAGATCGGAGACGGTGGAGACCACCGGGTGGGTGGACACGAGCTGATCCTCGGTCATGGCCCACGTCTTCTCCGAGGCGAGGAACGTCTGCCAGCCCTGATCCCACCGGGTCGCCTCATCGGCGGCCAGGTGGCTCATGAACTCGGCAAAGGACTCGTTCAGCCACAGGTCATTCCACCACTTCATGGTGACGAGATCGCCGAACCACATGTGGGCGAGCTCGTGGAGGATGGTGACGGCACGGCGCTCGATGATGGCGCCGGAGGCCCGGGACCGGAACACGTAGGCCTCGGTGATCGTCACGAGGCCAATGTTCTCCATGGCTCCCGCGTTGAACTCGGGAACGAAGACCTGATCGTATTTGCGGAACGGGTAGGGGATTCCGTACTCGTTCTCGTAGAAGCCAAAGCCGGCCTTGGTGATGTCGAGGACCTCCTCGACGTCCAGGTGCTCGGCCAGCGAGGCACGGCAGTACACGCCGAGCGGAATGGTCTTGCCCGAGGTGCTCACGACCTCACCGGTGCCGCCCTCGTAGGGGCCGGCCGCAATGGCGGTGAGGTAGGTCGACATCTTCTCCGTCGGGGAGAAGGACCAGGTCGCCGATCCCTCACCGTCGGGCACCGGGGTGGGAGTGGGGGAGTTGGAGAACACCTTCCACTCTTCCGGCGCCGTGATCTCGAAGGTGAAGGTTGCCTTAAGATCCGGCTGCTCGAAGACGGGGAACACCCGCCTCGCATCCGCCACCTCGAACTGGGTGTACAGGTAGGTCTTACCGTCGACGGGGTCCACGAACTTGTGCATGCCCTCGCCGGTGTTCATGAAGGCGCACACGGCATCGACCTCGAGGACGTTCTTGTCCTTGAGGCCGGACAGCGTGATTCGGGAGTTGGCGTAGGCGCTCGTGTCCACATCCTCGCCGTTGAGGACGATGGAGCGCACCTCCGGAGCGATGAGATCCACGAAAGTCTCCGAGCCGCTCGCCTCGAATTCGATCCTCGTGCGGGAGATAAACGTGTCCTCCCCGCGCAGGTCAAGCTTGACCGTATAGGTCGAGGGGGTGACCGTCTGCGCCCTGAGTTCGGCCTCGGCCCGAGTAAGATTCTCGCCAGGCATGTGCGTCCTTTCGTCGTTTCAACAACCACACCAACATTACGGCCTCATCCCCAAGTGATCCACCCTGACGGAAAATGCACCCAGTGCGATCCCAGTATTCACCCGATGGCGAAGGACGATTAACTCCCGCCGGGCAGCCCACTAGAATTGATCTATGACACACAAGGCTGATTTTTGGTTTGATCCGACCTGCCCCTGGGCCTGGATGACGTCTCGATGGATGCTGGAAGTGACCAAGCTCCGTGACATCGAGGTCTCCTGGCACCTGCTCTCCCTCGCCGTCCTGAACGAGGGACGGGATCTCGACCCGGAGTATATGGCGCACATGGAGGAGGCGAAGCTTCCCGCCCGCGTCATTGCAGCCGTTGAGCAGACGGAGGGAGCGGACCTGGTGGAGCCGATCTACACGGCAATGGGCACCCGCTTCCACCCGGGTAACAACAAAACCCGCGAGGCCATCGCCGAGGCCCTCGACGAGGTTGGCCTCGATCCCGCCCTCATTGAGCGCGCCGAGTCCGGGGAATTCGATGAGGCCATGCGCGCCTCCACCCAGGCCGCTCTCGACCTCGTCGGCGACGACGTTGGCGTCCCCGTCATCGCGATTGACGGCACCGCCTTCTTCGGCCCCGTCGTCACTCCCGCCCCGACCGGGGAGGCGGCAGCGCAGCTGTGGGACGGAGCGGTGGCTGTGGCCTCCACGCCGGGATTCTTCGAGCTGAAGCGCACCCGCACCCAGGGCCCCATCTTCGAATGAGAGCGCTCGCGGGGCTGGCCTGCCTCCTCCTGCTTGCCGGCTGCTCGGCGAGCAATGCCGGGCAGGAAGGGGCCAGCCTCGCCTCCGGTGAGGCGGTGATGAGCGCGGAGGGACAGACCTTCACGAGCACCGACGGCCGCTTTATCATGACCGGCGCCCCCGGCTGGGAGGCCTATCCCGCTCCGCTCACCGACCCCGTGGTCCTTGTCGTCCTGCGGGCCGAAGAGATCGACGGTTTTGCCTCGAACATCACCGCCACCTGGCATGAGCCGGCCGTCACCTACGAGCAGTGGCGCGACGCCGTGATCGCCACCCTTGAGACCGAGCCCTCGCAAGCACCTCCGGTCACCGTGGCCGGTAAGGATATCGATGGCCTTACCCTCGAGCGCACCACCGGCGGTGCCCACATCATCCAATACGCCTATCCCATCATCACGGATGATGGGATACTCGAGGTCACCGCTTCGTACCGGGCCGAAGAAGATCTCGCCGGCGACATCGTCTCGATGATCTCCTCGATCCGCCCGGCCGGCGACAAGTAGGATATTCCTCGTCGAACACGGGCAAGGTAACGCCCGAACCGGCTGAGGAATGGCGGAGGCAAGCATGAGGCTAACGAGAATCTCGCGGATTGCACTGGTGGCGGGCACCCTTGCCGCACTCGCCGGATGTCAGGGACAGGATGAGATGGCCAGGGCGCCGCAGCTGCCCGGCGGACCGGATACCGTCGAGCACGATCTCTACCATCACCTCGACCGCATCGATATCAGCGGGGACTATGCCTGCCCGGTTGGCGGCGACACCCTGTACATTTTCTCCCAGGAGGCCACCGCGCCGCGCGATGGCTCCGAGCTGCACGTGGGCGAGGTGGTCCTGCGCCCCGGGGATTCCTTCCTCACCGGCCCGGTCGAGTTCCTCGACGAGGGCTACCTGTGCGGCGAGCTCTTCTTCGACACCGTCGAGCACATTACCTCGACGATCACCCCGCGCGAGAAGCCAGAATAGAGTGCTCCCTCCCGCATCCAAATTCCGCCGGCCGGATCCCGCCGGACGACTCCCGCATTCGATTCTCGTGGCGCCGGGTGGCGGCCGGACAGTCGAGTCGTGGAGCTAGCGGGATCCGGGCGACCAAGGCCGGTGGGTTCCGCCGAGCCGAGAAGCTCGATCGTGGGAATAAAGAGGTGGGGAGGCAATGCCGCCCCACCCCGTTGTGTTTGTTGCTGTGCTTGCTAGTCCGCGTCGACCGTGAGCCCCGGATCGGCGAGCTCATCGGTTTCGAGGACTGCGCCGGTGCGCTTGGACATCTTCCGCGACAGGGCGTGGGCAGCCTCGCCGAGCGCGGTATTGACGATGATGAACATGAGGCCGACGATGACGAGGGCCTGAAGCAGATTCTGCGAGGAGGTGCCCACCAGGCGGGCCTGGCGCAGCAGCTCCGGGTAGACGATGATGTAGCCGAGCGCCGTGTCCTTCAAGATGACGACGAGCTGGGACACCATCGCCGGCATCATCGCCATGAGCGCCTGGGGCAGCTCGACGTAGCGCAGCGACTTATTCGGCGGCAGGCCAAGCGCGAGGGCCGCCTCGCGCTGACCCTTGGGCAGGATGGCTACGCCGGAGCGCACGAGCTCGGCGATGACGGAGCCGTTGTAGAGGGTGAGGCCGAGGACGACGCCGAGGAACGGGGTCATCGACGGATCCAGCACGTCGCTTCTCGCCGCGATGTGGGAGAGGAAGAAGTAGAAGAAGATCATCATCACGAGCACCGGCACGGCGCGGAAGAACTCGACGAGGAGGCCGCAGATCCACCGGATCGGCCGGATCGTTGACAGGCGGCCCACGCCGAGGATGAGGCCGAGGATGTTCGAGGCGATGATCGAGACGAGCGCCGCCTTGAGGGTGGCAAACAGCCCGGGCAGCAGGTACTCGGTCCACACGACGGAGGTGAGGAATGGGGACCAGGCCGAGGCGGCCAGCTGGCCCTTCTTCGCCAACAGGATGATGATGAGGGCGGCGATAAGGGCGATGAAGGTGGCGCCCGCGATGTTGATGATCCGCAGATTGCGCCGGCCCTTCGGTCCGGGGGCGTCAAAGAGTTGCTCGAGAGGATTCATCGGGCCACCGCCAGCTTCTTCGATAGGTGGGTGAAGAGCACCCCCATGGGGAACACGATGACAACAAATCCGAGGGCGATGACCATGAAGATCGCGATGCCCTTATCGGGGGAGAACTCGATCATCTCCTGCATAACCGAGGAGGCATTGAACACCGAGGCGGCCGTGGCCACCGTCGAGTTCTTCGTCAGCGCGATCAGAGTATTGCCGAGCGGGGCGATGGCGCCGCGGAAGGCCTGGGGGAGGACCACAAGGGAGATGGTCTGGCGGAAGCCGAGGCCAATCGAGCGGGCGGCTTCGGCCTGGCCCGGCGGCACCGTGTTGAAGCCGGAGCGCAGGGATTCGCAGACGAAGGCGGCCGTGTAAACCGACAGCCCGATCACCGCCATCCAAAAGTTATTCGTCGTGAGATTGTCCGAGACGGTGACGCCGAGCTGACCCCAGAGCACAATCCAACAGAACAGGATGATGAGGGTGAGGGGCGTATTTCGAATCGTATTGACGTAGAAGGTGCCGGCAAGCCGCAGAGCGGGGGAGGGCGAGACTCGCATGATCGCGAGAATGGTGCCCAGGATGAGAGCACCGATCGCCGAGCATAAGGTGAGCTGAATGTTCATCCAGAACGCCCCGAGAATCGGGTAGTTCGACAGGAGCTCAAGCATTGTGGCCTCTTAAGTAGCAGCGGGAAGGTGGAAGGTGGGGAGGGGCATGTGCGTCCTCCCCACCTGGGTGCGCATTCGCGCGGGACCGGAAGGCCCGAAGGCCCGGAAGGATCCGGTGGGCCAGGCCGACTTACTCCCGGTGGGAGTGGTCGGTTAGCCCGGTGGGCTAAAAGTGGGGCGGGCCGGAGCCCGCCCCCAGCTCTTAGCCGCAGTTACCACCCGGGGCGGGCGGGTTCGTGTCGGGGTTCGGGGTGTAGGCATCGCCGAGATTATCCTTGACGGCCTTCTCCCAGGTTCCGTCATCGATCATCTTGGTGAGGGCCTCATTGACCTGCTCGCACATGTCCGAGCCCTTGGCAACGCCGACGCCGTACAGCTCTTCGGAGAAGGGCTTGCCGACGAGCTTGAGCTTGCCCGCGTACTTATCCTGCGCGGCGAAGCCAGCGAGGATGATGTCATCGGTAGTCACCGCGTCGACCGCACCGGAGGACAGGAGCTCCACGCACTCGGAGTAGCCCTGGGCTTCCTGAAGCTGGACGCCCTCGGAATGCTCATCCTTGATGCGCTGGGCCGGGGTGGAACCCGACACCGAGCACAGGGTCTTGCCGTCGAGGCTGTCGGGGCCGCTAATGTCGGCCTCGCCCTCGGCAACGAGCAGGCCCTGGCCGGCCACGAAGTACGGGCCGGCAAAGCTCACGCGCTCCTTGCGCTCATCGGTAATCGAGTAGGTGGCGACGATGAGGTCGGCCTGACCGTTCTCGAGCATGTTCTCGCGCTGGGCGGAGACGGACTCGACAAACGTAATCTGGTCCTCCTCGTAGCCGAGCTCCTTGGCCAGGTACTTCGCGACGTCAATGTCGAAGCCCTTGAACTCCGAGCCGTCCTTGAGGCCCAGGCCGGGCTGGTCGAACTTCACGCCAATGGTGATGCCGTCGCCGTTCGCGCCGCCATCGCCTTCGCCGCTGTCAGACTTCTCGTCATTCGAGCTGCACCCGGCGAGGGCGAGGGCTGAGGCGGCAATAAGTGCCGCAATTCGTGTCTTCGTCCGCATAAGGTCTCCTTGTGTTGATGGACTCAGTGGGTGATGAGCTTGGACAGGAAGTCTTTGGCTCGATCAGTTTGGGGGTTGGTGAAGAATTCATTGGGCTCCGCCATTTCGACAATCGCCCCGTCCGCCATGAAAATGACGCGGTCGGCTGCCTTGCGAGCAAAGCCCATCTCGTGGGTGACGACAATCATCGTCATGCCCTCTTTGGCAAGATTGGTCATGACGTCGAGAACCTCGTTGATCATTTCCGGATCCAGCGCCGAGGTCGGCTCGTCAAAGAGCATGACCTTCGGCTTCATGGCCAGTGAGCGGGCAATCGCTACGCGCTGCTGCTGGCCGCCGGAAAGCTGCGCCGGGTACTTCTCGGCCTGATTGGCCACCCCAACGCGATCCAGCAGGCCCATGGCCAGCTCCTTCGCCTCGGCCTTCTTCATGCCACGGACCTTGATGGGGCCGAGCGTGACATTGTCGAGGACCGTGCGGTGAGCAAACAGGTTGAAGGACTGAAAGACCATCCCGACCTGGGCGCGAAGCTTGGCCAGCCCCTTGCCCTCCTCGGGAAGAACCTGACCGTCAATCTCAATGACGCCATCATCGATTGTCTCCAACCGATTGATCGTCCGGCACAGCGTCGACTTGCCCGAACCGGACGGTCCGATAACGACAACAACCTCACCCGCGGCGATCTCCAAATTGATGTCCTTGAGGACGTGGAGATCACCGAAGTGCTTGTTCACCGACCGCATTGCGACGAGTGGAGTACCTGAATTCACCATGAGCTGAGACTAGAGGACCTTGGTCTCAGCGGGGAAACGAATAGAGGTAACAATTCTATAACGGTCCCGTATGTCTGGGGTAAAACCCATAAAGTCGGGCTCCTCGTGAGACGGACAGATGTGCCTAAGCGGTAAATATTGTGTCTTTTTTGGCCGGGCGGGCGTCCTCGCGCAATGCCCGTCAATCCCGCGAGCAACGCGGTCCGCGCGCCTGTCGGTCGCCGCCCGGCCCGGTGCGCCCGATTCTCGCGATGGCCAGCCGAGGCATTGGACGGGCTGGAAGTGCCGGCTGAGGACTGGCCAAAGCCTGCGTGTCCTTGCGTGCCTCCGCGAGTGCGAAGCGCCCGGGATAACCCCCGGGCGCTTCGGCAATTGCTCCGTGACAGCGGGCTGCTACCAGATGCGCACGCGCTGATCGGGTGCGAGGTAGAGCTCGTCGCCTTCCGAGACGTCGAAGGCCTCGGCGAAGGCGTCGATGTTGCGCACGACGCCGTTGCAGCGGAACTCCGCGGGCGAGTGCGGGTCGATGGCCAGCAGGGTCACCACGTGCTCATCGCGCGCCTTGGCCCGCCAGATTCGCGCATAGGAGTAGAAGAGCCGCTGGGCTCCGGTCACTCCGTCAATCACCGGGGCATCGGCCAGTCCGGACTTGCCCTGACGGCGCAGCGCGATGTCGTAGGCCTTGAGCGCAATGGCAACGCCGCCGAGATCGCCGATGTTCTCGCCGATGGTGAAGGCGCCGTTGACGTGATGCTCGGAATCCTCGCCGAGCTGGGCGGGGATGAAGGAGTCGTACTGGCCGATGAGGGCGGCGGTGCGCTCCTCGAAGGCCGCCCGATCAGCATCCGTCCACCAGTTGTTGATCCGGCCGAGCTCGTCATAGCGCGAGCCCTGATCATCAAAGCCGTGGCCGATTTCGTGTCCGATCACGGCGCCGATGCCGCCGTAGTTCCACGCATCATCGGCATTCGGGTCGAAGAACGGGGGCTGGAGGATGGCGGCGGGGAAGACGATCTCGTTCCACACCGGGTTGTAGTAGGCGTTGACCATCTGCGGCACCATGTGCCACTCGTCCCGATCCATGGGCTTGCCCAGCTTGGCAATGTCCTCATCGGCCTGGAAGTTCTTCACCGCGCGAACGTTCTCGATGAGGGAGTCGGTGACGACGAGGGCCGAGTAGTCCTTCCACTTATCGGGGTAGCCGATCTTCGGGTTGAAGGTGGCGAGCTTCTTCAGCGCCCGCTCCTTCGTCTCCTCACCCATCCAGTCCAGGTGGGTGATGGACTCGTGGTAGGCGGCGAGCAGGTCATCGACGAGCTGGCTCATCTGCTCCTTGTACTCCGGCGGGAAGTGGCGCTTCACGTAGAGCTTGCCGAGCGCCTCTCCCATGGCCAGGGTGACGAAGGTGATGCCGCGCTTCCAGCGGTCTCGCTCCTGGGTGGCGCCGGAGAGCTTGCGGGCAAAGAAGTCGAAGTGAGCATCGTGAATAGCCTGAGTGAGGTAGGGGGCTCGGGCGACGATGACCTGCCAGGTGAGATAGTCCTTGAGATCGGCCAGCTCCGCCTGCTCCCACACCTGCGCGGTGCCGGTGAGCGCCTCGGGGGTCATGATGGAGACCTCGGCGGCCTTCTCCGCCGACAGCCCAATCGCATCCCGCGCAGCATCCCAATCAAAGCCCGGAGCCGAGGCGGTAAAGTCCGCCCAGCTCATCGGATTATTCGTCTTATCGGTATCCCGCGTGGTGACAACGTCGGCGTGATGAGAGGCAATGGCCTTCTCCACCGCGTAGACCCGCTCTGCGGTCTCGGCCGGATTGGCCACCCCGACGAGCTCCATGAGCTTCGGTATGAACTCCTGATACGCGCGGCGCACCTCGGCGTGCTGCTCGAGCCGGTAATACGCCTCATCGGGCAGGCCGAGCCCGGCCTGAGCCAGATAGAAGGTGTAGGTATCCGGATCGTTGCGGTCCGCGTCGACCTCCCACTCGAAGGGCACATTGACGCCCAGCCGGGACAGGGTGCCGCACGCGCTGGCCAGCGCCTCCTTCGTCTGCGCGAGCCGGATGATCTCCAGGTCGGAAGCCAGCGGGTCGGTTCCGGCCGCCTCGATCGCCTCGGTGTCCATGAACGAGTCGAATAGGCCGATCACCTTGGCCGCCTCGCCCTCGGGATTACCCTCGGCCAGCTCGTCGATGATGGCCTTGACGTCGGCCTCGGACTTCTCATGCAGCTCGTAGAACGTGCCGTCGATTCCTCGGTCCCCGGGAATCTCGTGGGTGTCGAGCCAGGTGCCGTTCACCCAGCGGAACAGGTCATCTTGCGGGCGAATCGACGTTTTTGCGTGGTTAAGAATGTCATCGAGAATTGGATCAGTCATCCACCCAGTCTAGTCCAGGCGCCGATAAGCTGAAGGCATGAAGATCCACATTGCCGGCGATCATGCCGGGTACGAGTTGAAGACCGCTATCATCGCTCACC
The DNA here is from genome assembly GCA_030537635.1 of Flaviflexus sp. GTDB lineage: Bacteria > Actinomycetota > Actinomycetes > Actinomycetales > Actinomycetaceae > Flaviflexus. The sequence goes on along the minus strand of JAUNVM010000021.1, from coordinate 17,076 downwards.
TCGAGGGCCGCCACGAGGTCATCGACCACGGGGCCAGCGAGTATGACGCCATGGATGACTACCCGCCGTTCTGCATTGACGCGGCCAAGGCCGTCGCTGCCGATCCCGACAGCCTCGGCATCGTCCTCGGCGGATCGGGCAACGGCGAGCAGATTGCCGCCAATAAGGTTCCCGGAATCCGGGCCATCCTCGCCTGGAACGAGGACACCGCCCGCCTGGGCCGGGCGCACAACAACGCCAACGTCATCTCCATTGGCGCCCGCCAGCACTCCACCGATGAGGCACTCGCCCTTATCGATGCCTTCCTCGACGAGCCCTTCTCCGGCGATCAGCGCCACCAAAACCGCATCGATCTCATCGCCGCCTACGAGGCCGAGCGCGGCTGACTTCTTCCACGGCGCGGCTGATCGCGGCGGCCACCGGCACATCGCGAGGATTGGCGCTCGCGGGCCGCGAAGCAACGTGGAAGAAGCGTGGAAGCAGTGAGGGTGGGGCACATGCCCCACCCTCAGCTATGTTCAGCCACGCCCGGCTATGGCCCGCTGTGCCCGGCCTTCAGCCGCAGACCTGCCCGGCGTTAACCCTCGCGGGGCTCGGCCGCGACCTCGTCGGAGGAGGGCGTCGCGGGCGGATCGGTCGGCTCAAGCGGATTGACGCACTGGCTGGAGGGGACGATGCGGGCGGGAACGCCAACGGCTGCCGCCCCGGCCGGAACGTCGGTGAGAACGACCGCGCCGGCCCCGATTCGGGCGCCGTCCCCGACGGTGATGGGGCCAAGGAGGGTGGCCTGGGCGCCGATGATGACATTGTTGCCGATCGTGGGGTGTCGCTTTCCCCGGTTCATTGAGCGCCCGCCGAGCGTGACGCCGTGGAACATGACGACATCCGCGCCGATTTCGGCGGTCTCGCCAATCACCACGCCCATGCCGTGATCGATGAAGAAACCGGGGCCGATGGTGGCGCCGGGATGAATCTCGATTCCGGTGGCTGCCCGGGCTGCCTGGGAGAGCAGGCGGGCGGCGAGATAACGCCGCTGGCGCCACAGCTTGGCTGCTGCCCGGTGCACCCACAGGGCGTGTACCCCAGGATATGCGAGGGCGACCTCGGCGCGGGACCGGGCGGCCGGATCGGAGGCGAGCGCAGCGTCGAGATCCCCGCGCAGGGTAATGGGACGGTGCGGATCCTTCGCGGGCCGGGACGTGCCGGTCATACCTTCGCTCACGGTGCCTCCTCGGCCAGGCCCTCAAATAGGGCGGTCGACATGTCACGCTCGCCGAACTGGGGAATGATGACAACGATCTGCTTGCCCGTCATCTCCTCCCGACCGGCGAGCTCGATGGTGGCGGCGAGGGCGGCGCCCCCGGACAGGCCCACGAGCAGGCCCTCCTCCCGGGCGGCGCGGCGGGCGATATCGATGGCGCGGTCCCCGGACACGGTGAGCACCTCGTCAATGAGCTCGGTGTCCAGCGTGTCGGGAACGAAGTTGGCGCCGATGCCCTGAATGGGATGAGGCCCGGCCTTGCCTTCGGACAGGAGCGGGGAGGCCTCCGGCTCCACCGCCACAATCCGGGTCTCCGGATTGGCCGCACGCAGGGCCCGGCCCACCCCGGTGAGGGTGCCGCCGGTGCCCACGCCAGCCACCAGCGCATCCACCGTCATCTCGGCCAGGATCTCCGGCCCGGTGGTGGCTTCGTGGATGGCGGGATTGGCCTCGTTGGTGAACTGGGAGGCAAGAATCGCCCCCGGCGTGGCCTCAACCAGCTCCTTGGCCTTGGCAACCGCCCCGGCCATGCCCTCACCCGGCTCGGTGAGGACGAGCTCGGCACCGTAGGCGCGAAGCAGGGCCCGCCGCTCGGCGGACATCGAGGCCGGCATGGCGAGCACGGCCCGGTAGCCGCGCACGGCGGCCACGAAGGCGAGGCCGATTCCGGTGTTGCCCGAGGTGGCCTCAACAATGGTGCCGCCCGGCTTCAAGGCGCCCGCCTTTTCGGCGGCGTTGATGATGGCGAGGGCGACCCGGTCCTTGACCGAGCCGGCGGGATTGGAAAATTCGATCTTTGCCGCCACCGTCACCCGCTGAGGATCAACGAGGCGGTTGAGGCGGACGAGGGGAGTGGAGCCGATAAGTTCGGTGGCATCCGAGTGAATCACTGCTGTCTTCTTTCGATTCTGCCCGGGTTCGGGGCCCGAGCCTAAGTAAGAGGGAGGGACATGGCCACGAGGGCCGCGCGAGCGCGGGGCGTGCCGAAGCACCACTAAAGCCCAGCGCCCACCAGACAGCAGACACAGGCGGAGCAACGGCAGGTGATCATGCGGCGCTCCTTTCGTGATTGCCACCAGAGTGCCACGACATCCTTCACAGATCAAGCGATGCTCGGGTCATTTCACCGAGCGGATAATTCTGTGAATCGCGGTGCGGACCTCGCTGCCGATCTCGCTGCGGTGCAGGGTGCATTCGCTGCTAAGCGCGGGGGACTCGCTAGCGCGGCAGATAGCGGGTGACGGGGTCGAGGTGGGTTAGCTGGGCGGGCCGGCCGAGCTCGGCGCCGAGCAGAGCCTCCAGACCATCGCCCTCCCCGGAGATGATGAGCTCGACCTCATTGCCCCAGCTGGCCTCGACCTCCCAGTCGCGCGAGCGCAGCAGGGAATCGAGGCGGCCGGCCTCGGACGGGTGGACGGCAAGCCGGTAGCTGGGTACGAGGCGCCGCTCGGCGAGTTTGGCCGCGCCGAGGGCTGCCTCGACGGCCTCGGAGTAGGCGCGCACGAGGCCCCCGGTGCCGAGCAGGGTGCCGCCAAAGTACCGAACGACCACGGCGGAGACGTTGATGAGGTCGCGACCGCGCAGCACGTCAAGCATGGGCCGGCCGGCCGTTCCCGACGGCTCTCCATCATCATTGGAATGCTCGCGCGGGCCCTGCCCGTCTCTCGCCACAATCCACGCCGAGCAGTGATGTCGGGCGTCCGGGTATTCGGAGCGGGCGAGCGCCAGATGCTCCCGAGCATCGCCTTCCGATTGAACCGGCTCGAGCAGGGCAATGAACCGGGAACGCAGAATCTCGATCTCGGCACTCGCGCCGGCTCGCAACGTCAGCTCCATACCGCTATTCTAGTGGGGCGCCTCCGTTCTTCAGCCGCCGCTCAGGGCTAGCGGATGTGACAGAGTGCGCGAATTTGGTGGCGAAACTGACTATGGCACCCCCGGGGGCATACGCTAGGATGGTGTGTCGGACCTTCGGGGTCAGCCCCGTGAAGTGTCGCCAGAGTGAAGGAAGGTATTCATGGCGAAGAAGTCGAAGATTGCGCGTGACAAGCAGCGCCGCGAGATCGTCGAGCGCTACGCTGAGCGTCGCGCACAGTTGAAGAAGGCTTCGGTCGACGAGAACCTGCCGGTCGAGGAGCGGGAGGCCGCGATGGCCGCCCTGCACCGCCTGCCGCGCAATGCGTCTCCCGTGCGCCTGCGTAACCGTGACGCCATCGACGGCCGCCCCCGCGGCTACGTCGGCGCGTTTGGTATCTCCCGCGTGCGCATGCGCAACATGGCGCTGCGTGGCGAGCTTCCCGGCGTCACCAAGTCTTCCTGGTAATCAGTCACTGCGGCCAGTCCGCATAATCAGAAAGGAGCGGCGCTATGGCAGTCCCCAAGCACAAGATGTCGCGCAGCAACACCCGTAACCGCCGGTCCCAGTGGAAGGCGCAGATGACCGAACTGGTCACCGTCAAGGCCAACGGCCGCGAGGTGCGTATTCCCCGTAAGCTCGCCAAGGCCTACAAGCAGGGCCTGATCGACTAATCTGGGACGAGATTGTTAAAGTGGTGCCCCCAACGGGGCGCCACTTTTTTATGCTCGGCTCGCGCTCAGCCATGCTCAGCGCCAGACCCGCCACCCTCAGCGCCAAGCCGGCCACGATCACCGACAAGCCGGCAATGCTCAGCGCCGAGCAGCGTGACCGGCGGCGCCGGACATGAGGACGGTTGCTGAGAGCCGGGTGGGCGATGTGGCGATCTACTTGAACAGGTCCCAGACGCTGAAGCTGGTGCGCTTGTAGATGGCATTCTTGGCGGCGCGCTCGGGATTCTTGAGGTAGCCCATGCCCTTCTTCCCATAGCCCGGAACTACCTTCTTCTTGATGGCGCGCTTGGCGCGGCCGGTGGTGCGGGCCTTGATGGATCGCTTAATTGAGGGCTTTCTCATTCCAAACTTCATGTCTTCAGCCTAGCCCGTGGCCGGGATTTTCGGGCTGGTACGTGCGTTGAGGCCTCGATGCACGGCGAACACCGACGGGGAGAACTATCCGAAGCGGTGGTCCTATTTCCCCTGTATACCTTGCCTTGCGGCATTTATACTTCTCGCATAGGCCGAGGAAGGTGAATCATGAAAAGATCGCGTTGGCGGATTGTCTTTGACACCATCAAGCTCATCGTGTGGATTGCCATTGCCGTGGCACTTGTGAAGTTCGCGTTTTTCCCCGGTGGCGACACTACTGCCGAACTCAATCCACAGGGCAATTTCGATCTTCCCTCGGTCGCGGTCGAGCGCGGCGACATTGATAACGAGATCCGGCTGGATGCGGCGGTGGTGCGCGATGAGTCGGTGCCCGTCAAGGCCACCCACGAGGGCGAGATCGTGTGGCTCTACGTCGTGGACGGCGCGGAGGTGAGCGCCGGAGAGAAGATCTTGCAGGTGAAGTACCGGCAGACCGTGGAATCGGCCAATCCCGAGGAGCCGCCCACCGAGCGAGACCTCTTCTTCGATGTCATCACCGATGCTGCGGGAACCCTCAAACTTGAGGCCCTCGTGGGCCAGCAGGTGAGCATCGGCGATCCGGTGGGCACCATTGTTCCCGCCACCTTCCACGCCCAGGTTGCCGTCACCCCCGATCAGCTCTACTCCCTGTCCGGCCTGCCCCAGCAGGGCACCATCGCTATCAAAGACGGGCCGGCTCCCTTCCCCTGCCACAATCTCCAGGTGGTTGCCGAATCCTCCTCCTCGTCTGGCGAGGATCCCGGCGGCTCGTCCGGCCCGCAGGTGCGCTGCGAAATCCCGCTCGACCAAACGGTCTTCGACGGGGTGAAGGGAACCTTGGAGATCGAGGGTGGCTCCGCCAAGGATGTACTCGTCGTTCCCGCCACCGCCGTTGAGGGCCGCTACGGCAGCGGACTGGTCTACCTTCCGACGGATGATCCCCTGGCCAAGCCGACCGAAGTCAAGGTGGGCCTCGGACTGAGCAACGGGGAATACATCGAGATCACCGAGGGGCTGGGGGAGGGCCAGGAAATCCTCGAATTCGTGCCGACCCCGATGAACCGGTACGAGGAGGAGAAGTTTGGCGAGGAGATGATGTACTGATGCTGCAGCTCACCTCGGTCACCCGGACGGTGCAGCTGCCCAACGGTGCGGATCTGGAGATCCTCAAGGGCGTCGATCTCACCCTCGAGGGCGGCGAACACATCTCCATCGTCGGACAGTCCGGCACCGGCAAATCCACCCTCCTCAACATCATCGGCCTGCTCGACCTCCCCACCTCGGGCACCTACGAGCTTGACGGCACGGACGTCTCCGAGCTCGGCGAGGGGGAGCGGGCGGCGCTACGGGGACGCTCCTTCGGATTCGTCTTCCAGCAATTCAATCTCTTTGCCAACCGGGATGCCGTGACGAATGTTGAGGTTCCGCTCCTGTACGGCACGAGCGGAAACCTGCTGCGCCGCCGGGCGCTCGCGGCCAGCATGCTGGAGCGGGTGGGCCTGGGAGATCGGCTCGATGCCATGCCCAATCAACTCTCGGGCGGCGAGCAGCAGCGGGTTGCCATTGCCCGCGCCCTCGTGCGCAAGCCCCGATTTATCCTCGCCGATGAGCCCACCGGGGCCCTCGATCTTGGTACGGGACGAATGGTCATGGATCTGCTCGAGGAGGTGGCGGCCGAGACCGGGGCCGCCCTCATTGTCATCTCCCACGATCCGCAGGTGGCCGCGCGTGCCGAGCGCACCCTGGAGATTGCAGGCGGGGTGCTGCATGAGGCGGGCACCCTGGCGGGGAGTCTGTCATGACCCAGATTCTCTCCGCCGTCATCGAAGCCTGGGAAGAAATCAAGATCAACCGGCTGCGCATCATTCTCTCCCTCATCGGCGTCGGCGCAGCCGTGTGGGCCATGGCCACCACCCTCGCGCTCGGCTCCCTCATCACCGCCTCAAATGAGATGGGTGAGGCGCAGTGGCAGGGCCGCACCGGCACCGTGTCTGTCAGTGCTTATCCCGACTCCCAGCCGCCCTATATGGATCCCTACTTCTTCGAGCCATCCTTTGAAGACGAGGAAGAAGACACCGCGCCGATTTCCCTGGATGAGAATGGTCGGCCGGTCGACCCCTTTGGGGATGCTGTGATGCAGACGGTGAGCCGGACCGGGGCAACGATCTGGACCCGCGACCGCCTGATCGTCGCGAGCGTCCAGGCCCCCGGTTATGACGGCGCCGACGCATGCGACCCCATGTATGGCTGCGATAATGGTCCGCTGCCGGAAATCCGCGGCATCGACCCCGACTACTTCGATATCTACTATCGCCCCATTGTTCGCGGCCGGGGCCTCACGCAGCGCGATGGTCAGTTGCAGATGAATCCCGCCGTGGTCAATGAGTGGATGTGGAAGGCCATGGGCAGCCCCGATCTTGCCGGCCGCCCCCGCGTCCGGCTCCTCGACCACCAAAAGGTTGCCTTCACCGTGGTGGGCGTCGTGCAAAACGAGCTGTACTCCACTGGTCCGCAGATGTTCATCCACTACGACACCTTCACGGGGGCTTTGCCGCCCAAGCTCGCCGCAGATAGTGAGTCCTACGGCTTCTCCATCGTGGCCCCTTCCGGCCAACAGGAAAACGCCCAGGCGGTCATGGTCGGAACGCTCAAGGCCCAGCTGGGGAACGACTATCAGGTGGAGGGCAACTTCGATCCCGAGCGCAATCAGTCGCGCGAAGATGGCATGCGCACCGTGCAGATCATCATCTCCGTCATCGGCGGCATCGTCATCCTCCTCGGCGCCCTCGGCCTGCTCACCGTCTCCATCGTCACCGTCAACCACCGGGTGAGAGAGATCGGCATTCGCCGCGCCATGGGAGCCTCCGGCCGGCGCATCTTCTTCTCCGTGTTCCTCGAATCCGTCGTGGCAACGAGCTTTGCCGGGCTCATCGGCGTCATGCTCTCCATCCTCACCATTAGGCTTGCACCCTTGGAGAAGATCGACATCCTCGTGCCCCCGGGTGGCGGCGCCTATCCCATGACCGCAGCCTTCATCGGCCTCATCATCTCCGCCGCCGTCGGCGCCCTGTGCGGCATCATCCCCGCGAGCATCGCCGTGCGCATCAAACCCATCGACGCCATCCGCTTCTAGGCCCAGGCAAGCCCGCCGACCAAACCCACGATTCCCACAATCGCTGTTCCCGAGCCCGCAGCAGCTTCTCTGCAGCCCGATCCTCTGGAAGTTTGGGCCGCGGCTCTGTGGCCGCATAGCTCCATCACTCCATCACCCCATCACTCCGTGAGTCCGCAGCTCCTCGGGGCTGTGGATAGGATGGGGCGAGGAGGAAGCGTGAAGAAGCCACTTGCTCGTCTCGTGTCCGGACCGGACAAGGCCCCGGTGATCGCCGCCCTGCACGGCGTGACTGATAACGCGGCTTCGCTGTGCCATATTGCCGAGCGGTGGAATCGCAGCCACCGCGTAGTCCTGTTCGACTCGCCCGGCCACGGCCTGTCCCCGCGCGTGGGGCAGCGCGAAGAACCCATGCGATACATCATCGACAAGGTGGCCAAGAACCTCGTGGCCCTGGCCAAGGAGGCCGGCCCCATCACCCTGCTCGGCCATTCCATGGGTGGCGCGATTGCCGCCGAGGTGTCGCGCATGCACCCGGAAATCCTGCGGGCCGTCATCCTCGAAGATCCCTCCCTGCTCACCCGGGAGCGCCTCGATAGTTACCGGGCGGGAATTCCCGATTCACTGCGCCATGTTGACGCGGTTGCCGCAGACCCGGCCCACTTCATCGCGGAAAACCGCCGCGATTATCCAACCTGGCCGGTGTCCGAGGTGGGTCCCTGGGCGCAGGCGAAAATCCAGGTGGATCGCGACTTCCTTGCCGCCGGGGAGGTTGGGGTCGTCACCGACCTGGCCGACTATCTTTCCACCCTCATCGTGCCCACCCTCCTCCTCACCGGCGATCGGCCAGATGCTATTCACGGCCATCGGGCCATCGAGGCCTGCGAGGCGGCCGGCAATGAACTCGTGACCGCGCAGGTCATTGAAAATGCTGGGCACTGCGTCCGCCGCGACAACGGAGAAGCCTTCTACCGGGCAGTCGAGAGCTTCTGCCTCCGGGGCAGAAGCGCGTAAGCTCCCCCGCGAATCGAGGCAACCTGCCGCCCGCCTCTGAGAGGCCGCGCCGTCCCGTTCGCACTGGTAACGACACCCTCCCGGGCGCGTCGACATCATCGTGCCGTCCGGAAAACCCTCGTACGTGAGGTATGTCATAAAGGCGCCCAAGAGGGGGAGCTACATGCATTAATCTGGCGACATCCGCAAAGAGCTCAGGCGGGGCGGAAGTGGAGGAGTGGGAGGAATGATGACGGTCAAAATTGCGCAAACAAGGGTGAACCCTCGGGAGATCGCGTGGCCGTTGCTCGGGTCCTGCCGGTGTACCGATCCTTCTGCTGAGCGCGCCGATTGCGCCGCGCCGGGCCGAGCGAGAGGAGCGTGGAATGTCGGTTGAGGTGGCGGATCTGTCCTTTGAATACGCCTCGGCGGCGGGGCCGCGCAAGATCTTCAAGGACGTGACGATGAGCTTTGCCCCCGGGCGCTTCTACGCCCTCATGGGGCCGTCGGGCTCGGGCAAGACAACCCTGTTCCGGTTGCTCACCAAGGAGCTGGAGCCCACCTTCGGCTCCCTGTCCATCGACGGCAGGTAGCTCGCGAGCATTCCGACCCGCGAGCTGCGAGGACAGCTGGTGGGCAGGATCTTCCAGGACTATCTTCTGATCCCGTTCCTCTCTCCCGTGGAGAACATCTTGCTCGCCGGGGAGATTAGCCGGGGAAAGGTGGGGCAGGCGGACCGCGCGCGAGCGGAAGAACTCTTGGGTCGCGTGGGAATCCCGATCGAGGATCGGGCCGTGGAATCACTATCGGGCGGGGAACAGCAGCGCGTGGCGATTGCTCGGGCGCTCAGCGGATCGGCTACCGTGCTGCTCGCCGATGAGCCGACCGGGGCGCTGGATGCTCGCAACACCGGGGAGATCGCCTCGCTGCTCGTGGACCTTGCTCACGAGGAGTCAATCACCGTTATTGCCGGCACCCACGACCAGAGCTTTGCCGAGCACGCTGATGAGGTGGTTCGCATTGCCGATCACGGACTGATCCATGGGTAGGCAGCGCCTCGGCCTCATCCGCAAAATGCTCGGCGCCAACCGGGCCGGCGCGCTGAGGACGGCGGCGATTGGAGCGGTTCTCGTCTTCATTGCTGCCCTCGTCTCGGGGTACATGGCGGCCTACCTGAGGGCCGAGGAGCGCGGGGCCGAGGCCGCTTTCGGCTCCTACAGTCAGCAGATCACGGGCAATGAATCCGTCCGCTCGAAGCTGCGGGAGCTGGAACGCTCCGGTAAGGCCGTCAGCATCATGCGTACCCGAGGCAACATACTCGGCGAAGGTGGGGCATCGAGTGACGTCACCATGCTCAGCGGGCCGGCGGATATCGGCGTGCTGATCGCCGGCTCCCATCCGGCTCGGGCGGGGGAGACGTCGATCAGCCGGGAGCTTGCTCGCCAGCTTGGCGCAGATGTGGGCGACGAGGTGGAATTCATCGACCTCGACCTCACCGAGGAACGCTTCCCTCTCACCATCACCGGGATTACCGAGAATCCGGCTTCAATCAGGGAAATCTCGGCGGTGGCAATCATTGATGATCCGGCCGTTCTCGAACAGGCCGAGGTGTGGTTGACCGGTGACGATATCGGAGGCCTGGGGGCCGATCTGCAACACGGAACTGCCCTTAGCGGCACCGCCGCGCGCGCTGCCAGGAAGGCCGCCGAGAATGCCGCCAGCTACCAACCACTGCCACCCCGGATTGCGATTCTCCTGGGCAGCCTTATCATCGCGGCCGTTCTCCTCGCCGTCTTCACTGCGGGCAGGGCCGAGCGGAAACAGGTTTATCGCACCTTGCTGGCGCTCGGGGATAGGCCGATCAAAGCCTCACTGACGGCCCACATGAAGACAATCTTGCCCCTCGCCGTTGGCGGCGCTGCGGGCTGGCTGCTGGCTATCCCCGCCCTGCACGTCAGCGCAGACCCTGCGGCTGCGTGGATGGAACAGCGGTGGGAGCAGCTTCCCATTGGTCCGCTACTCAAGGTCGGCGGCGCTGTTACCGCCTCGTTTATTGTCTTCGGACTCGTCGCGGCGCTCCTTCGCGCGGGGAAAGGCAGACGCCGGCGGATACCAAGAACGGTCATCTCCTCCCGCGCGGTCACCTTCTTTGTTATCGCCGGTACGCTCGCCACCTTGGTGTTTGTTGCGCTGCGCCAAACCTTGCTCGTGCTCTACGGCTACTACTATGTGCAGGTGATTGGCGCGCTTAGTATACCCAGCCTGGGCTACGTGCTCACTCGCCAGAGACGGCGCCCCGTCACTCATCGCATCGCCCGCGCAACCCAACTCCTCGTCGTCGTGCCCTTGGCCCTCGTCTTCGTGCTCTGCTTCCGCGCGGCACTGTTCGCCAGCTACGTGGGCGTCAATCTCAACTGGCAAAATAGCCAAATCAACGGGGAAGAGAGCTACCTGAGCATCAATGGGGTGAACGCCCAGGCGGTCGAGGCCCTCCTGGACCGATATCCGGAGATCGCTGAGCGCACCGCGATCTTCGGTGAACCCGACAGCCCCGACGGTATGTTCCGCCTCGTCCATCCCGAAGACGTCGAGTGCCTCGTTCAGAACAACGATATTGCTCCCTGCCAACCGCGCGAACTCGACCTCGTGGTCTTTGCCTCCGGCGGACTGGCAGACTCCCAGTACATCAACCATGCCTCTCCCGCTGCTGTCGGTCCCGATGGGACAGTCTCCATCATCGAGATATCCTTCAGCGGCGGCGACATCACGGAAAAGCTGAAGCTGAGCGGAATCAAGGCCGACGAGGATCTCGACAACAATGTGCTCAGTGGCCTCGTGCTGGCTCCCGATTCGCCGCTCGCCCAGGAGCTCGGCGAGCCCACGATATTCACCCTTGTCATTTCCGGATTCGGTGAGCTGCCCGAAGAGGTAAGGAGTGGCATTCGTGCCACCCTCATCACCGAAGCGCCCTTCGCTTTCCTCGTTGACTCCGATTCCGCCGAGGACCGCCAGCTTCGCGCCGAAGTGCTCGCCAAGGGGCTCTTCGCGCTTATCGTCTCCGGTGTCGTCATTATTGCGCTCGCGGTGACCCTCACCGCGGATCAAGGGCGTGAGCGGCATCTGGTCGACATTGGGGGAGGAGGAGCTCGGATGCGCGTGCGCCTGGCGCTCCCCTTCCTTGCTAGCTCGGCGATCACCGTGGCCGCAGGGACCCTGCTCGGACACCTCGTCACCTGGGATCACATCCCATTCACGCACGTGTTGACGGATTCCGATTACGGGCTCGAGTGGATGCTGCCCTTCCTCGGGCTTCTTTTCCTCCTGCCCGCATACGTCATTGTGCGGCGTCCTACCGATGTGTCCGTGGCGGAGGGAAACGAACACTAGCGCTCCGAGGCAACCGGCAAGATTTGCCGAGGTGGCTCGAGCGTCCTGCGGGTCGCCCTGGACGGATGCACAATCAGCCGCCAACCGGGACGCGGCCCTTGGGGAGGGACTCCAGAAAATATGTCCGGCGGCATTCCCGGAGCTGATGTCATGAGAAGAGGATGGGGCGGCATGTCCGCGCACTGTCAGCGGACGCTCCGCATTCGGCCTATTCTCAATTCCTTATCATCCGCAGTGAAAGCGGCCTGTCAGTACTGCCCGCCCCAGTTCACGGCCAACTATGCGGCCGATGGGCGTAGGCAAGTGCTGTCTGGCCAGCTACTTCGATAAGAAGTAATCACCAGGGAAAAGGGCCTGAAGTAAATGAAGTACCTCTGGCCCCGCCCTCCCCAACATAACCGAAAGGGCCACCATGAACAAGACCACCAAGAAGGTCGGCCTGCTGGCTGCGAGCATGCTCGTCGCCCTGTCGATCTGCACCTATTACGTGGGTGCCACCTTCGCCATGGGACTTCTGTGGGGCATCAACATCGGCGCCTTCACCTTCGCCCTGGCCCTGATGTGGAGGCGAGCATGACCACCCACTACCTGACCATCAACGGGATCGCCGAACGGCTCAACCTGTCCTTCCACACGGTGCGCAGCTACCGCGACCAAGGGCGCCTGCTCGAGCCTGACGCCGCCCTGGGAGAGGGGAGGGCCGTTCGCTACGGCTGGCTTCCCGAAACCATCGACCAGTGGCAAGCCGACCGTCCTGGAAGCGGCCGGTGGAAGAAGCGCGGGGATCTGCTCAGCGATTAAGGAGCCACGATCCGCACGCCCATCGTGCGCCACCAAAAATTGGTCTGTTCTCTACTCAGCTCGTGTATGGCAGGTATGAGGGTATTGGTGTAAGAAGTGGGCCGGGCCGCAGTGCATCAACAAATGTTGGTACCTTGCATCAACAAACATCGATGTTGGGACGTCGGCCATTGTGCTTTGCTATGCATAGGTGCAGGCGCCGGTAGGCGGTGCTGAAATGAACCCGGAAAGGAGTAGCGATGCGGCGAAAGACTACTTCCGTGACTTCACTCACCGTGCCATTCGCGGGGCTCAACCCCGCCCACGCACAGGCTGGCGCTGTGGTGCCGTTTAAAACTCTGACTGTGTGGAGCGGGAGGTAAACATGGAAGGCCAAAAGCGATCTATCTATGAGAACCGCACGATTGTCATCAGCGCAACGATCGTGTCAGGACTGATGGCGGTGTTCGTGCCATTCCTCCCAGCAATTATCAGTGCCGTGCTCGTCGTGAAACTCCACAGAATCGGAGCAGTATGGGCTCGTAATGCCGTCATTGCGAACGTCGTCATTATTGCCGTCAATCTCGCTGTTACCGTTTCCGCCTTCGGCACAGGATTTATGCTTCGCGGCATCGCCTGATGTTTCGCGATGCCGTCGATGTGCCGACGCTGCGGTGGGATAAACACTCGGTACTGATGTGTTCCCTGAGGACTGGATTCGCTTGTTTGGTTCGTTCTCTCTGGGAGTACCTCGGCGATGACTATGCCGAGGGTGAGGACCATATCCGGTCACCTCTGACGAGATCTCGGTGTGGCCGTCGAGATGACCTCACCCAGGTTTTCTTCCTGGATGTTTCAGTTGTTTCTCTTCGCAGCTGGCATCTCGGATGTTGCCAATGATTGGGCGATGAGGGGACGTCGGTCCGCCATGTCTCGCGACATCGTTCCGCCTGGTGGGCATGCTGGGGTTTGAGCCGCTCCAAACACCCCGTCATCGTTCAGGCCATCGAAGGCGAAATGACCACTAGCCATGCTGCCAACCCGATCCACGCCTTTACCGGCTAGGTGCGCAACGCTGGAGAGCCGCGATGAGTGCGGGTTCCGAGCAGGTGGTGGTTGGGGGTGTCAAAGGGGGTACTGCGCCCGATATGGCAACCACCTTAGGCCGGGCGATAGGGCGACTTTTCGTTGCTATCTAGCCGAAAAGTCAATGGAGCGGATGACGGGAATCGAACCCGCACTATCTGCTTGGAAGGCAGAGGCTCTACCATTGAGCTACATCCGCATGAGGGAAGCGTACCAATAAGGTGGCGGATTCACCAAGATTGGAATCGGCACATGTGGCGCATCGGTCCGGGGTGTGAGCAAGTCGGCGCCTGCCTGCTCGCCAGGTCGCGGAAGAACACTTAAGATTGACGAGTTGCCGACGGGGTGTGGCGCAGCTTGGTAGCGCGTCCGCTTTGGGAGCGGAAGGTCGCGGGTTCAAGTCCCGCCACCCCGACCACTCGGCACTGCCCGCCCGTCCAGAGGAAGGATTCCGGGACCGTGGAGGACATTCTTACTTCCCTGTTTGCCATCGTGCTGTGCGCGTTCTTGGCCCCGATCGTTTCGTTCTTGACTCCCCGCCAGCTCGTTCCCGAGGTGGTGGTGCTGCTTGGCCTTGGCATGCTCATTGGTCCGCACGGCCTATCCCTGGCCACGCACGGCCAATCGATTGACCTGCTGGCCGAGCTTGGCCTGGCCTTCCTCTTCCTGCTGGCCGGTTACGAAATCGACCCGGATGATCTCAAGGGCCGCAACGGGATGACGGCCGGGGGCACGTGGCTGGTGACCCTCGCCCTGGCCTTCGGGGTGTCTTTTCTCGTGTTCCGGCTCAATCCCTTCGGCCTGGAGGGCGCGGCGATTGCCATTGCCATGACCTCCACCGCGATTGGCACGCTCTTCCCGATCCTCAAGGAGCGCGGGGTGCTCACCAAGCGGATTGGCCCGTTTATCCTCGCCCACGGCGCGGTGGGGGAGATCGGCCCGATTATCGCCATGGCCCTGCTGCTCACGGTGCGAGCCCAGTGGATCTCCGTTGTCGTCCTGCTCATCTTCCTCGCCTCCGCCATCATCATTGCCGCGATCCCCGGCCGGGCCCGCAAGGCCGGTCGAAAGATCGTCAAGTTCTTGCACATGGGTTCCGAATCCACGGCGCAGACGACGATGCGGGGGACGATGCTGCTGCTGGTCTCGCTCGTCACCTTCGCCTCGCTCATGGAGCTGGATCTCGTGCTCGGTGCCTTCGCCGCCGGCTTCATCATGCGCCAGGCGGTTCCGGATGGTCGGGTGGAGCTGGAAAAGAAGCTTGATGGGCTCGCCTACGGCTTCTTCATTCCGGTCTTCTTCGTCGTCTCCGGCATGGGCATTGATATCTCGGTGGCTGCCTCCCAGCCGATCGGGTGGATCTTCTTCCTCGTCCTGTTCGTGCTCGTGCGCGGCCTGCCCGTCTTCATTGCCACCTTCCTGCCAGCGTGCGGGGCCGGAATCGGGCTCAGCCTGGGGGACCGGGTGAGCGCCGCCCTCTACTCCTCGACCGCCCTGCCCATCATCGTTGCCGTTACCGCCACCGCGGAAAGCGCCGGTGCCATGTCCAATGAGGCGGCCTCCACCCTCATTCTTGCCGGCGCGGCCTCCGTGCTCGTCATGCCGATGATCGTTGCCCTCATTCCCATCACCGAGCACGAGGATGCGAAGGGGAGCGCGAATGGGGCGGGATCGGCCGTGCCCACCCGGCAGGCCCTCAAGGATGTCGAAACCGAATCCGCCACCCCCTCGGTCAGTCGAAAGAGCCACGATGCGGCATATGACGAGGATGATCACGAGGAGCTCGGAAAATCGGTGGAAGACCTGCCCCGGGTCAACGAGGCCGGCCGGGCGGCGGCGGATGCCGCGAAGGAAAAGCCGGGCGCCAAGCAGAATGAGCCGGGAGCGGCGAAGAAGAACCCGGGCGCGGATGAGGTCAATCCGGGAGACAAGGGAGAAGATCTCCCGGCCTCGTAGTGGGATGCGCAACCGAAAGGCCCCGCAGGGGTGAACTGGCGGGCTGCGTGACGTAGAATGGCGCGGAATGTCTGTACGCACGCAGCTTCGCACGTGTGCAGCGAAAGGCGTGGCGTAAGGCCACCTAGTCGACAACTGGAGAAACATTCGTGAAGAGCACTGTTGAACAGCTCGAACCGACCCGCGTGAAGATCACGGCAGAGGTCCCCTACGACGAGCTCAAGCCGGCCGTGGAGGCCGCCGCCAAGAAGCTCAGCCAGCAAGTGAATATCCCCGGCTTCCGCCGCGGCAAGGTGCCCATGCGGGTGCTGGAGAATCACATTGGCCGCGCCGCCCTCATTGAGCAGGCCGTCAATGATTCGCTCGATGGCTACTACCAGGAGCTCCTCGTTTCCAACGAGATCAACCCGCTCGGCCCGCCGAGCGCCGACGTCACCGAGTGGCCGAACATGACGGGCAAGCCCGGCGGCCAGCTCGTCTTCGCCATCGAGGTTGATACTCGCCCCGAGATTGAGCTTCCGGCCTTCTCCGATATCACCCTGACGGCTGAGAAGCCCGAGGTGAGCGATGAGGACGTCGAGGAGCGCCTGACCGAGATGCGGCAGCGCTTCGCCACCCTGAAGTCGGTTGACCGCAAGGTGGCCGACTCCGACTTCGTCTCGATCGATATGGAGGCCACCATCGACGGCGAGACCGTTGACTCGGTGTCCGGGGTGTCCTACCAGCTCGGCTCCGGCCAGATGCTCGACGGCATCGACGAGGCCCTCACCGGCCTGGTGGCCGGCGAGACCGCGACCTTCACCTCGACGCTCGCCGGCGGCGAGCACGAGGGCGAGGAAGCCGAGGTCACCGTCACCGTGCATTCGGTCAAGGAGCAGGAGCTGCCCGAGGCCGATGATGACTTTGCTCAGCTGGCCTCCGAGTTCGACACCATCGAGGAGTTCCGTTCCGATCTGGCCGAGCAGGCCGAGAAGGACAAGCTCTCCGAGGTTGTCTTCGCCTCGCGCGATCTGCTGCTCGAGGAGCTGAAGAACCGCCTCGAGGTTCCGGTTCCCGCCGGCGTCATCGACGCCGAGGTGGAGCGCCAGAAGGAGGCCGCCGGCGACGAGAAGGTTGACGAGAAGGAGCTGCGTAGCGAAACGGAAGACGCCCTGCGCACCCAGCTCATCCTCGACGCCGTCGTGGAGAAGCTCGAGGTCGAGGTCGAACAGGACGAGCTGCTGCAGTTCATGCTCCAGCAGGCCCAGATGTACGGCATCGATCCCCAGCAGTTCATCCAGGCGGCCGCCCAGACCGGCCAGATTGGCGCCTTCTCCGGCGAGCTGACCCGCAACAAGGCCCTCATTGAGGCCCTCAAGGATGTCAAGGTCGTTGACGAAGATGGCACGGAGATTGACATCAACTCCGTCCTCAAGGAAGACGATGAGGCGGCCGAGGAGAACGCCAAGGCCGCTGCGGCCCAGACCGCCGAGCTCGCCGAGGAGAAGTCCGAGGACGAGGCCAAGGATGAGGACGAGAA
>JAUNVM010000020.1:39731-40034 GCA_030537635.1 Flaviflexus sp. | reverse complement strand
ATTCATGCCGTGCGGGATACGATGGCGGGCAGCGGCGTGACAAAGGAGGACTACGAGAAGGGCCTCTATCAGCTCATCGCTCCGGAGCTGCCGTCGGATACTCCGAAGGAGTTCATCGGTTCCGTGGTCGAATGCCTTGCCGATCGCACCTTTGATCGAGTATCCGGGGTGACGAAGAAGAACGTGGCAAATGCCAAGGATGAGGTGGCGGAGCGTGACGTCGTTCTCTTTGACACCTACACCGATGAGTGCGGACGCGAGGTCGCGGAGCAGCTGGTCGACGGCAACTAGTTCTCATAAGAG
>JAUNVM010000020.1:0-39721 GCA_030537635.1 Flaviflexus sp. | reverse complement strand
TGGGCGCGGCAACCTAGTCCACATACGAGTTGGGCCCGGGATGATCCGGGGCACAACTGCGTCTCAACGAGATTGAGCTTAGTGGGCGTAAATCCCGCGGTTGTTCTCAAAGGCGTAGCCGACGAGGCCGATGACGCCAATGACGGCACCGATCGCGAAGAGCCACCAGCCAACGGCGAGTCCCGCGGCGACGATAGTGGCGGCAATGCCGGCAACGAGGGGCCACCACGAATTCGGGTTGAAGTCGCCGACCTCGCCCTCGCTCTCGTGGATCTCCCCATCAGGATCATCGGAGGGTCGGAAGTCGATCCGCTTCGAGGTCAGCCACAGGTAGGCTCCAGCAAAGGCGAACATGCCGCCGAGGCCGTAGATGGTGAGGGTTCCAATCGGCTCCCACGAACTGACAAAGCCATAAGCGGTCGCCACCGGAAAGAAGAACAGGACGGGCAGGAAGAAAAGGGTTGCTTCGACCTGCATGCCGCGCTTGGAGACGGGGAACTCGGAATCCGTTGTCTGCTTCACTTGCGGGCTCCTTCTCGGTGCTGGCGGGCTGCCTCAAGCATCTGCTCGTCCGCATCGACACGCTCCATGGCCGCGACCTCCGGGTGATGGAGATCGAAGGCGGGACGCTCGGAGCGGATCCTGGGCAGCTCGGTGAAGTTGTGATGCGGCACCGGGCAGGGGGTGGCCCACTCGAGGGAGCCACCGAAGCCCCACGGATCGTCCACGGTCACGTGCTTCGGCTTGGACATCGTGCGGACGACGTTCCAGATGAAGAAGAGGGTGGAGATCGCGAGGATGACGGCTCCGACGGTGGAGACCTGGTTGTAGGTCTGCCAGCCGTCCTCCGGCATATAGTCCGGGATACGGCGCTGCATGCCCTGGATGCCGAGCCAGTGCTGGATCATGAAGGTGAGGTGGAAGCCGATGAAGGTCAGCCAGAAGTGCCACTTACCGAGGGTTTCGGAGAGCATTCGGCCGGTGAACTTGGGCCACCAGAAGTAGAAGGCCGCGTACATGGCGAACACGACGGTGCCGAACAGCACGTAGTGGAAGTGCGCGACGACGAAGTAGGTGTCCTGGACGTGGAAGTCCATGGCCGGCGAGGAAAGAATCACGCCGGTGACGCCGCCGAGGACGAAGGTGAGCAGGAAGCCGGTCGCCCAGAGCATCGGGGTCTCAAACGACAGTTTTCCGCGCCACATCGTGCCAATCCAGTTGAAGAACTTCACGCCGGTCGGAACCGCGATGGTCATGGTGAGCAGCGAGAAGAAGTTCAGCATGACGCCGCCGGTGGTGAACATGTGGTGAGCCCACACGGTCACGGAGAGGCCGGCGATGGAGATGGTGGCGTAGACGAGGCCCTTGTAGCCGAAAATCGGCTTGCGGGAGAAGACGGGAAGAATCTCGGAGATGATGCCGAAGAACGGCAGCGCCAGCACGTACACCTCGGGGTGTCCGAAGAACCAGAACAGGTGCTGGTAGAGCAGCGGGCCGCCGGCTTCCGGATTGTAGATCTGGCCGCCGAGAATGCGGTCGTAGGCCAGGCCGAAGAGGGCCGCGGCCAGAACCGGGAAGGCCATGAGCACGAGAACGGAGGTGATGAGCACCGTCCAGGTGAACACCGGGAGTCGGAACATCGTCATGCCCGGCGCCCTCATCGTCAAAATGGTGGCGATGAAGTTGACGGAGCCGAAGATCGTGCCGAAGCCGGTCATGGCAAGGCCGAGAATCCAGATGTCGCCGCCGATACCCGGCGAGAACGCCAGGGTGGACAGCGGCGGGTAGGCGGTCCAGCCGAAGGAGGCCGCTCCCTTCGGGGTGAGGAAGCCGGCGCAGGCCAGCAGGCCGCCGAAGAGGAAGAGCCAGTAGCTGAACATGTTGAGCCTCGGGAAGGCTACGTCCGGGGCACCAATCTGGAGCGGGACGAGGGCGTTGCCGAAGGCGGTGAACATGGGGGTGGCAAACAGGAACAGCATGATCGTGCCATGCATGGTGAAGAACTGGTTGTACTGTTCCTTGGACTGCATGATCATGCCGGGCTCGAAGAGCTCGGCGCGGATCACGAGCGCCATCACGCCGGCAATGCAGAAGAACGCGAATGCCGTAATGAAGTACATGTAGCCGATCGTCTTGTGATCGGTCGAGGTGATCCAGTTGACGACGGTTGAACCGAGCGACTGGCGCTCGGGGCGCAGGCCCGGGACGAACTCATCGTCGAGATGCTGTGATTCGATCTCAGTGCTCGCCATCGGAATCCTCCTTGATGAGATACTGCCGGTTGTATTCGTCGCCGCGCGAACCGACATTGCCAGCCTCGCGCAGCTTGGCCATTTCCTCGTCGTACGTCTGCCGGTCAACAACGGCCACATTGAAGACCATCTCGCCGTGGAATTCACCGCACAGCTCGGCGCACTTGCCGGAGTACATGCCCTCTTCCTGCGGGGTGACCTGGAAGGAGTTCACCCGGCCGGGAATCATATCGAGCTTGTAGAGGAAGGCGGGAATCCAGAAGGAGTGGACGACGTCGCGGGACTTGAGCGTGAATTCGGTGGTCTCTCCGACGGGCAGGTACAGGGTCGGCAGGGTTTCCTCCGCGCCAATCTGATCGCCCTGGAAGGAGATCCGGTCACCCGAGAAATAGACATCGTCCGTGAGGTAGTTGAAGTCCCAGCTCCACTGCTTGCCGTAGACCTCTACCTCATTATCGGGCTCGAGTGACATGTC
This sequence comes from Flaviflexus sp., assembly GCA_030537635.1. GTDB lineage: Bacteria > Actinomycetota > Actinomycetes > Actinomycetales > Actinomycetaceae > Flaviflexus. The sequence goes on along the minus strand of JAUNVM010000020.1, from coordinate 36,994 downwards.
ATTCATCTCCGCGGTTGCCCGGGAAGAGAAGACGAACAGCGTGCCCACCATGATGATCGGGATGATCGTGTACATGAGTTCCAGCGGCACGTGGTAGCGCAACTGGACGGGCAGCTCGTGATCGTTCTTACGCTTGCGGTACGCAATGATGCACCACAGAACGAGGGTCCACACGAGAACGCCGCAGAAGAGGGCTGCAATAAACGCGCCATTCCACAGGTCGATGAATGTGCTGGTCCGGTCGGTCATGCCTCGGGTCGACGGCAGGAAGCCGACGTCGAGACCCTTGCCGGGGGCGCTGGGATGCTGAATCTCGGAGCAGCCCGCAGCCAGCACGACGAGGGCGCTCAGCGCGGCCAGTAGGCCCGCGGCGCGGCGTCGTGGCTGAGGATTGTGCACGATACAACCTCTCTTTAGAGTTGGCAGCTATTCGGGGACTATCGTCCCGACACCCACTCTACCGCCTTTTCTTCTCAGCCTGGCCCTGTTATCAACGCGAGTTCCATGATTTTGGAACGATGCGGAGACCCTAAATTGGACCTACTTCTCTTCGGTGGGCGAAGGAACCTGGCCGACCACATCAAACAGGGCAGCCACGGCCGGATTATCTCCCTGCGCGGGAGTGAGGATAAGCACTCGAGAACCTTCCGGAATGCCCTCGAACAGATCCCAGGGCTCCCCCGTGCCAACGGTGGCGTTTTGCACGCCGCCCTGGTCGATCGAGTTCTCGGTCATCGAGTTGTCCCACGTGGTGGCCGCGTACTGGAGGTACACGGTGGTGCCCTGGCCACCCACCTTCTCCCCATTGCCCTCGGCAATGACGGTGACCTCGGTCTTTTCGGGGGCCGTTGCGCCTTCCTTGACGGTGAGCTTGGGGGCCTCGCCGAGTGCCGAATCCATAGTGACGGGAAGCTCGTCCTCATCGGCCATCATCTTTGCCTCGGGATCCCCAGCCTCATCGGCCTTGAGGACATCGTGAACCTCGACGACGAAGGCAATGGTGTCCTCAGGGCCAATTCCAGCGCCCTCATTGCCACCCATCGGCCCGTAGCCGAGCTCCGGCGGGATGGAGATGATGACTCGGGAGCCAACCTTCTGCCCAACGAGCGCGTCGCGCCAACCGGGAATGAGACCGCCGAGGTTGAAAGCGTTGGGGGTGCCCCGCTCATAGGATGAGTCAAAGGGTGTCTCACTGCCCCACACCTGGCCCACGTAGTCCACGACGACGAGGTTGGTTGCCTCGATATCTTCTCCGTCCCCCTCGCGGTCGATGGCGACCTGGAGCTGGCCCGGATCCGTGGCTCCGTCGAAGTCGAGGATGGTATTGCCATCCTTGTCCTCGGAAATCGTCGGCATCCCCTCGTCGGAGATCACCGGCTCGACCGATTCCGGCTCGGTTGGATCAGCCGAGGCCGTCTCAGCTGCCGATGTTGATGGCTCGGTGGTGGGATCGGCCTCCTCGTTGGACGAACAGGCGGAAAGGACGATAAGGCAGGCTGCCGCGGCAGCGGTAAAGCGTCGCACAGAGCTTCTTTCTACGTCGACTGGGGGATCAGTGGAAGGAATCGCCGCAGGCACAGGAGCCGGCAGCATTCGGGTTGTCGATCGTGAATCCCTGCTGTTCGATCGTGTCGGCGAAGTCGATGGTCGCGCCTTCGAGGTAGGGCAGGGACATCTGGTCGACAACCACCTCAACCCCGTTGAAGTCGCGCACCGCGTCGCCATCGAGCAGCCGCTCATCGAAGAACAGCTGGTACATGAGGCCGGAGCAGCCACCCGGCTGCACGGCCACGCGCAGGCGAAGATCCTCGCGGCCTTCCTGGGTCAGCAGGCTCTTGACCTTGTCCGCAGCGACGTCCGTCAGCTCTACGCCGTGGGTGGACAAAGTATCCATGGTGGTCTCCTTACGTTTCGGCTACGTCCACACTAGCGGCGTACCGGGCGAGCGTAAAGGTGAAGACACCCCGTTCACGCACAGCCAAGCGAGTCGACGCCGCGTCGAGATGTCGAGCACACGCCGCTCCGGCTCCGGCCATCTCCCCCGCACGCGCCAGCCGCGGCCCTCCCCGCCCCGCCAGGAGGACCTCCCGGGCGCGAGGGCCGGGCGGGAGTGATGGCTGAGGCTAGCGGGTGAGGCAATTCCGACGGAACGACGGGTGGGCAGATTCAACCATCTTGACCTCAGCCCCTAGTCGCTAGAGGCCCGGGCCGCCCACCCAGGTTTGTGCCACCTTGATCATCGTCTCGTCCAGACCGTCTCTTCCCGAGCCGTAGGAGTACGCCCCGGACAGGCCGTCGCGGGCAAGCTCATGGCGAAGCAAAGCGCCCTCTCCGTAGACGAGAACAACGGGCAGTCCCCGCGCCGCCGCGAGGCGGGACAGGTGACTGACGGAGGCGGGCAGGTCGAGGCCAAGGTCGCCGGTGACGGCGACGATGAGATCGGCCTCGGCAATGTCCCCGACGAGATGATTGACCACCCAGGCACCGGTCCGCTCGATACGCGCTCCGACCCGCGCGAGAAGGAAGCCGGCTCCCCCACCCACCCCGGATAGCGGATCCGTGGCGGAAAGGCTGGCTCCGTGCAGCTGCCGGCGCTGATCGGTGGCCCCGGGCAGGGAGCGCACGAGGTCCCGTTCGAGCTCTTGAGCCACCTGACCGGGAAGCCGACCGGATTCGGCGAGCTCGCGAGGCAGGCCGCCCGGACCGAGCAGCGAGGTCTCGCTGGAGGCAAGCAGCACCACATCCGTGTCGGCAAGAAGGGCGGCAAGCTCTGCGGTGCCGGAAATCCCTAGCTCCGCGAGCATCGCCTTGCCCAAATCCGGCACAATCTCACTCGACAGGGCGAGGACGATGCGGGAGCGAGACTGTTCCAATCCCGCGCGCAACACCTCGCCGATAAGTGCGGTGTCCTCCCGCCAGCTCGTGAGGTCGGCGGTCCAGGTTCCCCGCGTGGCGAGGGTGGGAATCAGCTGCCCGCGAGCGCACAGCGTACCCAATTCACCGCCGGTGAGGTCGGCGAGAACCTCGCACAGATCTCCCCCACCGTCACTCAGGGGGCGGGCCGTCACGGTGGGCCAGGGCTGGGCCGCCCACGCGGCCACCCGATCGGCTGTTCCGAAGTCGGTGGCGCCGGCGGTGAGCAGTACCCTCATGCGCCGCGCTTCCCCAGCCGGGTGAGGAGAAGGGCCTCGGCGAGGATGGCGTTGCGCCAATCGCCCAGGTGGAGGGATTCGTTTTCCGAATGTGCGCGGGTGTCGGGATCTTCAATGCCGGTGACGAGGACTTCCGCGTCGGGGAACAGGGCGGACAGGTCGGAGATAAAGGGGATGGATCCGCCCATGCCAATGTCCACCGGTTCTGTCCCCCAGGCTTCGCGCAATGCTTCGCGCGCCTCGTCCATGACCTCCGATTCGCGGGCCTTAAAGGTCTGACCCTGTTCGCCGCGAGAGGTGGTAATGCGGGCGCCGAGCGGTGCATTGGCCTCAAGGTGGTCGATGAGGGCCTGCTGGGCGCGGGCCGGGTCCTCGCCGGGGGCGATCCGCATGGACAGGCGGAAGCGGCAGGACGGAATAAGGGTGTTGGAGGAGTTGTCGACCGTGGTGACATCCATGCCGATGACGCTGATGGCGGGCTGGGTCCACAGCCGCGAAGCAATCGAGCCGGTGCCGGCCAGCTCCACGCCGTCGAGGATGCCGGCGTCGGCCCGCAGGTCCTCTTCCGGATAATCGGCCTGGGAGGTCGTGTCGCGCACGAGCCCCGGCACGGCCACAGTTCCCTCCTCATCGTGGAGGGTGGCGATGAGGCGGCTTGCGGCGGTGACAGCATCGAGGATGGGGCCTCCATACCCGCCCGAATGCAGGGCGTGGTCGAGGACGTCCACTTGGACAGTGAGGCCAATCACGCCGCGCAGGGAGGTGGTGAGCGAGGGGGTGCCCACTCGCCAGTTTGCCGAGTCAGCCACGATGATGACGTCGGCTGCGAGGCGCTCGCGGTAGGCCTGGAGGAAGTCGGCGAAGGTGGGCGAGCCGATTTCCTCTTCGCCCTCGATGAAGCAGGTGACGGACACGGGCACTCCGCCGGCGGCCGCGAGGGCCTTGATGGCGCCCGCGTGGACGAGAATTCCGGCTTTGTCATCGGCGGTGCCGCGCCCGTAGAGTCGACCGTTCTTTTCGACCGGCTCGAAGGGCTCGGTCTCCCAGCCCTCGGAGTCCCCCGGGGGCTGCACATCGTGGTGGGCGTAGAGGAGAACCGTCGGGGCACCCTCGGGCCCCGGCAGGTGGCCGAGCACGGCGGGGCGTCCGGTGCCGTGCGGGGTGTCGAGGGTGATGACGTCAATGTCTTCCATTCCCGCCCTCGCAAGAATCTCGGCCACCTTGGCGGCGGAGGCTGACAGGTGCTCCTGGTCGAAGGCATCGGAGGAGACGGAGGGGATGCGCACGAGCTCCTCAAGGGCGGCCCGGGCCTCGGGGAGGATGGAGTCAACGGCGTCGGAAAGGTTCATGTTTTCGGTCATGTGTCAAGACTAGCTCGCCCGGGTTACCATTGGCACTGTGAGCAAGAAAAATAATGAGGAAGCTGAAATTTTGCGTGTCAAGGCCACGGGCAAGGGCCGTCCCACGCCCACCCGCAAGGAGGCCGAAGCCGCCCGCCGCCGGCCGCTCGTGCCCGCCGACCGCAAGGCCGCCAAGAAGGAGGCTCGCCGCCGCCGTAACGAGCAGTGGGAGCGTGAGCAGGAGGCGATGCGCACGGGCGATGAGGCGCACATGCCGGAGAATCACCGCGGCCCGGTGCGCCGTTGGGCCCGTGACTACGTCGATGCCCGGTTCTCCCTCGGCGAATTGTTCTTCCCGCTCGCCCTGCTCATCTTCCTCGTCCTGTTCATTAACCTGCTCGCCCCGAAGCTCGCAAGCATCGTCACCATCGCCCTCTACATGTTCATCATCGCCATGCTCATCGACGCGATTCTCATGACTCGTCGGCTGCGCAAGAAGGCGATCGAGAAGTTCGGCGCCGACCGCATCCCGTCCGGGCTGCGCTGGCAGATGCTCGGCCGAGCCTTCTACCTGCGCCGCTGGCGCCGCCCCACCCCGCAGGTGGCGCGCGGAGAATGGCCGGCCGGAGCCAAGTAGGCACGTTCCTCTCGGCGAGCCGCGCTTGCCCACGCCGCGAGCTCATCAGTTCCGCGCCCCTCGTGCTCCGCCATCCGGCCATGCTGGCCACGCCCCGGACAATAGTTGCCAGCGATTCCCGGCATCGCGCCACCCCTGCGCCACCCGTTCTTGGGCTCTTACCTCACGGCCAGGCCAGGGATGTTGTGTTCCCTCCCGGCGGGCCGGGATCGGCGGTAGGCTCGAGATATGGTCTCACATGTTTATCTCGGTAATTCCGGCCTCAAGGTATCCAATATCATCCTCGGCAACTGGCTCACCCACGGCAGCCAGATTGAGGAGGAGGCGGCTCACGCCTGCGTGAATGCCGCGCTCGACGCGGGCATCACCACCTTCGACACCGCCGACGTCTACGCCAATGGGGTCGCCGAGGAGGTTCTCGGCCGGGCACTTGCCGGACAGAAGCGGGAGAACCTGGAGATCTTCACGAAGGTCTACTTCCCCACCGGGGATAAGGGGCACAATGACTGCGGCCTGTCTCGCAAGCACATCATGGAGTCGATCGACCGTTCACTCAAGCGTCTCGGCACCGACTACGTCGACCTTTATCAGGCCCACCGCTACGACGTGGAGACTCCCATCGAGGAAACCATGCAGGCATTTGCCGATGTCGTCAAGGCCGGCAAGGCCCTCTACATTGGCGTGTCCGAGTGGACTGCGGAACAGCTGAAGTTTGCTCACGATTTCTCTCGGGATATGGGCTTCCAGGTGATTTCGAATCAGCCGCAATACAACATGCTTTACCGGGTTATCGAGAAGGAAATCATGCCGATGGCGGAGCGCTGCGGTATGAGCCAGATCGTCTGGTCGCCCCTCGCCCAGGGCGTGCTCACCGGTAAGTACCCGCCGCGCGGAGACGCCCCGGCGGGATCGCGAGCCACCGACAAGGCCGGTGCGCAGATGATTCAGAAGTACCTCACCGACGAGATTCTCGACGCCGTGGCCGAGCTCAAGGAGGTTGCCGACGATCTTGGCGTCACTCGCGCCCAGCTCGCCATCGCCTGGGTACTCTCCCACGACAACGTCGCCTCCGCCATCATCGGTGCCTCCCGCCCCGAGCAGGTCACCGAGAACGTTGTCGCCTCAGACCTCGACATCCCGCGTGAGCATCTGCGCCGCATCGACGAGATCTTCCGGGACGTCATGATCGACGACCCCCGCCTCACCTGGGAAAACGCTCCGCACGAGCGGCCCTGTTAGGGAGCGTGCGGGGAACGATCATGGCGGCGGACAACACGTCCGCCGCCATGATCGTTGCCCGGCACTGCACCGGCGACGTGAGCGGCCGCTATTTCGCGGCGATGAGGGCACGGTTGAGGCGCCCGGGAAGAAGCGGTCCTCGCGTGACGAAAGAGGAGTAGATCTGGACGAGATCGGCCCCGGCCGCGAGCATTCCCCTCGCATCGTCAATGCTGGTGACACCGCCCACGCCGATGATGAGGGTGTCAAGCGGCAGCAGATCGCGCAGCTGGCGCACCACGGAGCGTGACCGGCTGGTGAGCGGTTCGCCAGACAGACCTCCCGCTCCGAAATCGTGATCGATAGTCGTGTTAGTGGCCACGACGCCATCGAGGTTCTCCTCCGCAACGAGCTTGGCGATTCCCGGGAGATCCTCATCGGCCATGTCTGGCGAGATCTTCACGAGGACGGGAAGGTGCTCGGTCGTGTTGCGGTCCGCTTCGGCGCGCACCGCTCGGACGATGGGACGCAGGGCATCGATCTGGAGGAGGTCTCGCAGGCCCGGAGTATTGGGCGAGGAAACATTGATGACGAGGTAGTCGGCAAACCTGGATAGGGTGCGCGCACAGCTCGCATAGTCTCCCACTGCATCTTCCGGTGCCGTGGTGCGGTTCTTACCGATGTTGACCCCGATGACGATCTTTCGTCCGGCCGGCGTGGAGCGAAGCTTCGCCAAGCGCTTGCCCAGCGCCTCGGCCCCCTCATTGTTGAAGCCCATGGCATTGCGTAGGGCTCCGATCTCCAGGTGCCGCCACATGCGGGGCTGGTCATTACCGGGCTGCGGTTTCGGTGTCACGGTGCCCACCTCGATGAATCCGAAGCCGAGCGCATCAAGACCCTCGATGGCCTCGCCGTTCTTATCCATGCCCGCTGCCAGGCCCACGAGGCCGGGAATGGGGCGGGCAAAAATCGAGCGGTGCGGGGCACCCCGCCGGCCAATGGTGTGCCGCACGAGCGGGGCCAGCGGCGAGCGGCCCATGGCGCCGATAAGCTCGAGGGCCCGGCCGTGGGCCTCTTCGGGGTCGATGCGGGAGATAACGCGGGTCAGCAGCAGATGGTAGAGCACGCCTCTAGCCTACCCGGCAAGACCCGCGCGAAGAGCCGGGGCAGCGGGGAGCCGCCGGTTGTGGGGATTAGCCGTTGTCCTGGGCGAGGCGAGCCGGTGAGGAGTGGTAGAGCCAGGCGAGTGCGGCCATGGCGAGCAGGGCGGGTACGTAAAGGTAGTTTGCCCCGCCGCGATACCAGGGACTCCAAGCATCGACCGGAAAGGCCGCCCAGGCGAAGGTGACAATATCGGCGAGAAGGTTGATTGTGGCCGTGGTCCAAGCGATGCGTCGCATGCGGCGCCCGTTGTGCAGCAGCCCGGCGGCCATGGCGACCCAGATCAGGGCGGCGAGAATGGTGAGGGCAGCCCGGCCCGGATGGTGGTCCATCACGTCCCCGGTGGCGGAGGCGATGGCAATCCAGGTAAAGACTCCGGCAAAGACCGCGATGAGAATGAGGAGAGCCCTCGGCCACCCGTGGGCGGTGCGCCGATCATCGCGCAGCACCAACTCCTCGTTCGGTTCCACCTGGTCTTCCTTTCGATATGATGGGAACGTGTCTGAACTGAATATTATGCAGCAAGCCCCTGATAAGACTAATGCCCGCGTGCTCATCCTGCTCGCCGAAAAGGCTAGCGAGGGCGCCCGCGTCGTGGCTGACACCCTGAAGCCGAAGGTGAAAAGCGCGATTGATGACGCTTTGGACGTGTTGGGTGCGAAGGGATGCGCCGATGAAGTGACGAAAATCCCCGCGCCCTCCGCCCTCTCCTGCGGTGCCGTTGCCGTGGTCGGCACCGGGGTGTCGGCCGATGAGATCGGCCCGGCCCACGTGCGTGATGCGGTGGGCGCGGCCGTGCGCTCACTGGCCGGCATGGAGTCGGTGGCTGCCCTCGTGCCCGCCGATCCTGCCACCTATTACTATGGCGCGCTCGGCGCCAAGCTCGGCGCCTACGCCTACGACCGCTACCTCGACTGCCCGGCTCGCCCGGACACCATCGACATCCTCGTGGACGGCAAGGCCAAGAAGGCCGAGATGAAGGAGATGGCTAAGCGGGCCAGCACGGTGGCCCACGCCGTGCACGCCACGCGCGATCTCGTCAACACCCCGCCGGCAGATCTGTTCCCGGCCTCCTTCGCGGAAATCGCCGAGCAGGCCGGCAAGTCGGTGCGCTCCGTCAACGTCTCCGTCTGGGATGATAAGAAGCTCACCGAGCAGGGCTTCGGTGGCATTCTCGGTGTTGGCCGCGGCTCCGAGCGGGGCCCGCGCCTCGTCCGGGTTGAGTACAAGCCGCGCGGTGCCAAGACCCACCTTGCCCTTGTCGGCAAGGGCATCACCTTCGATTCGGGCGGTCTGTCGCTGAAGCCCCCGAAGTCGATGGAGACGATGAAGACGGACATGACCGGCGCTGCCACCGTGCTCTCCACGGTCATCGCCGCCGCCGAGCTCTCCCTGCCGATTCACCTGTCCGGCTGGCTGTGCCTGGCCGAGAACATGCCCTCGGGTAGCGCGACGCGTCCGGGCGACGTGCTCGAGATGTACTCCGGGCGCACCGTCGAGGTCAACAACACCGACGCCGAGGGACGCCTCGTTCTCGGTGACGGTCTCGCCCGCGCCTGCGAGGACTCCCCGGATGCCGTCATTGACATCGCCACCCTCACCGGCGCACAGATTGTTGCACTCGGTGGCCGAATCTCCGGCGTCATGGGCACCGATGACATCCGCAACGAGATCGTCGAGGCGGCCGATCTCGCCGGTGAGGAAGTCTGGCCGATGCCGCTACCCGATCACCTCAAGTCCGGAATGAAGTCGCTCGTGGCCGACACGAAGAACTCCGGCGGCCGCGGTGGCGGCATGCTCACCGCCGGCCTGTTCCTCTCCGAGTTCGTCGGATCGACCCCCTGGGCGCACATCGACATCGCCGGACCTTCCTTCAACGAGGAGTCCCCCTTCGGCGCCACGCCCAAGGGTGCCACCGGCGTCATGGTCCAGACGCTGCTCGCCTGGATCGAAAGCCGCGCGAACTAGCGAACTCACGCAGATGCGCGCGAACTAACGCAGATAGAGATGTGGGCGGGATTTACCGCCCACAGCGCGATCTGCGCGGTCTTTCTTCTCGAACCATCACGCCATACACTGCTTCGCAGCTTCACTGCTCGCCCGCCGTGCGGCACGCCAGCGCGCGCCGTACAGGATCGCCGCCTCGCGTCTGCTTGCTTGCGGGCTTGCGGGCTTGCGAGATGGTTGGCCGTGAGCCGGCGCCCTGGCTACTTGCCCTCGCGGCGCTTGGACCAGTCCCGCATGCGCTGCGGATAGCCCGTGCGTAGTACCTCGTAGAAGGGTAGGCCGAGTTGAGTGGCAAGCCTGGCTGCCGTGTGCGGATCGGGAACTTGGCGTCGGGTGAACTCGCCATCGCGCGCCACGAGAAGCAAGGAGAGCGGCTCTCGCGGTGATTCAGGCTCGAGATATGCTTCGACGCCTTTGCGGGTGGCAACGAAGTCTGTGAAATGCGCGATAACCGCGTCCCGTTTGGTGCGTTGTTGTCGAGAGGAGCGTTTGAACAGAGCCATGCTTCTACCCTAATGGCTGAACCGGGCATGGAACACGTACTCCGACCATGACGTACGGCCTAGAAAGTGGAAGAATGGAGAAGGACGGCCGCGATGCGGCCGCAGCGAGCACAATCTACTCGAGGGAGAGCCACGTGGCTGACACGCAGGAATACGACATTGTCATCCTTGGTGCCGGATCTGGCGGCTATGCCGCCGCGATGCGGGCCGGGCAGCTGGGGCTGAAGGTGGCCCTGGTTGAGGGAGACAAGGTGGGAGGCACCTGTCTTCACCGGGGATGCATTCCGACCAAGGCGATTCTGCACGCCGCCGAGGTTGCCGACGAGGCGCGCAACGGAGCGCACATCGGTGTCAAGACAAGCTTCGAGGGCATGGACATGGAGGCCCTCAACGCCTACAAGGACGGCGTTGTCGGAAAGATGTTTAAGGGCCTGACGGGCCTTATCAAGTCCCGCGGCGTCGACATCATTGAGGGCTTTGGTCGCCTCACCGGCGAGGACACCGTCCAGGTTGATGATCGCATTCTCAAGGGCAAGAACATTATTCTCGCCACCGGCTCCTACTCGAAGTCCCTGCCGGGCCTCGATATCGAGGGCCGGGTCATCACCTCGGACAAGGCGCTGCAGATGACCGAGGTGCCTGGCTCCGTCATCGTGCTCGGCGGCGGAGTCATCGGCTGCGAATTTGCCTCCGCCTGGAAGTCGATGGGCGCGGACGTCACCATTATCGAGGGCCTGGACCATCTCGTTCCCAACGAGGATGAGGCAGTCTCGAAGACCCTGGAGCGCGCCTTCCGCAAGCGCAAGATCACCTTCAAGACCAAGACCCGATTCTCGGGTGTCGAGCAGTCCGATTCGGGCGTCAAGGTGTCCACCGAGGACGGCAAGTCCTACGAGGCCGACTACCTGCTGGTCGCAATCGGCCGCGGCCCGGCCACCGCGAACCTCGGCTATGAGGAGGTCGGAATCACGCTCGACCGCGGCTTCGTCATCACCGATGACAAGCTGCACACCGGGGTTGGCAACATCTACGCCGTGGGCGACATCGTTCCCGGCCTGCAGCTCGCCCACCGCGGCTTCCTGCAGGGCATCTACGTTGCCGAACTCATTGCCGGGGAGAATCCCGCCCCGATCGACGAGACACTTATCCCCCGCGTCACCTACTCCAATCCGGAGATCGCCTCGGTCGGCCTCACCACCAAGCAGGCCATCGAGACCTACGGCAAGGACAATGTCGAAACCGTCGAGTTCAATCTCGCCGGCAATGGCAAGTCGCAGATGCTCGAAACCGCCGGCTTCGTCAAGCTCGTTCGCGAGAAGGACGGACCGATCGTGGGCTTCCACGCCATCGGCGCTCGCATGGGCGAGCAGGTGGGCGAGGGCCAGCTCATGGTCGCCTGGGAGGCCGAACCGGTCGACTTCGAGGGCCTCATCCACGCCCACCCCACCCAGAACGAGGCAGTGGGCGAGGCGATCCTCGCTCTTGCCGGCAAGCCGCTCCACACCCACAACTGAAAGCCTAGGAGGAAGACACAGTAATGTCTGAACCGATCAAGATGCCCGCACTGGGCGAATCCGTCACCGAGGGAACCGTCACTCAGTGGCTCAAGCAGGTGGGTGACACGATCGAGGTCGACGAGCCGCTGCTCGAGGTCTCCACCGACAAGGTCGACACCGAGGTCCCCTCCCCCGTGGCAGGTACCCTGCAGAAGATTCTCGTCGGGGAGGATGAGACCGTCGAGGTGGGTGCCGTCCTCGCCATCATCGGAGACGGCTCCGCGCCCGCCGAGGAGCCCAAGGAAGAGCCGAAGGACGAGCCCGCGGCTCAGCCGAAGGATGAAGAGCCCAAGGCCGAGGAAAAGAACGCCGAGCCCGCGGAGCAGGTAAAGACTGAGGAGCGGGCATCCGGACCGAAGCATGCTGCCCCCTCGGCGGCCGAGTCTGTTTCCACCGGCTACGTCACCCCGATCGTGCGCAAGCTCGCCCGGGAGAATGACGTTGACCTGTCCGAGCTCACCGGCACCGGCGTTGGTGGCCGTATTCGTCGCCAGGACGTTGAGGATGCCGTGGCGGCCAAGAAGAAGGCTGCCGAGGAGGCCGCCAAGGCTTCCGCTCCGGCGGAGTCCTCCGCTTCCACCCCGGCTGCTCCGAAGCCGGTGGAGCCCTCGCCGCTGCGCGGCAAGACAGAGAAGATGTCTCGCCTGCGCCAGGTCATTTCCGAACGGATGATGGCCTCGCTGCACGGCTCGGCCCAGCTCACCACCGTGGTCGAGGTGGACGTCACCAACGTCGTGGCGCTGCGCACCAAGGCGAAGGCCCCGTTCCAGGAGAAGGAGGGCACGAAGCTCACCTTCCTGCCGTTCTTTGTCAAGGCTGCCACCGAGGCCCTCAAGGCTCACCCGAAGATCAATGCCCGGGTCGAGGGCAAGGAAGTGACGTACTTCGATCACGAGAACATCGGCATCGCGGTCGATACCGAGCGCGGTCTCATGGTTCCCGTCATCAAGAACGCTGGGGATCTCAACATGGCCGGCATTGCCAAGGCCATCAACGATCTCGCGGCCCGTACCCGCTCCGGCAAGGTCTCCCCCGATGACCTGTCGGGTGGCACCTTCACGATCACCAACACCGGCTCGGCCGGCGCGCTGTTCGACACCCCGATTGTCAACGCGCCCGAATCCGCCATCCTCGGTGTTGGCACCATCTACAAGCGCCCCGCCGTGGTCAAGGCTGCGGACGGCACGGAGACGATCGGTATTCGCTCCTTCGTCTACCTGGCGCTGTCCTACGATCACCGCCTCATCGACGGTGCGGATGCCGGACGCTTCCTGTCCGATGTGCGCGCCCGCCTCGAGGAAGCGGCTTTCCACTCTGAGGTCGGCCTGTAAGGCATATCTCAGCGGCTAACTCGGTGCCCGGCTAAGTCATCTTAGCCGGGCACCATTAGGCTGTTCTGGCTATGAGTTTTCTTTCCTCCTTCCGCGACTACAGGGATCTGCCCACACTGTGGGGCCGGTCCTTCATGCCGTTGGCCTTCGTGGGACGCCTGCCCACCTCGATGATCATCATCGGGGTCCTCACCCTCATCACCCAGGTGCGCGGAATCGGCCCGGCGGCCCTCATGTCCGCAGTTCTCGCCATCTCCATCGGCCTCTTCCAGCCGCTGGTTGGCAAGTGGACCGACCGGGCGGGACAGCGCCTGCCGCTGCTCGTCCTCGCCCCGATCAACGCCGCCGCCCTCATCGCCCTGATCTTCGCCCAGAACGCCCCCATGCCCGTTCTCACCGCCGTGTGCGCCCTCGTGGGTGCCTCGACCGTTCCGGTGGGTGGGCTCATGCGGGTGCGCTGGTATCCGGTGGCCCGCACGCCGAGGGCCCTCACCTCGGCCCTGTCGTATGAGACGGTGGCCGATGAACTGAACTTCGTGCTTGGCCCCGCTTTTGTCGGAATACTCGCCTCCGCGGTCAATCCGACCCTGCCCATTGCGATCACGGCCGGCATCTCCGCCCTCTGCATCACTTCCCTCGCCCTGCATCGCTCGTGCCCCGGACGACCGGAGCAGCGAGACGAGAACGCCCCCGCCATCCTCACCGTGGCGGCCAAGGTGGCAGTAACACTTGCCGCCATGTGCTGCCTCGGCGCCTTCTTCGGGGCCATGCAGACCTCGACCACGGCGGCCGCTACCCACTTCGGCTCAGCCTCGAGCGCCGGGCTCATCTATTCGGCCATGGGCGCGGGAGCGGCACTCACGGCACTCGGATCGGTGGCCATTCCCGCGTGGATTGATGAGCGCCTCCGCATCACCATTGGAGGTCTCGCCATGGTGGGCCTCACCCTGCTCACTCCCCTGGCGTCCAGCGCACCCCAGCTCGCTATCATCTTGTTCTTCCTCGGCATGGGTATTGGCCCGGCCTCCGTGGCGATGTTCACTCTTGCCGGCCAGCTTGCCCCCAAGGGCGGGGATGGGGTGGCGATGACCGCGATTGGCTCCGCCAATGTCGTGGGAGTGGCGGGCGGGGCTGCCCTCGCCGGGAAGATTCTTCCCCATTCGCTTGCCGGCGGATTCCACCTGGGCACCGCCGCCGCGGCCGCCATGGCCCTCGTCGGCCTGGTGGCCACCTTGCACCATCGTCGTTCACGTTAGACTAGGACCATGACTGACAAACCGAAGAAGCGCCGCTGGTATCAGCTGCTGGGTGACGGCTACAAGATTGCCAAGAAGACCTATCCGGCTCTGCCGTGGATTCTGCTGGGCACCTTCGTGGCTGTGCTCGCCCTGTTCATCATCATCGGCCTGGTGCTTCACTCGAAGATCCTGTGGACCATCTCCGGTATCATCATCGCCCCAATGATCGCGATGATCGTGCTCACCCGCCTCATCGAGCGAGCCTCCTACAAACAGATGGAGGGGATTCCCGGAGCGGCTGGGGCCATCATCTCCCGCATCAAGCGCGGCTGGTCCTACTCCGAGGAGCCGGTCCGGTTTAATGCACGCACCCAGGATCTCGTCTACCGCCTCATCGGCAAGCCCGGCATCGTCCTGGTCACCGAGGGCCCGTCCCACCGGGTCAGCAAGCTTATCGCCGAAGAGCGCAAGCTTGCCCGGCGTGTTGCCCCCAACGTGCCCGTCAACGTCATCGAATCCGGCACTGAGGAGGGACAGGTTCCGCTGGCCAAGATCATGAAATCGCTGCGGAAGTTCCCGAAGAAGCTCACCGGCCCCGAGGTCTCCGTCGTGGCCAAGCGCCTCGACACTGTCACCGCGAACAAGCTGCCGATCCCCAAGGGCATCGACCCGCAGCGCATGCGTCCCAACCGTAAGGCCATGCGGGGCCGCTAAACAGCCACACATCAAGGAAAGAGCAGGTGCGCCAGCACCTGCTCTTTTCGTGCCGCTCACGCGCCACAGTGAGCGAGGCGTAGTTCAGCGAACCCTGGTGATCGTCGTGCCCATGAGGGCATCGTGGAAGCCCCGACCATCAGCCACGGTGAAGATGCCGGGAACGACGAGACACAACAATGCCTGGCGGCCAACGGCCTTGAGCGGGCCGGGCAGCCCGCCTCCCATGCGGCGCACGGCGATACCGGTGAGGAAGTGACCGATGGTGCCGCCCATGGTGCCCACGAGGACGATCGACATGACGAGAAAGACGCCGAGGATCTCAAAGGGCTGATAGTTGAGGAATCCCCGGGCGATTGCCATGGCGGCAACCCAGTCAATGACGAGGGCGACAAGCCGCCTGGGTAGCGGGGCAAGGGTGAGTTCATCGGCCATAGGGTCATCCTAACCCGAAGGCAGCTGCCCGCCTGGATGGCGGGCAGCTGGGATGCGTCTGAGGGATCGGAGGCTCTAGTCGAGGATCTCCTTAGCCTTGGCCTTGGCGAAGCCGAAGACCTGCCCGGCATCGGTCCGCCCCGGAACTGCGACCTCCTCCGGATTCGTCATGACCTCAACGAGAACGGGCTCGTTGGTGGCGACGGCCTTGGCGAGGACCCCCTCGAGATCCTCCGGTTCGGTGACCCGCATGGAGGTGAGGCCCATGGCCTCGCCCACCTTGGCGAAGGAGGGATTGTCGAGCTCGGTGCCATATTCGGGCAGACCCATCTCCTCCTGCTCAAGCTTGACCATACCGAGGCGGGAGTTGTTGAACACGACGAGGGTGACCGGCAGGTCATAGGTGACCGCGGTACGCAGATCGCCGAGCAGCATCATGAGCCCACCATCCCCGCACATACCGATGACCTGGCGATTGCGATCCTCAGCCTGGGCGGCCAGCGCCATCGGCATGGCATTGGCCATGGAGCCAAGGTTGAAGGAGCCGAGCAGCCGGCGGTTATGGCGCATGGGCAGGAGGCGAGCGAGCCACACGGTGGACATGCCGGTATCGGCGGCGAAGATGGCATCATCCGCGCACACCTTGTCCAAGGCGACGGCCACGGCTTCGGGGCGGATCTTGCCCTCGGGATTATCGGCAAGTGAGCGCACCTTGCCCACCAGGGTGTGATCGTGGGCGGGATCGGCGAGCTTGTGCTGGCCCTTGAGCCAAGCGGCGTACTCCTTGGTGTGCGTCTCCAGGTGGCCCCGGTCTTCCTTGGCGGTGACCTGGGTGATGAGCTTGGCCAGGGTGGGGGCCGCATGGCCGATGAGAGCGCGATCAACGGCGACTCGGCGGCCAATATGCTCGGGGACAATGTCGAGCTGAATAACCGTCTTATCGTCCGGTAGCCACTCCGAATAGGGGAAGTCGGTGCCGATGAGCATGAGGGTGTCGCAGGACTTCAGCGCTCCGACGGCGGCCGGATTGCCGATGAGGCCGGTCTGGCCCACCTGGAACTCATTGTCGTGCTCGAGGCCCTCCTTGCCCTGCAGGGTGATGACCATGGGAGCGGCCAGCTTATCGGCGAGCTCAAGGCATTCGGTGCGGGCGGCTCGGGCGCCCTTGCCCACCATGAGCGTGACCTTATCCGAGTTATTGAGAAGCTGTGCTGCCTCCGCAATATCGCTGTCGGCGGCGGCAGCTTCGACACTGCGCGGGGCGATCGGAACCGGCTTGACGTAAGAGGGTAGCTCCTCCAGGCCCATATTGGCCGGCAGGGAAAGCACGGCGACGCCGCGCTGGGAGACCGCGGCATTGAGCGCCTGGGCCAGCATCCCCGGCATTTGACCGGCATCGGTCACCGTGCCGGTGTAGCAGGCAACGTCGGCGAAGACGCGATCATTGTGGACCTCCTGGAAGAAGGCCGAACCGATCGACTCGGTGGGCACCTGACCGACAATGGCGAGGACGGGGGCATGCGCCTTCTTCGCGTCATACAGGCCATTGAGCAGGTGGATGGCGCCGGGGCCCACGGTGCCCATGCAGACGGCAATGTTGTCGGTGAGCTGGGCTTGCGCCGAGGCGGCAAAGGCGGCGACCTCCTCGTGGCGCACACCAATCCACTCGATACGTTCCTCGGTGCGGATCGCATCCACCACCGGGTTGAGAGCGTCGCCAACCACACCCCAAATATGGGTAACGCCTTGGTCGGCGAGGGTATCGATAATATTTTCTGCAATTGTTGTTGCCATACTCATCTCCAGAGATT
This sequence comes from Flaviflexus sp., assembly GCA_030537635.1. Taxonomy (GTDB): domain Bacteria; phylum Actinomycetota; class Actinomycetes; order Actinomycetales; family Actinomycetaceae; genus Flaviflexus. Next base: position 19,891 of record JAUNVM010000020.1, on the reverse strand, counting down.
CACTGCGGCTTATACGGGGCAAACAGATCGCTTCCCTCGCTGTCAGACACCCTTCCAGCCTACGCCCCACCACCCCATTATTGGTCAGACATTTCGGCTGCTACCAGGGCTTTTCCAGGAGCCACTCATATACGGTTCATCCTGGACACCGGTCGGCTACTCCGGTGTGGGCTCTCCTTGGTCGAGGCACGCGACCATGCCGGTGCGCCGGCGCAGACTGTGCCGCGCGGGTTACATGTTGGAAGGGCCGGCGGGCATACCGGGGCGCCACTACACTAAGGGGCGTCGGGTCGAATGGGCCCGAAAGAAGGAGGAGACTCGATGTTTTCCAGCGCCGATGAGGCCATTGCCTATACCAAGGACCACGACGTCACCTTTGTTGACGTTCGCTTCTGCGATCTGCCGGGAATCATGCAGCATTTCAACATTCCCGTCGAGAGCTTCAAGGCCGATGCCTTCACCGACGGACTCATGTTTGACGGCTCGTCGATTCGCGGCTTCCAGGCAATCCACGAGTCCGACATGAAGCTCATCCCGGATGTGGATTCGGCGTTCATCGACCCCTTCCGCGCCAATAAGACCCTCTGCGTCAACTTCTCCATCGTCGATCCCTTCACCGGGGAGGCCTACTCGCGCGATCCGCGCAACGTGGCCACCAAGGCCGAGGAATACCTGCGCTCCACCGGCATTGCCGACACCATCTACGTGGGCGCCGAGGCCGAGTTCTACATCTTTGATGACATCCGCTACACCACCAACCAGCACGAGTCGTACTACCACATCAACTCCAACGAGGCCTGGTGGAACACCGGCCGGGAGGAGGAGGGTGGCAACCTCGGCTACAAGACCCGGTTCAAGGGTGGCTACTTCCCCGTCTCCCCCAATGATCAGTTCGCCGACCTGCGCGACGAGATGTGTCAGGTGATGAGCGAATCGGGCCTCCTTGTTGAGCGCGCGCACCATGAGGTGGGCACCGCCGGCCAGCAGGAGATCAACTACCGCTTCGCCACGCTACGCCAGGCGGCCGATGATCTCATGAAGTTCAAGTACATCATCAAGAACGTGGCCTGGCGCAATGGCAAAACCGCCACCTTCATGCCCAAACCGATCTTCGGTGACAATGGTTCGGGCATGCACTGCCACCAGTCGCTGTGGAAGGACGGCAAGCCGCTGTTTGCCGATGAGCGGGGATACGGTGGGCTGTCGGATCTGGCCCGCTGGTACATTGGCGGCCTGCTCGCCCACGCCCCCGCGCTCACCGCCTTCACCAATCCGTCGATCAACTCCTTCCGCCGCCTCGTTCCCGGCTTCGAGGCCCCGGTCAACCTCGTCTACTCGGCGCGCAACCGCTCCGCCTGCATCCGCATCCCCGTCACCGGCTCCTCCCCGGCCGCCAAGCGCCTCGAGTACCGCGTACCGGATCCGGCCGCGAATCCCTACCTGTCCTTCTCGGCGCAGCTCATGGCCGGCCTGGATGGCATTCGCAACCGCATCGAGCCGGCCGATCCCATCGATAAGGACCTCTACGGTCTTCCCCCCGAGGAATTCGAGGCCATCGAGAAGCTGCCCGCCACCTTCGAAGGTGCCCTGGATGCGCTGGCCGCCGATCACGACTTCCTGCTCGAGGGAGACGTTTTCACCGCGGATCTCATCGAGACATGGATCGACTACAAGTGGGACAATGAAATCGCACCGATGCGGGAGCGCCCGCATCCCCACGAGTTCGAGCTCTACTTCGACATTTAAATCCAGGAGGCGTGGACGTGAAGCATCCCGAGGACCGCGAGGACTGGGGCCAGTGGTCTTCCGATCCGAGTAACTGGCAGCGCCCCGAAGAAGCGGCCAGCCCCGAGGGACCATCCCCCACCCCATCGCAAGACGAGGATTTAGCCCCGGGCAAGGATCCCGACCCGCGGTGGGACCGGCCGGAGGAGGGCGGCCTCGAGGGCCGCAACAGCTTCGACCCGGCAGACGGCGTGACGGGGCACGCACGTCCCGCCGGGAGTGATCCCCTCGAATCTGAGACCCGCGAGGATCGCGGTGTCATCCGGCGCGAGGACCACGAGGGCTCCGGCCCCTACAACCTTCGTCCCGGGGAGGTTGATGATCGTGATCCGCTACCGCCCAGGGGCTCGACTCCCTACAACGAGACGAGCCCTTGGACGAATCCGCACGCCTGGCGCTACCAGTCCCAGCCCTACGACGAGGATCCCGCCGAGACCCGCTCCGGTTGCGGCGGCATCATCGGCATGGCAGTCCTCCTTGCCGCCGCCGTCATCGCCCTGGCCTGGTTCCTCCTCTAACAGATCAATGCGCGGGTTTTGCTGAGGCGATCCCTGCCGTAGAATAGCTATCACTGCCCCGTCGGGATGCTCGTCTTTATCCCGGCGGGGCTTCTTGCTGCCCTGCGAACACACGCTGGCCACCGAGCACCCATAGGAACAGCACGGGGAGTAGGCTGGCGATCTTATGCCAGCCACCAAAGATCACTGTTGGCTAACGGGTCGCATAAGCTCCTCAGTCAATCGCGCGTAGGTTTCCCGCCTCTCTCCGTCGGTGCTCATGGGGACTTCAACCGGTCCACGCCGGATCGGGCGCCCTTAGTTCTCGGCTTCGGTGCCGCATGCACCCGCGGCGGCGAGGACGATCATGGCGGTTACTCTGCTGGTCTTTATTCGCCAGATCCCACCGTGCTGCGCGGTTCACCTCACGAGCTGCGAGAGCGGAGTAGTCACCTTTCCGGTTGGCCAGTGCGTCAAGGTCCAGTTCCCGGGCTCGCCGTCGGCGATGGCGAAGGCGCAATTGATCATATGGGGCTGGTGGCCGAAGGTGTGGCTGGCCCACACCTGGAGCATCATGCCGTGGCAGACGAGGAGGGTGGTGCCACCCGACCGGGCTTCGGCCGCATCAACAAGCGCCGCGTTGAACCTCGCGAGGACCTCGTGGCCGCTCTCACCCCCGTCAATAGCGGGGGCGAGGTGGCCGCCCATCCATTCCGCACAGGTGCCAAAATAGGCCCGATGTGCTTCCTTATCGTGGCGCATTTCCCACACCCCGGCGCTAACTTCTGCGATGCGGGGGTCGATGGTGGCCTCGAGGGAGCAGGCGAGGGCCGCGGTTTGCTGGGTGCGGACAAGATGGGAGGCGATGACGCGGTCAATGGGGAGGTCAAGGCGCTCCCCCAGCCTCCTGGCCTGCTTCTTCCCGTCCTCGGTGAGCGAGGCTCCCGGAGCGGCGGTATCGAGGGCGCGAATGAGATTGGAGGTCGTTTGACCGTGACGCGCAAGGATGAGTCTCATGGGAACATCCCCCTTCCGGCCCCAGCCTATCGGCCCGAAAGGAGAAACATCAGCGGCTCAGCTGGCCGGGAAGAAGATCTTTTCGACGACGCGCCTGGCCCGGCGGGTCAGCCGCAGATAGGTCTCGTCAATATCGGGCCGGGTGGAGCCGGAGAGCATGGCGGCAATGGTGGTGAGTTCTCCCGCCTCGTGCGGGAGAACGTCGACCCTGCTGCCGGAGGTTCTTCCGGTGCCGAGGGCTACCGCCATGCGCAGCCGTTGAGCATAGGCCCAGGATTCGGCGAGCGCCTGCCCCTCGGCTTCCCCGATGTACCCGCCGGCCACGGCGGCCTCAAGCGCCGGCAGGGTGGAGGTGGTGCGCAAGGCTGGGTCGTGCTCCGCGTGGGCGAGCTGAAGATATTGCGCCGTCCATTCGACATCGGCAATGGCGCCGGGACCGAGCTTGAGCTGGCGGGTTTTGGCAACGCCACGGGGAATCCGCTCGGCCTCGACCCGCGCCTTCATATGCCTGATCGCCCGGCGCTCTTCCGCGCTCAGTCCCTCGCCGTAACGAATGGGTTCTATGAGCTCGATGAACCGTTCTCCCAGGTCTTGATCTCCCGCGACGGGGCGGGCCTTGAGGAGAGCCTGGCGTTCCCACGTTTCGCCCCACCGCTCGTAGTATTCAGCATAGGAGGCCAGGGATCGGGTGAGCGGGCCATTGCGCCCCTCGGGGCGAAGATCGGCATCGATGACGAGCGGGGGCTCACCGGCACCCTGCCGCGCCAGCGCCACCACCGCCTCGGCGAGCTCCTGGGCCAGGCGCGCGCTGTCATCATCGCCCTCGTCCTCGGCTGTGCCGCTCGCCTCGCGATCGGTTGCCGAATGCCGGCCGGCCGCCTCGTGGACGAAGATGACGTCGGCATCGGAGCTGTGGCTCATTTCCTTAGCCCCAAGGGATCCCATGCCGATGATGGCGAGGGTGGGCAGCTCCTCCTCGGAGATGTCATGGGCCCCGGCCACCTGTCGGCGGGCGGCCACGAGGGCGGCCTCGAGGGCCACCTCGGAGGCGGTGGTGATGGCGCGCCGGCAGAGTCCGGCCCCGATAACGCCGGTGGAGATGGCCAGGCCGGAGCGGAGCAGGCCCCGCCGGCGCAGATACCTGCCCGCCTGGGCGATCTCCACCGGGTCAGTGCGCCGGGAGATGAGCGAGTGGAGCTCAACCCGCAGATCTTCAATGTCGTGCGGGACGAGATCCTCGTCCGCGGCCAGCCAGGCCACCGATTCGGGCAGCCGGGGAATCTGCTCGGCGAGATAGCGGGACGTGGAGAGGATCATGGCGAGGCGCTTGGCAGCCACGCCGGAATCTCGCAGGAGCTTGAGATACCAGTGGGTTCTGCCCATCTCCTCCGACAGGCGCCGAAAGTGTAAGAGCCCAGCATCCGGCTCCGGCCCGGCGGTGAACCAGCCGAGCAGGACTGGCAGGAGCTGGCGCTGGATTTTGGCTGAACGCGACAGCCCCTCGGTGAGGGCCGCAATGTGGTCGAGGGCCCGGCCTGGATCACGGTAGCCAATCGCACCAAGACGGTCCCGCGCTGCGGTGTCATCAAGCGAGATGTCATCATCGGACAGCCGCGCTGCTTCGGGCAGGAGCGGGCGGTAGAAGATGGACTTGTGGAGGCGGCGCACATCCCTTCGGGTAGCGAGCCAGGCCTCCTCAAGGGCCTCCCCGGAGGGGAAGGACAGAGAACGGGCGAGGCGGCGCAGCTCCGATTCTTTCTCGGGTACGAGGTGGCTGCGGCGCAGTCGCTGGAGTTGGATGCGATGCTCGAGGGTGCGCAGGAAGCGGTAAGCCTCATCGAGCCGGTCGGCATCGCTTCGCCCCACATATCCGCCATCCCTTAAAGCCGCGAGCGCATCCAGCGTTCTCGGGGCGCGTAGCGTGTCATCGACGCGACCGTGGACGAGCTGGAGGAGTTGGACGGTGAATTCGACATCCCGCAAGCCGCCCTTGCCGAGTTTGAGCTGTCGGGGCGCCTCATCGGGGGCGAGGGTGTCTTCGACTCTCCTCCGCATGCTGCGCGCCGATTCGACAAAGCTCTCGCGGCCCGAGGCCGACCACACGTAGGGCCGGGTGAGGTCGAGGAAGGACGTGCCCAGCTGTTTGTCTCCGCTCACGAAGCGGGCCTTCAGGAGGGCTTGAAATTCCCAGTTCTTTGCCCACCGTTCGTAGTAGGCGCGGTAGGAGTCCAGGGTGCGCACGAGCGGCCCATCTTTGCCCTCGGGGCGTAGGTCGGCGTCCAGCGGCCACAGGGGGCGTAGGGTTCCCGGTTGGGAGACGATCTCCCCGATGCTGCGGGCCAGGCGGGTGGCCCCGGGCACGTCCGGTTCATCGAGCGTCACGAAGACGACGTCGACGTCGGAGATGTAGTTGAGCTCCAGGCCGCCGGTTTTGCCCATGGCGATGACGGCGAGAGGAGCCTTCTCCCCCGTCAGCTGCCTCGCCAGAACGAGCGCGCCGTGCAAGGTGGCGCCGACGAGACGGGCGAGGTCTTCGGCGACGTGTGCCACCTGGCCCATGGGATCGGGGGAGGTGAGGTCCCGGGCGGCAATGTCGATGAGGCGGCGATAGTAGTGGGCGCGAATGCCCTCGACGCCACCTGCGACCGCTTTCTCAAAGGCGCGCTGTTCGTCCTCCTCATTGATCCGGGCGGGGGCCTCGTCAAGCCCAGCCAGCCAGTGTGGGTGACTGATGAGCAGGTCGCCGAGGGGACGGGACATGCCGAGGAGGGCAAAGAGGCGGCGCGCCCCATGAGGCTTGGCCCAGGCGGCCTGGAGCTCCTCGGGGGCTGCCTCGGCGAGGCGGGTGAGGGCGAGTAGTCCCTCGTCGGGGTCGGGGCAGGAGGCGGCTACCTCGATGACGTCATAGCCGGCCAGGCAGGGGGCATCAAGGAGCCGGGCGGCCTTGGCCGGATCCGTGAAGCCGACCCTACGCAGCTCACTGGTCGGCGACGCCGCCCTCATAGGAAGCGCTGCCGCTCAACCGGGGTGATCTGGTTGCGGTAGGCCCGCCACTCGCTTTCTTTGTTGCGCAGGAAGTAGTCGAAGGCCTCCTCCCCCAGCGTGTCGGCCACGAGCTCCGAGTCCCGCATCTTCTCCAGCGCCTGCTCGAGCGAGCCCGGCAGGGGCTCAATCCCGAGGGCACGGCGCTCATTTTCCGTCATGAGGGCCACGTCCTCGTGTGCCTCATCCGGCAGCTCGAGATCGTCTTCGATTCCCTTGAGACCGGCGGCCAAAAGGACCGCGTAGGCGAGATAGGGATTGGCGGCGGAGTCGATGGCGCGATATTCGATGCGGGCCGAATGTGGCTTGTCCACGCGGAAGGAGGGCAGACGGACGAGGGCGGAGCGGTTATTGTGCCCCCAGCACACGTGGGAGGGGGCTTCGAAGCCGGCCCACAGCCGCTTATACGAATTCACGTGCTGATTGGTGATCGCGGCGATCTCCCCGGAATAGTGCAGCAGTCCGGCCATGAACTTCCGGGCGGTGGCCGACAGCAGATAGTGGCCGGACGGGTCGAAGAAGGCGTTCTTTTCACCCTCGAATAGGGACAGGTGGGAGTGCATGCCCGAGCCGGGGGCGTTGATGAGGGGCTTGGGCATGAACGAGGCCATGACGCCCTGGCCGAGCGCCACCTGTTGAACCACGGTGCGCAGGGACATGATGTGATCGGCCATGGTCAATGCGTCAGCGAAGCGCAGGTCAATCTCGTTTTGACCCGGACCGGCCTCGTGGTGGGAGAACTCGACCGAGATTCCCATCTGCTCCAGGGTTCCGATGGCGACGCGGCGGAAGTCCTGGGCAACGAGCCGCTCGGAATGATCGAAGTACCCGGCATTATCAATCGGCTCAAAGGGCGCCTGAGCATCGTTTGTGGGATGGAAGAGATAAAACTCCACCTCGGGGTGAGTGTAGAAGCTGAATCCCAATTCCTGGGCCTTCGCGAGCGCCCTTTTGAGCACGCAGCGCGGATCGGAGCGGGCCGGGGAGCCCTCCCGGTCGGAGATGTCGCAGAACATGCGGGCAACCTCGCCCTCGCCCCGCCAGGGCAAGACCTGGAAGGTGGAGGCATCCGGGTGGGCGAGCATATCGCTTTCCACCACTCGAGCCAGGCCCTCAATCGAGGACCCGTCAAAGCCAATGCCGTCCTCGAAGGCCTCCTCGAGCTCGGCGGGCGCAATCGCCACGGATTTGAGGGTGCCGATGACATCGGTAAACCACAGGCGCACGAATTTGATATCGCGGTCGTTGATGACCTGGAGGACGTCTTCTTGCTGCCGGTCCATGGCGCTTCCTTCCCGGACCCCGTGCGGGTCCCGCCACATTCATTGTGCCAGGGATCTGGGCTCGCGCGCCCGCGCGGTATGGTGGTGCCCAGAAGGAGGCACCCATGACCGACCAGCCCCGCCGCATGCGCATCGTCCACCTCGCCGAGGCCAAGGCCCACCGCGATCCGATCACCATGCTGACCGCCTATGACGCCGTATCCTCGAGGATCTTTGACGAGGCCGGCATTGACATGCTGCTCATTGGTGATTCCATTGGCATGACGATGTTTGGCCGCGAGACCACCATTGGAGTTGAGCTCGACGAAATCATCGTGGCCACCCGGGCCGTGGCCCGTGGCGTCAAACGTTCCCTCATCGTCTCCGATCTGCCGTTCGGCACCTACGAGACCGGTCCCGCCCAGTGTCTAGACTCGGCCGTCCAGCTCATCAAGGCCGGCGCGAACGCCGTCAAGTTTGAGGGTGGGGTCGCCGTGGCCGAGCAGATCAAGGCGTGCACCGATCACGGTATTCCCGTTGTGGGCCATATTGGGTTTACCCCGCAGGCCGAGAATGCTCTGTCCGGGCCGCGGGTCCAGGGCCGCACTGATGATGGGGCGGATCGGCTCGTCGAGGACGCCTACGCCATCCAGGAGGCCGGCGCCTCCGCGATCGTCCTCGAGCTCATTCCCCAGGCGGTTGCCGAGCGCATCACGAAGATCCTCGAGATCCCCACCATCGGCATCGGGGCCGGCCCGCACACCGACGGTCAGGTTCTCGTATGGACGGACATGGCGGGCATTGGCGACTGGCGGCCGTCCTTCGCCCCCGCCTTTGGCAATGTCGAAGGTGCGCTGCGAGACGCCGCCTCCTCCTACATCGAGGCCGTCAAATCCCGCGCCTTCCCCACCCGGGAGCACTCCTTCTAGGGGTAAGGGCTGCTGGGCGCCGAAAGAATCGGCGCGCGGTCAACGATGATATGACAAGCACACCTCGATAAGAGGACCATGAGGGGCCGCCTGCGGGCGGCCCCTCGGCATGCCACGTCAGTCCTCGTCATCCCACCCGTCGTCATCCCAGTCCTTGTTCCACTCGGCTTCTTGTGCCTCAGCCTCGGCATTGCGCTGCCGGGCAATCTCGAGTGCGCGGGCAGCCTCCTCGGCGGTGGGATAAGGTCCCATCACCTTCGACCACAGGGAGCACCTGCCCTGTTCCACCTCGCCGGTCTCGGTGTTGTAGTAGTACTCGTCATCGCCGCTGGCCACAGTGAACCTCCTTGGTAAACTTGTCTCCATGCTTGCACAGCGCGCGCCTCTAGGCACACTCGTTCCCGGAACCATCGGACCGAAGCGGAAGGTACCCACCTCGATTCCTCGGCCCGAGTATCTTTTCCACGACGGCCCGGAGGTGGTGACCGCCCCCGACGTCAAGGACGCTGAAACGATTGAGAGGATCCGCGCCGCCGGAAAGGTGGCGGCCGGGGCCCTGGCGGAAGCGGCCGCAGCTATTGCCCCCGGGGTCACCACCGATGAGCTGGATCGGATTGCCCATGAGTACATGTGCGATCACGGCGCTTACCCGTCCTCCCTGGACTACATGGGATTCCCGAAGTCGATCTGTACCTCGGTCAATGAGGTCATCTGCCACGGCATCCCCGATTCCACCGTCCTGGAGGAGGGCGACATCGTCAATCTCGACGTCACCGCCTATCTCAACGGCGTGCACGGGGATACGAACAAGACCTTCGGGGTGGGTGAGATTGATGAGGAGTCCGCCCTCCTCATCGAGCGCACTCGCATCTCCATGGAGCGCGCCATCAAGGCCGTGCGGCCCGGCCGCCCCATCAACGTCATCGGCCGAGTTATCTCCTCCTACGCCAAGCGCTTCGACTACGGCGTGGTCCGCGATTTCACCGGGCACGGCGTAGGCGAAGCCTTCCATTCCGGCCTCATCATCCCCCACTACGACTGCGCCCCGGAATATGGTCAGCTCATGGAGGTGGGGATGGTCTTTACCATCGAACCCATGCTCACGCTCGGCACCTACGAATGGGATCAGTGGGATGATGGGTGGACAGTGGTGACCAAGGACCGGGGGCGCACCGCCCAATTCGAACACACCCTCGCCGTCACGGACGACGGCGCGGACATCCTCACGGAGGCATAATGCACGCAATTGGCATTGACATCGGCGGCTCGGGCATCAAGGGCGCCCCGGTCGATCTCAACACTGGAGAGCTCGCCGCCGAGCGCTTCCGGATTCCCACGCCCGAGGCCTCCACTCCACAGGCCGTTGCCGACATTGTCGCGGAGGTGGTTGAGCACTTTGACCTCGACTCCACCATTCCGGTCGGCGTCACATTCCCCGCCCCCATCATCCACGGCGTTGTCCCCTGGATTGCCAATCTCGATGACTCCTGGGAGGGAGTCGCGGTGGAACAGCTCCTGTCCGAGCGCCTGAACCGGCCCACTCTCGCCGTCAACGATGCCGATGCTGCCGGCTACGCCGAGGTGGAATACGGTGCGGCCAAGGGCTGCACCGGCACGGTTCTCGTCACCACGCTCGGCACCGGAATCGGCTCCGCCCTCATCATCAATGAGCAGCTGGTGCCCAATACCGAGCTCGGTCATCTCATCCTGCCCAATGGCAAGGAGGCCGAAGCCTACGCCTCCTCCGCCGTGCGCAGTAAGAAGGATCTCGGCTGGTCCTCGTGGGCCAAACGCCTCCAGGTGGTCTACTCCCAGTACGAGCGCCTCCTCAATCCTGACCTCTTCATCGTCGGCGGCGGCGTCTCGCGCAAATCTGAGAAGTTCCTGCCGCTCCTTGATCTCACGGCCCCCATCCGCCCCGCCGCCCTGCGCAATACCGCCGGCATCGTCGGCGCAGCTCGGTTGGCGGCCGACACCCTCTAAGTGATTCTCCGGGCGCCGACCGCGGGCGAACGCTTACTCGTCGGGGTCTCCGTCGGTTCGGGAATCAGCGCCACCGGCGCGGCTCAGGCGGGCGCCGATCTCCTCATGGCGCTGTCCTCCGGGGTCTTTCGGCGCCGTGGTAATCCGTCATTGGCCGGATATCTGCCCTACGCGAATTCGAATGAGCTGACGCTCGAGCTACTCGCGCGCGAACTGGCCCCGCTGGATCTCGACCTTCCCCTTGTCGCCGGCCTGCACGCGGCCGATCCCACCGCCGGGCTTAACGACTTCATTGAGCGGGCTGTTGCGGCGGGCGCCAGCGGAATCAACAACTACCCCACGATCGGTCTCGTCGATGGCAACTTCGGGGCGGCCCTGGCCGAGGAATGGCCATTCGAGCGCGAGGTGGAGCTCATCAGGCGCGCGGCGGAATCGGGTCTGTTGACGGTTGCCTTTGTTGTCGATGAGCCTTCGATGAGGCTCATGGTTGAGGCGGGCGCGCAGATCATCTGCCTCAATCTCGGGCTCACGGTGGGCGGCCTTACCGGACCCGCTCGCGCTATGTCCCTCGCCCATGCGGCACGGCGCGCCGACAGTGTGCTCGGGGCCTGCGAGCGCCTCAATCCCCAGGTGATCCGCATGGTCTACGGCGGCCCGGTGCGCACCGGCGCCGACATGTCCTTCATTGCGGCACTAGCACCGGTCCACGGCTATATCGGGGGCTCGACGTTTGAACGCCTGCCTTATGAGGAGGGAATGCGATCAGCGGTTGACGCGTTTCACGGTGCCGGCCAACTGCCCCGCACCGCGGAAAGCGCCCCGGGCAATCCGGTGGATGCGGCGCTCGCCTACGTGGCCGAGCACTACGGGCGCGACTGCACGATGGGAAGAATCTCCGAGCTCACCCATCTGTCACGCTCGCATTTCTCCACGCTTTTCACCGAACAGATCGGCATCCCCTTTCGGGACTACGTCATTAACTATCGGATGGAGATCGCCGCTCGCCTGCTGCGTGACACCGATAGCTCGCTGCGGGCCATCGCCCACCTCGTCGGGTACCGCGATTATCCCCAGTTCTCTCGCATGTTCGCCAAACACCACGGACGTCCGCCGATAAAGTATCGGGAGGAAAGCCGACGCCTCCCTCCCGATACCTCCGCCTGATCATGTCCGCTATGAATCGGGCGGGGCTGTCGCTGGCCTGGCCAGCAATGTCTGCCTACTACTACTGGCGGATCTTCTTAAATTCCTCGGCCTGCGCCTTGATTCCGCGTTCCGCTGCGAAACGCTCGATCGACGAAGCCCCAAAAAACCGGCGAGTTCGGGGAGCTTCTCGAGCACGTAGGCGGCATCTTCCGGCTCGGCGATCGGTCCGCCGTGGCAGATGACGAGGATGTCCTCGCACACCTTCCGGCCGGCCTCCATGATATCGCGGATTCGCTCAACGCAGTCATCGAGGGTGAGCGCGGTGCGCGCGCCGATCGTGCCCTTGGTCGTCAAGCCCATATGAGCGACAAGGATATCGGCGCCCGCCTCGGCCATGTCCCTGGCCTGGTCCGCATCGAAGACGTAGGGGCAGGTGAGCATGTCCATCTCGTGGGCAATGCGGATCATCTCTACCTCGAGCCCATATCCCATGTTCGTCTCCTCAAGATTCTGGCGGAAGACGCCGTCGATCAGGCCGACGGTGGGAAAATTCTGCACTCCGGAGAAGCCCTGACTCTTCAGATCCTCGAGGAATTTCGGCATCACCCTAAAGGGATCCGTGCCGCAGACTCCGGCAAGCACCGGCGTCTTCTCGACCACCGGGAGCACCTCGCGACCCATTTCCTCAACGATGGCATTGGCATCCCCGTATGCCATAAGCCCAGACAGGGAGCCGCGGCCCGCCATCCGAAACCGACCGGAGTTGTAGATGATGAGCATGTCAGCGCCGCCAGCCTCGGAGGACTTGGCCGTGATGCCGGTACCGGCACCAACGCCGAGCAGCACCTCACCGGCCTCGATTCGAGCGCGAAAATCGGCAAGAATCTCTTCGCGTGTTTGGGTATTCATCTAGTTCCTTTCACTTCATGAGGTTGATCAGCTCGCGGACGGCCCGCGAGGCAAAACCTGGATCGTTGATGTGAGCATCGACGCGGTGAAGTGTCACGAGCTCATTGGTCAGTCCCTCTTCCAGGGAGGCAAAGAGCACCTCGTCAGCTTGCGGATCTCGGAAGGGAGCTCCCTCGGCATCGAGGGCGGAGACCCCGCGCTCGGGCAGCAGCACAACCGCCGGAGCGGTCGCTTCATTGAGCTTCTGGGCCAGGATAAGGCCGAGAGACCGGTTCTCCTCCACGGTGGTGCGCATAAGCGTGACCTGGGGGTTGTGCGGGTAGAAGTGCCTGGAGGAAAAACGCTCGGGAACGGTTCGCGGAGCCCCAAAATTCACCATGTCGAGCGCTCCGACGGACACGACCTGTGGAATTCCCGCCCGGGCGGCGGCCTCGAGCCGGTGAGGGCCTGCGCTAAGCACACCTCCCACCAGCTCATCGCACCATTCGGTCGTGGTCAGATCAGCGACCGCGGAGATGTAGCCATCACGGATGAGCCGCTCCATGGTCTTTCCGCCGGCACCGGTGGCGTGGAAGACGAGCACGTCGTATCCGGCCTCCTCGAGCAGGGAAGCGGCCTTATCCACGCAGGGCGTTGTCACCCCAAACATCGTGGCGGCCACCAGGGGTCGCTCGGATTCCTCAGCGTCAAGAGGGTGGCTGAGCATGCCCGCCATGGCGGAGGTAGCGCGAGCAAACACCGTTCGAGAGATGGCATTCAGCCCGGCAACGTCCACGATAGAGGGCATCATGAGGATATCCGAGGTGCCGACGTAGTCAGAGACATCGCCCGCGGCCATGGTCGAGACCATCAGCTTAGGCACACCCAGCGGCAGTGCCCGCATCCCCGACGTGGCAAGCGCGGTGCCGCCCGAGCCTCCGAGCGAGAGCACTCCGTCGAATCGCTTCTGCGCGTACAGTTCCGGCAGCAGCAGCTCCAGCCCCTTCGATAGGGCAGCCATGGCCGTTCCCCGATCCTCACGCAACCGCTCAATCGTCTCCCCCGCCGCACTGGCAACCTCGTCATGGGAGATATCGGGGGTGATCTCGGGATCAAAGACCCCGACATCGATCATCAGTACGTCAAGGTCTCGCTCAGAGCAGAGATCGGCAAGATAACCGAACTCTTCACCCTTGGTGTCAAGCGTGCCGATAATTGCAACGGTGGGCATGATTCGTCCTCGCGTCGTTGGGAAGTCTCATCTTCACCGTCCCACACCCTGCACAAGGTGTCCATGCTCACATGTCCGGAGCTCTTGTCTTTTCGTCCGGTGAAACAAGGGCTCGGTGAAGGTCGTTGACATCAATCCCGGTATTCGCGCCGGCAACATCGTTGAACACCGGCCACGGGGAGATTTCATGGCACCCGGTAAAACGCTACCCCGGGTGCGGATCCTCCTCTTTACCGATGTTCCGAATACCCGGTCGTGCCAGGAACGCAAGCCCATGCTCGCGCCGAGTGCGGAAAAATCGCACAGTTTCCCATCCGCGTCGGTAAGGGCGAGCATGCTGATCAAGCACATGAACAGGTCCGGAGAGGGACACCCGCGCTGGATCAACGAGGTCATGGAGGCGAACAGGGCGAGTGCATCACGCTGATCACCGGGCTGAAGCGACACGTCATCGAGCGCATGGACAATCTTCCTCGTACTGAAGACAAGGCTTGCGAGATTCTCCTCGGTCCACTCCTTTATGTCATCACGCCGGGCGCGCAGACCAGAATCGAACATCAGCCCAAGCGTCAGTAACTGGTCAACATAAGCGAAATCGGGATGAGCATCGACGAATCTTTCGATAATGGGGAGCGTGGCACGGCGGATCGCCGTACGAAGATCCGGCCGCCCCTGCTGCGCATGCTCGCCCGACTCATCGAGGGAAACGAGGGCACGATAATGGGGGGGGGAATCTAGCTTGATACGAGTCTGGGGGTGATGCACGGCGCCATCCCAGCCGTGTGCGCGAGCCACCCGACCAATACCATCGGCGATAATCGCCCAATTGAGCTCGTCGTAGAGAGTCTCCTCGTCCTCACTCCACTCCCTCAGCGCCCTCGTATGGACGCCGGGGCCCGCATCATTCGTTACCGCTTTTCCCCACGAGGGCGCCCTCAAGGCCGGCGATATCGACGAATCTGATGAACTGGTGGAGATCGACGAGATCGGCGGAGCCAAAGGCTAGCTCCGGCGTATCCTCGAGGATCTCGAAATAGGCGGCTTTTTCGGCTGTACTGGGATGCTCTTCCCGCGAATCGCCCGCAGGAAGGCTTTCCTCTCTTCGAGGCTGACTCCCTGGAGCGCACATTCGAAGGAGGGATTATCCACGGCCTTGGTGCCTGCGTGCATCCATGTGCTTAAGTCTACGAACGGTACTCCTGTGCGGTTCCGAAGCCCTTGGTTCGCGTCCTAGCGGCGCGAACCCCACACGTCGGTGACGGTGGTGGACACGTCGATGTCGACGTCAAGCTTTTCGCGTAGCGCGCTCGCCAGGCGCGGCAGCAGTGGCCATTCGCTCGCAAAATGCGTGGGGCAGACGAGGGCACATCCGCCAGCCCAGATGTGATCGGAGGCCGGGTGGTGGCGAAGATCAGCGGTGACGTAGACATCGGCCCCGGCGGCATTCGCGGCATCGAGGAATGAGTCGCCGGATCCGGGGCTTACCACCACGGTTTCCACGGTGGCCTCTTCGTCACCGGCAACGAGAATACCGGCGGGGGTGGCGGGTAGCTTATCGGCCACGAGATCGGCGAAAGCACCCAGCTTCATCGGCTCAATCGTGCCCACCCGGCCGAGCCCGAGCTCCGGATGCTCGGAGTCGGGGACGAGCGGCCGAGCATCCTTGAGCCCGAGGAGATCTGCCATGGCCTGGGCGGTGCCCCACGAATCCGCATTGGTGTGGGCCGCATAGAGACCGATTCCGGCCCGGATCAGCCGGGTCACCCAATCGCCCTTCGTCGTGTGCGCTCCCACGGTGGAGGTGCCGCGCAGGTAGAGCGGATGGTGGGTGAGGAGGAAGTCGTATTCGCCGCTGATGGCCTCATCAACGGTGGCCTCACACGGGTCCATGGCCAGCAGGATCTTCTTGACCTCCCAGTCCGGGTCCCCGCACACGAGGCCAACCCGGTCCCACTCCTCGGCGAGCCTGGGCGGGCAGAGATCTTCAATGGCGGCAATAACGTCCCTGGTCTTCATGGCTCCAGCCTAACGGACCGGCCGGCACTCCCCCGCGACACGCCGCTCGGCCCCGAATAAGCCGACGCGGTAGCCAAGGAGGGGAAGCGGCCAAGGAAGCAAAGCAGAGAACACGTTGAAAGCGCGGGAAGAGGGGGACAAGCTGGCCGATACGCCGGGTTCTGTTCCGGCCAATGCCGGTGGCGACCATCCATCTCGGACCTGCGTTGCCGCAGGTCTCTTGCGACCTACCCGTCGGCGCGGATCTCTCCGATGCGGGCACATGACGCCGACTGTCTGATCTTGCTCCCGGTGGGGTTTACCATGCCGATCCGGTCACCCGGCTCGCGGTGAGCTCTTACCTCACCTTTTCACCCTTACCTTGCGGCGGTTTGTTTTCTGTGGCACTTTCCCGCGGGTCACCCCGGGTGGGTGTTACCCACCACCGTGCCCTGTGGAGCCCGGACGTTCCTCGGCAGTTTTCACTGACGCGGCCGCCTGGCCAGCTTGTCCGATACGAGTCTACCCCTAAAATATGCTCATGCTGATTTGCTTGCCTCCCTCGGAGGGAAAGACCGCCCCGTCCGATGGTCCCACCCTTGACCTTGATGCCCTGAGCGTGCCAGCCTTCACCGGGGCCCGCTCCTCGCTCATTGCTCAGCTCGAGCACACCTCGAAGCAGCCGAACGCTCTTGAGCTACTGGGCGCCCCGAAGGGCGCGGCCGCCCAGGTGGCGGCCCAGCAGGATATTTCCGCGCTGCCGTGCGCCCCCGCCTGGCAGATCTACACGGGGGTCCTTTTCCAGGGTGCCGACTTTGCCTCACTGAGCGAGCAGGAGATGAATCGGGCTCGTCACTCGGTGCTCATCTTCTCCGGCCTGTTTGGTGCCACCTCTCCCACCGATCTCATCTGCGATCACCGTCTGCCCATGGGGGCCAAGCTAGAGCAGGGTACGCCGAAGGCGCAGTGGCGCTCTCACTGGCATCACCTCGACGAGCTCGGCGAGGGACAGTTGGTCATTGACGGCAGGTCGGGAGACTACGCGGGCTGGAAGCCACCCGCGAGCGCCGATCACGTCACCATCACGGCCTGCCGGGTGGTGGGAGACAAGCGCAAGGTCATCACGCATCACGCCAAGCACTATCGGGGGCTCGTGACCCACCTGGCGCTGCGGGCCTCCACTCCCCCATCATCCGGGGAGGATGTGGCCGATTTGGCGACCGGTCTTATCGGTGAGGAGGTCACGGGCGTTGACTTTGACGCCGACAAGCGGGTCCTCACCCTGCTGGTTTCCTAGCCGTCCTGGACGTCCGGGCCTTCCTAGCTAGGCGGCACGCGGCGTGGCGGGTTCAGCGCTGACGGATGATGAGGGCACCGGTGTCTTCGTTGATGAAAACCTCGTCCTCGGCCATCGTTCGCACCTGGTCAATTTCGGTCATCGATAGGTCCATGCCGCCATCGACGGTGCCATCGGGGAGCATGAGGACGATGCCGGAGCCGGTGCGGGCTCGTGCCTCTTCGTACGCGTCGGTGAGGGGCTTGCTGATCTGGGCGGTGGTGGCGGTGCGCTTGGCGGTGGCGTCCTCCATCTGGGAGGTGAGCTCGCCAAGCTCGGATTCCTTGCGTTTGATGAGCTCGGTGAGGGTGGCGGTGAGTTCGGCGGCCTTGGCCTCGCCGCGCTCAATATCGGCCGAGATGGACTCGTGGGCCTCCATGGCCTCCAACTGAAGATTCTCCGCCTCCTCGGCGGCGGCCAGATGGTGGTCGATTTCCTTTTGCAGGGCAAGCAGCTGGCGCGAGTCCATTCCCGTCCCGGCATCGAGCCGTTCCTGTTTCTCCTCGGCGATGGTCGTGAGGCGTTCGGCCTCGACCTCGTGGCCTCGCATGTCCTTGGCCAATTCATCGCGCCGGGCGATGAGGCGGGTGAGTTGGGTGCCCACCGTGGCGGAATCGGATTGGGCTCGGGTGATCTCGTCAACGACGGGAAGGTTATCGGCCGCGTGGCGCAACCTTCCCAGCTCGGCGTCGATTTTGGCGAGCTCTTGGAGCAGGTTCTGTTCGGCGATGGTGGCCTTCATCGGTCTCCCTTCCTCACCGCAACTCTACCAATCCGGCCCCGGGCGTCGGCCGGTCCGCCAGGATCATCCGCGGGAGTTGCTGTCCAGGATCTCACGGATCGTCGTGCCCACCGCGTCTTCGTCATTGTTGCCAATGCGGCGGGCGCCGGGTACGTGAAGGTCGGTCGGGGCATTGCCCATGAGATGGGGGTGGCCGACGAGGCGCAGCATCTCCTCGTCATTGGGCATGTCCCCGAAGGCGGCGATGTGCTCAGGGGCGATGTCGAGCTGGCCGGCGAGCTCTTCCAACGCGGCTGCTTTGGTGACGCCGGGGGCAGAGAGCTCGAGCAGACCCGGGGCATTCGAGCGCGAATAGGTAACGGTGGCGAGGCCCTCCAGGCGTTCAGCCACGGCCGCCTGCATGTCCGCCGATCCGCGCTCGTCACATCGGGCGAGGATCTTCACCGCCTCCGCTGGTTCATCCTCGATCCGGCTAACGAGGTCCGCACCGGGCCAGTCTCGTTCGCTGGTGAACCGCCATGGCCGCTGCAGGCCAAGGGTGGCGCCCGGCAGGGCGGAGCGCAGCTGGGCGGCAATCTCTGCCACCGTCTCCTCAGCAAATGTCCGCATCTCCCGCACGGCCATCTTTTCGTCGAGGATCAGTGCGCCATTGGAGGCGATGATGATGAGGTCGTCGACGATGCCGCGCACCATATCGAGCCAGCTTGGCGGCCGTCCGGTGGCGATGACGATGCGCAGTCCGGCCCGTCTGGCCGAGACGAGGGCATCGCGGTTTTCCGCACTCACTCCCCCTTGCCCATCGAGCAAGGTCCCATCGAGATCCGTGGCAATCAGACGTATGTCCATTCCCTCATCCTAACCAGGAGCCGGCGGTGGAAGGCGACCCGACCGGGACAGGTCAGAACCCGGCCCCGACCTGGACCGGGCCCGTCCCCGACCCGGCCCGAGACCGATCTGGAGTGGCGCCGCACTGGCCCTACTCGGCGCAAAAGCCCGCCTTGGGAGACGCCCTTGCCTTTGACCTGGGGCCATGCTTGCCTGGAGGCAGAACAAAGGAAGGGATATCGCATGACAATCGACCATTTTCTCGATAAATCACACGGCAAGGACGGCTTCTCTACCGAATTCGAGCCGATCTTGCGGATCGACCCGGGTACCGGGGAGACAATCGGCTTTGAAACCTCCGATGAGATGTACGCGCAGATTGACGAGCGGCGCGATCTTTCCCAGGTGGATGCCCAGATCAATCCCGTGACCGGACCCGTCTACGTCAACGGGGCCGAGCCCGGTGACGCACTCAAGATCACCATTGTTGACATTCAACTCATCGACCGCGGCTGGTCGGTATTCCTGCCCGGGGCGGGCGCCCTGCAAGACCGCATGGGCGAGACGTGGGCGCAGAAGATTCCGCTGAAGGACGGCGTGGCGAAGCTGACCGAGAAGTACGAGGCCCCGGTCCGCCCCATGATCGGCTGCATCGGCACCGCACCGGCGGAGGGCAAGGCCTCGACGGTCATGCCCTCCTATGCGACCGGTGGGAATATGGACCTCACCGATGCCTGCCCGGGCTCCGTGGTGTACGTACCCGTCGAGGTTGAGGGCGCCTACCTCTCCATCGGCGACATTCATGCCATCATGGCCCGGGGCGAATCCTCGTTTGTCGCCATCGAGGCCGAGGGGACGGCGGTGCTGAAGATCGATCTCATCAAGGACATGAATCTGCGCGCACCCCGCATCGAAACCGAGGACGAGTGGTGCTTTATCGGCATCGGCAATCCCGTCCAAGAATCCATCCAGCGGGGATACGAGGATCTCTTCGACTTCCTCGTGGAGAACGGCGTGTCCAAGGAGGATGCCTACATTCTCATGAGCGCGGAGGCGCATTCCGAGCTCGGCGGTCCGACCGGCTCCGATGATCCGGACCCGCTCCATCCCTTCACCCCGAAGGGCGCCGTTACCGTCCACCGACTGCCCAAGGCGGTTCTCGAGGCCTACTCCAAGTAGCGTTCGTGGGGCCCGCACCCCCGGGGCCACACCC
>JAUNVM010000019.1 GCA_030537635.1 Flaviflexus sp. | reverse complement strand
GAGGAGACCGCCCGGGTTCGTGCCTACGCGGCAATCGGCGATGCTGAGCGGGTCGAAGAGCTGTTTCCCGCCTTTGACTATGCCGCTCACGAGCCCATCCTCATCGGCGAGGAGGGAACCAATCTGCTGCCGCGCGAGGCCTATCCCCAGGGGGCGCCGCTGCCCCTTCCCGAGTTCCATGTCACCACGACGGCAGATCCCGCGCGAACGACCGAGCGGCCCGGAGCTTCTGGAGAGATCGGAGTGGCACGCGGTGGCGGGGCGGAGCTGGCCGTGGCGGCCGAGGCACTCAACCGGGCCAAGGCAGCGCTCGACGGGCTGCCGGAGCTGCTGGGGCGCGGACCGTCAGTGGGCTCAAATTCCTTCGTTGTGGCTGGCCATAACACCGCCTCGGGTCGGCCGCTGCTCGCCAATGATCCCCATCTGACGATCTCGTATCCGTCGGTGTGGCACCAGGTGGGCCTGCATTGCGCGGGCGAATGCACCCTAGATGTGGCGGGCTTTTCCTTTGCCGGCATGCCCGGCGTGGTCATCGGACGCAACGCCGATATTGCCTGGGGCCTGACCAATCTCGGCGGGGATGTCACCGACTTTGTCGTGGAGAAGAATCTGGATGCAGAGCACTATGAGCGCGATGGGGAGGCGGTGGCCTATAAGGTGCGCACCGAAACCTTCGAGGTGGCCGGCTCAGAGCCCTTCACGAGGGACATCCGCCATTCGGTACACGGCCCGATTATCTCCGATCTCCTGCTGGATGATGCGCAGGCGGCCATCCTCCCCGGGGCTCCCGATGATCTGTCGGTGGCCCTGGAATGGACGGCACTGCGCCCGGGGGAGTCGGCCCGCGCCGTCATGGCCCTCAATCGCGCGGCGACCCCGCAGGACATTGCCGAGGCGGCCGCCCTGTTTGAGGTGCCGGCCCAGAACATCGTCTTTGCCACCCGCGACGGTCACATCGGCTACCAGGCCCCGGGCCGCTTTCCCATTCGGCCCACGCTCACCGAGGCCGATCAGTCAACCCGAGCCCAGGTGGGGCCGGATCTGGGGGCCGACGGCAGGTGGCCACGGCCCGGCTGGGACTCGGCCTATGACTGGCAGGGCTACTGGGCCTCAGAGGACATGCCGGCCTCGCTGGACCCGCCGGCCGGATTTATCGTGGCCGCTAATCAGTCGGTGACCGAGGATGATCTCGGGCCCTATCTCGGCTCGGGACACGATGCGGGATTCCGAGCCACCCAGATCTTTGAGGAGATCACCGACCGGCTCGAGGATGGTGGAAAGATTTCGGTGGCGGATGCTGAGGAGATCATGCTGGCCGATGAGTCTCCCTTCGGCAAGCTGCTCGGCCCGTACGTGATTGCGGCACCCGCCAGCTCCACCGAGTCGACCCGGGCGCAAGAGGTGCTCGAGGACTGGGTGGCCAGGGGAGCCCCGGCCGGAACTGACGAGCCCGGCATGACCATCATGTCGGCCACCTACGCCCACCTGCTCGATCGGATGTTCACCGCCCGGATCGACGGTTTCCACCCCACCAACTCCTCGAGCTATCTGCAGGCGATTGCCGGCCTTGCCGAGGATTCGCCGTGGTGGGATGATCCGGATACGCCCGAGGTGGAAGGGCGCGGGGAGATGATGGCCATCGCACTGGACGCCGCCGTTGCGGACCTGCACTCCCAACTTGGTGGGCCTCCCGCCTCCTGGCGCTGGGGCCTGCTGCACCGGGAAACCCCCACCCACGATATCCTCGGCGGCCCCGGCGTTCCCGGCCCCATCCGCAACTATTTCAACGGGCTGCCCCGCCAGGTTCCGGGCGGCTCCTCGATTCCTAACGCGATGGGATTCTCCCCGGCGCTGGTTGATGGTCACGTCGACTTCGAGGTGGGTCCGGGCCCGTCGATGCGGATGGTGGTGGACATGGGAGGCACGGATAGGTGGATTGTCTCTTCCGGAGTCTCCGGGCATCCCGCCTCACCGCACATGGATGACCAGCTCGACATGTGGGCCACGGGCCGGACCCTCGAATGGACATTCGGCGAGCCAGATCGCGTCTCCACCCTCGTGCTCACGCCCGAGCGCTGAGCCGCGCAAGAGGAGCGCACTGAGGGCAAGGGTAGCTGAAAGACACCGCGCCACACGGAGCGACACTGAGCGTGAGGACCCTGAGGGGTGCTGAGCGGCCCTCAGGGGTGCCGAGAGGTGATGCTCGCTGTCTGGGCTCGGGAGAATGGGAGTAAATATGGAGGGGCGGGGGCGGCAATGCCGTCCCCGCCCCCTTCTCGCGACCTACTTGGCCTTGGCGGGAATGACCTCGCCGTTGGGGTACTTCTCGGTGATGAAGGAAGCGACCTCATCGGAGTGGAGCAGGTCATCCAGCTTCTTGATGGCCTCCTCCTTATCCGAGCCAGCATTCCACGCGAGCACATTGGCGTACGGGTTATCCTCGCCCGACTCGGTGGCGATGGCATCCTCGGAGGGAACCAGGCCGCCTTCGAGGGCAAAGTTGCCGTTGATGATGGCGATGTCGGCATCATCGAGGGTGCGCACGAGGTTCGGGGCCTCGAGCTCGAGGAACTGGAGGTTCAGCGGGTTATCCTTGATGTCGTAAATCGTGGGATTCTCCGCTTCCTTCAGGGTAATGACGCCCTCCTTTTCCAGGAGCCACAGGGCGCGGGCCTGGTTGGACGGGTCATTGACGACGGAAACCTTCGCGCCATCGGCCAGATCCTCGAGGCTCTCGATCTTGTTGGAGTACACGCCGAAGGGTTCGATGTGTACGCCCGGGCCGTGCTCGAAGTCGTAGCCATTGGCCTCTTCCTCAGCTTCGAGATAGGGGATGTGCTGGAAGTAGTTGGCATCCAGCTCCCCGGCATCGAGATTCTTGTTCGGCAGGACGTAGTCGGAGTACTCGATGACCTCGAGCTCCAGCCCAGCATCCTCCGCCAGGTTCTCGGAAATGTAGTTAAGGATGTCGGCGTGCGGGACGGGAGAGGCACCCACCTTGAGGTGGACGATCTCGCCGGCGGCCGCCGAGCTGTCTTCGGCCGGCTTATCCTCGCCGGAGCAACCGGCCAGGGCGAGAGTTGCGGCGCAGGTCAGGGCAAAAATGTGCTTCTTCATGTTGGTGTCCTTGAAAAGTGCGAATGGAAAAATCTGAGGGGTTTGACGTGGGAGTAATGAACTACCCGACATGCGGAGACTCACCGGTGATCCGCATGCCGGCTGAGCATGTCGCCCACCACCTGTACAGCCTGGACGATAAGAACGATGACAATAACGGTGATGAGGAGGATGTCGGCGTAGTAGCGCTGATAGCCGTAGTTGTAGGCGAGCGCGCCCAGGCCGCCGCCGCCAACCGCCCCGCCCATGGCGGAAAAGCCGATGAGGGTGATGATGAGGACGGTGATGGACTGGATGATGCCGGGCAGGGCCTCGCGCACGATGACATCGCCCATGATCCGGGAGCGGGAGGCGCCCATCATCTGGGCGGCCTCGATCTTGCCGCGTTCGACCGCGAGTAGATTCGTCTCCACGAGGCGAGCAAAGAAGGGAATGGCTCCAACGGCGAGCGGGAAGACCATGCCCCGCCAGCCGAGCGTTGTTCCCATGACCTTTGCCGTGATGGGAAGGAGGACGAAGAGGAGGATGATGAAGGGAATGGAGCGGCCGACGTTGACGATAAGCCCGAGCACCTTGTTGAGCAGCGGGGCCGGCCGGATACCGTTCGGCGCGGAGGCCACGAGGAGAATACCAAGAGGGAGGCCGATGATGACGGTGGCAACCGTCGAACAGCCAACCATGAGCAGGGTCTCGATGGTTGATGGCCACAGCGACTGCTTAATCGCCGGCTGATCAAACCAGAGCAGTTCCTGATCGGCGGGCAGGCGGCCCGCGAGGGAGATGGCGGGAGAGGTGAGGGCCTGGGGGAGTGTCGCGATCATACGGCACGCTCCGTCGCACTAACGCCCTCGGCCCGCAGGCGGCCAACCGCCTGCTCGGCAAGATCGGCGGGAACGGCGAGCACGAGACGGGCCACCTGAATATCGCGGAGAGTCTCAAAGCGGCCCGCAGCCACGTCCGCGCCCATCCGCGCCGCCATCGACATCACCCGAGAGCCGGCCGGCTCTCCGGGCAGGGCGGTGAAAGCGACGTCAATGTGCCGCATCCCCGGCTCGGCCCGAGCCACCTGCGGAGTTGGCACGAGTGAGGCACCGAGGCGAGTATCAGGCTGGGAGACGACCGTGCTCACCGGGCCGGACTGGACGACCTTGCCGGCCTCGAGCAGCGTGACCGCATCGCAGGCCGAGCGCACGACATCCATCTCGTGCGTGATGATCAAAACGGTGACCCCGGTTTCGTCGCGCACCTTGACAATGAGGTCGAGAATGGCGTCGGTGGTGGCTGTGTCGAGCGCCGAGGTCGGCTCATCGCACAGCAGCACCTTGGGGTGGGCGGCCAGCGCCCGTGCGATCGCCACGCGCTGGCGCTGCCCGCCGGAGAGTTGGGATGGATAGGAGTTGCCGCGCCCGGCAAGCCCGACGAGCTCGAGCAGTTCGGCCACCCGCTCTCGCCTACCCTCGGTTTTGGCAATGGATAGCGGGAAGGCAATGTTTTGGGCGGCCGTGCGAGCATCGAGCAGATTCGCGCCCTGGAACACCATGCCGATGGCGCGCCGAGCGGTGCGCAGCTTTCGCGGGGACAGGGCGGACAGCTCCTCCCCGTCGACGATCACGGAACCCGAGGTGGGTCGCTCCAGGGCGGTGAGACAGCGAATGAGGGTTGATTTTCCGGCACCGGATTGACCAACGATGCCGTGGATTTGCCCGGCGGGAATCTCGAGATCGATCCCGTCCAAGGCGTGCACCGGCGGGGAGCCGGGATAGACCTTCGTCAGGCCGTCAAGGGTGATCATGCGTCCTCCATCGCTCCTGGCAGTAGCACCGGATCGGTTGCTGCAGCTTCATCGAGCCAGGTCTCTCAGCTACTCGTGATGGGCGAATTCATTCAATCTTAAACGCGAACCCCTCGCCCCATCCTTCCATCATTTGGACGGGGCGAGGGGTAAATCACGAGGTCACGGGGCGGTTATCAACCTGGACCCCGGGTCGGCGAGGTGGTGGCTAGCAGTGCGCGGCCGCTACCGCGAGCTCGAGTGCTCCGGTGAATCGGGTCTCCCGATCCTCCGGGCTCATGTCCTGGGAGGAATCGAGCAGGTGATCCGAGACGGTGAGCACGGTGAGCGCCTGAGCACCGTGCTGGGCGGCGAGCATGTAGAGGGCAGCCCCCTCCATCTCCACCCCGAGGGTGCCGAGCTCAGCCAACCGCTCCGTATCCTTCGGATCATTGCCGTAGAAGCGATCCCGGGAGATGATCGGCCCGACGTGGTAGGGCAGCTCCTTTTCCCGGGCGCGAGTCACGGCCGCCTCGGCCAGCTCCCAGGACGCGGTCGCGGCCAGGTGCACGCCGGGAACCAGGCGCGTATTGATCGAGGAATCGGTGTGGGCGCCAAGTCCAACGACGACATCGCCGACCTTCACCTTAGGGGAAATGCCGCCGCAGGTGCCGACGCGAATGATGCGCTTGACCCCGTACTGGGTAAAGAGCTCCGTCGCGTAGATCGACAGGGACGGCTGGCCCATGCCGGAGGCCATGACCGACAATGGCTTGCCCTCATACTCGCCGGTGAATCCGCCGATGCCGCGAACATCGGAGACCTTTTCGCAATCCGGCATGAGCATCTGGGCGATCCGCTCGGCGCGCTTGGGATCTCCGGGCATGAGCACGGCGGGGGCGAAGGCCCCGTCCGGGGCGTTGATATGGGGTGTGGGCATGGTGCTCCTTTGCTTTGACGTACCCCCACAGTCTACCCGCCTCACCTGGCAAGATGCGGACCCTCCGGCCTACCCGCGGCGGGGTGAGGCAGAGCCGACGTCCGGATACTGCTGACGTCCCGATACTGCCGAGTCCAGGTCTGCGGGGATGCTGGGCTGATGGTACCGCCTCCGGCCGCCGGCTCCAGCCGCCACGGCTACGCACCCGTCGCACGCCAGCTATCGGTCTGCTACACGCCCGCTAGGGGGGGGCGGACAAGCCGCCGCGCGCCTGTGGCTGCTCGGCCCGCTTCACCGGGTGGAGAGAGGGGTGGGGAGAGGAACCCAGGAAGGTCGACAGGCTCGCTTTTGTGGGATGCTGGGGCAGCCAGGCACACTGAACATACGGCAATCCCTTGCACGGCGGGGCGTTGCGCGGGTAAGAATAGATCGTGACCGGGCATCTTGCTCGCACCGTCCCAAGAAAGGACTACCATGTCGGATCAGAACTCTTCCGAGAAGAACGAGAAGCAGGATCAGCAGGCCGAGCAGGCCCCGCAACCCCCGGCCCCGCAGCCCCAGCAGTTCCAGGGCCAGCCGCAGCAGTACCAGCAGTTCCAGGGCCAGGCCTACCAGCAGCCCCAGGGCCAGTACGCGCCCTCGGCGCACTCGGCTCCGCAGATGGCCTACGGATATGCCCCGCAGTCCCAGAAGCCCTCGGCTATTGCCACCATGTTCTCGCCGAGCTTTGCCACCAAGGGTGGTCAGGGGCTCGCCAAGATTGTCATGCTGCTCGCGATCGTCGCCTTCGGCATCTTCGCCGCCTACCAGCTCTTCGCCCTCATCGATCTGCTGTCCCTCGACGGCCAGCGCGGCATGCGGATCGTCTCCGCGCTGTTCGGCTTCGTGTTCGAGATCTCGAAGGCTCTCGTGGTTCTCGGCGGCATCCGCCTCCTGCTTGAGCGCGTCCCGTCCGAGGACACCTCTGGCAATTGAGCTCCCACTATAGGCTCATTGCCTTTGATCTCGACGACACCCTAGCGCCCTCGAAATCCCCGCTTCCTCAGCGGATGGCCGAGGCGCTAGGGCGTCTTCTTGCCTGCGCCGATGTGTGCATCATCTCCGGTGGCGCCACCGAGCAGTTCGAAAAGCAGGTGCTCACCCAGCTCGACGTGTCGGAGGAGGCCCTGGGCCACCTTCATCTCATGCCGACCTGCGGAACGAAGTACCTGCGCTATTCGGGCGGCGCTTGGACCACGGTGTACTCCCACGATTTGAGCGACGAGGAGCGCCACGCCGCCATCACCTCCCTGCGCGAGCGGGCCGAGGAGCTCGGCCTGTGGGAGGACAATCCCTGGGGCGACATCATCGAGGATCGCGGCTCCCAGATCACCTTCTCCGCTCTGGGCCAGCAGGCCCCGTTGGAGGCGAAGATGGCCTGGGATCCCGACGGTTCAAAGAAGGCGGCGCTCGCCGAAGCGGTGCGGGAGGATCTCACCGAGCTCGAGGTGCGCTCCGGCGGATCCACCTCCGTTGACATCACCCGCACCGGCGTGGATAAGGCCTACGGCATCACCCGGCTGTCCGAGCATACCGGGGTCTCCTTTGCGGACATGCTCTTCGTTGGGGATCGCCTCGATGAAGGGGGAAATGATTATCCGGTGATCGGCCTGGGCTGTCGCACCGTTGAGGTAGATTCGTGGGAGGAAACCGCCGACCTCATCGATAAACTCGTCGCGGTCAGCCAGTAGTCCCGTCGCCTCAAGCCTCGGGCAAGCAGGCGGAAGCAGTAAAGAAAAGGAGGACCGGCTGGTCCTCCTCTTCCTTTGTCTCGCGCGGTCTTATCCCACTAGGCCGCTGCCCGGCGGGCCCACGTCCCAGCTGGTTACTTCTGCGCCTCGTGCTTATGGCCGGCTTGATAGCGCTTGTGCAGGTGCTGGCCGATCTGGCCCTGGGGAGCCTTGGCCTCCTCCTTGGCGGCCTCGTCGACCGAGCCGGAGCTGGCGTTATCGCGGTAGTGGGAGTCTTCGACAGTGTTCTTATTAGTCATGGAACGTCCTTTCCTCGTCGCTGACACTAGTCTAACCGGCCGCCCGTGGCAGTGTCATGGCCGGAAGTTCGCGAGGAGGTCCGCGCCGTCGGTGGTCTTGAGCTTCATCTGCTCCAGCTCGCCGGCAACGCTCGCCGGGGCGGTGATGACACAGTTCTCTCCGGCTTCATCGAGATAGGCGTCGGTAATCTCGGCGGCCTGATTCTTGAGAGAGTCTCCGTCCACGCTCGTGGGCAGTAAGACGGCGACGATGGGCTGGCCGTCGCCACTTACCCGGACGGCAATGCCCTCGGCGGGCACACTTGCCGGCTCGCCGCACGCCCCGGCGAGCGTGGCGGAGGGTTCCCCGTCGGCCACTACTTGGGCGATGAAGCAGACATCGCCGGTGGTGGTTTCAAGCACCCAGGCCGGGCGACGCCATTGTCGGCGCGATGTGGGTGCTGCTGTCGCGAATGCCCTCGGAAAGCTTAATGTCAGCCTTGACAATCTTTCGGTCGGCCTCCGTCTGCTCGGTGTCGAGGATGGGAATGACATCGCTTCCGGTGAGTTCCTCCTCGGCGGAGCATCCGGCCAACGCGCAGGCGAGGCAGGCGGCGATCACTCTCTTCATCATCGGGCTTCTCGGTTGATGAGAGATGTGCCCAGTTTGGGGGTCTTTTATCGAGATCTAGAGCTTTGTCGGAATAAAGGCTCTGATGGGCTGCTGTGGGCTGTGCGCTGGGGCCCACAGGCTGTTAGGCGAGGCCGGCGAGGAGGCTGGCGAGATAGGGGTGGTCAGCGAGCTCATCGGGGCTGCCGTCGGCAATGATCCGCCCGCCTTCCATGATGAGCACGCGATCGGCTGTGCGGATCGCGGCCGGGCGGTGGGCGATTGTCACCCGGGTGTGCCCGCCAGCGGCGAGGCGTTCGGTGATGACGGCCTCGGTGGCGGCATCGAGGGCAGACGTGGCTTCGTCGACGAGGATGAGACGGGAGGGGTGAGCCAGCGCCCGGGCTATTGATACGCGCTGGCGCTCCCCGCCGGATAGCGCCCGCCCGGCCTCCCCGCAGGGGGTGTCGAGACCGGCCGGTAGATCGGCGGCAAAGTCGACAATCTCGGTGGCGGCGGCGGGAATCTCCTCGCTGTGGGTGCCGGCGGCAATGTTCTCCTCGATGGTCATATCGAACAGGTAGGGGAACTGGAAGATGACGCTGGCTCGGCCGGGGGCGGCCGGCTCGTTATCGATGAGAACCTCGCCGCTGCGCGGTTGCTCGAGGCCGGAGATGAGGTGGAGAAGGGTGGACTTGCCGGAGCCCGAGGGACCAATGAGGGCAACGGACTGGCCGGCCGGGATGTCCAGGTCAAGGTTGGTGATGACATCGGCGGAATCGTATCCGTGGCTGACTGAGCGCAGGCTGACCGCCGGCGGAGTGTCCGCCGGGGAGCCAACCGGGGTTTCCGGACCGGCAAAGAGTTCTCTCGCATCCTCGACGATGGAGCCGATGCGCCCGACGGTGGCCGAGAGATTGGCCAGCTGGGTGATGGGCTCGAGTAGGCGCACGGCGAGGGCGATGAGGGCGATGAAGGCGGCGCCGGGAAGAACGCCCGTGTGCCACTGCCAGCCGGCGGTGGCGATGATGGCGAAGAGGGCCGCCTGGGAGGCGAAGGAGAACAGAATCTGCGCCGGGATCTGCATGGCGATGAGTCGGGTGACCTGGACGCGTTCGGTGCGCACATCGGCCGCCATGAGCCCGCTCGCGCCACCCCGGCCGCAGGTGCGCAAGGTGCGCTGCTGGGAGGCGAGCTCGAGGGCGCGCTCACCGACCGCCCGGGTTGCCATCTCCGCCTGCTTATCGGCCTTCTTGCCGATGTGGATGGAAGCGTGCCAGGCGGCAGCCGCCACCGTGGCCGATACCAGGCAGGCCAGCCCGAGCCACGGCCCCCATCCGGCCGCGAGGCCCCCGGCGAGCAGGCCGAGGCCGATGACCGGGGGAAGGGCGAAGGCAGAGAGCAGCGGGGCGTACAGGTAGCCGACCGAGCCGACGAGATCGGGGCCCACGCCGGACAGGGAGGAGGTGGCCGCCTCGGTTCGCTGGGAGAGCCAGGAGGCCGGCAGCCGGCGCAGCTTGGCCGCAATCTCGCCCTGAACGGAGGAGAGCAGGTCAAAGCCGATGTCGAGCGCGGTGTCCTGGGCGACCCGGCCAAACAGCCAGGTTCCGGCCACGGCGAGGGCGAGCAGGCCGAGCCAGAGCACCGCCCCGGAGCCCTCAACCAGGTGAATGAGGAGGGGAACGAGGAGCAGTGAGGCGGCGGCCTCGCAGACCACGGCGCCGGCGATAAACAGGCGCAGCCGGGTCAGCTTGCCCGGGCAGGCGCGGGCAATGAGTGTGGTTAGCGTGCGAAGCATCCGGTCTCCCACAGGTTGACGTAGGTGCCACCGGCCGCGAGGAGTTCCTCGTGGGTGCCCCGCTCGATGATGAGACCGTCGTCGATGACGAGGATCTGATCGGCCGAGGCGATGGAGGAGAGGCGGTGGGCGATGGTGATGACGGTTCGGCCGCCGGCCAGCTCGGCCAGGGCGGCGGTGACGTGGGCTGCCGAGGCCGGATCGGCATAGGCGGTGGCCTCGTCGAGGACGAGGACCTGCGGGTCGGCGAGGAAGAGCCGGGCAATGGCGATGCGCTGCAGCTCCCCGCCGGAGAGGAATCCGTGCCCGCCAATCACCGTCTCATAGCCCTCGGGAAGTGCCTCGATGCGATCGTGAATGCGGGCGCGGCGGGCCGCCTCAACAATCTCGTCACGGCTTGCGCCGGGCCGGGCAAGCGCAATGTTCTCCGCGATCGTGCCCCGCGCAATCTCCACATCCTGGAAGACGAAGCCGACGTGGCGATACAGCTCATCGGGATCAAGATCGGCAATGTTGACCCCGCCGATCTCGATGGTTCCGGAAATGTCAAAGAACCGGGCGATGAGGGCGGCG
The DNA here is from genome assembly GCA_030537635.1 of Flaviflexus sp. Lineage (GTDB taxonomy): Bacteria > Actinomycetota > Actinomycetes > Actinomycetales > Actinomycetaceae > Flaviflexus. The sequence continues at coordinate 31,157 of JAUNVM010000019.1, read as the reverse complement.
AGGGTGGACTTGCCGGCGCCGGAGGGACCGATGAGGGCGCAGCTCGTGCCGGCCGGAATGTCGAAGGACACCCCGCGCACTACCTCTCGGCCCCGCTCGTAGCCAAAGCGCACATCCCGGCCCGTGACCCGGCCCGAGGCGGGCGGGGCTGCTGGCTGCTCGGGAACAGAAAGCTCGGGCTCGGCCAGCACCGCCGCGATGGCATTGGCGGCCGTGGTTCCGCCCCGCAGATGCTGGAGCTGGTAGCCGATGGCGAGCAGCTTTGACGCAAAGGTGGTTCCAAGGAAGAGGAAGGGTAGGAGCGTGTCGACGCCGATCCGTCCGGTGAGCACGAGCGGCGTGCCCGCTAGAGCGATGACGAGAACGAAGGTGGCGGGCTGGGATACCAGCATCATCGTCGTCTTCAGCGAGGAAAACGGAATCTGCCAGCCCCGCAGGAAGTCGAGATAGTTTCCAAGCTCCCGGTCATACACCTTGCCAGCCCCGGGGAAGATCGCGATCACTGGCTGCGCCTCCACATAGGCGACGGCGTGCCCGCGCAGCTCCTCAGCCCGCCGGGGAGCCTCGGTGACCGCATCGAAGGAACGGAACACCATCGTGTACATGAGGAACAGGTGGACGAGCACGGGAAGGAGGCAGGCAAGCGCCAGACGCCAGTCGATGACGAAGAGGTAGACGAGGACGAGCAGCGGGGCAAGAATTGCCCCCACCGCATCCGACACCGCGTGGGTGACCAGATAATGCACCGAGGACACGTCATCGGTGAGCACCCGGCGCACCCCGGCCCGCCCGCGGGAACTCCACCAGCCGAGCGGCAGCCGGCTGAGATGCTCCAGGAGCCGAATCCGCAGCTCGGCCGCGAATCTCGCATCCACCAGGTGCATGACGATGGTGAGCAGGCTGGACAGGGCCACCCCGGCCGCCATGATCCCCACAAACCAGTAGGCGAGCGGAATGAGCTCGGCTAGCTGAGCGCCGCCAAGAATCCGGCGGCCCGCCTCGGCGAGCACGAGATAGGGGGCGAGCTCCAGGCAGGTGGCGATGGCCTGGGCAATGCCCGAGGCGATCATGGCCCCGCGTACCGGGGCGAGCAGCTCCCGGCCCCGGTTGGTCGCCCACGATCGAGACTCCTGCGGCTCGGCCGCTGCGTGCGACTCGCCGGCCTCTGCCTCGGTCACATCGGGCGCAGCGCTCGCGGCGGCAGGACGCTCCTCGAGCGGGGGTAGATCGCGGGTGACGCCTATGTTCTTCCCGGCCTTCCAATAGGCCTGGGCGGTGAGATGGGAGCGGGGGAAGCCGAATTCCTCAGTGAGGCGGCGCCGCAGAAGCTTAAGTGCCCCGGCCTCGGGCACGAGATAGGCGCGCCAGCCGGTCCAGTCGCGGTCCTCGATGGCCTCGGCGAGGGCGGAGAGCTCGCGCATGGGAACGTGATGCACTCTCATTCGTGGATGATCATCGAGCGGGATGAGCAGATCATCTTCGCTGTGAATGGCGAGATAGAGCTCGATGGCGATGTTCTCGTCGATGGCCTCGATGAGGGACCGGCACAGCGGAATACCGGCGGCGTCGGCGACGATGAGATAGCCGGGCGGCGGGGGAGTGGGCACCTCGAAGGGGCGCACCCCAAACGGGGTGACAGCAAGCTCGTCGCCCACCTCGGCGTCTCGCGCCCACGTGCTGGCCGGCCCCGCCGGATCGTGCAGGAGGAAGTCGAGATCGAATTCTCCCGCCTCGGGATCCATGTTGAGCAGCGTGTAGGCGCGCTGATTCTCCTTGCCCTGAGCATCGGGGAACCAGCAGCGCAGATAGGAGCCGGGGGTGAGGCGAATATCGCGCTAAGCGGTCTCGCTCCGCAGTCTCAGCCTGCGCATATTCGGTGCGATTATCTTTGTCTCGATCACCGTGGCGGCGTGCTCATTGGCGCCGAGGTAGCGCATAAGCGCGCCGTTGAATCCTTTCACGGGAGTCGACTCGTCGCCGTGGCGACGATGTCGGCGAGGCTGTCGTCCGGCTTCGTCATTTCCAGCAGCCCGTCGATCGGAGGGAGGATCATGAGGGTGAAGCGCTCGACCGGGCCGAGGGCGAGACCGGGGGCCACCTCGACGAGATCATCATCGGTTCCCCGCCCGCGTGCCGATGCCGCCAACGCAATGGCGTAGGTGGCGGTGAGTCCGGCGAGCGAGGCGGCCGCCTCGGCACCGTAACCGTGGCGCTGAATGGCGCTCTTTGCTTCGGCCGCAATCCGGGCGGACTCGGGATCGGCTGGAAAATCGTGCATGAGATAGCATTCCAGGCCGGGATTGTCCCGGCACACCTTAAAGAAAGACTGGGCGAGCGAGACCAGGTAGCTGCGCACGTCATCCTTGGGATCGGCCACCGAGAAGTCGGAGAGCATGAGGGCGGCCACCACCTGGTCGAGCTGACGGCGATTGGCGACGTGTCGGTACAGGGCCGGAGTCGTTACGTGGAGCCGGCGGGCCACCTGGCCGAGCGAGAGCCGTTCAAAACCGAGTTCGGCGCCGACCTTGGCGATGGTTTGAGTGGTGATGTTGTGATGGTACCTATCCATGTCATTCCTCCTGGGTTAATAGGAATAACATAGGGGAGGGTCGCCTTAATGGTCAACATTTTATCAGAGTGACTTACCTCTCGTGAGTGTTTTCGATGAGATGCCATCTGCTGACCGCGAGGGAATCGGCAACGAGGGAGGCGTAGAGGCCACCGGCTGCGGCAAGCTCGGCGGGACTGCCCTCCTCGACGATCTGGGTGATCTCTCCGCGCTCCCGGCCGGACAGGACGATGATGCGATCGGCCCGCTCGATGGTGGTGAGGCGATGGGCGATGACGAGGACGGTGCGGCCGCGGGCCAGCTCGGTAATGACGCCGGTGATCGCCGATTCGTTCTCCGCATCCAAGGCGGAGGTGATCTCGTCGAGGAGGAGGATTGGGGCATCCTTGAGGAAGGCGCGGGCAATGGAGACGCGCTGGCGTTCCCCGCCCGAGAGCCGGGCTCCGCCCTCGCCAACCCGGGTCTGGGCGCCGTGGGGCAGTCGGGCGAGAACGGCATCCAGGCCGGCCTTGCTCATCGCCGCCGCCACCTCCTCGTCGCTCGCATCGGGTCGCGAAATCTTGACATTGTCGAAGATGGTGGTGTCAAAGAGATAGACCTCTTGGAAGACCATGGCGATCGATTCCATGAGCCCGGCGGTGCCGATCTTGCGCACGTCCTGCCCGCCGATCATCACCTGCCCATCATCCACATCCCAGAATCTTGCAATGAGGCGAAGAATGGTCGACTTGCCACATCCAGACGGTCCGACGAGGGCGACCACCTCTCCGGCATCGACGCTGAGCGAAAGATCCTTAAACAGTGGGGTTGATGAGTTGTAGCCGAAACTCACGTTATCTAGGGCGATGCTTGATCCGGCCGGAGTGCGCGGATGTGGGGGCTCGGGCAGCGGATCCAACAGGAGGATCTCCTCGATGGCATCGAGCGCAACAACCTGGCGATGTCCCTCGGATAGGTAGCCGAAGGAGAGGGCCAGCGGCCCGGCAAAGCGCGTGGCCATGGCGGCGATAGCGATGTAATCGATGATGTCGAGACCGCCCGAGGTGACGAGCCAGAGCCCGGCGGCAAGCACCGCGCCCACGACCGACTGGACAACGAGGTTGTACAGCGCCATCGGGGGGCCCTGTCGGCGCAGCAGCGACATGACAAGCCGATGCTCATCGGTCAGCGCGCCGCCCAGCACGGGGCTGGCCGACGTCGCGAGTCCGCGGGCGCGCAGCACCGGCTGCAGTTGAGCAAATTCGAGGATCCGGGAGGCCGAGGCCGCCGCGGCCGGCGGGGCCAGGGCCTGCTCGCGAGACAGCCCGGTATACACCAGGCGCCAGATGAGGGCGAGCAGGGGAAGGCTCAGGGCCATGAGTGCGGCTAGGCGCCAGTCGAGAATGAAGGTGGCGATGAGGATCGTCACCGGCGTGACAATCGAGTTGATGAGTCCCGGCATGATGATGGATACGAGGTGGCTGAGAATCGAGACCTCCTCCGAGATTGTCGAGGCCACCCGCCCCGACGATGACGAATCAAACCAGCCGAGTGGCAGGGTGGGAACCCGCCGGCCCAGCTGATCAATGACGTCATCGCATACCCGGTCCACCGAAATCTTGTAGCTTGCCACCATCTCCCACGTGGAGATGATGAAGGCCAGGATGCCGAGGGTGATGATGGCGGTGAGCGGGCCGGCATAATCACCCCCGCTGAGGAAGGCGCGCAGGAAGGGAATGAGTAAAACAAAGGCAATGCCCTGCAAGATCGCGCCCACGGTGAGGGCCGCCGCCAGGATAAGAACGTAGCCGGGGGCCGACAGAATGCGATTAAATCTGCGCAGCATGATGATCTCCTTCGCCGCTTTCGCTCATTCGGGTCTGTAATGCGCCAGCAGAATCGGGCGTCCCTGCTGCTTCAGGCCCTCCCGCTGATCCTGGTTCTCCCGCCGAGACGGGTGTGTCAGGGGAGTTTGTCAGGGATGAGTTGGCGGGATCGGGGGAGGTGGGGGATTCGCGGTCCTGGAGCTCCCACATGCGCGCATAGGTGCCGCCCCGGGCCAGCAGCTCCTCGTGCGTGCCGACCTCGTGAACCTCGCCGCCCTCGACAACGGCAATCTGGTCGACCCCGCGAATCGTCGACAGCCGATGCGCAATGACAATGACGGTGCGGCCCACGGCCAGGCGCGAAATAGCCTGCTGAATCTCCCGCTCCGCATGAGCATCGGCCTGCGCCGTCGCCTCATCCAGAATGAGAATCGGGGCCGCGGCCAGGAAGGCCCGCGCAATTGTCAGGCGCTGTGCCTCTCCGCCCGAGAGCACGCCCTGCCCCTCGCCCAGCATCGTGTCATAGCCGTGCTCCAGGCGCTCAATTCGGTCGTGAATAATCGCGGCCTTCGCGGCCGCCACAATCTCGTCCCGGCTCGCCCCCGGCCGCCCGAGCGCAATATTGTCCGCCACTGTCCCGTGGGTGAGCCGAACATCCTGGAAGACGAGCGAGAGGCGAGACATAAGCTCTGTGGCCGAGAGGTCGCGAACATCCGCGCCCTCGACCTTGACCTGGCCCTCCTCAACATCCCAGAACCGGGCAATGAGACGGGCCAGCGTGGACTTACCCCCGCCGGATGGACCCACGAGGGCGGTCACGGTCCCCGGCTGGCAGGTCAGCGACACATGGGAGAGCACCCGATCGTCACCGTCATAGGAAAAGCTCACGTCCACCAGCTCCACCGCGGGTGCTGAATCACTGCGCGTGCCCTGTCCGGACGAGACAAGCTCTGGGGCCGCCATAATCGCCACGGTCGACTCGGCGGCCCGATTGGCGAAATACAGCTCATTGCTAATCATCAGCAGGGACAGCAACGACTCGGGCACCGACACCCACACCACCGCGAAGGCGAGAACATCCACCGGCTCCATCCACCCCGCGTTCACCAGGGGAACGCCGAAGGCTAGCACGGTCGCAAACAGCGTGGCCGGCTGCATGAGGCCAAGAACAATCGAATAGAACGTTCCCTGCTTCTTCGACCACCGATACGACAGGGAGGAAAAGCGCTCGCGGGCCCGGTCGAAGCGTCCGAACACCTCCTCGGTCATGCCGAAGTTCTTCACCTCTGCGATCCCATCAACCATCTCCACCGTCGCGGTGGACAGGTCTCGCTCAGACTGCTGGAAACCGGTGAACACCTCCGCCAGGCCGCGGGCAAAGATCCCGTAGGAGACACCCATGACGACGATGTAGAAGATGAAAAGACCGAGGATGAAGGCGGGATTGATGATGAGGAGATAGATGAGGGAGGCGACGATCATTCCCGCGCAATGGCCAACATCCCCGCCCAGATGGGCGACGATGGTGTGAATCTGGGTCGTATCCTTGGCCACCGCCTGACGGATTTTTCCCGAGGAGGACTGGGTAAACCAGCCGAGTGCCACCCGACCAAGCTTGTCCACGAGGTTGAGCCGGAGCCGATGCCGGAGGAGGGCCTCCTCCCGGTGCCCCGAACCGAGCGCGGCAAAGTAGCTATAGGAGCCGACCACCAGGCAGATGATAGCCGCGATCACCCAGCCCCAGGGGGCCGGGCCATCGGCAAGGAGCGTGCGAGCAATCTCGACGAGGGCAATGTAGGGAATGACCTTGAGTACGCCGCCCACAAAAGCAAGCGCGAGGTTCTTCTTGATGGCGGCGCGCGCCGAGCCCAGGAGGTCCGCGAGCCCAGATGGAGCATCGGGCGGAACCTGCCCGTAGGTTGGCGGGTAGTCCACCACTGACTCTTCGGAACGTGCCGACATGGTTGAACCTTTCATTGACTGACAACTCAGCCGAAGCGACTAAGGTTAGCCTACCTGATACAAGAATGGGGTTCGCAATAACTGTGCGGTGTGGTCCTGCACACGTTACCCTCGGGTCTTATCTCCGAGCCCACATGAGATACTGGGATCTGAACCGTCCGCTGCCAGGAGCACTTTTATGACTCACAACGACACCCCCGCGTTCCTATCCGACTCCACCGAGCCGCAGCGCCCCGGCGCGCCGGCAGCTCAGCAGGCACCCACTCCGGCCCCCGAGCCGGCCAAGCCCTCGAAGCGCGAGCTGAAGCGCGAGCGGAAGGCGCAGGAAAAGGCGGATGCCAAGGCGGAGAAGGCGGCGCAGTCCGAGGGCGGGACCCTTCCCTGGATTGCCCTGCTCGTTGGCCTCATCGTTATCACCTGGCGCGCGATCTTTGGCTACCGCACGGTGGGATTGGCCGCCGGAGATTCTCTCCACACCCTGTCGAACATGGGCGCGATCATGCTGGGCCTGGCCACCCTCGTGCTCGGCATCGTCGCCCTGGCCCAGCGCCGCCGCCCGACCTGGCCCGCCGTCGCCGCCTCCGCGATCGGCCTTCAGGCCTTCGCCGTCGGTATCGTCACTTGGCTGGCTACCCTCTAAGTGCGCATTGATGACATGAGCGACGAGGAGGTTGAGGCCTTCCTCGCCGCTCACGAAGATGAGCCCGAGCAGGACGCGCACGGGGGCGAATATGGGGTTGCGCTCGCCTGCTCCGGCGCCCTCGGCGGCTTTGCCTCGGCCCAGCTGCTGCTCGCCGAGCTGCATCTCGCCCGGCATCCCGACGAGGCGCTCACCTGCGATGTCACCGCAACCTTTGGCTGCTCAACCTTCCTCAATGCCTGGCAAGGCCACCTCCTCGGCGTCCCCAATGCCCTGCTCGGCCTCGCCTTTTTCAGCGGACTGCTGGCTCTCGGCCTCGTCTACATTCTTGGCTCTCGCCCCCGCATCGAGCCCCTGCTCGGCGTCGGGGCCGCGTGCGGAACCGTGGCCCTCATCTGGTTTGCCTACCAGTCGGTGAACGCGGGTGTGCTCTGCCCCTGGTGTCTGGCCGCGTGGATCGCGACAGTCCCCTATATCGGCCTCACCGCCGCCCGCCTCGCCCCGCCTCTGCGGGCCAAGCGCTGGTGGCTCGTAGCGGGAGGATATCTTCTCACCGCCATCATTGCCGCCCTCATCATCCTCGGATAACGCCGTACCCGCGTAAAGCCCGCAGCGAGGGGCCTTGGTGTCGGTGTGCACGTCTCCAGCCTCCTCGCCGATTGCGGCGGCTGCCACCGAAATCCCGATGTCATCGCGCCCCAGGGCCGGCATGTCAAGGTCCGCAATCTCGAGCTTCGCCACGGAGGCGGCGGTGGCATGCCGGGGGTAACCGCGTCGTCGAAGCAATGACGCCCATCCTCCGCGTGGAACCCACCTGTCCTTCCGCGACCTCGGCATCATTCCTTCCGTGACCTCGGCGTTATCAGGGATGCTGCAAATCCCAGGCCCACGACGGCCGGTTCCCCTGCGATCGCGCCCCGGTCACGATACGCATCCCGGGTATACGTGGGCGCACCTGCGTCGACTGGTTCGAGCCGCGCGAGAGCGCCTTCGCCCGCAAGGTGAGGTGGATACGGGTCGCCTTACCGGCCTGCCGCTCCTGACCTTTGGTCAGCTCGGACTGCCAGCCTAGAGCTTCGGCGAGTCCACCGATGCGGGCACGTTGGCCGCGTAGCCGTCGGCCGCGAGCTGCTCGCGCAGCTTGGTCATGGCCGCAACAATTTCCTCGGTCTCGGCCTCGCGGGTGGCGGGCGTTTCCATGTCCGCCGGCGAGTTCATGGGGAAGACATGGAGGTGGGTGTGGGGGACAAGGAAGCCCTCGATGACGAGACCGGCGCGCTCGGCGTCAAAGGCCTTCTCCTGGGCGCGGGCGATAATCTGGCTCACCTTCATGAGATGGGCGGCAATGTCGGGGTCGAGGTGGGCAAAATTCGGTTCGGGCTCCCTAGGGACGACCATGACATGGCCGGGGGTTTGCGGCTTGATATCGGCAAAGGCGACGCACACATCGTCGCTCCAGGCGAAGGAGCCGGGAATCTCACCGTTAATGATCTTCGTGAAAATGCTCATGTCCGTTACTCTACCCGCCACCCGGGCAGACTGCGGAAGGGGCATCATTTCGGCCTTTGCCTTGCCTGGCTGGTGCGGTCAGGTGCGGTATAAGCCTTCCGTCAGTCGAGCGAGGCGCCCCCGGCCCGGGTGCGTGTGGGTAGCTGCGTTAGGCTGGGTGAAGCACAAATTGAAGGGAGCGCAATGAGCGATCAGGCCCAGGGAGAGTTTCCGTATAGGTATACCGCCGAGCTGGCTGGTGAGATCGAACGTCGCTGGCAGGACCGCTGGGAGGAAGAGGGCACCTACAACGTGCCCAACCCGGTTGGCGATCTCGCGGGTGAGGTGAATGAGGAGAAGCTCTTCCTCCTCGACATGTTCCCCTATCCGTCCGGCAAGGGCCTGCACGTGGGCCACCCCTTCGGCTACATCGCCACCGACGTGGTGGGGCGCTTCCATCGCATGCTCGGGGAGTCCGTGCTGCACACGATGGGCTTTGATGCCTTCGGCCTGCCGGCTGAGCAGTTTGCCGTCCAGACCGGCCAGCATCCGCGCATCACCACCGAGAACAACATCGCGACGATGAAGGAACAGCTGCGCAAGATTGGGCTTGGCCACGATCAGCGCCGCGCCTTTGCCACGACCGATGAGGACTACGTCAAGTGGACGCAGTGGATCTTCCTGCAGATCTTCAACTCCTACTATGATCCGCAGGCTCCGGGTCGCGCCGAGGGGACGACCGGGCGGGCCCGCCCTATTTCCGATCTCATTGCCGCCTTCGAATCGGGCGAGAAGGAGACCGGGGGCAAGCCGTGGGCAGAGATGACCCAGAAGGAGCGCGCCGAGCTTCTTGACTCCCACCGCCTCGCCTACGTCTCCCACGCGCCCGTGAACTGGTGCCCGGGACTGGGCACCGTGCTCGCCAATGAGGAGGTCACCAACGAGGGCCGCTCCGAGCGCGGCAACTATCCGGTGTTCAAGCGCCAGCTGCGCCAGTGGATGATGCGGATCACGGACTATGCCGACCGGCTGGCCGATGAGCTGGACACGGTGGACTGGCCGGACAAGGTCGTCACCATGCAGCGCAACTGGATCGGCCGATCCGAGGGCGCCTCCGTCATCTTCGAGGCCGCCGGCCACGAGCTTGAGGTGTTCACCACCCGCCCCGACACCCTGTTCGGTGCCACCTTCATGGTGGTCTCGCCCGAGCATCCGCTCGTTGAGGGTGGGCTGCCCGAGGCGTGGCCCGAGGGTACGAAGGAGGCCTGGACGGGTGGGGAGGACAGCCCGGCGAAGGCCGTGGCCGCCTACCGCGCCAAGGCCGCCAATCTCACCGAGGCAGAAGCTGCCGAGCGGGAAAAGACCGGCATCTTCACCGGCTTCTTCGCCACCAACCCGGTCAACGGGGAACAGATTCCCGTCTTTACCGCCGACTACGTCCTCATGAGCTACGGCACCGGCGCAATCATGGCCGTGCCGGCACACGATGAACGCGACTACGATTTCGCGGTTCGCTTCGACCTGCCGATCATCACCACCATCGAGGCCCCCGAGGGCACCGAGGTGGAGGGCGCCTACGTGGGCGATGGCGTCATCGTCAACTCGGCCAATGACGAGATCTCGCTCAACGGCATGGGCAAGGACGAGGCCATTGCCACGATGTCGGCCTGGCTCAAGGAGAGGGGAATTGGCTCCCCGACGATCACCTACCGGCTGCGCGATTGGCTGTTTTCTCGCCAGCGCTATTGGGGCGAGCCGTTCCCGGTCGTCTACGACGAGGACGGTCTCGTTCACGCGCTGCCCGAGGAGATGCTCCCGGTCTCGCTGCCGGATACCCCAGACTATTCGCCGCGCTCCTACGATCCGGATGATGCCGATTCGGCGCCCGAGCCGCCGCTGGGCCGGCTCACCGACTGGGTGAAGGTCGAGCTCGATCTTGGCGAGGGCACGAAGACGTACTGGCGCGACACGAATACCATGCCCAATTGGGCGGGCTCGTGCTGGTACGAGATGCGCTACCTGGATCCGACCAATGACGAGATCTTCTGCGCCCCGGAAAACGAGGAATACTGGATGGGTCCGCGGCCCGCCAAGGGCAACTTCTCCGGCGGTGCCGATCTCTACGTCGGCGGTGTCGAGCACGCGGTGCTCCACCTGCTTTACGCGAGGTTCTGGCACAAGGTGCTGTACGATCTCGGCCACGTCTCCTCCTCCGAGCCCTTCCACAAGCTGTTCAACCAGGGCATGATCGAGGCCTACGCCTACACCGATTCGCGCGGCCAGTATGTGCCGGCCGATGAGGTGGAGGAAGTCGAGCGCGACGGCGAAACCGTCTACCTGTATGAGGGCGCAAAGGTCAATCGCGAATACGGCAAGATCGGCAAGTCGCTGAAGAACGTCGTCTCCCCGGATGAGATCTGCGCCGAGTACGGCGCGGATACCTTCCGCACCTACGAGATGTCGATGGGCCCGCTCGAGCAGTCCCGCCCGTGGGATTCGCGCGCGATCGTTGGCTCGCTGCGCTTCCTGCAGCGCCTGTGGCGCAACGTTATCGACGAGTCGACCGGCGAGGTCACCGTGGTTGATGAGGAGCCGGATGAGAAGACGGCGAAGCTTGCGGCCCGCACCATCGCCGATGTGCGTACCGAATACGAGGCGATGCGCCCCAATACGGCGATCTCCAAGCTCATCGTCTTCAACAATCACCTCACCTCGCTTGACCGCGTGCCGCGCGTCAATGCCGAGCAGATCGTTGCCATGGTTGCCCCGGTGGCCCCGCATATCGCCGCGGAGCTGTGGGAACGGCTGGGCCACGAGGACTCGGTTGTCTATGCGCCATTCCCGACGGCCGACGAAACCCTGCTCGTGGAGGACACCGTCACCTGCGTCATCCAGGTGCGCGGCAAGGTCCGCGACCGCATCGAGGTTCCCACCGATATTTCGGATGAGGAGCTGACCAGTGCCGCGCTCGAGCGCGAGCGCATCCAGTCCTACCTCGAGGGCGAGCCCCGCAAGATCATTGTGCGCGCCCCCGGACTCATCAACATCGTTCCCTAAGGAGCACCATGATTACCGAATGCAGCTTCGACGGGCTGCCCGCCTGGCGGATCGAGGAGGAGGGCGCCACCGCCCTCATTGCCGCGCGCGGCGCCACCCTTCTGTCGTGGGATCCCGGCGTGGGCGAAAGCCTCATCGCCGGCTTCGAATCGGCCGATGAGCTGCTCGATGGCAAGGGCTCTCGCGCCGCCATCCTCGCCCCGTTCCCAGGACGAATCTCGGGCGGGTCCTTTACCTTCTCCGGGCGCGAGGTGCACCTGGAAACAAAGGCTGATGGGCATGCCCGCCACGGTTTCATTTCCAAGGCCACGTTCACCCGCGCCGATGATGGTCCCATTCTCCGCCTCAAAACCGACTACGACGGTTCGGGGGACTGGCCGTGGCCCTTCACCTTCTACGTCATCTACACCCTCACCCGCGGGGAGGAAAACGAGGCGCACCTGACGATCGACATGGAGCTCGTCAACGACGCCGACGAGCCGGCGCCCGCAAGCCTCGGTTGGCACCCCCTGCTCCGCCTGCCGGGCATGGAAACCAATGCCAAGCTTTCCGTCAGCATCCCGGCGCGAATGAAGATTGCGACGACGAAGGATCACGTGCCTCTTCCCGGTGAGGCCGCCTACGCGGGTATGCCCCATCCGGTACGGATCGATTACCTGGGCAAGACGGTCCTTGATGACATCTACACCGGCCTCATTCCGACCGAGGACGGTACGGTCCACTCGACCATGTCCGATCCGGTGTCCGGGGCGAAGCTCATGCTCACCCAGGAGCCGGCCCAGGCCCCCGTCCTCATCGCTTGGACGGCTGACGGGATGGCGCGCGGGGAGCGCAGGGCGCTCGCCCTCGAACCTCTGTCGCACATTCCGGATGCGGTCAACCGGGCCGACTGTCAGGACACCATTGCGCTGGCTCCGGGTCAGATGCGGGAGATGACCGCAACGCTCACGTACTGTCCGCCGGTTCCGGAGCTCTAGTTCCCCGGGTGCACTAAGACTTGGAGCGCTAGAGCTCTGTACCAGCCCGCGGTGGCTGGCGGACAAATGTAGGAGAGGGTGGCGGTGGGGCCACCCTCTCCTCGCGTTTTAATCAGCGGCGCCTGCGGGTGCCGAAGATGGTGCGGGTGATTTCCCGGCCCAGGGTGCGCGAGGCGGAGCGAAGCAGCGTGTCGACGGTGCCCTCGCGGCGCCGAGCCGCCCGCTCGGCCTCCTTTTGGCGGGCCCGTTCTGCCTTCTCGGCCAGCTTTTCGGCCTCCTTGCGAGCCTTCTCCGCCTCCTTGGCGCGCTCCTTGGCCTCCTCGGCCTCCCGCTTTGCCTCCGCCTCGGCGGCCTCCCGTGCGGCCCTCTCGGCTTCTTCCGCTGCCATGCGGGCGGCAAGGATCTCAGCGGCCGATTCGGGGTCGACCCGTTCCCGATAGTTGGCGAACTTGGAGTCCTTGAGGATCCGATCAAGGGTGGCATCCTTCGCCGGGCCCATCACCGAGGCCGGCGCCCAGATCTGCGTGGGTGCCACATCGGTGGGACGGCCCTTGCGATCCAGGCCGGTGATGAGGGCCTGGCCGGTACCCAGGCCGGGGAGTACCTCGGCGAGATCGAGCTCGGTGAGTGGGAAGGTCGCGATGAGCTGCTTGAGCTCGCGCTGATCCTTGGGCGAGTGGGCGCGCACGGCGTGCTGGATCTTAAAGCCCAGCTGATCGCGCACGTCCTCGTCAATATCCGCCGCGTTCTGCGTGACAAAGACGAGGCCCACGCCGCGCGAGCGAATGAGGCGGGCGGTACGGATGATCGCCTCGAGGAAGGCCTTCGAGGCCCCGTCAAAGAGGAGATGGGCCTCATCGAAGATGAAAACAAGTCGGGGCTTACCCTCATCGCCCACCTCATCGAGAGTCTCGAATAGCTCGGTGGCCAGCCAGAGGACGAAGGTGGAGAACAGTCGGGGCCGGCGCTGGCAGCTTTCCAGCTCGAGCAGAGAGATCATGCCGGCACCATCGGTGAAATTGAGGAAGTCGGTGGGACTGAAGGAGGGTTCTCCGAAGAACTGGTCGCCGCCCTCGGCCTCGAGAACTGCGAGCTGGCGCCGGATCACCCCGGCGGTGGCGGGCGCGATGCCACCGATGGCCTTGAGCTCCTCCTTGCCCTCATCCCCGGTGAGATAGTCAAGGGTGGCCGTGATGTCACTGAGGTCGATAAGGGCGAGCTGCTGCTCATCGGCCCAGTGGAAGATCAGGGCGAGGGCTGCCTCCTGCGTGTCATTGAGCTCAAGCACGCGGGACAGGAGCAGTGGCCCGAAATCGGTGAGGGAGGTGCGGATGGGAATACCGGGGCCGTCGCCGAGGGAGAAATACTCGGTGGCAAAGGCCCGCCCGGACCAATCCTGTCCCTGGGCCTCCACCCGGGCTAGCAGCTTGTCTGATTCGGATCCCGCCTCGGCAATGCCCGAGAGGTCCCCCTTGACGTCCGTGAGGAACACGGGCACTCCGGCGCTCGCCAGTCGCTCCGCCAGCAGCTGCAACGAGCGGGTTTTGCCCGTTCCGGTGGCGCCGGCAATGAGCCCGTGCCGGTTCATCATCGACAGATCGAGCCCCACCGGCTCGTGGGTGACCTCACCATCGACGATGAGGGAGCCGAGCCGCAGGAAGCTCTCATCCTCCTCAGGCTTAGTCTCGGGCGCGGCCGCCTTCGGGGAAGGTGCCGCGTCATCGCCGGCCGGTACCTGCGCGTCCTCCTCACTGCCCGGGGCGGCTTCCGCCGCGTCCGCTGGCTCAGCCGGGTCCGCCGGATGAACCGCCGGATCTGAGGATGGTGTGTTGTCGGCCGGGGATTGTCCGGCTGCGGCGAGCGCCGCCTGCAGCTCTGCTTCCGCCGCTCGTGCCGCGGCCGCAGCCGCTTCCGCTTGTGCCTTAGCTGCCCTGGCGCGCAGCCGGGCGATTTCCGCTTCACTCATGAGAACCAGTGTATGCGTCCCCGACCACTTCCGCGTTGACAAATCACGCAGAGGGGATACCCGGCGGGGGAGGCCGGATCAGGTCGGGGACTCTGGGTCCATGAATCTCAAGAGCTATGTGCGTACCGCCTATTCCACCGTGGCCGGGGATGATCCGCTGGAGCCGGTGGATGATTCACCGGGAACGTTTCGCTTCGCCGTCGACCCGAAAACCGGCGGGATCCTCGCCCTTGCCCTCGCACTCCTCTGTGGCCTCGTCGTCGCCTGGACGGCCTCCCGACCGGCCACCGTGCATGCCGTTCCGGGCTCCGCACGGGTGGAGACCAGCGTGGCGGCGGCCGAGCCTCGCGAGCCGGGCCGGGCGAATGATCCGGCTGCCGGCCCGGCACCCGGTCTATCGCCGGAAGGAAGGAGCACAGCGGCGAGCGCCGGCAGGCCGTCCGGCGAATCCTCCGCTCCGGGGGCTCCCACCGAGATCATCGTCTATGTCTCCGGTGAGGTGGTCAGCCCGGGAATCGTCCGGCTCGCCGAAGGAGCGCGGGTCGTGGACGCGGTCGATAAGGCCGGCGGCATGACCGGGGCCGCCGATATGAATGCGCTCAACCTGGCGCGCGTGCTCGTTGATGGTGAGCACATCCTCGTGCCCCGCCCCGGACAACAGGTGGTTGCCGACGAGCCGGCGGCGGGTCCGCTGAGCATCAACGCCGCCTCGGCCAAGGATTTAGAAGAGCTTCCCGGCATTGGCCCCTCACTCGCCACGAAGATCGTCGAGCACCGAGAGGCCAATGGCCCATTTACCTCCATGGATGACCTTCTTGAAGTCAAGGGGATTGGCGAGGCGAAGCTGGCGGAGATTGCCGAGCACGCGGTGCCATGAGGCACAGCGATATGCGGCTGGTGAGCCTCGCAGCTGTCTTCTGGGCGGCCGTCCTGGCGACTCTGGCACTCGGGCCGGGTGCAACCTGGGCGATCATTGCGCTTGCTTCCGGAGCCGTCATGACCGGCCTTCTCGTCGAGCGGCATCTCGGCGAGGGGCGAGTTCGCTACTGGGCCCCCACCCTTGGCCTGCTCCTCGTCGGCGCCGGCTGCGCCTGCCTGGCCACCTCAGCCCATCTTGCCGCCGAATCACGCGGCTTATTTCCGAAGGCGGTGAATGATGAGGCAAGCGTTGTCATCACCGGACGCATCTCCTCCTATCGGCTGGGAAAGGGCATGACGGTGCGGATGAGCGTGGGGGAGATATCCAGGCGGGGAGAGACCAGTGCCGCCCGGGCCTCGGTGTATCTCACCGGCGATGTTGAGCGACTTTCAGCGGGCCAGATTGTGCGGGCGAGGGTGCGGCTGGCGCCCACGGAGGGTCTCGGGCGAGAGCGCGCCTGGGCCCGCCTCACCAAGCTCATCGAAGTGCGCCCGGCAAGTGGCTTGGAACGGTGGGTGGCCCGGCGCAGCGTCCACCTCACCAAGAATCTCGCGGGAACCCCGCACTCCGCCCTTGGACTGGTGCCGGGGCTGGCCGTGGGCGATGATTCGGCCCTGCCGGAGGAATCGGCCGAGGCGATGAGGCGGGTGAGCCTCACCCATTTGACGGCGGTGTCGGGACAGCACGTGTCCATGGTGTGCGCCCTCGTTATCGGCGCTATCGGCCTGCGCCGGAGGCGAACCGCGGTCGTGGCGGCAGGGTTGATCCTCCTTGCCCTCATCGTCACGACCGCCGCCCAACCCTCGGTGCTCCGGGCGGGGGTCATGGGAGGCGCCATTCTCGTTTCCCTGTGGCTACGCCGGCCCGCGAGCGCCCTGCCCGCCCTCGGCCTGTCCGTCATTCTTCTCCTGCTCGCCGATCCGCGCTTGGCCGCATCATTTGGGTTTAGTCTCTCGGTGCTCGCCACGACTGGAATCGTGCTGGGCTCGCGTCCGGCCGCGGTCATCCTTGCCGGTGCCCTTCCGCTGCCGGTGGCGCATCTGCTCGCGGTACCCCTCGTTGCCCATCTCGCCTGCGCCCCGGTTCTTGCCCTGCTCACCAAGGAGGCCTCCCTGTGGAGCGCCGTGGCCAATGCGGTGTGCGCGCCGGTGGTTCCGGCGGCCACGGTGCTCAGCCTGGCCGCCCTGCTCGCGGCCCCTATTCCGCTTCTCGGCCCGGTCCTGGCGTCAATGGCGGGCTGGCTCGTGGCCTGGATTGACCTGGTTGCGAGAGCGATGGATGACTGGCCTGGTTCGGGCCTGACCAGCATCTGGGTCGTGGCGGGTTATGTGGGGCTGCTGGCTGGCTGCTGGTTGGCTGCCCGTCTCGGCCCGCGGCTCCTTCTCGGCGCCGCGCTGATTCCGCTGCTTGCCCACGTGCGCAATCCGGTGGTGCGAGAGTGGAACGTCGTGCAATGCGACGTGGGTCAGGGCGCTGCCAGTCTTGTCCGTGCCGATGGCGTCACCTATCTCATCGACACCGGAATGGTGGATGCGAGGCTGCCCGACTGCCTCGAGCATGCCGGGGCACAGGTGGACGTTCTCGTCCTCACCCACCTGCATGCTGATCACGCCGGACGCGCCAGCTGGGTTGACGAGGAGTTCGCCCTCACCGAGGTGTGGGTGGGACCGGGGGTGGGTGAGGAGGCGGCTCGGTTCGTCACCGCTCCCATCGTCGAGCTTGCGGCGGGCGAGCGGCGGGGACCATTTGAGGTGCTGTGGCCCGACGGCGCGGTCTCCTGCGAGACAGACTCGTGCCAAAACGATCAATCCCTCGTATTACGTGCGGATCTGGGAGAAACCTATCTCATCACCGGGGATCTGGAGACCGAGGCGCAGCGCTCGCTTGCGGCGCGCGATATCGCGGTCGACGTGGCCCTTATTCCGCACCATGGTTCTCCGCGCCAGGATCCGGGCTTTGCCCGGCGGGTCAACGCTCGGTTAGCGCTGCTGTCGGTGGGGCCAAATTCCTACGGTCATCCCTCCCCGGCAACAATTGACCTGTATGGGAGCTACGGCGAGGTGTGGTCGACGGAGGAGCTCGGCGATATTTTCCTTCTCCTCAACGTGGAATACTAGAGCCATGGCTAAACGGATGTCGTGGGATACGGTGGAGCTCGCCCCGGTCGTGCTTATTCAACACGGTGAAGAGCTTCTCGCTGACTGGGCCTGTGAACGCCTTATTGCGGCCGCGAAGAAAGCCGATCCGGAGGTCTCGCTCGTGCGCATTGATGCGGCGAGCTACGAGGGCGGCCAGCTGGCCCAGCTTGCCGCGCCCTCACTCTTTGGCGGATCCACGATCGCAATCGCCAAGGGTGCCTCCAAGGCCAATGCGAGGTTTCTGCGGGATGCCGGTGAGATCGCCGCCCATCCATCCCCGGATCTCACCCTCGTCATCGTCGAATCGGGCGGGGTGCGCTCCTCGCGGATGGCGAAGACGATCGGTAAGGAGCATCCGGTGTGCGCGATCGCCGACGTGAAACGAGACGGCGATAAGGCCGCGATCTTGCAGAACCTGGCCAAGCGGGCCAAGCGTAAGGTGCGCCCCGATGCCATTGGAGCTCTCCTCGAAAGCCTCGGTGGCGACCTGCGTGAGCTCGTCTCCGGACTTACTCAGCTGCTTGCAGACACCGAGGGGGAGCTAACCGCAGCCCAGGTGCGCACCTACTATCGCGGCCGGATCGAGGCCACCGGCTACGCGGTGGCCGATGCCGTGGTAGCCGGCCAGGTGGGCAAGGCCCTGTCGCTGATGCGGCATGCCGTGGCCACCGGAACCGATGAGGTTGTCATCGTTGCCGCCCTCGCCATGAAGTTCCGTCAGTTAGCCCTCGTGGCTGGTGCCGGCGGTAAGCGCGGTAATCCGCCCATGCAGCCGTGGCAGGCCAAGCGCGCACGCCGCGACCTCAACATGTGGCGAGACGACTCCCTGGCCCGGGCCATTGAGACAATCGCGCGGACCGATGCGCTAGTCAAGGGTTTTGGGGGAGAGGTTCGAGACCCGAGCTACGCGCTCGAGTCCTGCATTCTTAGCGTCTGCGCAGCCCAGCGCGCCTAAGGAAGGCAGCCCGAGCGGGGTGCCCGCTATGTCGCACACAGCTGTCGCGGCCCGGTCAGGCCTTTAGTTGCCGACAAAGCCCGGGGGCATGGCCTCCGCGCCGCGCACATTGGCCAGCAGCTCGGGATCGATGAGGAATCCGCGCTTGAGGATGGACAGGTGGCCGTTGGGCTCGAAGATGACGGCGGCAACCTCGTCATCATTGCGCACGCCCGCTGCCCGCAAGCGTGAGTACAGCTCGGCCCGGGTGACGTGGCAGGCATGGAGATTCTTTTCCAACACCCGTGAGCCCGCCATGAGCAGCACGGCGGAATTGTTGAATATCCGGTCTCCACGTCGAGTATGAGTGACGTGGCCGACCGTGGCCTGCAGAGTGATCAGGGTGATGAAGGCGATGATTCCGGCCGAGAGGGTGGGCCAGGGGCCAATGGCGGAACGGCCGACCACCGCGCCGAAGACGAGGGCCGCGGCGATATCAAAGGATGCCATTCCGGTGAGGATGCGCTGGCCCATGAGGCGCATGCCCAGGAGGAACAGGAAATACATCGTCACCGTTGAGATAACCACGGCCAGTGCACCCATGGGACTGATGTTCAGCCAGGAGATAAGGGTATCCGCGTGTTCGCCCATCATTCATCCTTCCGTTACGAATCCACGGTACCCCTAACAGCGCGCAATTGCGCCAATTATGGCGAGCATAAGAAGACCGGCGGCACCTCGAGTTGCGGATCATCGACAGGATCTGGCTAGCATGTGTTTAAGGCCACTACACCCAAAGGAGGACGCTGTGTCTGCTGGTCTAGGAGCTATCAACTGGCTCGTTATTGTGGTTTATCTTCTCGGTATGCTCGGTGTTGGCCTGTACTTCACCAAGCGAGCGAGCGCCTCGAATGATTCATTCTTCCGCGCGGGTGGAAGAATCCCCGCATGGGCGGCCGGCTTTTCCATCTATGCCACCACCCTGTCGGCGATCACCTTCATGTCCACCCCGGAACAGGCGTACAACACGGACTGGTCCTATGCGGCAGGCAATCTCGCTATTTTCGCGATCGTTCCCATCCTCATCCGCTATTACATTCCGTTCTTCCGCAAGCTGGATGTGACGACGGCCTACGAATACCTTGAGGAGCGCTTCTCTCCGGTTATCCGGGTCATCGGCTCGCTTCTCTTCGTCATCTTCCACATCGGCCGCATCGCCATCGTCATCTACCTGCCCACTCTCGCGCTCACCTCGGTGACCGACATCAATCCGCTCCTCATCGTCACCGTCGTCGGGCTGCTCTGCGTCGTCTACACCTTCCTCGCCGGCATGGAGGGCGTGATCTGGTCGGATGTCATTCAGGGCATCATCCTGCTGGCCGGAGCGGCCCTCATCATTGCCTTCGGCCTCTCCATGATTGACGGGGGCCTAGCCACAGTGGTGTCGGATGCGAGGGAGAACGGCAAATTCCTCACCGCCTCCAATTTCAAGTTCGGTACGGCAGCGGCCGCCGTTCAGATCATCTTCATTGGCTCGATCTTTAACGCGCTTCAGCAGTACACGGCCTCCCAGGATGTGGTGCAGCGCTACCAGACGACCGAGGCGGAGAAGGATACCGCCCAGTCCCTCATATGGAACGGCGTGCTTGCCCTCATCACCATTCCGCTGTTCTACGGCATCGGCACCGTGCTGTACTCCTATTTTGAGCGCAGTGGGGGACTCCCCGCCGGGGTCAACACCTCAGCCATCGTTCCCTACTTCATCGTCACGGCCCTGCCCGCCGGCGTTGCTGGCCTCCTCATCGCAGCGATCTTCGCCGCCGCCCAGTCAACGATCTCGTCCTCGCTCAACTCAATTTCGGCCTGTGTGACGGTGGATCTACGCGAACGCTTCTTTGCCTCCCGGGGTCCAGCTTCGGTCGGCTTCTCCCGCCTCATCATCGTCATTGCGGGTCTCATCTCCCTCGTCGCGGCCGTCTACCTCACGCTCACTAACAAGGACGAGACCTGGAATCTCTTCCTCTCGGTCATGGGCCTGTTCGGGGTACCCCTGGCCGGCGTCTTCGCCCTGGGAATCTTCACCCGACGTGCTAATGCCCTCGGTGTCATCATTGGCTTGCTCGGCGCCGCCTTCTTTGCCTGGTACCTGCCGAAGTTCTTGGAGACGACGCCCTTCCATATCTCGATGATCTCCTTCATCGCCTCCGTCACCATCGGCTATCTGGCCTCCTTGCTCGTCGCCAAGTTCGGAAGCGTGGACACCCACGACGTCAAGGCGCTCACCATCTATGGTCGAGCCGACGAGTACACCCACCGCATTCGCTGAGTCGATACCTCCGGCCGGACGGGCTGCGACAAGCGCGGCCCGAGAGCCAGAATCGCGCGCGGATTCGAGCTGGGGCTGGGAACGCGCGAGCACAACGAAGCGGGGACGGTGTTCCGTCCCCGCTTCTGCTGAAGAATCCTTAGCCGAGCTTGGCGATCTGTCGAGCGAGCTTCGACTTGCGCTGGGCGGCCTGGTTCTTGTGAATGACGCCCTTGGACACGGCCTTGTCAAGCTTGCGCCCGGCAGCCCGGAGAGCCTTGGTCGCGCCGTCCTTGTCCTCGGCCGCGATTGCCTCACGGACCTTGCGGACGTAGGTACGCAGCTCGGACTTGTAGGCCCGGTTGCGGATACGGCGCTTCTCGTTCGTGAGATTGCGCTTCTTCTGCGACTTGATGTTTGCCACTTTCGCCTCTTTCAGGTATTCGCTGGTGCGAATGCTAACACGGTGAGGGCTGTGCCACGACCGGGACTGGGGCGTGGGGCACCCCGTGGTGTGGTCGGTGGCAGGACCCGCCGAAGCTGATCCGGGTATCTACCTTAGCAGCTACTTGCCGTGGAACGAACGCAGGGCCTCGACAACTCGTGTGAAACGCGTCTTATCCAGGCGGGCGCCCTCGCGGCGGATTGCGTCGGCGTGGACGAGGAGGAGGCGGTCGATCCTCACCTCGGAATCGCGGCCCCGAGAATCCCAAGGCCCGGAGCCAATGTCGAACCAGTGTCGGCCCCAGCGGGCCTCTTGCGCGGCATCCTTGTCGTGGTCCTTCGACGTCATCTGGGCGATGACCACGCAGTCCTTGACGCGGGCCAAGGCGAGCACCGGGCGATCCTTGCCCCGGGTGTCGTCCTCCTCGTAGGGCACCCAGGTCCACACAACCTCGCCCGGATCGGCATTGTCATCGGGGTGGGGATCGTAGCTGAAGGCGGGAAGCCCGTAGCGCTTGACGTCGTAGACGACCGGAATGTCATCGGGACCGGGAAGCTTGCCGGGAGCGGCGCGCCCGGCCGGGCTGGGCCGCCGTTCGGCTGAGCCGGGGCGGGAGCCGGTCGTGGAGCGTGATCCGGAGGGGGCCCTGTTAAGCAGCTCGCGTGCGGCACGGCGCACACTTGGGTCGGTGGCGATGGAACGAGCGATGTTGATGGCGCGATTGAGAATAGACACGTGTGAAGTTTACGCGCAGATCTCCTCGAGCACAGGCGGTTTCTCACGGCTGACAAGGAGGGCGGTTAGCTCGACGTAGGCTCGCTGCACCTGCGCGATATCACGCAGGACGGTGACGGAGGAGTCACGCGAATCGATGATGAGGGTGCCAAAGCCGAGGAGCCGGTCGACGAGATCCACATCCGAGCTCACGGCCTCGATGTCATCGAGGTCGATGCTGGTGAGGCACCGCCGCACGATTCCGGTCCGCACAAGAAGCCGGTCCTCGGTCAAGATATAGGCTTCTGACAGGTAGCGCCACAGGGCGTAGCCCACCGTTCCCACGGCGAGCAGGGCCGCCGGGATACCGGTAATTCCCGCCGCAACCGGGCCAAGGGTCGGATGAATGAGGAGGATTGACAGGGCAACAAAAGAGACGAGGAAGGTCGCGATGATGATGTTGAAAAACACCAGTTTCGCGTTCGCGTGCAAGCGCCGAATGACTCGCTCATTCGGCCGCACTCCATTCCACCTGCTCATGGTTCCTATCTTCCCATAAACCAGACCTGCACGACAGGGGGAGGGGGCAACTCCCCACGACATAAGATGGGGCGCATTCTCCTCTCCAGCCGCTCTCCAAGCGCCGGCTGCGGCCAGACGGTGAGGCGGCCGTCAGGCGGCCGACCCGTTGAGCATCCGCCGGCGGTGGATCGGCGTGACGACTTGGCGGAACCCGCGCCTAGTGCCCGGCTTGCTAGCCGGCGATGGCGATAAGGAGGATGAGGAAGATAGCGATTGGTCCGGCCATGGCCGTGACGAGCCCCGCGAGGATTGTGTAGCGCAGATCGTCTTCGAGGTAGGGGGCGTTGCCCAGCCCGCCAACGGCGGCAATGGCGGCGCGTTGGGCAGCCTCGACCCGGGGCATGAATCGGGCGGTCTTGATGGAGGCCTCCCGGGAGGCCTCCTCGTAGCGGCGGGCGAATTCGGCTCGTTCATCGGTCTCGCCCAGCGGAGCAATCTCGGAGGAGATCGTGCGCTGGGAGAGCGTGGCTAGCTCTTCGACGTGATGGGCGAGGCGCTGGCCGCGAATGGCAAAGATGACGATACCGAGGGCGAGAATGCCGAGGATGACAGTGCAGACGGTCGCCAGGGAGGACTCGGCGCGAATCCCTGCAACCAAGCCCAGGGTGACGATGATGCCGTTGAGCACGGTATACACCTTGCCCGGTCCGCGCAGGAGCTGGACCAGGATCGGCAAAAACAGTGATAACGAGCCCGGAAGAACACTCATAAATCAACTGTGCCACGTAGCCGAGAAAGAAGTCTCATTCTCGGCTACCGGCGAAGAGGTGGCCGGGTCCTCACCCGCCCAGGGCGGTGTCGTGGAGGGCCTTCGGTAGACTGTGTGCGATGAGAGGAGATATGTGAACCATCCGAGTCTTCAGCCGGGGGCCACCCCTCCCGCACAGCTGCGCAATTTTTGTATTATCGCGCACATTGATCATGGCAAGTCGACACTTGCCGACCGGATGCTCCAGCTCACCGGCATCGTCGAGGAGCGCGTCATGCGCGCCCAGTACCTTGACCGGATGGACATTGAGCGAGAGCGGGGCATCACGATTAAGTCCCAGGCGGTGCGCATGCCCTGGGAAAAGGACGGAAGCGAATACGTTCTTAACATGATCGACACTCCCGGGCACGTCGACTTCTCTTATGAGGTCTCGCGCTCGCTGGCCGCCTGCGAGGGCGCGATTCTTCTCGTCGATGCCGCGCAGGGAATTGAGGCTCAGACCCTCGCCAATCTCTACATGGCGCTGGAAAACTATCTGACGATCCTGCCCGTTCTCAACAAGATCGACCTGCCCGCCGCCCAGCCGGAGAAGTATGCCGAGGAGCTCGCCTCGCTCATCGGCGGGGAGCCCGAGGACTGCCTGCGGGTTTCCGGTAAGACGGGGGAGGGGGTGGCCGAGCTGCTCGACCGCATTGTTGGCGAAGTTCCCGCCCCCAACGGCGATGCCGATCAGCCGGCCCGCGCCATGATCTTTGATTCGGTCTACGACACCTACCGGGGCGTCGTCACCTATGTACGCGTCACCGA
This sequence comes from Flaviflexus sp., assembly GCA_030537635.1. Lineage (GTDB taxonomy): Bacteria > Actinomycetota > Actinomycetes > Actinomycetales > Actinomycetaceae > Flaviflexus. Next base: position 7,140 of record JAUNVM010000019.1, on the reverse strand, counting down.
TGGCAAGCTCACGGGCCGGGAAAAGGTCCAGATGATGTCGACCGATTCGACCCACGAGCTGCTGGAGCTCGGTGTCATTTCGCCGGAGCCCCAGCCGTGTACCGCACTCGGGGTAGGCGAGGTTGGCTACCTCATCACCGGGGTGAAGGATGTGCGCCAGTCGCGGGTGGGCGACACGGTGACGACCGCCCAAGATCCGGCCTCCGAGGCCCTGCCCGGCTACCTTGACCCCAAGCCCATGGTCTTTTCCGGGATCTACCCCATTGACGGTTCGGATTTCCCGAATCTGCGCGAAGCCCTCGATAAGCTCAAGCTCAACGATGCCGCGCTCACCTTCGAACCGGAAAGCTCCGCCGCACTCGGATTCGGATTCCGCTGTGGCTTCCTCGGCCTGCTCCACCTCGAGATTGTGCGTGAGCGGCTCGAGCGCGAGTTCGATCTCGACCTCATCGCCACCGCACCGTCGGTGATTTACGATGTCACCCTGGAGGACGGGACCCGCACCGAGGTCACGAATCCCTCGGAATTCCCGGACGGCAAGGTGGCCGACATCTCCGAACCCATGGTCAATGCCACCATCCTCACGCCCGCCGACTACATTGGCACCATCATGGAGCTGTGCCAGTCGAGGCGCGGATCCATGGAGGGTATGGACTACCTGTCCGAGGAGCGGGTGGAGATGCACTATCGGCTGCCGCTGGCCGAAATCGTCTTCGACTTCTTTGACCAATTGAAATCCCGCACCCGTGGATATGCCTCCCTTGACTACTCGGATGATGGGGAGCAGACGGCGGATCTTGTCAAGGTCGATATTCTCCTCAATCACGAGAAGGTTGATGCCTTCTCCGCGATTGTCCACCGCGATCAGGCCTACGCCTACGGTTCGGACATGGCGGGCCGGCTGAAGAAGCTCATTCCCCGCCAGCAGTTCGAAATTCCCATCCAGGCCGCTATCGGTTCTCGCATCATCGCCCGCGAAACCATTCGCGCCCTGCGTAAGGACATGCTGGCCAAGTGCTACGGCGGCGATATTTCCCGCAAGCGCAAGCTGCTGGAAAAGCAGAAGGAAGGCAAGAAGCGGATGAAGGCGATCGGCCGGGTGGACGTGCCACAGGAGGCCTTCGTTGCCGCCCTCACCGACTCCCCGGTGGGTGACAAGTCGTGAAGTGGCTCATTCTCCTCGGTCTACTCGCCCTTATCTGGATTCTCGGGCGGAGATCGGGTCGGCGATGAGCGTTCCACATCCGCGTCGCGTCACCTCCTTCGCCCGGCGCGGCGGCCGCATGCCGCAGCGGCATCGCACCACGCTGGAGCGGGTGGGGGAGCGCTATCTCATCGACCCGGTTCGCGGCGAGGCTTCGACATCGGTGGCCGGACCCATCGATGTGGACGCCGCCTTCGGCCGTACCGCCCCGCTTATCGTCGAAGTGGGTTCGGGTGCCGGGGAGCAGATTGTTGCCCACGCCGCCGCCCACCCCGACATCAACCACCTTGCTCTCGATGTGTGGTGGCCGGGTATTGCCGCCGCGATTCATCGCGCCGAGAAGGTTGGAATCACCAACCTCCGCATCATCTATGCCGATGCGACGAGTGCGCTCGGCCAGCTATCCCGGCCGGTTGATGAGCTGTGGACCTTCTTTCCCGATCCGTGGCCAAAGAAGCGGCACCGCAAACGGCGCCTGGTCACCGAGTCCTTTGCCCGCCAGGTCGGCGAGGTGCTGGCGGAGGATGGCGTGTGGCGGTTGGCCACGGACTGGGCGGATTACGCCTGGCAGATGAGGGACGCGATCGCGGCCGCCGGACTGGTCAACCAGCATGCCGGGGAACGCCCGGATCCCGATGACCCATCCGAGGCGGGAATCACCGGTGGATTTGCCCCCCGCTACCGCGAGCGGATCGTCACCCGGTTTGAAACAAAGGGCGTTGCAGCGGGGCGACAGGTCTACGATCTGGTGGCCACCCGTGCCTGACTCCCTGCCGCTCCTCCACCCGTCTGGGCGGCCCTTCTCAGCCTACGTGCACGTGCCGTTTTGCCGGCTGCGCTGCGGCTATTGCGATTTCAACACCTACACCTCCACCACGCTGGGCCCGGGGGCGACCCCGGCGGAATACCATTCGACCGTGCTGGCCGAGATCGGTGCGGTGGCCACCGAGTTGGGCACCACCCGGGAACTATCCACGGTCTTCTTCGGTGGCGGCACGCCCACCTTTTTGCGCGCCGCCCAACTCGCCAATATTCTTGGTTCCCTCGAGCTCGCCTTCGGTCTTGCTCCCGGTGCGGAGGTGACCACCGAAGCCAATCCGGAGACGGTCGATGAGCGGTACCTGGCGGAGCTCAAGGCCGCCGGATTCACCCGCGTGTCGGTCGGCATGCAATCTGCGGTTGGGCACGTGCTCGCCACCCTTGATCGCCAGCACACCCCAGAGCGGGTACCCCAGGTCATCGAGTGGGCCCGGCAGGCCGGTCTCGATACCTCCCTCGACCTCATCTACGGCACGCCGGGGGAAAGCCTCAGCGACTGGCGCGACTCACTGCGCGCCGCCATCGACATCGGCCCCGACCACATCTCCGCCTACGGCCTGGGCATTGAGCCGGGAACGAAGATGGGGGCGCAGGTGGCCCGTGGGGTGCTTCCGCCCACCGATCCCGATGATCAGGCCGACAAGTATGAGCTGGCCGAAGAGCTGCTCAGCGCCGCCGGATATCGGTGGTATGAGGTGTCCAACTGGGCCCGCCCCGGCCACGAGGCACGGCACAATCTGCACTATTGGCGAGGCGATGACTGGTGGGGTTTTGGGCCCGGTGCCCACTCCCATATCAACGGCGTGCGCCTGTGGAATATCAAGCATCCGCGCGCCTACGCCGCCCGGCTCGGCATCGCAGATCCGATCGGAGCCCCCGATCCCATACTGGCGGTTGCCGACTACGAGGTTCTTACCCCCGACCAGCGCGTGGATGAGGACATCATGCTGGGCATCCGCCTCGCCACCGGTATCGACCTCGACCTCGGGGTGGTCACCGGTCATGAGGCACGCCGCCTGGCCGCGGCGGAGCTCGCCCGGGACGGGCTTATCGAACCGGAGGCGCTTTCCGCCGGCCGGCTCGTGCTTACGCTGCGCGGACGCCTCCTTGCCGATGTCGTTATCCGCGCCCTCGTCGAGGCCAGGTAGCCTCGCCTCGACAGGCGATCCCGGGCGGGAGAAGGCTAGGCCTGGGGCGGGGCGAGAAAGTCAATGAGCTCTTCAACCCGGCCCAGCAGGGCGGGCTCGAGATCCTTCCAGTTCCGCACCCGAGCCAAGATCATCTGCCAGCCCCGACCCACGTCAGCCACCGTGTCGTGCGGCAGTCCGAGTCGGGCTAGTGTGCCCACCTTGATGTCCTCGTCGCGCGGGATTTCTGGCCACGCCGTCAATCCGACTCGCTCGGGCTTAATCGCCTGCCAGACATCGACGAAGGGGTGACCGAGGGCGAGCACCGAGCCCTCCGGATATCCGGCCAGGAGCTCGGTGACGATCCGATACTCCTTCGTGCCGGGCAGGAAATGGTCGACGAGGACGGCGGCGCGCCGCGTCGGCGTGGGTCGAAACTGAGCGAGCATGTCTCCCAAGCGGTCCACCCCGGCGAGCTCCTCAACAGCGATGCCCTCGCGGCGCAGATCCTCGCCCCACACCTTGTCGATGAGCTGCCAGTCGTGCCGGCCCTCCACCCACAGCCGGTGGGGCGCCATGGTTCGGGCGCGTTCCCGGGTGCGCACCGAACCGGAGGCGGTCAGCTCGAGCCCCGTCCGGGCAGGCTGTGCGGTCGGCCCGATGAGATTGACCGGCTCGCCATCAATCCAAAATCCGGGCCCAAGCGGAAACCGGCGCCGCTTTCCGTGGCGATCCTCCAGCACCATGAGGAGCTCGCCCGCCACCTTGCTCACCTCGAGTATCTCTCCGACAAAACCCGAGGTGACGTCTTCGACGACGAGGCCGGGACGGGCCTCGACGGTGGTTTGGGGGCGCAGGCGGGCTCGGCCGCTCGGTCGCGAAACTCTCATGGCACCAGAGTAGGCACAGGCGGGCAACGGGCGTAGAATTAGCACTCGGGCATGTCGAGTGCGAATGGAAAGGAGTGCCCTATGCGCAGCGATGAGCGCCGCCTGCGGGTGCTTCAGGCGATCGTTGAGGACTACGTTCACACGCGCGAGCCGGTGGGGTCCAAGGCGCTGACCGAGCGTCACGACTTCGATGTCTCCCCAGCGACGATCCGCAATGATATGGCGGCGTTGGAGGAGATCGGTCTCATCCACCAGCCGCACACCTCGGCCGGACGGGTGCCCACCGATACTGGATACCGCACCTTCGTCGATTCCATCTCCCAGCTCAAGCCGTTGTCGGCACCCGAGCGGCAGGCGATTGAACGTTGGCTGGACGGGGCGGTCGATCTCGATGACGTCGTCTTGCGGGCGGGCCGACTGCTCGCCCAGCTCACCCACCAGCTCGCCATCGTCCAGTACCCCGATCTTGACCGGATGACGCTTCGCCGTGTCGAGGTGCTCACCCTGTCTGAGCGCATGTGCCTACTCGTCATCATCACCGAATCCGGCCGGGTCGAGCAGCGCACTCTCGAGCTGCCGCTCGGCCCCGAGCGCGCCCGCACGCTGTCCGCCCGGTTGTCCGCGGCCCTCGCCGGGTGCAGCGCACCGGAGGTGGAGCTCACCGCTTTCGAGGCGTGTGCCGATCTGGAGCGGGCCGATCGGGAAGCTGCCGCCATCCTCGCCCGGGCGGTTGCGGAGGCGATGAGCGAGCAGGGCGAGGAGCGCTTCGTGCTTGCCGGTACGGCCAATCTTGCTCGGACCACGCCGGACTTCCCGCGCAGCATCTCTCCGGTGCTCGACGCCTTGGAGGAACAGGTGGTGCTCATGCGGTTGTTTGCGGAGCTCTCCGATGATCTGACCATCACGATCGGCGCGGAAAACGTCGAGGAGGGCCTGGCCGAAACCTCGGTTATCACCTCGTCCTACGGGATCGGTTCGGCCCGGCTCGGCATCGTCGGACCGACCCGGATGGACTACCCGACGACCATGGCCTGTGTTCGGGCCGTGGCCAGATACTTGACAAAGATCCTTGGCTCCTAGTTCATTGGGAACGGCCAGCCAAACAGTGAAGGGACCACGTGGCTAACTATTACGAGATTCTCGGGGTGGAGGTTAGCGCCTCCACCGAGGAAATCAAGCGCGCCTACCGGAAGAAGGCTCGCCGGCTGCACCCGGACGTTGCCGGACCGGATAAGGCAGAGGAGTTCAAATCGGTGACCGCCGCCTACGAGGTGCTCTCCAATCCGGAGAAGCGGCGCCGGTATGACATGGGCGGGGAATCGGCCCTTGGTGGAGGAGCCGATTCCTTCGGCGAGGCCTTCCAGGACATCTTCAATACCTTCTTCGGTGGTGCGACCGCGGCTCGCGGCCCGGTGCCGCGCGGACGACGAGGCCAGGATGCCAGGGCGGGCATCAAGATTGAGCTCGAGGACGCCGTGTTCGGCACCGTCAAGCAGCTCACGGTCGAAACCGCCGTCCTGTGTACCACGTGCAATGGGACGTGCATGCGCGAGGGTGCCGAGCCGCAGACCTGCCAGGTGTGCCATGGCGAAGGTACGGTCAAGAGGGTGACGCAGTCCCTCTTCGGGAGGGTGCAGACGACCTCGTCCTGCGGCGCCTGCCATGGCCACGGCACCGTTATCGCCGATCCCTGCCCGGACTGCGCCGGCGAGGGCCGGGTGCGCGCCCAGCAGACCATCGATATTGACATTCCCGCCGGCGTTGAAACCGGAACCAGGATTCAGCTGGTTGGGCAGTCTGAGGTGGGGCCCGCAGGCGGGCCGCCCGGAGACCTCTTCGTCGACGTTTATGTCAAGGACCATCCGGTCTTCACTCGGCGCGGCGATGATCTCGTCTTTGACATCGAGATTCCGATGACCGCGGCGGCGCTCGGCACCACCATGACGGTAGATACCTTCGATGGTCCGGCAGAAATCACCATCGAGCCGGGTACGAGCTCCGGGCACCACATCACCATGCCCGGCAGGGGCGTGGGCAAGCTTCACCAGTCCACGCGTGGAAACCTCATCATCAACGTCAACGTCCTGACCCCAACCAAACTCTCGGGTCGCCAGCGCGAGCTCGTGGCCGAGTTGGCGAAGTTGCGCGGTGAGGAATCCCCCCAGCCGACTGTTGTGAGCCAAAGTAGCTCGATGTTCTCCCGTTTCAAGGACAGGTTCCGGTGACTCGACCGGTCTTCTACGCCCCGCACCTGGCCGAACGGGTCGAGCTTGACGCCGCCGAGGCCAAGCATCTCAAGGTGATGCGGCTGCGTGATGGCGAGGAGTTCGACGTGGTGGATGGCCGAGGCACCCGGATGCGTTGCACACTCGAGGGTGGCGAGCTTCGCTCGATCACGACCGAGCACGATCAGGGTCCGCGTCACCCGATCACGCTTGTCCAGGCGCTTGCCAAGGGCGGGCGGGATGAGCGGGCCATCGAGGCCGCGATCGCGGTGGGCGCTACCCGCATCATCCCCTGGTCCGCCGATCGGTCGATCGTCAAGTGGTCGGGTAAGGAGAAAAAGGCGCACGCCTCCTGGGAGGCACTTGCCCTCGCCGCCATGAAACAGTCCCGCCAGTCCTGGCGAGCCGAGATATCCCAGCGAGTCACGAGCGCCGAACTTGCCCGGTCCATCGAGACCACGCCCGAGCGGGTCATCATTCTCGAGGCGGGATCGAGACTCGGCCTGCGCGAGGCCCTTGGCGAGCTGCCGGACAACCTCGGTCTGTGGCTTATTGTCGGGCCCGAGGGTGGCATCAGCCCGAGCGAGCTTGCCGACTTTGAGGGGGCCGGCGCCATCCCAGCTCGGCTGGGTCCCAGCATCTTGCGGGCGGGCACCGCCGGGCCGATCGCCTGCGCCATTGCCAGCGACCATGTTGGTAACTGGGACTAGAGTATTGCGGAGAGGTAACCCGTGACGACAGTTCTCACCATTCCCGATGACGTTTCCCAGCTCGATCTCCTCGGGCCGGGAGACCAGGTGCTGCGCGCCCTGGAGAGAGGGCTCGCCCCTGCCACCATTCACGTGCGCGGCCAAGACATCACCATTGACGGCGAT
>JAUNVM010000018.1:38541-46971 GCA_030537635.1 Flaviflexus sp. | reverse complement strand
CGGATAAGCGGGAAGGCGGGGTTTCCCCCGCCTTCCCTTTTCCATCACCCATCTGGATGTCTGTGTGCTCCGGTGGAGCTGGTTGTTATCTCTTCTGTCCCGTGGTGGTCTTCATGTTGACCGGCTCCCAGCCGCGCTTGGGCTCCTGGGTGGCGATGCCGGTGGTGCGGGAGCGGTACACGATGTCCGGGCGGGTCGTGTAGCCGATCGGCGCCGAGAAGGCGTGCACGAGGCGGGTGAAGGGCCAGATCATGAAGAGGAGGAAGGCCGCGATGATGTGCAGCTGGAAGGACAGCGGCACATCCACCATGAGGTCTGTTCTGGGGTTGAACAGGAAGATGGAGCGCAGCCAGGGAGAGATGGTTTCTCGGTAGTCGTAGCCGTGGCTCGGGCCGAAGACCTGGTTGATGACGGTGGCGACGAAGCCGAGAAGGATCGGCAGGGCGAGAAGCACGTACATGAGCTTGTCGGTCTTCGTCGTTGCCTTGAAGACGTCGGCGTAGGTGCGCCGGCGGACGAGGAGGAGAATGAGGCCGACGAGCGTCATAATCCCGGCGATAGAGCCTCCGATGGTGGCAACGAGGTGATAGGCGCCCTCGGAGACTCCCAGGGCGCTGGTCCAGGACTTCGGAATCGCCAGGCCCATGAGGTGGCCGAGGAACACGAAGATGATGCCGAAGTGGAACAGCGGGGAGGCCAGGCGCAGCAGCACCGACTCATACGACTGGGAGGACCTGGTCGTCCAGCCGTACTGGTCGTAGCGCCAGCGCCAGATCATGCCGACGATGAAGACGCCGAGGGTGATGTAGGGCAGGATGCCCCACAGGGCAGTATCAAGCGGTGTGACCATGATTCCTACCTTTTCGTGAGGGAGAGATTGGGTTCCAGGGGCCCGAGGGCGTGGGCGCCAACCAGCTCGGCGGGCGGACCATCGGTGATGAGCCGGATATAGCGTTCCTTCGTCTCATCACTGATGGGGGGAAGGGTCATGCACAGGGCGCGGGCCAGGTGCGCGTAGGGGCTTTCCACCTGTTCCAAGGTGGTGCGCAGCAGCTCGATGCCCTCGCGATGCGAGGAGAGGAGGTCTCCGGCGATCTGGGTGTCTCCCAGGGCGGAGAACTCGAGCACCATGGGCAGGTAATCGGGCAGCTCTTCGCGCTCGATTTCGCAGCCGCCTGCCCGGTAGGCCTCGATGAAGCGAACGAGGGCGGTGCCCCGCTTCCGGGTGTCCCCGGTGAGGTAGTAGGACAGGTACATGGTGGCTCGGCGCTTCATGTCGAAGACGCCGACGTAGTGCTCCTCGAGCCTCTGGTGGGAGGACAGCTCCTCCGCGGAGAAGAAGGCGCGCAGCTCCTCGTGGATTTCCGCCGGCAGGGCCGCCGCCTCGAGCTCGGTCTTGATGAGCTCGAAGTTCTCGTAGCGTTCCGCCGTCGGATAGTCGAGGAGGATCGAGCACGCCATGTGCAGGGCGCGCCTGGCCTCCGGGTCCGTGGCCACCGTCTTGGAGGTGGTGAGCAGCCGGGTGGGCAGGAAGGACGTGGCAAACATCAGGCACCGGCCAATCCGGTCTGGGGCGGGAACATCCCGGCCAGGCCCTTCTTGTCCGTCCATCCCAGCAGGTTCGTCCGGCCCGGGGTTGACGGGGTGTGCGGATCGGAGGCCCGCTGGGTGGGGCTCACCTTGTGGCCGTGCAGGCCAAGGCCCGGTCCGTCGGCGCCGATTCCCGGTCCGTTCATGCCGACCGATTCGAGCGAGCATCCGCCGAGTCCCTGCATGGCGATCTCGTCGAGCTCGCGGGCGGTTTCCGCATGCGCGGTGGGGATGACGTAGCGGTCCTCGTACTTGGCGATCGACATGAGGTGGTACATGTCCTCGATATCCTCGCCGGTCATGCCCACCGCCTTGGCAATCTCCTCATTGCCTTCGCGGCCCAGGTTGATGTCTCGCATGTAGGAGCGCATGGCGGCCAGGCGGCGCAGCGCCTTTTCCACCGGCTTGGTGTCCCCGGCGGTGAACAGGTGCGCCATGTATTCCAGCGGCGCCCTCATCTTCGACAGGGCGGTGAACAGCACCCGGTGATCCTCGGGATCCGGGGTGGTCTTGGCGACCTCGTCGACGATGGGGGTGAAGGGCGGGACGTACCAGACCATGGGCAGGGTGCGGTACTCCGGGTGGAGGGGCAGGGCGAGCTCGTAGCGGGAGATGAGCTGCCAGACCGGGGACTTCTGCGCGGCAATAACCCAGTCGTGGGGAATGCCCTGGCGTTCGGCCTCCCGGGCCACCTCCGGATCGAAGGGGTCAAGGAAGCAGTCGCGCTGGGCGGCCAGCAGGTCATGCTCGTTTTCCACCGAGGCGGCTTCGGTCACCTTATCGGCGTCGTAGAGGACGAGGCCGAGGTAGCGCAGGCGTCCCACGCAGGTCTCCGAGCACACGGTGGGCAGGCCGACCTCGATGCGGGGGAAGCACATGGTGCACTTCTCCGCCTTGCCGGTCTTGTGGTTGAAGTAGACCTTCTTGTAGGGGCATCCGGAGATGCACATGCGCCAGCCGCGGCACTTGTCCTGGTCGACGAGGACGATGCCGTCCTCGATGCGCTTGTACATGGCGCCGGAGGGGCAGGAGGCCACGCAGGCGGGGTTGAGGCAGTGCTCGCAGATGCGGGGGAGGTAGAACATGAAGGTCTTCTCGTATTCGAGCTGAACCTTCTCGTTCATTTCCTTCAAAATCGGGTCATGGACCGCGATTTCGTGGGAGCCCCCCAGATCGTCATCCCAGTTCGCCGACCACGTCACCTGCATGTCCTTGCCCGTGAGCAGGGACTTGGGCCGCGCCACCGGCACGTGGGGTGAGTTGGCCGGGGCGTTGAGCAGCATGTCGTATTCGTAGGTCCACGGCTCGTAGTAGTCGCGGATCGACGGCATGTCCGGGTTGTGGAAGATGTTGAGCAGCTTCTTCAACCGCCCGCCGGCGCGCAGCTTGAGCTTGCCATTGGACTTGCGGATCCAGCCGCCCTTCCACTTGTCTTGATCCTCGTAGGTTTTCGGATAACCCAGGCCGGGCCGGGTTTCCACGTTGTTGAACCAGACGTACTCCATGCCGTCACGGTTGGTCCACACCTGCTTACAGGTGACGGAGCAGGTATGGCAGCCAATGCACTTGTCGAGGTTCATCACCATCGACATCTGAGCCATGATCCGCATTAGTACTCGACCTCCTGGCTGCGGCGGCGGATCACCGTGACTTCGTCACGCTGGTTGCCCGTCGGGCCGCAGTAGTTGAATGCGTAGGTGTGCTGGGCGTAGCCACCGATGAGGTGGCTGGGCTTCATCAGCACTCGGGTCAGCGCATTGTGGATACCGCCGCGCCGGCCGGTGAGCTCGGTGCGCGGCACGTCCACGGTGCGCTCGGTGGCGTGATGCAGGTAGACCGTGCCCTCGGGCATGCGGTGGGAAACCACCGCGCGGGCTACCACAACGCCATTGCGGTTGTAGGCCTCAACCCACTCGTTGTCCTTGACGCCAATCTTCTTGGCATCCTGCGGGCTCATCCACATGGCCGGGCCGCCCCGGCCGAGCGAGAGCATGAACAGGTTGTCCTGGTATTCGGAGTGGATGGACCACTTGTTATGCGGGGTGAGGTAGCGGACGGCCACTTCGGCCACCGGCTCGGAACCGGTGTAGCCGGTGGTTTCCTCACCGATCTTCGCATCCCCGTAGAGCCGGTGCAGATCGAGCGGGGGCTTGTAGATCGGCATGTTCTCGCCCATGTCCCGCATCCAGTCGTGGTCGAGGAAGAAGTGCATGCGCCCGGTGAGCGTATGCCAGGGCTTCTCGTGCTCAACGTTGATGACGAAGGCGGAATAGCGCCGACCGCCGGTCTCCGAGCCCGACCATTCGGGCGTGGTGACGACGGGTTGGGGAGCGTCCTTCATCATCTCGAAGGTGATCTGGCGGGACTCGTTTTCCTCGGCGAGGGAGGCAAATTCCTTGCCCACCCGCTTTTCCATGTCCTTAAAGCCTTCGAGGGCGAGCCGACCATTGGTGGCGCCCGCGAGATGCAAGATCATGTCGGCAGCCTTGACCTCCGTATCGAGGAGGGGCTGGCCGGCGGCGATGCCGTGGCGGGCCACGCCATTGCGGCGACGCAGCGTCTCAATCTCCGGCTCCGGATGGAACGTGACGCCCTTGGTGGCCATGCCCGCCTTAACGGGCAGCGGGCCAATGGCGGACCACTTCTCGAAGACCTTCGTGTAATCCCGCTCAATGGGAATGAGCTTGGGCATGGTGATGCCGGGGATCATTTCAGTGTCGTCGAGCGGGGCGAGTGCGCCGTGCGGCATGGCGAGCTCGTCCGGGCTGTCGTGGCCGAGCGGGGCCGCAATGACGTCCGTGCGGGTGTCGAGATGTCCCTTCGCCATGGTCGAGAAGTTCTCGGCCAGGGTCTGGAAGATCTCGAAGTCCGTCCGGGCCTGCCACGGCGGAGCGATGGCCGGGTTGAAGGAGTGAATGAACGGATGCATATCCGTTGTCGAGATATCCGACTTCTCATACCAGGTGGCGGCGGGCAGGACCACATCCGAATGCAGGGTTGTCGAGGTCATCCGGAAATCGGAGGTGAGCCACAGATCAACCTTGCCCCGGGCGGCCTCCTCGCGCCACACCATCGACTTCGGGCGACGGTCCGGCCCGTTCTCGGCTCCGCGCACCGAATGGCCGCAGCCAAGGAGGTGCTTGTAGAAGTACTCCGCGCCCTTGGCCGAGGAGCCCAGAACATTCGTGCGCCAGTTGAAGATGACGCGCGGGAAGTTCACCGGATTATCGGGGTCGGTGCACGCGAAGTGCAGCTTGTCGGCCTTGAGCTGCTCGACAATGTACTCCCCGACCGGCTTGCCGGCCGCCTTCGCCTCATCGCCGAGATCCAGCGGGTTGCGGTCAAAGGTGGGATAGCTCGGCATCCAGCCGCGCTTCGAGGCCTCGACCAGAGTGTCGGCCGTCGTGCGCCCGCGCATGGCATCCCCGGCGAGCGGGGAGGCAAGCGCCTCGACCGGCAGGCCATCGTAGCGCCACTGATCAGTGCCGAGATACCAGAAGGCGGTGGTGATCATCTGCCTCGTGGGCCGCTGCCAATCGAGCCCAAAGGCGTACTGGGCGAAGCCGGTGAAAGGGCGGACCTTTTCCTGGCCCACGTAGTGGGCCCAGCCGCCGCCGTTGACTCCCTGGCAGCCGCACATCATCACGAGGGCCAGCATGGTCCGGTAGATGGTGTCGGAGTGGAAGTAGTGGTTGGTACCGGCGCCCATGATGATCATGGACCGGCCCTTCGATTCTTCGGCATTGGCCGCGAATTCGCGGGCGATGCGGGTGATGGCCTCGGCGGGAACGCCGGTGATGGTCTCCGCCCATGCGGGAGTACCCACCGCCTCCACGTCGTCCTCACCGGCCGGCCAGGAGCCGGGAAGATCCCCACGCTTCACCCCGTACTGGGCAAGCATGAGGTCATAGACGGTAGTGACCTTCTTCCCCGCCACCTCAACGTAGGGAACCCCGCGGCTAAAGACGGAGGCCGCACCCACGTGGAGGACATCCTCCGAGGCATCGTGATCAACCTCGGTGTCGAAGCGGGTCATGAGCACCTCGGCCTGACCGGCACCGGGGCGGTCGATGACGCTCATGAGCGGATCGACGCCCTCGAGATCGAGGTTCCACTTGCCCATACCGGAGTCGGTGAAGCGATCGCCGAGCGAACCATTGGGCGCCACCGGCGTGCCATCGGCATCCAGCAGCACAGTCTTGAACTCGGGGCGATCGCCCGCATCCACGGCCATGCCGGCGGCCTGGAGGTCCTTCGCGGTGAGGAACTTGCCCGGCACGTACGCGCCATCCTTCTCATCGAGCTGGATGAGGAAGGGCGAGTCCGTGAACTTCTTCATGTACTCCATGAAGTACGGGGTCTGCTTCTTCACGTGGAAGTCGCGCAGAATGACGTGGCCCATCGCCATGGCGAGCGCCCCGTCGGTGCCGGGGTGCACGGGCAGCCACTCATCGGCAAACTTCGTGGCATCCGAGAAGTCGGGGGCCACCGAGACGACCTTGGTGCCCTTGTAGCGCACCTCGGTCATGAAGTGAGCATCCGGGGTGCGGGTGACCGGAGGATTCGATCCCCACATCATGAGGTAGGAGGAGTTGAACCAGTCGGCCGATTCGGGAACGTCCGTCTGATCGCCAAAGACCTGCGGGGAGGCCATGGGAAGGTCGGCGTACCAGTCGTAGAACGAGAGGATGGTGCCGCCGATCATCGAATAGAACCGGGTGCCGGCCCCGTAGGAGATCTGGGACATGGCGGGGATGACGGTGAAGCCGGCGGTGCGGTCGGGGCCATAGGCCTTGACCGTGTAGACGTGGGCGGCCGCGATGAGCTCATTGGCTTCATCCCAGGTCACGCGCACGAGGCCGCCGCGGCCGCGCTGCTCCTTATAGGAGCGGGACTTCTCCGGATCCTCGACGATGGAGGCCCAGGCATCCACCGGATCAGAGTATTCGGCGCGCGCTCCACGCCACAGGTTGAGGAGCTGGGAGCGCATGTACGGGTACCGCACCCGGGTGGGCGAATAGGTGTACCAGGAGAAGGCCGCGCCACGGGGGCATCCGCGCGGCTCATACTCCGGCATGTCGGGGCCGACGGAGGGATAGTCGGTCTGCTGCTCTTCCCAGGTGATGATGCCGTCCTTGACGTACACCTTCCACGAGCACGAGCCCGTGCAGTTGACACCGTGGGTGGAGCGCACAACCTTGTCGTGGCTCCAGCGATCCCGGTAGAAGGCCTCCCCCGCACGAGACGAGGTAAGGAACATCTGCCGCAGATCATCGGAGGCCTCACCCTTCCGAAGGAAGGTACCGAGGCGAAGAAGGGGCGAGGACATGAGACTCCTAACCGGGGAACGGGGCACCGGGGCGGGCGTAGAGGCGCCAGCAGATGACGGCGCAGAACAGCCCGTAGATGGTGCAGATGATGAACCAGGTGTGGGCACTCATGGCGGTGAGCGCCGCACCCACAATGAAGGGACCGAAGGAGGCGATGGCGGCGGTGAAGCCGATGGCGCCTCCGGCCTGGCGGGCCGGCATAATCATCGGCATCTGCTTGAAGGTGCCGGCGTTGCCAATGCCCGAGAAGAAGAACATCGCAATCATGGCCCAGAGGAAGCCGGTGAAGGCATCCGGGCTGGACGGATTGAGGAAGAAGGTGCACACGAGCAGGGAGACCGACATGCCCACCACGGAGACGAAGGTCCAGATCGCGCCGCCGAACTTATCGCACAGCGGACCCCAGACCACGCGCACCGCCGAGGAGATGAGGGGGCCAAGGAAGGCGTAGGTGATGCCCTCGGGCAGGTTGTCGAACTGGCCGGCAAACTGCGAGGCATTGCCGTAGGTGTTGTTGATGAGGAGGCCGAACTGGGCAGAGAAGCCCGCGAACAGGCCGAAGGTCATGACGTACAGCGCCATCATGTACCAGGTGTTCTTATTCGAGAAGATGTCCATCTGCTCGCGGAAGTTCGCGTGCACCGGCACGTCCTTGAGCAGGGTGAAGGCGAGGATGACGGCGAGTACCGCCCAGGGCACGAAGACAATGGCCACGTTGTGCACCCACACGGCCTCGCCCGCCGCGGTGCGCTGGGGGGCGACGGCGCCGAGGCCGAGCAGGCCGAAGCCCATGAGCCACGGGCCGACGATCTGAATGATCGACATGCCGAAGTTGCCAACGCCGGCCTGGATACCGAGTGCCGTGCCCGACTGCTTCTTCGGGAAGAAATAGCCCGTCGACGGCATATAGCCCGAGAAGGAGCCACCACCAATGCCGCACATGAGCGACAAGATGAGCATCCACCAATACGGAGTATCCGGATTCTGCACCGCGAAGTACCAGCCCATCATCGGAATGATGAACAGGGCGGAGGAGATACCGACGAGTTTGCGGGTGCCAATCATGGGCGGAAGCACCATGTAAATGAGGCGGAAGATGCCTGCGGACAGGCCCGGAAGGGCGGTCAGCCAGTAGAGCTGGGCCTTCGAGAGGTCGAAACCAATCGCATTGAGCTTCGGGGCGATCGCCGACACGAGGAACCATACGCAGAACGCGATGATCATCGAGTAGGTCGACACGGAGAGCGTCAGCCACGCTCGCTTAGAACTCCACCGCTCCGGATCTTCCTTGTCCCAGTTCGACAGATCTGCCTTTAATTTGCTGCCTTCTTGCACTGTCATAACGTCCTCCCACGGGTGGCGGTGGGCCACGGTGGCCCTCACTTCAAAGGTATTCAGTTAAAAAAATAAAAAATAGCTGTGTGCCATACCTGTTCAGCCGAATAACGACAGGCGTTTATCCCAAAAACCAAATAGCTCCAGTTGCCACAATTGCCGATAACGGGACCTT
>JAUNVM010000018.1:22042-38441 GCA_030537635.1 Flaviflexus sp. | reverse complement strand
CTTGCGGCCGGCCGCACCCTTTTTGATGAGCGGCAATTTGACGAGGTAACCACGGCGGAGCTTGTCGAGGCCTCAGGGCTGACAACGGGAACATTCTTCCGATACGCCACCTCGAAGTCTGAGCTACTCATCAGCATCTATTCCGACCGGCTCGTGGACGGCATTGAGGCCGCTCGCTCCTCGGACCCCGCCCTGGGGGCACACGCTCGGCTTATGATCCTGTTCGAGCCGATCATTGCGGCCTGCGAGCAGAACGCCGGCAACATCATGGCCTTCCAGCGCGAGGTCCTCTACGGCACCGGCTCCGGGCCGCAGCGAACCCGGGCAATCGAGCTCATCCACTCCATCGAGACCGAGATCCGCGCAATTCTTACCGCCTCCGATCTTGACGTTCACCTCGCCCACTCGATCTACGCAACCGCCTACATGGGAATCGTCCGCATGGGCGTAGGTAACATTGCCCCCTCCGAGCTGCGCGCGGACGTATCCAAGCGCCTTCGCCGCATCATCGGCTAGACCCACCCCGGACCCCGAGCCAGGTGCGCCGGCCCGCAGCATCTCATAGCCGGTAACCACCGAACCCACGAGCGCCGGCGGCCCACCGGCGTGCGGAACAACTCGCCCACTGTCACAGCACGACAAGGCCGGGCACTGCGATCGGCAGGGCGGCGACCGCGGCGCCATGGCAACAATGCCCTCGCGACGGCCTCAGGCCCAACACACGCCACCGAACACGCCACTCGACGCCCCCTTGCCCACACCGCCGAACGCATTACGTGACGCTCCCTGGGCCACACCGCCGAACGAACTGAGGGTGGCGTCCTGACATATTCCGGGATTGGCTCATCATGAGCGGAAAGTCCCTTGACCAGCTGCTGCGATATCGATCACAATACTTATAGTTAGGTTACGTCGGGGTAGGTTTAAGGGGCAGGTGCCGGTAGACTCCCTTGAAACTGGAGTGCACTCCATTATTGCGTGTGTGGGGTGCGAGTGTGAAGGGGAGCGGATGCTTCAGACCATCGACTCTGTCGATTCGACGAACCTCGAGCTGGCCCGGCGCTGGCGCGCGGGAACGGCCGGGCATGGCGATATGCTGCGGGCCCGCCACCAGACCGGGGGCCGGGGCCGGATGGGGCGGTCGTTTGTGGCCGAGCCCGATGAGGCTCTCCTCCTGTCCATGCTCTACCTGGCCGAGGATTCTCCTCAGCTGCGCGAGCACGCCGGCTGGTTCACGTTTGCCACGGCGTTGGCGATGCGCCAGGCGCTGAAGGTGCTGGGCTGCACGGCCCAGCTCAAGTGGCCCAATGATCTCTACATCTCGGGGCGCAAGCTGGGCGGGGTGCTCGGTGAGGCGCTCGAGCCGGCGGATGGTCGCTTCCCGCTCATTGTCGGTGTCGGGGTCAATACCTCGGCCACCACACCGCCCTCCCCGGAGGCCACCTCCCTGGCCATCGAGAACCTGCCGCATGACGAGGACGCGGTGGTCACCCTGATATCCGCCTTCCGTGCCGAACTGGAGCCGCGCCTCGCGGCGGCGAATACCGGGATGACCGACGTGTTGCATGCCGAGCTCACCGGCTGCTGCCTGTCGCTGGGCCGCCGGGTGGGCGTCACCACCCATTCGGGCCTGCGGATCGAGGGCACCGCCCTTGAGATCTCGCCATCGGGGGCCCTCCTTGTTGACACTCCCTCCGGACCCACCGAGGTGGCCGGCGCCGACGCCGATCTCATCTGAAGGAACCTATGATTTCCACCCTTCTTGTTGCCAACCGCGGCGAAATTGCCGCCCGCATCATCCGCACCGCCCGCGACCTTGGGATCCGCTCCGTTGCCGTGTATGCGGCCCAGGATGTGGATTCGCCCGCCGTTCGCCTGGCCGATGAGGCCTACGCCCTGCCCGGCTCCTCCATTGCCGAGACCTATCTCAATGCCGATGCGATAATCGACATTGCCCGGCGCGCCGGGGCCGATGCCATTCATCCCGGCTACGGCTTCCTCTCAGAGATACCGTCCTTTGCTCGGGCGGTGGTCGATGCCGGGCTGATCTGGGTGGGCCCGCGGGCCGAGACGATCGAGGCTCTCGGGGATAAGATCGGGGCCCGCCGCACGGCCGTGGCCGCCGGCGTGGATCCCGTTCCCGGCACCAACGATCCGGTCTCGGACATGGCTCTCGTGCGCGCCTTTGCCGCCGAGCACGGCTTCCCCATCGTGTTGAAGCGTTCCGATGGTGGGGGTGGCCACGGCATCGTCATCATTCGCTCGCGTGCCGACATCGACGAGTTTGCCGCCCGCCACGACATGCCCGGCGGGGATCTGGGCGCCTATTTCATTGAGCGATTCATCGAATCTGCCCGCCACATCGAAACCCAGTGCATGGCCGATTCCCACGGCAACTTCGCGGTCGTCACCACCCGCGACTGTTCCGTGCAGCGGCGCAATCAAAAACTCATTGAGGAGGCGCCGGCGCCCTTCCTGCCCGAGGGAGTGGAAGACACGGTGGCGGCCTGGTCGAAGGCCCTGTTCTCCCACACCGGTTACGTCGGTCTGGGCACGTGCGAGTTTTTGCTCGATGAGGATGGCTCGGTCTACTTCCTCGAGGTCAATCCCCGCCTCCAGGTGGAGCACACCGTCTCCGAGGAGGTCACCGGTCTCGATCTTGTCGAGGAGCAGCTGCGCATCGCTTCCGGTGAGGCCCTCGCCGAAGTTCCCGCCGCGCGCGGGCACTCGATCGAGCTGCGCATCACCTGCGAGGATCCGGGCGCGGATCTCGCCCCCACCGCCGGAGTTATCACCGATCTGTTCTGGCCTTCCGGCCCGGGGGTGCGGCTTGACACCGGCGTCGGCCCCGGGAACCGCATCTCCCCCGACTTTGATTCGATGATCGCCAAGCTCATCATCACCGGTCCCACCCGGCCCCGCGCCATTGCCCGGGCGCTGCGGGCCCTGGGTGAACTCCACATCGAGGGCATCGCCACCCCGGCTCCCCTGCTCGCCAAGATTCTCCACGATCCCGACTTTGCCGAGGACTTCAAAGTGGGCACCCGGTGGCTGGAAACTCAGGTACTGCCCGGCACCGACTTTGCGCCCTTCGAGGCCGCCGAACAGGTGGCACAGGAGCGTCCGAGCCGCACCTTCACCGCCGAGATTGATGGTCGCAGGCACACCATCACGGTGCCCGCCGATCTCTTCGGTTCGGTCAGCTCCGCCCGGCCGGTGCAGCCCCGCCGGTCCTCCGGCCGTAAGGAATCGGCCGCGCCGGGCGCCGACGGGGTGGTGGTGCGCGACGGAGTGCTCGTGTCTCCCATGCAGGCCATTGTCGTCCGCATCGCCGTCGAGGAGGGCCAGCAGGTGGCCGAGGGCGATATTTTGCTCGTGCTCGAGTCCATGAAGATGGAGAAGTACGTCCACGCCTCCTCGGCCGGCACCATCGCCGAGATCATGGTTGATCCCGGCCAAAACGTTCCCGCCAATACCCCGCTCATGAAGATCAATATGACGAACGACGTGACGAACGATGTGACGAACGAGGAGGACCGGTGAGCATTTCATCCCTGCGCAAGATCGTCTCCAAGGTGGTGCCCCACCGGCCCACCCCGCCCCCGCCCGTGGCGGCCTCAACCCGGGTCGACTACCACCGACTCGCGGAGATCGCCGAGGAGAAGGCACTCGCCTTCCAGCACGCCAAAGGCAAGCAGACCGCCCGCGAGCGCCTCGCCGCCCTCCTCGATCCCGATTCCTTCGTGGAAATCGGCGAATTCGCCGGAGGGGATGTTACCAAGGGCTTCCTCGGCGCCGCCGTCATCACCGGCTTCGGGGAGATTGCGGGCCGCCAGGTCGCCGTCTATGCTCAGGACTTCTCCATTCGCGGCGGCACCCTGGGGGCGGCCGAGGGGCAGAAGATCCTCGCCCTCATGGATAAGGCGATGGCGCTGAGGATTCCCCTCATCTCCCTGCTGGATTCGGGCGGGGCCCGGATCCAGGAGGGGGTCATGGCCCTGTCCCAGTACGGCCGGATTTTTAAGAAGACCTGCCAGGCCTCGGGAATGATTCCGCAAATCTCCCTCATCCTTGGCCCGTGCGCGGGCGGGGCCGTCTACTCCCCCGCCCTCACCGACTTCATCATCATGACGAAGGAGAACTCCCACATGTTCGTCACCGGGCCCGACGTGGTCCGGGCGGTCACCGGGGAGAATGTCTCGCTCGCCGATCTGGGTGGCGGTCAGCTGCACAACTTCCAGTCCGGGGTGGCCCACTACCTGGCCGAGGATGAGGAGGATGCTCTGGACTATGTGCGTTCCCTGCTCACCTATCTGCCCTCGCACTGCGATGAGCTACCTCCGCACTATGACTACACGCCGTCGAAGGATGATGAGCTGGCGGCCGCCGAGGTGGGCAGCATTGTCCCGGCCGAGTCCCGCCAACCCTATGACATCGTCAAGGTCATCGAGCATCTTGTCGACTACGGTGAATTTGTCCAGATTCAGGAGAACTTTGCCGCCTCCATCGTCATCGGCTTCGCCTGCATCAACGGTTCTTCCGTTGGCATTGTGGCCGATCAGCCTAATCACAATGCCGGCACGCTGGATGTGGATGCCTCGGAGAAAGCGGCCCGCTTCGTGCGCTGCTGCAATGCCTATGGCATTCCCATCGTCACCCTCGTCGATGTTCCGGGATATCGGCCGGGCACCGAGCAGGAGCAGGCCGGCATCATCCGCCGGGGCGCCAAGCTTATCTTCGCCTACGCCAATGCCTCGGTTCCCATGGTCACCGTCATCCTCCGCAAGGCCTACGGCGGCGCCTACATCGTCATGGGATCGAAATCCATTGGCGCCGATTTCACCTATGCCTGGCCCAATGCCGAAATCGCGGTCATGGGAGCCGAGGGCGCGGTCAACATTTTGAAGCGCCGTGAAATCAAGGCCGCCGGCCCGGACAAGAAGGATATGGCGGAGGCGGCCGCCCGGCTCGCCGCCGAATATCAAGCCGAATCCATCAATCCCAATCTCTCCATCCAAACCGGCGAGCTGGACGGAATCATCGATCCGTCGACCACCCGCCAGGCCATCGCCGAATCCCTCGAGGTGCTCCGGTCGAAAGACCGCAGCCATCCCGGACCCAAGCGCCACTCCAACGGCCCCCTCTAAGCCGCCTCGCCCGGTTGCCACGCGTGGCAGCCGGAATCCGCGCACACCCATCCCCGCCCGTAAAGAAGGAACTATGCCTGACAGCCTTATCACCCGCCTCTCTGGGGAGCCCTATGCCCTCATCTTCGCCGGGCAGGCGAGCCCCTGGACCGCCTGCCTCCACGAGATCGAGGAGGACTCCACCCTCAGTGCCGCCCTCACCGATCTCATCGACCGGGCCGAACGCCTGCTCGCCCCCGTGGCGGCCCCGCTGGCCGCGGCCGGCGGGGGTGCGATGAGCCTGGCGCATCTGGCCGGCGGCGGGGATGCCGCCGTCTCGGTTCCCGGGATCACGGCCGCCCAGTACGCGCTGCTGCATTCCCTCACCCAGGCCGGCCTGGATATTGCCACCCACCGGCCCACCGCCATCCTCGGCCACTCCCAGGGCGTGCTGGCCGCCGCCATGGCCGCGGCGTGGATCGAGCGCGATGAGGAGAAGATGGCGGAGATCTTTGCCGCCGCCCGCCTCATCGGCGCGGCCGCCGGCCGCACCTGCCGGGCCGCGAATCTCAGCCACTCTCAGCGCACCCCCATGCTCTCCGTGCGCGATCTCGATGGTGGGGATATGGCGGGGATTCTCGCCGAGGCGGACTGCGATGCCGATGTCGCGATCGTCAACTCTTCGCGCCGGTTCATTGTCTCCGGCACCCCGGCCGACCTGGAAAAGGTGGAGCGGGCGGCCGAGAAGCTGGCCGCCGCCGATCGGGCTGAGCTGGCCGACAAGACCCGGGGCGGGGCCCCGCTCGATCCCATCATTGAGCACATTGACGTGGCCGCCCCCTTCCACCACCCGATTCTGTCTCCCGCCCTGGATCAGGCACTCGCCTGGGCCCGGGCCTGCGGCCTGGACGGTGTTGCCGATCTTGCCCGCGCCGTCCTCATCGAGCCGGTGAATTGGGCCGAACAGGTGAGCGCCGCCTTCGAGGCGGGAGCCACCTGGTTCGTTGATCTCGGCCCGGGTAATACGGTTGGCCGCATCACCCTCGAGGTGTTGGCCGGCACCGGGGCCGGTGTCATTCCCGCCGGATCCCTGTCCGACATTGACGCCCTCACCATCCCGGGCACCGAGGCGCCGACAACCTCTGACTGGTCGAAGTTCGCGCCCACCCTCACCAAGATCGGCGAGGACACCGTGGTGGAAACCGCGTTCACCCGCCTCACCGGCAACTCTCCCATCCTCCTTCCCGGCATGACCCCCACCACCGTTGAGCCGGAGATCGTGGCGGCAGCCGCGAATGCTGGATACTGGGCGGAGATGGCGGGGGGCGGCCAGGTGACCGCCGAGGTCTTCTCCCACCACCTCGAGGACCTCAAGGAGCAGCTGGATCCGGGCCGGGTCGTCCAGTTCAACGCCATGTTCATGGACCGCTACCTGTGGAACCTGCAGTTTGGCGGGCAGCGCGTCGTCTCCAAGGCCCGCGAATCCGGCGCCCCCTTCAATGGCGTCGTCGTCTCCGCCGGCATTCCCGAGGCCGATGAGGCTCCCGAGCTCATTGACCGGCTGCGCCGCGAGGGCTTCGAGCACATTGTCCTCAAGCCGGGCACGGTTGCTCAGATCCGCGCCTGCCTCGCCATTGCCCGCGAGGTTGACACCACCATCATCCTTCACGTGGAGGATGGTCACGCGGGCGGACATCACTCGTGGGAAAACCTCGATGATCTGCTGCGCTCCACCTACGGGGCGATCCGCGCCCACGACAATGTTGTGCTGTGCGTCGGCGGCGGCATCGGCACCCCGGACCGGGCCGCCGACTACATCACCGGCGACTGGTCGAGCCGCTACGGGCTGCGACCCATGCCGGTCGATGGCGTGCTCGTGGGCACCGCCGCCATGACCGCGAAGGAAGCCAAGACCACCCGGGAGGTCAAGGAGCTCCTCGTCGCCACCAAGGGCGTCGGCGAGGACAATGACGGCTGGGTGGCGGCCGGCCAGTCCGCCGGCGGGGTCACCTCCGGCCTGTCCCACCTGCGGGCGGACATGCACGAGATTGATAACGATGCCGCCAAGTGCGCCCGCCTTATTGCCGAGGTGGAGGGCAAGCCGGAGGAGCTGGTGCGCCGCCGCGACGAGATCATCGCCGCGCTCAACACCACCGCCAAGCCCTACTTCGGCGAGCTGGACGAGATGACCTACGAACAGGTGGTCCGCCGCTTTGCCGACCTGTCCTATCCGTGGGTGGATCCCTCGTGGTCCCAGCGCTACTTCGAGCTGCTGCAGCGGGTGGAGGCCCGCCTCGCCCCGGCCGATCACGGCCCGGTGGCCACCCTCTTCCCCGATGTTGATTCCGCCCTTGACGCCCACGCCGCAGCCGACCGGCTCCTCGAGGCCTATCCGCAGGCCGGGCAGGACACGCTCACCCCGATCGATGCCGCCTGGTTCGTCGCCCTGTGCCGCAAGTATCCGAAGCCGATGGGCTTCGTTCCCGCCATCGACGATGATCTGCTGCGCTGGTGGGGCCAGGACTGCCTGTGGCAGAGTCACGACGAGCGCTACTCGGCCCAGTCCGTGCGCATCATCCCCGGCCCGGCCTCCGTCGCCGGCATCACGACCATTGACGAGCCGATCGGCGAGCTGCTTGGCCGCTTCGAGGCCGCCGTCGCGGACCGCCTGGCCGAACGCGGCGAGGCCACCGAGGCCTATGCTCGGCTCGGCGGGGCGAAGAATGCTGAGGAATTCATCCGCACCGCCCGCTTCATCTCCTGGACCGGCCACCTCATGGACAATCCGGCCCACCACCTGGACCCGAGCGCCTACGAGCTCACCATCGACGGCGATTCGGCCATGATCTCCATCCACCTCGACACCTACTGGGATGATTCCCCGGCCCAGGTGCACGCGGTGGAGCGGCTCGACATTCCGCTCCTGCTGCCCGCCTCCGTGAAAACCGGCGGGGTGCCCGTGGTCGACACCGACCGCCTGCCCACCTCGATGTTCAACCTGCTGGCCGGCACCGCCGGCGTGGGCAACACCGCGGTCACCGGGGACGAGATCACCGAGCTGCCCCACATGACACCCTCTGAGAAGAGCGAATTCGGTGAGGCGCATTACGCCTTCACCCTCACCGACACGCTCGGCGCCGATCACGGCGGGGTCACCGCGAATTCACTTGACGTGCCCGCCGCTCCCATCGTCCCCGATGCTCTGCTCGGGCCCTGCTGGCCGGCCATCTACGCGGCCCTTGGCTCCGCCCAGGTCAATGATTATCCGGTGATCGAGGGCCTTCTCAACGCCGTGCATCTCGATCACACGGCCCGCTTCTTCCGCCCGGTCGATGAGCTCGACACCGGCCGCATTGACGTCACGTCGTGGGCCGCCTCCGTTGCCGAATCCTCCTCCGGCCGCATCGTCACCGTCGAACTCGAGCTGTGTGCCGGGGAGCGGCAGATTGGCGCCTTCACCGAACGCTTCGCGATTCGCGGCCGCGCCTTTGGCACCGAGGCTCCCACCGAGCCGGCCTTTGCCGGCGGGGTGGAGAAGCAGATGGAGGACACGCCCCGCTCGACCCTGCTGAAGACGACCGCAACCGCGCCGAGCGACATGACGCCATTCGCGTGGGTCTCCGGCGACTTCAACCCGATCCACACCTCGACCAATGCGGCCCGGGTGGCCGGCCTGGACGCCCCGCTCGTCCACGGCATGTGGCTCTCGGCCGCCGCCCAGCACGCCGCGAGCGCGGCCGGGGATGGTGGGGGTGCCCACCTCATCGGCTGGACCTACCGCATGTTCGGCCTCGTTGATCTCGATGCCAAGGTCGATATCACGGTGGAGCGGATTGGCCGGCTGGCCGGTGGCGGACTCGTCCTCGAGGTGGCTTGCCGGATCGGCTCCGAGCTCGTCTCTCAGGCCACCGCGGCCACGGCCGCCCCGCGCACCGCCTACGTCTATCCCGGCCAGGGCGTCCAGGCCCAGGGCATGGGATTGGATGAGCGGACGAAGTCCAGGGCCACGGCCGAGGTGTGGGAGCGGGCCGATAAGCACACGCGGGCCGCCCTCGGCTTCTCCATCCTCGCCCTCGTGCGCGACAACCCCACCCAGATCACGGCGAAGGGCACGGTGTATCGCCACCCGGAGGG
This sequence comes from Flaviflexus sp., assembly GCA_030537635.1. Lineage (GTDB taxonomy): Bacteria > Actinomycetota > Actinomycetes > Actinomycetales > Actinomycetaceae > Flaviflexus. Next base: position 29,181 of record JAUNVM010000018.1, on the reverse strand, counting down.
GGTCTTGCACCTCACCCAGTTCACCCAGGTTGCGCTCGCCACGCTCGCCTTCGCCCAGACGGCCCGCCTGCGCGAGGCCGGGGCCGTGGTTGACGGCGCCTACTTCGCCGGGCACAGCCTCGGCGAATACAATGCCCTGTCCGCCTACGCCCAGGTCATCGATCTGGAAACCGTTCTCGAGCTCGTGTTCCACCGCGGCGCCACCATGCACAATCTCGTGCCGCGCGACGAATTCGGTCGATCGAATTATCGGATGGGGGCGCTGCGTCCCAACCAGTTCGGCGTCACCGATGAGCACATCAAGGACTACATCGATTCCGTGGCCGCCAGCTCCGGGGAGTTCCTCGAGATCGTCAACTACAATCTCGCCGGACAGCAGTATGCCGTGGCCGGTACCATCGCGGGCCTCAAGGCCCTCGAGGAGGATGCTGGCGAGCGCGCCAAGCGGGCCGGCGGCAAGCGCCCCTTCATGCTCGTTCCCGGCATCGATGTTCCCTTCCACTCCCGCATCCTGCACGATGGAGTGGGCGAATTCAGGGAGAAGCTGTGGTCCTTGCTGCCCGAGGAGATTGACGCCTCCGAGCTTGAGGGCCGCTACATTCCCAACCTCGTGGCCACCCCCTTCGAGCTGAGCCGCGACTTCGTCCGCGCCATTCTCGACGTTGTTCCCTCCGAGCCACTCAAGGAGGCCCTGGAGAACTGGGAGGAGCGCCTCGCCGACCGCGAGCGCCTCACCCGCCTCATCCTCATCGAACTGCTGTGCTGGCAGTTCGCCTCCCCGGTGCGATGGATCGAAACGCAGGCCCTGCTGGTCTCCCGGCGCGGGCTCGACGTTGACGAGATCATCGAGATCGGGCTGGGGGCCGCCCCCACGCTCGCCAATCTCGCCTCGAAGACCCTCGCCCTGCCGCAGTTCAACGACGTGCGGGTGGCGGTGCGCAATGTTCAGCGCGACGAAACCCTCGTCTACCACGAGGACGTCCAGACCATCGAGGACGAGGACGAGAGCCCCGCCGAGGACGCAGCCCCCACCGATGCGAACGATAGTCAGGCGCCCGCCAGCACCCCGCCCGCCGAGGCCCCGGCATCTGCCCCCGCCCCGGAGCCTGCTCCCGCACCCGCACCTGCGGGCAGCATGGAGCGCCCCGCGGATCTGCCATTCAAGGCAGCCGATGCCATCCGAGTGCTGCTCGCCTACTCGAACAAGATTCGCCTGGATCAGGTGGGGGATGCCGATACGGTGGGCACACTCACCAACGGGGTGTCCTCGCGGCTCAACCAGCTGCTCATGGACTTCTCCTCCGAGCTTGGCCTGCCGTCGGTGGAGGGCGCAGCCGAGGCGGATATCGCCACCTTGTCGGCCACCGTCAATAAGGCCGCCCACCACTACACCCCCTTCGGGCCGGTTCTGGGCGAGGCGGTCAAGGAGCGCATCCGTAAGCTCTTTGGTGCCGCCGGCGTCAAGCAGTCCCACATTGCCGACCGGGTGAACTCGGTGTGGCAGCTGGGTGAGGGCTGGACCGCCCACGCCACCGCGATGATCCTGCTCGGCACCCGGGAGGGAGCCTCTGCTCGCGGCGGGGACCTGGCCACGATGGCCACGGAGGCCTCGTCTCGGGCCGAGGTGGAGACCATCATTGACGAGGCCGTCACCCAGGCCGGCGCGGCCGCCGGAATTCCCGTGGCCAAGCCTTCCTCTGCCTCCTCCGGCGGGGGAACCGCGGTGGATTCGGCCGCCCTGGATGCCTTCGCCGAGGAGGTCACCGGGGATCGGGGCGTCCTCGCCCAGACCGCCCGGCACCTGCTGGCCACCCTCGGCCTGGACGAGGTGGCGGAAGCCGACTTCGATCATGCGCAGGCCGAGGAAACCGAGCGTATCCTCTCCGCCGTCGAGGCGGAGCTGGGGTCGGGATGGCCGAGGCTGGTCGAGCCCAGCTTCGATCCGGCGCGCGCCGTCCTCATCGATGACCGCTGGGCGAGCGCCCGGGAGGACCTGGCCCGCCTGTGGGCCGGCGAGGAGCTGCCGGAGACGGTGAGCTTTGCCGGCACCGGTCAGGCCGTGGCCGATCAGGCCACCTGGTGGGCCAACCATGCTGACGGGGAACTCGCCGAGCGCCTGCGCCGCATCGCCGAGGAGGCCACCTCGCCGGTGGAGGGTTCACTCGCCGGCAAGGTCGCCATCGTCACCGGCATGGCCCCCACCTCGATTGCGGGTGGCGTGGTGGCCCGGCTGCTTGCCGGCGGCGCCACCGTCATCGCCACCGCCTCGCGGATCAGCCAGGCCCGCCTGGGCTATGCGAAGGCGCTCTACCGGGAGCATGCCTGCGGCGGGGCCGCCCTGTGGCTGGTTCCCGCAAACCTCGCCTCCTATCGGGATGTTGACGCTCTCGTGGAATGGGTGGGCACCGAGCAGACCGAAACGGTGGGCCCCGACCAGAAGCTCATCAAGGAGGCGCTCGTTCCGGATCTCTACTTCCCGTTCGCGGCTCCCCCGGTCATGGGATCGGTGGAGGATGCTGGGGCGGCGGCCGAGAATCAGGCCCGCCTGCTCCTGTGGAGCGTGGAGCGGTCAATGACCGCGCTCGCCAAGCTCGGCGCCGACACCAACGTCGATCACCGCCTGCACGTCGTCCTGCCCGGCTCCCCCAACCGGGGCACCTTCGGCGGGGATGGCGCCTACGGCGAGGTCAAGGCCGCCTTCGACGCGATCTGCAACAAGTGGCAGGTTGAGCCCTGGTCGGCCCGGATCACCCTCGCCCATCCCCGGATTGGCTGGGTGGCCGGCACGGGGCTCATGGGCGGTAACGATCCGCTCGTGGGCGCCGCCCGCCGCGCCGGCATCACCGTCTGGACCCCCGAGGAGATCTCCGACCGGCTGCTCGAGCTGTGCACGCCCGAGGCCCGCAAACAGGCCCTGGCAGGACCGCTTCAGGCCGATCTCACCGGCGGCCTTGGCGACATCTCCCTCACCGAGCTGCGCGATGAGGCGGAGCTTCCCGCCTCCGAGGAGCTCACCGCGAACGAGGCCACCCTCCTCGCCCTGCCCTCGCCGGTGCGGGCCAGCCAGCCGCACGCCCCGTGGGGCGAGGTGAGCACCTCGCTCGAGGACATGGTCGTCATGGTCTCCGTGGGCGAAATCTCCCCGTGGGGGTCGGGACGCACCCGCTTCGAGGCCGAATACGGCCTGAGCTCGGACGGCACGGTGGATCTCACCGCCGCCGGTGTGCTCGAGCTGGCGTGGATGACCGGGCTGCTCACCTGGGAGGACACCCCGGTGGCCGGCTGGTATGACAGCGAGGGCAACGTCGTGGACGAGGCCGATATCTTCGACCGCTACCGTGACGAAGTGGTGGCCCGCTGCGGCGTGCGCACCTTTGTCGATGACATTGCGCTCGAGGATCTCACCACCCCCGAGGCAGCCGAGCTCTTCCTCGACCGGGACGTCACCTTCACGGTGGATTCGGAGGAGGCCGCCCGCTCCTACGTCGAGGCCGATCCGGCCTTCACCCGCGCCAGCGAGGTCGATGGGGAGTGGCAGGTCACCCGCCTCACCGGGGCTCGGGCCCGGGTGCCGCGCAGGGCCACCCTGGCCCGCAAGGTGGGCGGCCAGTTCCCCACCGACTTCGATCCGTCCCGCTGGGGCATTCCCGCCGCCATGATCGAGTCCATCGACCGGATCGCCGTGTGGAATCTCGTCGCCACCGTGGATGCCTATCTCTCGGCCGGCTTCACCCCGGCAGAGATCCTGCAGGCGGTGCACCCGAGCGATGTGGCCATGACCCAGGGCACCGGCTTTGGTGGGATGACGTCGATGCGGAAGCTGTTCGTTGACCGCTTCCTCGCCGAGGACATTCCCTCCGACATCCTCCAAGAAACCCTGCCCAATGTCGTGGCCGCGCATACGATGCAGTCCTACATTGGCGGCTACGGATCGATGATTCATCCGGTGGGGGCCTGCGCCACCGCGGCCGTCTCGGTGGAGGAGGGAGTCGACAAGATTGCCTGCGGCAAGGCCGATTTCGTCGTTGCCGGCGCCATCGATGACATCTCCGTCGAATCCATCTCCGGCTTCGCCATGATGAATGCGACGGCGAACTCGGATGCCATGGCTGCCAAGGGCATTCCCGAGAGGTTCTACTCTCGGGCCAATGACCGCCGGCGGGCCGGCTTCGTCGAGGCGCAGGGCGGTGGCACCATCCTTCTCGCCCGCGGCTCGGTGGCCCACCGGCTCGGCCTGCCCGTCCAGGCCGTCATCGGCTTCGCCCAGTCGTATGCCGATGGGGCGCACACGTCGATTCCCGCCCCCGGGCTCGGCGCCCTCGCCGCCGGGCGCGGCCGAACCGCCTCCCGGCTCGCAACCAATCTCGCCAAGCTGGGCGTCGCGGTCGATGACATTGCCGTCGTGTCCAAGCACGACACGTCGACCAATGCGAATGATCCCAACGAGTCCGAGCTGCATACCCGACTGGCGGATGCTCTTGGCCGCACAGCGGGCAATCCGCTGTTCGTTGTCTCGCAAAAGACGCTGACCGGTCACGCCAAGGGCGGAGCCGCTGTCTTCCAGGCCGCCGGCCTCGCCGACATGTTCCGCACCGGAACCATTCCGGGGAACATGGCCCTCGACTGCGTCGACCCGGAGCTCGCCTCCTCGAAGCGCCTCATCTGGCTGCGCCGACCCATCCGCCTGCCCCAGACCATCAAGGCGGGGCTGCTCACCTCGCTCGGCTTCGGCCACGTCTCCGCCCTGCTCGCCCTCGTCCACCCGGCCGCCTTCCACGCCGCCATCGCAGCCGAGTGCGGCGAAGACGAAGCGAATGCCTGGCTGGAACGGGCCAGCGAGCGGCTGCGGGCCGGCGTGCGACGCCGCGAGGCCGGCATGCTCGGCCACGCCCCGCTCTTCGAGCCCATCGAGGAGCGCCGCTTCGGAGCCAATGCTCACGAGGTGGAGGCGCAGATGCTGCTCGACGAGAACGCCCGCCTGGGCGAGGGAGGCATCTTCGAGTGATCCTCGGGATTGGCATGGACCTCGTCCACGTTCCCGGCTTCGCCGCCCAACTGGCGCAGCCGGGAACGGCCTTCGCCCGCGCCTTCACCGGCGCCGAGCACCGGGCTGCCGCCGCCAGGGCCGCCATCACCGGATCCACCCACCCGCATCTCGCGGCCCGCTGGGCAGCCAAGGAGGCGGTCATCAAGGCCTGGTCCCAGGCCCTGGCCGGGCATCCCCCGCCCCTGGCTGACGGCGAAGTCAACTTTGCCGACATCGAGGTGCGGGCCGATGCGTGGGGGCGGCCCTTCCTCCACATCCATCCCGGCCTGAAGGAGGTTATGACCGACTCCATCACCGCCTGCGGTGGTCCGAGCGAGTTCTCCTGGCATCTCTCGCTCAGCCACGACGGGGAGTATGCAAGCGCCTACGTTCTCCTCACCGGATAAACTCCGCCGCCTCGATGGTCGTGGGGGAGGCTTCGGCCTCCCCCACAGCGCGTTCCGGCCGTGACCTGCCACCGCGGTTGCCACCCATCGTGCTTCCCCACACCCGCCCGACCGGGCAGCTACACCGGCGGGCGGTACTGGCAGGCTACGGCGACGGGACGCATCGGTGGGCTGCTGCGGTGGACTACGGCGGCAGGAGACATCGGCGGCTACTGCGGCAGGTTGCTCGGACGGAGCTGGATAAGCTCGCGGCTGAGGATGCACGCAGGGCGAGGGCGGCCTAGGTTAGAGGTATGGGACTTTTGTGGTGGCGTAAGAAGGAGGAGCTTCCCGAGCCGGTTCCGATCGAGGTGGATGCTCAGATCGACTGGCTGGGCAAGCGCGGCCTGGGGCCCGCACCGGGGCTGAGCAGGCGGGAGTGGATGGCGGCGGCGGAAGATCCGACCGACCCGTTCTCCCTCGCCGAAGCCACCATTGACGGCCGCCCCTGCGCATCACCCAATCTCATCTTTGCGGCCACGGGTGAGCCTCCCACCCTGATCGAGAACATGGCCGAAGCATTGGATCTGCCGATTGACGAGGCCACCGTTGACGGCGGCATTCTCACGGTGCGCAGCGCCCGCCAATTCTTCACCTACGAGATCACCAACGCCAGTGATCTAGCCGAACAGGTGGCCCGCGACTTCGTCGACGCCGGGCATATTCTTCGCCGAGAGGGCCACCTCCTCGCCATCATGCACCGCGACGTGGCCTGCGTGGCCGACTCGCTTGCGTGGCCAAGCGGTGACGCCCCGGAGGACTAGGACGCACCGAGCTACCGGAACGGTCAATCTGCGGGAACGCTCAATCCACAGGAATGGCCTCGAATATACGACGGCCCTCGCGAATGAGGCGAGGGCGCGTTGGATCGGGCGGATTAGCTCGCGAGGCGCGAGCTTGTCATATCGAGGCGGGCCCGGCTGACCAGGCCCTGGAAGAGCTGGCGGGCCTTACCCGATTCGCCGATCATGCGCTCGGGATGCCACTGCACGCCGATGAACCACCAGTCCTCGTGATCGCAGGCCTCGATAATCCCATCGGCCGCATGCCCGATGACCCGAAGCTCGCCGGGATCCTGCACGGCCTGGTGATGAAGAGAGTTGACGCGGGCCTGCTGGCCGATGAGGCGAGCGAGGCGGGAGCCGCCCGTGATTTCGACGTCATGGCGCCAGTTCGGGTCGTAATCCGCCTCCCCAAACCGCGGGTGCACATCGGTGACGGGAATATCGTGGATGAGGGTGCCGCCGAAGGCTACTGCGGCTGCCTGGAGGCCTCGGCAGATCCCCAGGGTGGGCAGATCCGCCGCTTTGGCGGCACGAAGCAGATTGATCTCGTTTTTATCCCGGTTGGCATCATAGATCTCGCCCTCGTACTTCTCGGTGCAGCCGTACCGCGAGGGCATAATGTCAGATCCACCCGCCACAATCAGACCATCGATCACCTCGAGGTAGCGGTCGGCTAAATCCGGGGCGGTGTGCGGAAGAAGAACGGGCAAGCCGCCGGCGCGCACGACCGCTAGTTGATAAGCGTGGGCGCTGGTGTCCAGATCCGTTGTCTGATCTGGATCCGTCGTCAGCGTCCGCCTCCAGGTCGTAATGCCGATGATGGGTCGTCGCATAATTCCTCCTTCGGTCAAACCTACCAGATGTGGACGCAATCATATGTAC
>JAUNVM010000018.1:0-21942 GCA_030537635.1 Flaviflexus sp. | reverse complement strand
CCTCCCTCACCTCCGGATCGAGGATGTCTCAGCTTCACGGGGGTCGACAGGCCGCAGCCGTAGGGGTGAGCTGCTCCGCCCTTCTTGCTATTGCCCTGGTTTTCGCGCTGGGGATGATGGCCGTGAAGGAGAACTATGTCATTGCCGTCTCCGGCATCGTCATCGGCAATACCATGACCGGAGTGACTCTGGCGTGCCGGAATTGTGCTCGCTCGGCCAGAAACCGGGCGGGTGAGGTGGAAACCTGGCTTGCACTCGGGGCGCCCGCACAGCGAAGCTTCCTCGACATCTCCCGCGAATCTGTTCGCGAGTCTCTCGTTCCCGCCATCGACCAAACCAAGTCAACCGGCCTCGTCACCCTTCCCGGCGCCTTCGTGGGCGCGCTCATGGGCGGGGCCCCATCGAGGGCGCCGGCTTCGAGCTCGTTGTCCTCCGCGCCATCATGTTCGCCGTGACGCTCGGCTCCATCCTCACCACGAAGATTCTTTCTCACTCCCCCACCCTGCCTCCGCGCACCGCCGCCTAAGCGATCTCACGGGCGCGGCGAAGGCGCCCGGCACTCCGGGCACCTCGCGGCGACACACTGCGAGCAGGCACGGAGGCTCAAGAACATCGGTGGCGGCGACGGTGCGGGACGCGAGGAGGCGGGGGCAGCGCCCCCGCCTCCCGCAGTGGTGTTTAGCGTCCGGTGGTTTCGTAGGTGTCGATACCGCCGTCCTTGCCGGCCATGAACCGGTTGACCTCAGCCTTGGATGCTCGCAGCTGGGGATCGTTGTCGAGATAGTGCTTCGTCTCGCGGGCGATGAGGCCCGACAGGGCGAGGAGGCCAATGAGATTGGGCAGGGCCATGAGGCCGTTCATGATGTCGGAGAAGTTCCACACCACGGCGATCTCGGTGGTCGCGCCCACGTAGACAACGAGGGAGAAGATGATGCGATAGGGCATGACGCCCCGACGGCCAACGAGCCGCTCGATGCAGCGCTCACCGTAGTAGCACCAGCCGAGAATGGTGGAGAAGGCGAACAGGGCGAGGGAGATCGTCACAATCCAATGCCCCCAATCGCCGGCGATGCCGGTGGCGAAGCCTTGGCCGGTAGCCGTTGCCGCATCCTCCCCGGCCACCTGCCAGGCGCCGGTGATGATGAGGACGAGGGCGGTGCAGGTGACGACCACGAGGGTGTCGATGAAGGTCTGGGTCATGGACACCAGGCCCTGGCGCACCGGGTGGGTGGTCTTGGCCGCGGCGGCGGCGATAGCCGCGGAACCCATGCCGGACTCGTTGGAGAACATGCCGCGGGCCATGCCATAGCGCATCGCCTGCGCCACGACGGCGCCGGCAAAGCCGCCGGTGGCCGACATCGGGGTGAAGGCATGCTTGAAGATGAGGCCGAACGCCGCCGGGATCTCGGTGATGTTCATGACGAGGATGACGAGCGAGGCACCCACGTAGACGACAATCATGAGCGGAACGAGACCCGCGGTCACCTTGCCGATGGACTTGATGCCGCCAACGAGAACCGCGAAGGCGCCAATCATGAGGACGAGGCCAATAACCCAGGTGTCAACATTGACGGAGCTGGTGATATTCGAGGCGATCGAATGCGCCTGCGTCATGTTGCCGATCCCGAAGGAGGCGAGAATCGCGAAAATGGTGAAGGCCAGGCCGAGAACCTTACCGATGGAAACACCGGCCACCTTGGCGGTGATGCCACGCTCGAGGTAGTACTGGGGCCCGCCGGAGATTTCCCCGGCCGCATCCTTGGTCCGGTAGCGAACCGCGAGGAAGGCCTCCGAATACTTCGACGCCATGCCGAAGACGCCGGTCACCCACATCCAAAACACCGCGCCCGGGCCACCCAGCGCAAGAGCCGAGGCAACGCCGACGATATTACCGGTACCGACCGTGGCCGAGAGGGCCGTCGTCAAGGACTGGAACTGGGAGACGTCCCCGCCCTCAGCATCCGAATCCTGGCGGTCCTTGATGCCCAGGCGAAGGGCGGGGCCGAGCTTCGTGAGCTGGATGCCGCGCAACCGGATGGTGAGCACGAGACCCGTAATGAGCAGAAGGGGCATGAGGACGTAGGGTCCCCACACGATGCCCGAGATATCTCCCAGGGTCTTCTCAAGATTTTCCATAATGCCTCCTTGGTTGACCGCAGTGTGTCAGGCCACACCTTAGTTGCGTGCGATTTTCTCACAGTGCGGACTCTCCAAGCGGATTTTGGCCGCATTTGCACCGAGAATAGAACCATCGTTCACCGCGAAAGCGGGCGCAGAGAAGAGGATGTGAGGAGCCCCGGTCGGCCGGCAGGAGGAACGGCGGGATCGGTGATCTTAGTGATCGTCTCCGACGTAGCCGGAGTAGGCCCCCTGACGAGCCGGAATCCAGGCGAGGGTGGCGAGCAGGCACATGGCGCCGGCAACGATGAAGGCGTAGGTGAATCCCGCGGCATCGGCGACGGCCCCAATGACGAGGGGGCCAAGAATCTGGCCGAGATCCCCCGCCATCTGGAACGTGGAGACCACCTTGCCGGCCGGGCGCGAATCGAGCACATCGGCGAGCGCGCCCTGCGCCCCGGGGTTGATGAGACCGGCGCCCATGCCGGCCAGGGTGCAGGTGGCGAGAATCATGAGCGGAGAGGAGAGCATGCCGAGCACGAGCATCATCGAACCCGAGATCGCCAGCCCGGGAACGACCACCGTGAGCCGGCCGAATTGATCCGACCAGCCGCCCCCGATGAGGAGGGAGACCGCGGTTCCCAGCGCGGTGACGGTGAGCGCCGCGCCGGATAGCCAGGAAGGATATCCCAGCGCCACGCCGGTGGCGATGGGAATGATGGCAACGCGCACACCCATATTCGTCCAGGCGTGGGCGATATTCGTCGCCAGGCAGGCCCGATACACCGGGGAGGTGAGTGCCTCGCGCACCCGCATGGGCTCCACCGCAGTTTTGGCCTTCTCCCCCTCCTCATCGCGCGGATCCGGCAGGGCAAAAAGCACGACAAGGAAGGCACCCACCAGCGTGCCGGCATAGATAAGGAAGGGCAGTCTCATGCCCCAGGGGGCGAGCAGGGCGCCGAGGGCGGGGCCGAGGATATTGCCAAACAGAAAACCCGAGCCGTACAGCGAGGAGGCCCGCCCGCGCCGGCGCGGGGGAGCCAGGCGAATGATGAGGGACATGGCGGAGATGGTGAAAAGGACCGATCCGATTCCGCCCAGACCCCGCAAGACGAGCAGGGCAAGGTAGCTCGGGGCGAAAGCGCAGGCCGCCGAGGACACAGCAACAATGAGCAGGCCCACCATGTACATGCGCCGCTCACCCATCGCGTCCACAAGCTTGCCCGCCGGGGTGGCAAAGGCGAGCCGCATGCCCGCAAAGACGGAGATGAGGGCGGAGGAGGCCGTGATCGTCACCCCGAAGGAACGAGCGAACTGCGGAAGGATGGGAGCAACAATGCCGTAGCCCAGCGCCACCGCGAAGGCGGCGCACACCATGACCCAGATTTCCCTGGGCATCTTCTCCTTATCCATCCTCCCCATCCTCCCCTCACCGCGCCCCGCCGGCAAGCCCGCGTCGCATTCGCCCTCAAGCCGCCCCCACCTCAACCTCCCGGCGCACCTTCCTGCGCCCCACATTCCACCGGGGAGAGCTGGGGACGCGGGACATGGGCCCGCAATGACGCTGCTTCTCATCCCCGTCCGGAGCCATGCTCAGCATCCTTTCAGGGATCAACCATGAGCTCTCAAGCATGCCGTCTTAGGCTGAAGAAGCAAGGAGGGGAACATGCCCAGCGACGTCATCGCCTACGACCGAGTGGTCGAGCTTCCGGATTACTCCGCAGCTCGTCGGGCCGTGGAGATGCTCGGAGCAGAGCGTTTTCCCGTGGAGAATCTTCGCATCGTCGGTATCGGTGTGGAATCGGTGGAGCAAGTCACCGGCCGCACCAGCCTGGCGAGCGAGGTTGCCCGGCACGCCGCCACCGGCGGCTGGCTTGGCCTCTTCACGGGATTGATGTTCGCCTTCTTCACAACAGCCACGCCAAGCAAGGTGATTGTGGCAGGAACGATCATCGGCGCGGCATTCGGTGCAGTGCGAGGAGCCGTTGCCCGGCTCGGAGGCAAGTCCTTCGATTCGGTGGTGGCCACTCGCTCCTGCTCCTACGAACTCCAGGCCGTTAGCGGCCTGGTTGAGGAGGCAAAGCGCATCCTCCGGGTGTGATGTGGTGATGGATAACGCGGATTATCCGCGTGGGCCGGCGTTGGGTTTCGCCTCCTTCCCAACGCCGGCCCGTTCACATCCACGGCCCTTGAGGCCACGGCGCCCCTTCCGAGGCCCGCCCGCTGTCCTCCCGCTGTCCCGCCAACTCCCTCCCCTTCCCAGCCCGTTATCCAGTAGGCGATGAAGAGCCGGCGCATGGCACGTTGCCGGGTGCGGCCCGGGCCGGCCGGAAGCACGGAAAGTCATCTCCCGGTAAAGTAGGGGATATGGCTCAGCCGCATTTTTCTCAGCCCTCGCCCCTCACTCGCATGTCCGACGGGACGATCAAGCAGATCAATCCGTTCTCGGGCACGGAAGTGTGGACCATTCCGGGGCGGGCCAACCGCCCGCTCGGATTGGTGAACACGAATCCGGAACCAATCGATGAGGATCGGCGCGGACACTATTGCTCGTTTTGCACGCAGCGGATCTTGGAGACCCCGCCGGAAAAGGCCCGCATCGTTGGCGATGGGTCAAAGTCGCGGATCCTGCGTAGCCAGTCGGTGGACGAGCTGGCCGGCCCGTGGGACTTCCGCCGGATCCCCAATCTCTTCGAGATCCTGTCCTTTGACTACTGGGTGCAGAACTACGGCTACGAACTGTCCTCGGAGCAGCGCCAGCGCCGCGATTCCTATCTTTCCGATCCGGCCGGCAAGGCCCACGTGCTCTCCGTATTGGAGACGAAGGCCCGGGCCTCCGGGGCGGACATGGATCAGTGGTACAAGCTGTCTGAACGCGAGCGCCTCGAGGGCGCCGACGGCTTCTTTGGCGGCGGACATGACGTGGTGGTCGGCCGGCGCCACTTTGTGGACGGCGCAACGAATGATGCTCAGCTGGCCTCCTCGGGCACGCTGAGTCCGGCCGAGCACAACTGGTACATGTCGCTGACGATTGATGCGATGAGGGACCTGTACGCCACGAACCGCTACGCGCGCTACGTGCAGGTCTTCCAGAACTGGCTCAAGCCGGCCGGCGCCTCCTTCGATCACCTCCACAAGCAGCTCGTCGCGATTGATGAACGGTCGGTCAATGCGGAGATCGAGGTGGCGAAGGTCCGCTCAAATCCCAACGTCTATAACGAGCTCGCCGTCGATTACGCCGGCTACCAGAACCTCATCATCGCCGAGAACAAGCATGCCGTCGCCTATGCCGGTTTCGGCCACCGCTACCCCACCCTCGAGGTGTACTCGAAGTCGGCCGAGCCGATGCCCTGGGAGCAGAGCCCCGAGGAGCAGGCCGGAATGTCGGACCTGCTGCATGCCATGCACGTGGCCACCGGCGGCAATATTGCCTGCAACGAGGAATGGCATCACAAGCCGATCGACCTGGATATTCCCATGCCCTGGCGAATCCTGCTCAAGTGGCGGGTGTCCACGCTGGCGGGCTTCGAGGGCGGCACAAAGATTTACGTCAACACGATTGACCCGTGGACGCTGCGCGATCGCGTGGTCCCGCAACTCCTCGCCGCCCGCGCCGAGGGCAAGATCGCCTCGACGATCAACATCGCCACCGAGTGCTCCTGCAAGGTCAACTCCCTCAAGTACAACCCCTACCTGTAGCTTCGGCGGGGTCACCCCGCACAGTCATGCCTCCGGCCCGGCGCACGGCCGGAGGGGCGGGCCACCTGGCCCCTGTTCCGCGCATTCTCCCGGCACCGGCCGGGTCCGAAAGGATATTCGTGTTTCACTGGCTCATTCTCGCCGGATCGGCGATTTTTGAGGCGGTGTGGGCAACCGCGCTGTCCGTTTCTCACGGGCTGCGCCGGCCCGGCCCCGCCGCCGTTTTCGTCATTGCCTCCATCATTTCTCTCGTCGGCCTCGAATACGGCATGAGGGAGATTCCCACCGGCACTGCCTACGCCTCCTGGACCGCCATTGGCGCGTTCGCAACCGCCGCCTCGGCGATGTTCCGGGGCCGAGAGAAGGCCACGATTCTGCGGCTGGCCTGCCTCGCCGGCATCATCGCCTGCGTTGTTGGATTGCGGGTGCTGTCATGAGGATCATTCGCTCGTCGCGGTTTGCTTGGCCGCTTCTCATTGCCTCCGGGCTCTTCGAGGCCGTGTGGGCCACCCTCCTCGGGGCCGGACTCACCTGGACCATCTTTCCGATCTTTGCCATCTGCCTGGGTATTTCCGTTGGCGGGCTCGCTCTCGCCATGAACCACATTCCCGCCGGAACCGCCTACGCATCCTGGACCGGGATTGGCGCCTCGGCCACCGTGGTGTGGGCAATGGCGACGGGTGCGGAGGCCGCAGACCCCCGCCGCATCGCCCTCATCATCGTCCTCATCGGCTGCGTGGCCGGCCTGCACTTTGCCTCCGGCGATGATGCTTCCGAGGACCGGTCCGCCCAGGCCGGTAACTAAAAGCTAAGCATCGAGGCTTTCCGCCCGGAGAAGAGCCGGCCGGAAAGCCTCAACCTTTTGTGGGCGACCCACCGAGCATGACCGGGCGTGGCGGCACCGGACGGAGCAGCACCGGACGGTCGTTGAGCTTACTGGGCGTTATAGGCGTTCATGAGCGTCAGAGGGCCGCTCATCGGCGCGCTCTTTGAGGAGCCGGACTCGCAGCTCCACCTGCTCGCCCGCGGCCAAGCGCTCGGGCACGGTGACCTCGGTGTCGATGGTGAGTCGGGAGGATGCTCCGGAGTCAATGACGGTGGCGGGGACGATGGGATCGGCGTCGAGGAACTCCCCCGCCCATCCCTCCCCCGGATGGGCGAGCAGCTCGTGCGGGGTGGCAACCCTGACGATCTGTCCCTCGTTCATGAGGGCGACCCGGTCGGCAACGGCGAAGGCCTCGTCGTGGTCGTGGGTGACGTAGAGGGAGGTGACGCCGGCCCGTTTGAGGATCTGGCGCAGCTCGGTCGACAGGTGTTCGCGCAGGGCCCGGTCCAGGGCGGAGAGCGGTTCGTCAAGAAGCAGCACCGCGGGGCTGGGGGCGAGGGAGCGGGCGAGGGCCACCCGCTGGGCCTGACCGCCGGACAGGGTGGAGGTGGGCCGGTCCCCATATCCGGCCAGGCCAACGAGGTTGAGGAGCTCATCGACCAACCCCGCCACCTCGGCCCTGGGCCGCCCGGCCAGGCCGTAGGCGATATTGCCGGCCACGGTGCGGTGCTCGAAGAGCTGACCATCCTGGAAGACGAGGCCAATCTGGCGCTTGTGCACGGGCACGCCGGCCAGTGAGCGGCCATCGATCTCGATATCTCCCTCGTCGAGGGGAACGAGGCCGGCAACGGCGCGCAGCAGCGTGGATTTGCCGCAGCCGGAAGGTCCAAGGAGGGCGAGGATCTCACCATCGGCGAGGGTGAGGTCGACCGCGTCCACGGCGGTGAGTTCCCCGTAGCGCACGGTGACGTTGTTGAGCCTCATGGCACATCCTTTCGCAGGGCCTCCGCGCCGGCCATGATCCCGGCGGTGAGAACGGCAAGAACAACAGCCCCCGCCATCGCCATCCCATAGTTATCCGATCCGGGCCGCCCGAGCAGGCGGACGATCATGACGGGAAGGGTTTGGGTGTCCGGGCGGGCGAGGAAGGACGTGGCGCCAAATTCGCCGAGGGACGAGGCGAAGGCAAAGCCCAACGCAATCGTCATGCCCCGGGCGAGATGTGGGCCGTCGATGGTGGCGAGCACCCGCCACGGTCCGGCTCCGAGCGTGCGGGCCGCCTCGCGCTGGGCGGGGGCGATGGCCGAGAGGGTGGGGGTGAGTGCCCGAACCGCAAGCGGCAGGGCGACAATGGCCTGGGCGATGGGAATGAGGAGGCGCGAATCGCGCAGGTCCAGCGGCGGAGTGTCCAGCGCCAGGGAAAAGCCGAAGCCGAGGGTCACCGCAGAGACCCCGATCGGCAGCAGCAGCAGGCCGCCGAGGAGGGATTGAGCCCGGCGGGCGGCCCCGGCCGTGGGCCGGGACATGACAAGGGCCAGCGGTACGGCCACGGCGAGGCAGATAATGGTGGCCATGGCTCCCTGGCGCACCGAATTCCAGATGGCGTCGAGAACGGTGGCTCCCCCGGTATAGCCTTCGCCGGAGGTGGCGAGCAGGCGATAGTTCTTCAGCGACCAGCCTGCACTGCCGCCGAGGGAGCGGGAGATGAGGGTGAGAATGGGCGTGCAGATAAGGCCGGCGATAACCATGAAGGTGAGGGCGGCGGGCGCGATGGCCGCGGGGGTGACGGGCACCCGGACGCCGCCGCGCAGGCGCAGGGCCTGCCGCTTCGAGAGGCGCTCGGAAACAACCAGGGTGGCGAGCACAAGAACCACCTGGACAAGGGAGAGCACCGAGGCGGCCTTGAGGTCGAGGTAGATGGCCGAACGGCGCCAAATCTCCGTCTCGATGGTGCCGTATCCCGGCGAGCCGAGGGTGCGCACGAGCCCGTAGCTGGTGGAGCAGAAAAGGAAGACGATGGCGCCGGAGGATGCGATGGCGGGGGCGAGGCGGGGCAGGGTGACCGTGGCGAAGGCACGGGCCGGGGAGGCTCCCAGCGTGCGAGCCGCCTCCTCCGAGCGTGGATCGAGGCTGGCCCACATGGTGCCCACGGTGCGCACCACCACCGAATAGTTGAAGAACACCATGGCCAAGATGACCGCGGTGACGGTCTGGTCCAGACCGAGGAAGGCGGCCGGACCGCCCCGGCCAAGAACCGCCCGGAAGGCCGCGCCCACCACGACGGTGGGCAGCACGAATGGGACCACGGCGAGGGCCCGCAGCGCCCGCTGGCCCGGAAAGCGCAACCGGTAGAGCACATAGGCGCCGGGAACCCCTAGCAGGAGAGAGAAGATGGTGCCGAGCCCAGCCTGGTAGACGGTTTGGCCGATGACCCGCCAGGTGCGTCGCTCGGTGAGAACGGCGGTGATGCCGGTGACGTCGAGGCCGCCGGGGCCGGTGATGCCCCGGGCAAGCATGGCAATCACCGGATAGCAGAAGAAGGCGGCGAGGAATGCCAGCGGGAGAATGACCGCGGCGGCCCCCGCCGCCTTCCACGACCTCATCGGCCGGTCAGCTCCGACCACTCTTCGAGCCACTCGGTGCGCTTGTCACCGAGCACCTCGTAGTCGAGCATGAGCGGATCATCCGAGAGGCTGGCGTGCTTGGCCCACGCCTCGGGCAGCTCAATGGCGTCATTGATGGGATACATGTACATGGACTCGGGCAGGGAGGCCTGCACGTCATCGGAGAGCAGGAATTCGATGAAGGCCTGGGCGCCGGCCGGGTTCTTCGCCCCGGCAATCACCCCGGCGTATTCGATCTGCCGGGTGCAGGTGTCCGCCAGGGAGCCGGTGCGGGCCGTTCCATCGTCTCCCACCTCAGCGGAGGGAGAGGAGGAGTAGGACAGGACGAGCGGGTAGGGGCCAGCTCCTTCCGAGCCGGAGAAGTCCGTGTAGTAGGCATCCGACCAGCCCTCGGCCACTCGGGTTCCGCCGTCCATGAGATCGGTCCAGAAGTCCTGCCAGTGATCCTCACCGAATTTCGCCACCGTGGCCGCGAGGAAGGCCAGGCCCGGGGAGGAGGTGGAGGCATTGGTGACGACAAGCAGCTCGGCGTATTCGGGCTTGGCGAGATCCTCGAAGGTCTCCGGCTCGGCCATGTTCTTCTCGGCGAACCACTCGTGGTCGACATTGATGCACACGTCGCCCTTGTCGATCGGAATAAGCTTGCCGTCGAGCTCCTCGGCGCCGGCGGGCAGATTATCCGGGGTGAAGGAGTCGATGACCCCACCATCCAGCGTTGCCTTGGCCAGGTAGTTGTCGATTCCGTACACGGCATCGGCCTGCGGATTGTCCTTGTTAAGGATGAGCTGGTTGGTCACCACCCCACCATCGCCAGGCGCAATCGTTTCCACCGTATAACCGGAGGACTGCTCGAACTCGGCGATGAGATCCTCATCAAGATTGAACGAGTCGTGAGTGATGATCGTGACCGTGCCGCCGGCCTCGCCGGTTTCATCCGAGCCGCCGGCCTGGGTCGATTCCGCGCCCGACGGAGCATCCTCACCTTCCGATCCGGATGAGCAGGCGGTGAGCGTAAGGGCGATGGCCGCCATGAGGGCCGTGGACTTCTTCATTCTTCCTCCACTTCTGGAGGGGAAAGCCCCGCCGGTTGGCGGGGCTTAGAGAGAAAACTCGACTTCCTTCGCCGGCATGATCCGGAGCAGGTTCGAGGGTCTGCTGTACGCACTCTCAGCGCTGATGCGCTCCCCTGTCGTTGTATCCCCAGTCTAGTGCTAGGCGGTGCCGGTTGCCACCGAGGACGAACCCCTCGAGTAGATGTTGGCGGCCTGGCGCATGACAAGATTGCGGATCACCTGCTGAGTGGCGCCCGCAATGACGGAGAAGGCCACGATCTCCACGAGGTTCGCGGAGAAGTCATCCTCGTCCGGGGTGTCCTTGCCCGTGGCGAACTGCCAGCTCTTTTCAATGATCTGCTTCGCGAGGAAGCCAGCAACGACGCCTCCGACGCCACTGACAACCTTCCAACCGATATCCATATCTTTCCCTTTCTGTGGAAGACCTAGTCCGATTCTGCCCCACCGGGGCCAATCGGCGCATCCAACTGCGTCGATTCGAGGTCCTCAGCCAGCTCGTCAACCACCAGCTCATCGGAGGTGATGCGGCCGGTGCGGTAGCTGGCGCGGCCGATCATATGGGCGGAAACCGGGGCCGTGACCAGCTGAAAACTGACGACGAGAACCGCCGTCCAGGACAATGAGGGATCTCTCACAATGAGGGCCATGCCGATCATCATGAGCATGAGGCCGAGCACCTGGGGCTTCGTCGCGGCGTGCTGGCGACCCATGAGGTCCGGGAAGCGCAGCAGGGCGAGCGCGGCAATGAGGGTGAGGGCCGAGCCAATCATCATGAGGGCTGCCCCCAGCCAGGTGAGTATCTCGCTCATCGCTCCCCCTTCCCCCACGGTGGGGCCGTGCCCTGGCGGGCCTCGGGCTCGAATTCCTCCGGGCTATGCACCGGCGGGCGGAGCAGATCCTCCTCGGTTTCTTCCTCGTGCTCGAGGAGAATCTTGGCAACCTCCTCCTTGGAGAGCACCCTCTTATCCGCCGTTGTCTCATTGGCGGCAAAGCGGGCCACGGTCGTCGAGGAGATAAAGCCAACGATGGCGAGAACGACGAGGATGGCGAGCAGGTCGGTGCGGCGCTGGGCGGCCGAGACGAGGGCGGCAGCCCCCAGCAGAATCGAGGTGAAGAGGTCGAGGCCGACCATGCGGTCGAGCATGGAGGGGCCCTTTTCCACGCGGATGAGGACCGCGAGCGCGGACAGGGCGAGGAAGACCGCGCACACGATGATGACGATGCTCATGAGTTCTCCTCTCCGGCAGCGGGTGCGTAGGGAACGGGTAGCCGCCCGCCCATCCGCCATCCCGGCACATATCCAGCATCGACGAGCTGATCGTGGCTGGCAAAGGCCCGCAAGATCCGTTCCTCTTGACGCAGGGCGGCCGCGTGCGCGGCGGCCAGGCCGCCGGCCAGCTCGACATCAAAGACGTGAATGTAGAGGGTGCCGGTGGTGCGGTGCGCCTCGACGGCCACCGAGCCTGGCACAAGGGAGACCATGCCGGCGGTGGCGGTGAGGAAGATGTCGGAGTGGGAGCGGGTCTGCACCCGGATGACCGCGCCGCGCGGAATCTTGCCCCGCAAGACGAACGTGGAGATCTGCCAGGAGGCCTGGATGATGTCGAGGGCGAAGTGGGCGACGAGACCGGCGAGGGCCCGGGGCCGGAACCGACCATCGAATGTTGTGAACGGCAGCGGAGTGATGGTGGTGATGAGGAGGGCAAGGCCAAATCCGGCGAGTACATTGCCGGTGGACACCTCGCCCCACAGCAGCATCCAGACGATGGTGAGCCAGATGAGCATGCCGGCCGAGGCTCGCGGGAAGCGGCCCGGGCGGTGGGTGGCGGCGCGGATCTTCTGCCGCGCACTTGATTCGCTACTCACGGCTCTCCTCCCTGCCGTCCGTCCTCGTTCCGGTGCCTCCATTGTCCACGCCCGAGCCGGCCGGAACACGACTGTCCGGTCCCTCGGATTGTTCGCCGGAGTCCTTGATGCTCTCTCGCTCAGTATCCTTCTCCGCCTCCTCGGCATCCTCCTGCGCCTTTTCCTCCGGATCGGTGCTGGCCTGTTCTTCACGCTCGGCCACGCCCGGGATAACCTCCTCGAGAGATTGGCCGGTGCCGCGCGAATCGGCCGGGAGGACGGCGATGATGTAGGGGCCGCGGTCGCGCAGATCGGAGGCGGCGCGCTGGGTGTAGCTGTAAAGTGGGCCGGCCACGACGGCCAGGGTGAGGGACAGGGCGACGAGGGCGCCGGCCGCCCCGTACATGCCGGCGGGGATGCGGCGCAGCTCCAGCTCCTCTTCCGGCTCTTGCCAGAAGGCCAGATTCCAGGCCCGCAGCACCGCGTAGAGGGTGAGCAGGGAGGAGGCGAGACCGGCGGCGATAAGCGACCAGTTCATGGCCGTGCCGGCCTGGGCGGAGGCGGATACCAGCCCCACCTTGCCGAGGAAGCCGGTGAGCGGGGGAATGCCGGCGAGGGCGAGGGCCGGAATGAGGTAGAGGGCAGCAATGAGCGGGGAGGTGCGGGCCAGCGCCCCCAGACGCACCATTGACGTCGTTCCCGCCCGCGTCTCGATGAGGCCGGCCACGAGGAAGAGGGCCGTCTGGACGGTGATGTGGTGGGTGACGTAGAAGATCGTGGCCGCGAGCCCCGCACTCGTGGCCGTGGAAATACCCCAGATCATGTAGCCGATGTGGGAGACGAGGGTGAAGGACAGCATGCGCTTCAAGTCCCGCTGGGTGACCGCGCCGAGAATGCCAATCATCATGGTGGCAATCGCGAGCACCCCGAGCACCCCGTTGATCCTGCCATCGGGGAAAAGCAGCACCTCGGTGCGAATAATCGCATAGACGCCCACCTTGGTGAGCAGGCCGGCAAACACCGCCGTCACCGGGGCCGGCGCGGTCGGATAAGAGTCGGGCAGCCAGGCCGACAGCGGGAAGATCGCAGCCTTGATGCCAAAGGCCACGAGAAGAACTACCTCAATCGCCAGGCGCACCCCGGGATCCACGCTCGGCAGGCGCAACGCCAGCTGGGCAAGATTGAGGGTGCCGGCCGAGGCATAGACCATGGCAATGCCGATGAGAAAGACCATCGACGAGAGCACCGAGACGACAACATAGACGGTGCCGGAGCGGATTCGCGGCCTCGTGCCACCAATGGTGATGAGAACAAAGGAGGCGGCCAACAGGATCTCAAAGCCGACGAAGATGTTGAACAGGTCCCCGGACAGGAAGGCATTGGACACGCCCGCCGACATGATGAGGTAGGCCGGATGATAAATCGCCGTGGGCGCAGCCCGCTCCCCCGGGGAGACGCCCTGGAACATCGAATAGACAAGCACCGCGAGCGTCACCGCCACCGAGATGACGAGCATAAGGGTGGACAGGCGATCCCCCACAAGGGTAATGCCGACGGGTGCCGCCCAGCCGCCCACATCGAAGGCGATAGGGCCGCGGTTGACCATGATCGCGAGCAGCAGCGCCACGGCAAGCACGATGGTGAGGACGCCGATGGAGATGACCCACTGGGCGCGACGGTATCGGGCCAGCGCCAAGGTGGCGCCCGCCCCAAACAGGGGAAGGATAACGGGTAGGGCAACGAGCCAGTTCACGAGTGCGCCTCCCCGGTGGGTGAGGCGCTCGTGGCGCCCTTCGCCCCGTCGATGCCAGTGGCGTGATCGATGCCCCCGGTGTCGGTGTCATCGGTTTCGTCGCGGGTTTCCGCCACATCCTCGTCCACGGTGCCGGATGCATCCCGGGTGATCCGCTCCTTTTCGGCCATGGATGCCACCCGCTTGTCTTCGAGGTCGTCTTGGACCTCGTCATTGCCATCGAGCTGCCAGGAGCGATAGGCCAGGGCGAGGAGGAAAGCGACGGTGCCGAGCGTGATGACGATGGAGGTGAGCATCATCGCCTGGACGAGCGGATCGCTCATTTCCTTCGGCTCGGCTCGACCCACAATCGGGGGCTGGCCGGCCCGCCCGCCGGCAATAAGGAAGGCGAGATTGATCCCATTGGACAGGCAGGAAAAGCCGAGGACAATGCGGGACAGGGAGCGCTCGAGAATGAGGTAGACGCCGACGCCGACGAGGACGGCGGCGAGGGCCACGAGAATAATCGAGGGGGTCGTGAGAATCACTTCATGCCCTCCTTGGCCTCGAGGCGGGCAGCATCCTGGCCGCGCCGGTCCGCATGCGGAGTGGGTTCGCGCTCGCCGAGCGAATCCATGCCCTCGAGCTGGCCGTGCCGGTCAATCTCGGCGCCCAGCGAGCGGAGAATGTCGAGCGAAAGGCCGATGACGACGAGATAGACGCCAATGTCGAAGATGAGGGCGGTGGCGAAGTGGACCGGGCCGAAGCCGGGCAGCTCAAAGTCAAGCAGCGCGGTTTGCAGCGTGGTGCCGCCCACCGCGACGGGAACGAGGGCCGCCGTGGTGGCAATGAACAGGCCCGCACCCATGACATAGCCGGGATGGACGGGCAGGGCCGCGCCCAGCTCGTAGCGCCCACCCGCCAGATAGCGCACCGTGAGGGCAATCCCGGCGAGCAGGCCGCCGGCAAAGCCGCCGCCCGGCTGATTGTGCCCGGAGAAAAGGAAGAACAGGGAGCCAATGAGCATCGTGTGGTAGATGATCCGGGTGGCCACCTCGAAGATGACGGAGCGGCGCTCCGGGGCCAGCGTGCGCGAGCCGGGCAGCCAGCGAATGTTGCGGCCGGGCACCCGCACCTGATGATCCTCAACGGGAACCGCCCCGCGCTGGGCGAGGATCTCCCGGCGCCGATCGGTTCCTGCCGGATTGCGCCACACCATGCCACGCTTGTCCTCGGAGGGCAGATTGCGCAGGGAATCGATGCGGCCGGCCCTGTCACGAATGAAGAGGAGGGAGGCCACGCCGACCGCGCAGACCACGACGACGGAGATCTCTCCCATCGTGTCCCAGGCGCGAATATCGACGAGGGTGACGTTGACGACGTTGCGACCATACCCGTACTGGAAGGCCTCATCGGCAAACGAGGAGGAGACCGGGGCGAGGGTGCGCGAGCTGGCCGAAAGGACAATGAAGACGGCAACCGCGAGGCCGGACATGACACCGAGTCCGGCCCGCACCCAGGCCGAGGTGGCGAGCGGCCGGTTGGAGAAGTAGGCGGGCAGGCGGCGCAGCACGAGCACGAAAACAACGAGGGTGATGGTTTCCACCAGCACCTGGGTGAGCGCGAGATCCGGCGCCCCGTGGAGCTCATACATGAGGGCCACCCCGTAGCCGGACACCCCGAGGAGGAGGACGGCCTTGAGCCGGCGGCGGGCCCGAGCGGCGAGGATGGCGGCGCCACCGGCAATGATGGCGACGGGCAGCTGACCCCACACATCCCACAGCTTCCACCGCACCTCCACCTCGGTGCCACCCCAGTATAGGGCGGCGAATCCGCCGAGGCAGGTGACCAGCAGGGTGAGGGCCAGGTAGAGGGGCTGGGAGCCGGACTGGGTGCGGGAGGTGATCTCGCCGGCCACCTTCTCCAGGCCGAGAATCGTGTGCCGATAGGCGGACTCGGCCGACAGCGGGAACTCCAAACGCTCCTGGACGGCCTCGACCGGGCGGCGGGCCGCGAACAGGGCGAGGCCGACGACAATAACGAGGAGAGTCTGAATAACGGGCAGACCAAAGCCGCCCCACAGGGTGAGGTGGCCGGCCGGTCCCGGATAGGTGGCGGCATGACCGGCCACGAGGTTCTCAAAGAGGGAGGGAAGCAGGCCGAGGGCGAGGGAGGCCGCGGCGAGAAGGGCCGGGGCAATCATGATGATGCGGGAGCGCTGCTTAATCGGGGTGGGCTCCACCCCCGGCTTCGAGGAGAAGCAGCCCCACCAAAAGCGCAGCCCGTAGGCGAGGGTGAGGGCGCTGCCCGCCACGAGAATCCAGGCGATGATCCGGTCAGAGGTCGACCCCATGAGCCCGTGCAGGGCCGCCTCCTTGCCGACGTATCCGGCAAAGGGCGGGATTCCCGCCATCGACGCCACGGCAATCGCCGCGCAGGTGGCAAGCACCGGATGACGGCGGCCAATGCCGGACAGCTCGCGCAGGTCGCGGGTGCCGGTCGCCCAGTCAACGATGCCGACGCAGAGGAATAGGCAGGCCTTGAACAGGGCGTGGGCGAGCAGGAGGGCGAGGCCGGCGAGGGCCACCGCGGCGCTGCCGTGGCCGACGAGCACCATGAGGAAGCCGAGCTGGGAGACCGTGCCGTAGGCGAGCACGAGCTTCGTGTCGTATTGGCGCAGGGACCGGTACCCGCCAAGCAGCATCGTGTACAGGCCGAGCGGCACAACAAGCCACCGCCACACCGTGAGATCGGCGAAGCCGGGGGCGAGCCGGGCCACGAGGTAGACGCCGGCCTTGACCATGGCGGCGGCGTGCAGATAGGCGGAGACGGGGGTGGGCGCCGCCATCGCTGCCGGCAGCCAGAAGTGGAAGGGGAAGATCGCGGACTTGGTGATCGCTCCGGCGAGAATGAGGCCGATTGCCCACGACACGATGTCTCCGGAAAGCTCACCGCTTCCGGCCGCCTTGAGCAGCTTGTGGAAGGAATAGGAGCCGCCCTCGGCCTCCCCGAGGATGATGATCCCGGCGAGCATGGCAAGCCCGCCCAGGGTGGTGACGATGATGGCCTCCATGGCCGCGCGGCGAGACGCCCGGCGGGCCTGATAGTGGCCGATGAGGAGGAAGGAGAAGACGGTGGTGAGCTCCCACATGACGTACATGATGAGCGTGTTGTCGCTCGTCACGAGGCCGAACATGGAGCCGGCAAAGCTCAAGAAGACGGCGGCAAACCGGCCGATCGAGGTGGCGGTGCGGGAGAAGTACCGGGCTGAGTAGATGAGCACGAGGGTGCCGACAAGGCTCACCAGGAGCGACATGAGCCAGGCGAGCGGGTCGAGCCGGAAGGAGAATTCCAGGTGCAGCCCCGAGACCCACATGCTCCGCTCGGTAATAACGTCGCCACCGAGCACGGCGGGGGCCTGAGCCAGCGTGTAGATGAGGGTGATAAACGGGAAGAGGGCCGCGACAAAGAAGACTTGACGCCCCAGCCGGGCCGCCACGATGGGAACAATGAGGGCGCCCAGCACAAAAGCGATGAGCAGGTCGATCATGCACCCTCCAAAGACGACTCCTCGCTATTTTACCGGAGGGACGCCGCGGTTCACAGCGCACGGGGCCACGCGCCGGATTTAGGTGGGACCGGAAAAGGCGGTACTTTAAGAACGACAGTTGTTGAGGGAAGGACGTACGTGCTCGGCTCCTGGTCGCCCGCCATCGCGGGCGTTGTGGCGCTTGCCTGCGCCGCGGTCTTTGCCCGCGGAGCCTGGCGGATCTGGCGGATGGTTCGCCAGGGCGGCCCCGCACCCGAGCGGCTGCGCCCCGTCCTCCCCCGGCTCAAGCGAGTGTTTGCCGAGGTGCTCGGCCACGGTCGCTTCCAGGGACGGCCCTGGATTCGGGCCGCCCACTGGGTGGTCATGCTCTCCTTCCCGCTCCTCTTCTTCACCCTGGTGACCGCATTCTTCCAGCTGGGCAATCCCGGCTGGCAGCTGCCCCTGCTCGGCCACTGTGCGCCCTGGGAGTGGCTCACCGAGATCTTCGCCTGGGCCGGCCTGCTCGGCGGGGTTGCCCTCACCCTCATCCGCACCCGGGCCGGACGCTCCGAGGACCCGGCGGCCACGCCGCGCTCCTCGCGATTCTTCGGATCAACCAATTGGCAGGCCCGCTACGTCGAATTCGTCATCATCGGCGTCCTCGTCTGCGTGCTGGTGCTGCGCGGCGCCGAGTACGCCTATCTCGACGCGAGCGCCTGGCACTTCCCCACCACCTTCTGGATCGGCTCCCTCCTGGCCGGCATGAGCCAGACCGCGCTCGGCTGGCTCATCACCATCATCGCCCTGGCCAAGATCGCCATCTCCCTGTCCTGGTTCCTCGTCGTCGGCATGATCCCGACCATGGGCGTGGCGTGGCACCGCTTCCTCGCCCTCGTCAACGTCTACGCCCGCCGCAACATTGACGGCACACCCGCCCTCGGCCCCCTCGATGACCTCATGGTGGGAGACGTTGCCCTGCGGGCCGACAACCTCGAAGAGCTGGACGATGATGCCTCCCTCGGCATCTCCACCATCTCCGACATCTCCTGGAAGGGCCTGCTCGACACTGCGACCTGCACCGAATGCGGCAGGTGTCAGGACCTGTGCCCGGCCTGGAATTCGGCCAAGCCGCTCAGCCCCAAACTGCTCGTCATGTCGGTGCGAGATCACGCTTACGCCTCCCTGCCCTTCGCGCAGGCCGCCGCCCACACCGGGGACGTGCTCGGCGCGCTCGAGGCTGCGGGAGCGGCTGGCGCGGAGAATCCCGAGCGGGGTCCCGATGCTGCCCTCATGCCAGACGTGGTCACCCCCGAAGTCCTGTGGTCCTGCACTACGTGCGGGGCCTGCGTCGACCAGTGCCCCGTCGACATCGAACACCTCAACCTCGTCGTCGGACTGCGCCGCCACCAGGTGCTCATGGAATCGGCCTTCCCGGCCGAACTGTCGAAGATGTTCACGAAGATGGAGAACCGGGGCAACCCGTTTGGGATTGCCGCCCGCAAGCGGCTGGAGTGGGCGAAGGACCTGCCCTTCGAGGTTCCCCAAATCGGCGTCGACGTCGATTCGGCCGCCGACGTGGACTACCTCTTCTGGGTGGGCTGCGCCGGCGCCTTCGACGATCGGGCCAAGAAGACCTCCGCCGCGATCGCCGAGCTTCTCCACCACGCGGGAGTCACCTTCGCCGTGCTGGGGGATGGGGAATCATGCACGGGAGATCCGGCCCGCCGGGCCGGCAACGAGGTGCTGTTCCAGATGCTCGCGCAGCAGAACATCGAGGTGCTCAACGAGGTGGAGGCCACGAAGATCGTGGTCTCGTGCGCCCACTGCTTCAACACCATCGCCAAGGAATATCCCGCGATTGGCGGCACATACGAGGTGGTACACCACACCCAGCTGCTCAACCGTCTCGTGCGCGAAGGAAGGCTGAAGCCGGTGGCCCCGCCTGAAGATGAGCGCCGCACCGTCACCTTCCACGATCCCTGCTACCTCGGCCGGCACAATCGCATCTACTCTCCGCCGCGCGAGCTTATCGGCGAGGTCAAGGAAATGCCGCTCAGTCGAAGCCGCGCCATGTGCTGCGGTGCCGGCGGCGCCCACGCCTTCATGGAAGATCGCTCGGAGAAGAAGATCAACACCATGCGAGCCTCCCAGGCCATCAAAACCGGCGCCGATGTCATCGCCACCGCCTGCCCCTTCTGCACGACCATGCTCTCCGACGGGGCCAAGGCCGAGGGATCCGACATCGAGGTCAAGGACGTCGCCCACCTTCTCCTCGAGGGCGTCCGCCGCGGCCTCACCTCCCACGACGCATCCGCGCCCGGCGAACCCGAAGCACCTCTCGCCACAAACGCTGCCGAGGAAGCCGAGGAAGGCGGGGATGCCAAGGGAACCGAGGCTACCCGGGGCGACAAGGGCATCCTCGGCGATGAGGACACCCGGGACGACGAGGCCGCGAACTAGGCTCCTACCCACCGCGTGGGCATCGAGCGCGCCACTTGGCCGGCATCAAGCGTAGTAGTTGGCTGGCAGGCCGTGCGGCAGGAAAGGCTCCGGGAAGGATTCTTGGCGGCTAGGGCCGAATCGTGTCGACGCAGCTATCCGTGCTGGGCTCACGCCGTCCCCCGCAGGTAGCGCCGAACTGCTCGTCCTCGCCCACGCCCACAATCCACAGTTGATCACACGCCGCCATGTCCCCCTCGGCGCAGGCTTGACGAACATCTGCCACGTCAGGCATGGGTGCCGGCTTCTCATCCTCGCCGGGACCAATCTGTTCGGGCGGGAATTCCCGGGAACACCGGCCCGGCTCGTCATCCTGCTTCCCCTCGAGCCTGCCCCCACAATTACCGGCGATAGTGGCAGCCTCACTGCCCGGCGTGGCAACCGCACCCAGCAGATCGCAGCTCGCCATGACCCCGGCCTGGCACTGCGCAACCAGAGGCTCAAGCGTCGACTCTTCGAGCTCCACCGGTGGAGCATCATCGCCCCCGTCTTGTCCAGGCAGGACCGGAGCCGCCTCCTCCTCATTGAGCGCGCTCACGGAGAACAGAATGCCCAGCACAATGAGAACGGCCGCGAGAATCGCAACGAGACCCCAGGCAATTGTTGCACCGGCGGACCGTCGGCGAGGCCCAGCTGGCATCCCGTAGGGTCCCGGATATCCCGCAGGTGGGAACCCGCCGCCGTAGGGCCCAGCGGGTGCGTAATGCTGGCCGGGAGAGCCCGGCCCTCCCCGCCTTGACTGCCCACCGAGGCTGCCGGGTCCGCCCGGACCGGCGGGCCGAGCGGGCGGATATTGGTAGGGGCGATGGGGCGGATAAGCCGGCCGGCCCGCCCACGACTGATCGAATGGGGCCGAAGACGGCCCGCTGCCAGTGCCGCGATCTTCGGTACTTCGGAAGGGGGCCGCAGAAGAAGAGAGCGTGGAGTATGGCGTGGATGGGTGCGATGACTGTGCAGATGAGGGGAAAGCTGACGGGGTGGAACGGAACGGCTGGCCTTGCGTCTCGCGGCCAAGACTTTGCCGCCACGGGAGTGGGGGCTCATGTCCTGGTGAATCGGGCGAGGGCGAGGATGTGCCCGGGTCGTGTTCGGTCATGACTCTCCTCCCCTACCTCGTCGGTGACACCGCATCACTGCAGACCATCATACGGAAGGCCGTACTCACGCTTCCGGGTCGGGAATGTGGGTGCGATGAAAGTTCTGCCACGAACGCGAAGCGGTGGGGCCGCGCTGGCCCTGATAACGCGAGCCGACCGCCCCCTGACCGTAGGGCGCCTCCGCCGGGGAGGACAGCTGGAAGAAACACAGCTGGCCGATTTTCATACCCGGATAGAGCTTGATCGGCATCGTCGCAGTATTCGACAGCTCGAGGGTGATGTGGCCGGAGAAGCCGGGATCAATAAAGCCCGCGGTCGAGTGCGTGAGCAGGCCGAGGCGACCGAGCGAGGACTTACCCTCGAGGCGGGCCGCCACATCATCGGGCAGGGAGACGAGCTCATAGGTCGATCCGAGGACGAACTCGCCCGGATGCAAGACGAATGGCTCCTCCATCTCCACGTCGACCAATCGGGTGAGGTCTGTCTGCTCGGCGGCCGGGTCAATCACCGGATACTTGTGATTGTCGAACAGCCGGAAATAACGGTCGAGCCGAACATCAAGCGAGGACGGCTGGACGAAGTCGGGATCCCACGGCTCAATGGAGACGCGGCCCGAAGAAATCTGCTGGCGAATATCGCGATCGGAGAGTAGCACCCTTCGAGTGTGCCACGGACGCGCTCGTCACGGCCACGCCTTCCCCACCGTGGGACCGCCTCACCGGCAACGAAAGGAAACTGGCGGGAAGCACCGCAGGGCGGTAGTATGTGAGGGCACGCGGGTGTAGTTCAATGGTAGAACTCCAGCTTCCCAAGCTGGTAGCGCGGGTTCGATTCCCGTCACCCGCTCCACTGATTTTTCGGCTAGATAGCAACGAAAAGTAGCTTTATCGCCCAACGTAG
>JAUNVM010000042.1:6765-6931 GCA_030537635.1 Flaviflexus sp. | reverse complement strand
TGGCGGTTTGTCAGCGAGGTGCCAACCACCAGCGGCATCGAGCGGGCGAGTATCCGAGGCGATGTCATTGACGTCGAGCCCGCAGGAGACGAGGGGTCGCTAGCCTATCGCCTCGATGAACATCAGTGGAGGAGATGAGGGGAGTTTCTTGCCTGTGCCTCGCCCT
>JAUNVM010000042.1:0-6755 GCA_030537635.1 Flaviflexus sp. | reverse complement strand
CTCAAGATTGTATAGTTGGGCCGCTCAAGATTGTCTAGTTCAACCGCCTCACGGCCGCCCAGTCAAGCTCCTGCCCGTGGCTTATCTTGACTCTTCAAGGCGGGTGCGGGCTCCCGACTATCCGGCTTTTCGACACCGCCGCACAGCCCCGATAGGTTGAGGAGCATGGGCGATCAGGGATACGTGCACGTTCGCGGGGCCACCGAAAACAATCTTCGAAACATCAGCGTCGATATTCCGCGCGATGCTTTCGTGGTCTTTACCGGGGTGTCAGGCTCGGGAAAGTCCTCCCTGGCTTTCGGAACGCTTTATGCCGAGGCACAGCGTAGGTATTTTGAATCGGTGGCGCCTTATGCGAGGCGGCTGCTCGCCCAGGTGGGTGCACCCCACGTCGATGAGATTCTCGGTCTTCCTCCCGCCGTGGCCCTGCAGCAGCGCCGAGGATCGGCAAGCTCGCGCTCCACGGTCGGCACCATCACCACCCTGTCGAATCTGCTGCGGATGCTCTTTTCTCGCGCCGGCACCTATCCGGCGGGCGCACAGCACTTGGATGCCGAATCGTTTTCGACGAACACGCCGGCGGGAGCGTGTCAGCGGTGCGACGGCCTCGGCGTGATCCATGACGTCACCGATGAGCTCATGGTTCCTGATCCTTCTCTCACGATCCGCGAGGGCGCGATTGCCGCATGGCCGGGAGCGTGGCAGGGTGCGAACCTGCGCAGCATCGTCAAGGGCCTCGGCATTGACATTAACGTGCCGTGGAGCGAGCTCGATGAGGAAACCCGCCACTGGCTGCTCTACACCGATGAACAGCCCAAGGTGTTTATCGAGCCCGAACCGGGCCGCATCGACCACGGATACAAGGGCAAGTTCTGGAGCGCCCGCGCGCATATCATGCACGTGCTGGCGACTTCGCAGAGCCAGATGATGAGGGAGAAGGCGCTGCGCTTCACCGAGGCCATGGACTGCCCGAAGTGCGGAGGGGCGGGACTGAAGGAAGAGGCGCTCGCGGTGACGATTGCGGGTCGCACTATCGCCGAGCTGAACGCGCTTGCCCTCACCGAGCTCGCCGACGTGCTGCGCCCCTTGGCCGGCGGACAGGGAGCCTCTGCCGGTGGGCAGGGGCCCTCGGCCGGCGAGGATAGCGAGGCCGCGATTCGCCTGTCCGGCGATCTCGTGGCTCGCATCGAGGTTCTCATTGGCCTCGGCCTTGGTTATCTCTCCCTGGGCCGAGCCTCCACGACCCTGTCGGCGGGGGAGGCCCAGCGGCTGCGGATTGCCACCCAGCTGCGCTCGGGCCTGTTCGGCGTCGTCTACGTGCTTGATGAGCCGTCCGCCGGCCTGCACCCGGCCGATGCGGAGCCACTGCTCGATGTGCTTGAGGAGCTGAAGGCGGGCGGCAATTCTCTCTTCGTTGTCGAGCATGACATGAGCGTGGTGCGCCGCGCCGACTGGATCGTCGACATTGGGCCGAAGGCCGGCCAGGGCGGCGGACAGATCCTCTATTCTGGCCCGGTGGACGGGCTCGCGGAGGTCGAGGCGTCCATCACCCGCGACTATCTCTTTGATCGGCGAGTACCGCCGAAGCGACGCCGCCGGAAGGCCTCCGGTTGGCTGCGCCTGCGCGGGGTCAACCGGCACAACCTGCGCTCCTTCGACGTCGATATTCCCGCCGGGGTCATGACCGCGGTGACCGGGGTGTCCGGCTCGGGCAAGTCCACCCTCGTCTCCCAGGTGCTCGCCGATCTTGTCACCGCCTGGCTGCGTGACGAGGAGGCCCGCCTTGACGGGGAGCTGCTGGTGGCTGATGCTCAGGGCCTGGAAAAGTTCAGCCGCCTGCTGCGGGTCGATCAGCGACCCATCGGCCGCACGCCGAGGTCGACGCTGGCCACCTACACGGGAATGTTTGACACGGTGCGCAAGTTGTTTGCCGGTACCGAAGAGGCTAAGCGGCGCGGATGGACGGCGAGCCGGTTTTCCTTCAACGTCTCCCAGGGCCGGTGCCAAACCTGCGAAGGCGACGGCTTTGTCGAGGTGGAGCTTTTGTTCATGCCGGGAACCTACGGGCCGTGTCCCACCTGTCACGGGGCCCGCTACAATCCGGAGACCCTCGAGGTGACGTGGCGGGGCAAGACCATTGCCGATGTGCTTGCCATGTCGGTCGACGAGGCGGGCGAATTCTTCTCCGATATTCCCGGCGCCGCCCGCTCCCTTAACGCCCTGTCCCGCGTGGGGCTCGGATATCTCAGCCTGGGTCAGCCCGCCACCGAGCTGAGCGGCGGCGAGGCCCAGCGGATCAAGATTGCCACCGAGCTGCAGCGCACCCGTTCCGGGAGCACCCTCTACCTGCTCGACGAGCCGACCTCCGGCCTTCATCCGGCCGACGTGGAGCTGCTGCTGAATGAGCTGCACGAGCTGGTCGAGGCCGGCCACACGGTGGTGCTGGTTGAGCATGATCGGGACGCGATTGCCTCGGCCGACTGGGTGATTGATTTGGGCCCGGGCGGGGGCAGCGATGGTGGCACCGTGGTGGCTAGCGGCACCCCCGAGGAGGTGGCCGCCTGTTCTCAGAGCGCCACCGCCCCCTATCTTGCCGAGCGCCTCGCCGAGATTTCCCGGGCTCGCAAAGCCCGGCCTTAAGCCGTAAGTTTTCCGCATGATCGCGGGGATGTCCCCGCCTCTGCGTGGTCCCTACCTGGCCCGGGTGGATTGCTTGCGGTCTCACGTAATGAACAGGCCGGTCGCCTGGTGAACATAATCCTGCTACAGTCCCAGACATGTTCTGCACTCGTCGAATGCGCCGCTGACGCGGTCCATCGCTGCCCACGGCCCCCGCTTGTGGCCATCGGGCGTGCAGCAAAGAATCTCAACTCGGGCTCACAGTAACTTCCTTACGTCGTTGGATTCTTGATCGATCGCGTCATCCCAGATCGGGTGCGGCGCAGGTCCTCATCCGGTCAGGCCCACCAGCTGATCACGATTCGATTGAGGACACACCATGACCACCCAGCATTTTGAGACCCGACAGATTCACGCCGGACAGACCCCTGATTCGGATACTGGGGCGAGAGCCCTGCCGATCTACCAGACCACCTCCTACGTGTTTGACAGCCCCGAGCAGGCGGCCAACCGGTTCGCGCTCAAGGAGCTCGGGCCCATCTACACCCGGCTCACCAACCCCACCTGCGAGGTAGTTGAAAATCGCATTGCCGACCTCGAGGGTGGGGTGGGTGCCCTCCTCGTCTCCTCCGGGCAGGCGGCCGAGACCCTCGCGATTCTCACCATTGCCCGGGCCGGCGACAACATCATTGCTTCTCCCTCCCTCTACGGCGGGACGAAGAATCTGCTTGCCAACACCCTGCCTCGCTTTGGCATCGAGACCCGCTTCGTCGAGAATCCGGATGATGCTGGTGAGTGGGCGGCGCTGGCCGATGAGCGGACGGTCGCCTTCTACGGCGAGACCATTCCCAATCCCAAGGGCGACATCCTCGACATCGAGGCGGTGGCCACGGCCGCCCACGAGGTCGGCGTTCCCCTCATCGTCGACAACACAGTCGCCACCCCCTATCTCATCCGTCCCTTCGAGTGGGGCGCCGACATTGTCGTTCACTCGGCCACGAAGTATCTCGGCGGGCACGGCACCTCGCTTGCCGGCGTCATCGTCGATGCTGGCAGCTTCGACTTTGGCGCAGATCCGGACCGCTTCCCGCGCTTCAACGAGCCGGATCCGTCCTATGACGGGCTGGTGTATGCCCGGGATTTGGGAGCCGACGGTGTCTTCGGCGTCAATCTCTCCTTTATTCTCAAGGCGCGGGTGGAAGGCCAGCGCGATCTCGGCTTCGCCCTCTCCCCGTTCAACGCCTTCCTCATCAGTCAGGGCATCGAAACCCTCTCCCTGCGCCTGGAGCGGCACGTCGCCAATGCCAAGGCGGTTGCCACCTTCCTCGCTGGGAGGGATGAGGTGGTGAAGGTCGCCTACTCCTCCCTGCCGGACTCCCCGTACTATGACCGGGCCCAAAAGTATTGCCCGAAGGGGGCCGGAGCCATCGTCGCCGTTGAGCTTGCCGGCGGCCGGGACGCGGGCCGCGCCTTCATCGAGGCCCTCAAGTTGCACTCCCACGTGGCCAACATCGGTGATGTTCGCTCCCTTGCCATCCATCCCGCCTCCACCACCCACTCCCAGCTATCGGAGGAGGCCCTCGCCCAGGCTGGGATCAGCGCGGGCACGGTCCGCCTCGCCGTTGGCATCGAGCACATCGATGACATCATCGCCGATCTGGAGCTGGGCCTCGCGGCTGCGGGGGAGGTGAGCTAAATGTCCGCGCAGCCCCACGAAGATATTCCCGTGACCGGCGCCTACCGCGAGGGTGAGGCGGCCCGAGGCAGGAGCTTTGCCGACCTCGGCAAGCTCGACTTGGATGATGGCAGGCAGCTTCCCGTCACCCTCGCCTACGAAACCTTTGGTCGACTCACCCCCGCCCGGGACAACGCCGTGCTCATCCTCCATGCCCTCACCGGGGATTCGCACTGCGCCGATGGCTCGGGAGAGGCGGGCTGGTGGCGCGAGGTGGTGGGCCCGGGTAAGGCCATCGACACCGACCGCTACTTTGTTCTCGCTCCCAATGTGCTGGGCGGATGTCAGGGCTCGACCGGGCCGGCTTCTGCGGCGCCCGATGGGCGAGCCTGGGGCTCGCGCTTCGGTCAGGTGACCGCCCGGGACCAGGTGCGTGCCGAAGCCCTGCTCGCCGACCGGCTGGGAATTGACACCTTCGAGCTCGTCGTTGGCGCCTCCATGGGTGGGCACCGGGCACTCGAATGGGCCATCACCCATCCCGGCCGGGTCCGCCGCCTCGCCCTTATTGCCACCGGGGCGCGCACCACCGCCGACCAGATCGGCCTCGCCCACACCCAGCTCCTCGCCATTGAATCCGATCCGGACTTCTCAGGCGGAGACTACTACGATCAGCCTCGCGGGCCCTGGCGAGGTCTCGCCCTGGCACGTCGGATCGCCCACCTGTCGTACCGGACCTCCACCGAGCTGGACACGCGCTTTGGTCGCCTCGCCCAGGACGGGGAGGAGCCCCTCGAGGGTGGCCGCTTTGCCGTCCAGTCCTATCTCGATCATCACGGAGAAAAGCTGGCCCGGCGCTTTGACGCGAACTCCTATGCGGTGCTCACCCGCGCCATGCTCACCCATGATGTGGGCCGAGGGAGGGGCGGACTCGCCCGGGCCCTCGGTCAGATCACCGCCCGCACCATGGTCATTGCGGTGGACAGCGATCGCCTCTTTGGTGCCGAGGAATCCCGGCTCATGTCCCGCCTGATCCCCGGCTCCATGCCGCTGGCCACCATCACCTCCGCCTATGGCCACGACGCCTTTCTCATCGAACACGCGCAGGTCTCCCGCCACCTCGCCACGCTCCTCACCGCCCGACCGGGCCCCGCCCACCTGTCGCTATGCCGGCGGAAGAACCGAGCCCAGGACCGGGACAAGGGCAGCGAGAAAGAGGCCAGACCACAGTGTGCGGGACGACCGGTGAGAGCCAACCAGACCACCTGCCGCCGGGCCGGATGACCCGCATCATCGCTTCCCTGCGCCACCCCCGGTCGGGTCTGTGAGGGCGGAAGAATGGCTACGCCAGGATTGTCGAGGAGTGAGGCCTTAGTCAACGCTACGGCGGTATCGTTGCCGTTGACGGCATCGACGACTGTGTCATGCCCGGTGAGTCCTCTTGGCACCCGGGCCCGTAAGCTCGCCGAGTTCGCCTAGTTGAGTGACACGATTGACGCCGGGGTCTCCCAGCTGTCCGGCACCATCAATCGCCGCCTCCACTGCCCCGGTATCGCTGATAACCAGCGCTCTGAGGGGGCGGTGTGTGATTCCACGTGGAATGTGTTCTCCCAGCTCAACGACAACCTGCTCGACGAGGCCATGCCGCCTACATCATCGTGATGAACGCGCTCGGTCCCCCGGCCCCGTCCGAGAACGCCGGGGCTCGCGGAATTGCCGTCCTCGACGCTATAGTGAAGCCAATTGATCGAGAGGTAACCATGAACCGGAGGATCTTCGCCTGCCTGGGCGCGCTTACGCTGCTCGTTGCCTGCTCGAATCAGACCGACAGCCCACCCGCACCCGACAGTTCTACCGGCCAGAGCAGCGCGCAGGGCGATGGTCAGATGGATGGTCAGGGCGAGAGTGAGGCAGCCGGCGACGCGGACGGTGACCCTGCGGACGGCGGCAACACCGGTGCTCAGGAAGAGACCGGCGGTGCGGAAGAGACTGGCCAGGCCACGGCTGAGCCCAGTCCCGCTCCCCGGGAGGATCCGAACTTTGATCCGGCCACCTGCACGGCCCCCGTCCCCGGCGCCTATCCGTGCGCGGGCCGGCCCATTCCGGTCGCGGCCAAGGAGATCACCACCGTGAGCGACTACGGGGTTGCCACGCTCGTCATGCCCTCGGGCAACATCGGTTGCGATGTCTTCCTCAACGGCGCCACCTGTGTCGTGGAATCCTGGCCAACCAGCGTCAATCCGAACTACGATCCGGGCAGGGGCGGCTACGTGACCGCCTCGGTGGGTCAAGAGGGCCCCGCCCAGCTCGGGCAGGGCACCGATACTCCCGGATTCAGGGGAGGTGCCGGCTCCCCGGCCGGCCAGGTGCTTCCCTACGGCACCGTGTGGTACTTCGGAGACTACGTTTTCTCCTCCCAACAAAGCGGCCTCACGTTCTGGAATGCTGCCACCGGTTCTGGCGC
>JAUNVM010000041.1 GCA_030537635.1 Flaviflexus sp. | reverse complement strand
CGTGAATGTTCTGCTTCTCGGATCGGGCGGCCGCGAACACGCCCTTGCACGTGCCCTAGCCCCCAGCGCCGATAAGCTCATCTGCGTTCCCGGCAATCCCGGGATTGCCGAGCTCGGCCAGTGCCTTGGCGGCGACATCCTCAACGGTGAAGATATGGCGGCCATTGCCGCCGAGCACGAGATCGACCTCGTTGTTATTGGCCCCGAGGCACCGCTGGTTGCCGGCGTGGCCGATACTCTGCGCGAGGCCGGATTCCCCGTTTTTGGCCCCTCCGCTGCTGCGGCCCGCCTCGAGGGTTCGAAGACCTTCGCCAAGGAGGTGATGGCGCTGGCCGACGTTCCCACCGCCATGGCCCGAATCTGCGCCACCGAACAGGAAATCTCCGAGGCCCTCGATCTGTTCCCCGCCCCCTACGTGGTCAAGGACGACGGCTTGGCCGCGGGCAAGGGGGTCGTCGTCACCGAGGACCGAGCTGCGGCCCTCGCCCACGGAGTGGCCTGCGTTGAGCGCGGCGGCACCGTCGTTGTCGAGGAATACCTCGACGGCCCGGAGATCTCCCTCTTCTGCATCTGCGACGGCAAGGCCGTCCTTCCCCTCGAGCCGGCCCAGGACTTCAAGCGCCTCGAGGACGGCAACAAGGGCCCCAACACGGGCGGCATGGGAGCCTATTCGCCGTTGCCCTGGGCTCCCGAGGATCTCACCGAGCAGGTGGTAGGCAGGATCGCCCAGCCCGTGGTGGATGAGATGGCGCGGCAGGGCACCCCGTTCATCGGCCTCCTCTACTGCGGTCTCGCGCTCACCTCTCGCGGCCTCAAGGTTATTGAGTTCAATGCCCGCTTCGGCGATCCGGAAACCCAGGTGGTGCTCGACCGCCTCGCCACCCCGCTCGCCCCCGTCCTGCTCAAGGCGGCCACCGGCAAGCTGGCCGGCACCGACCTCACCTGGCACGATCACGCGGCCGTCACCGTGGTGCTCGCCTCCGAGGGATATCCCGGCAAGGTGCGCACCGGCGTTCCGCTCGAGGTGGGGGATGCTATCCAGGCCGGCACCAAGCAGAGCGAGGACGGCA
This sequence comes from Flaviflexus sp., assembly GCA_030537635.1. GTDB lineage: Bacteria > Actinomycetota > Actinomycetes > Actinomycetales > Actinomycetaceae > Flaviflexus. The sequence continues at coordinate 6,211 of JAUNVM010000041.1, read as the reverse complement.
TTGTCACGAGCGGTGGCCGCGTCCTGTGCGTCATGGGCAGGGGAGACACCGTGGCCCAGGCGCGTGAGGATGCCTACGCCAACCTCACGGCCTTTGAGGGCGCGCAGTGGCGCACTGATATCGCTGCCGGAATCTAAGCGACCCTCCCCGCCACCGCGATGATAGCGGGCTAAGGCTGCCGATCGGCGGGCCAGTTCCTATTCCTCGATGAGATAGGCCGGAGAGGTCGAGAGGATCAACTGGCCCTCGTTGAAGCGCAAGAAGCTCGCGGAGCCCGCCACGTTCATGCTTCACAGCTGCTCGCCGAGTGCCACGTTGATGGAAACACTCGGATGAATAGAGCTGCTGTTCCTGGGGGCGTAGGTGCATCGGCCACCGCCCACTGCGCATCACCTCATCGAGGCAGATTTATCCGCCGTCATGTGCAGCGGCGAAGGGGTGGCGCCAGAGCTTTCCTGACCGAAGAACCAGAAGATGCCGAGTGCGACAAGAGTGATCACCGAGAGGGTGACGATGATGGCGATAAGTATTGCGAGCCCGAGCGGCCTCCGTGGGGCGGTCTGCACCGGGGCGGGCCGAGCTGGTTCTTTCCGGATATAACCGGGTGCGGCCGGAGAACCTGGATTCAACCGTGGCTCGGGAAGCGGCTCGGGCGCGGTCTCGTCTTGATCCGCAGGCGAGGTGTAAAACTGGCCTGCGAGCCCAGGCTCGCCGCGATCCTCAGGCGGGACCGGATAATCGCCGGTGGGCGGGTGTTGCCCGGCCGGTGGGACGAGATCAGGCCGATCGGGCGAAGTGTCTAAAACCGGGCGGGGGGGCAGGTGTTTCTGGTTGAGTGAGCCTGCAATCCGCCACCTGGCGGGCGACAGGGTGGGGAGAGTTCCCGGCGATCCAGGTGAGGAGGGCGGGATTCGCGGCAGGATGGGCGGCGATCTCGGCATGCAGGTCGGGTCGAGTGCCCGCCACGTCCGCGAGCTCCTGCGGGGTTGACTGCGGCGAAAGATCCATGACCCATCCTCTCGGTGATGGGTAGAACAGTAATGTTCGAGAGTCGCTCTCAGCGAGCCTAACCCTAGTTCTAGGGGAGCCGCGCGCTGATGAGGGTCGGCGAATCGGCCCCTCATCGGAAAACCTGGGCACCTGCTGGACCGAACTCATCCCTATTCCTCGATGAGGTAGAACGGATCTAAGCCCACGATCCACTGGCTACCGTTGAAGGGATAATAGAAAGCCCTAAATCTATCAAACATGCCGTTAATACTCCACAGCTGCTGTCCGGAGACGCCTTCGGAGATGTCGAACGCTTGCATATATTTCGTGCTGATACAGAGAAGCTTATCGCCATGATCGGCGAGCAAAACCACGCTGTCGTCATCGCATTGAATCTCGATGGTGTTGACCTTGTCGACTTCTCCGAAGGCAAAGCCGATGGCCTTGCCGTCTTCGGTCAGGAGAGTCGAGTCGGAGTCAGGATGCTCGGTAGCGTAAGTCGCACTAGCGCGCATACCCTCTACCCATTCACTCACGCTACCGCCAAAACTCCAGAACGACTCCACTTCGTAAACACCATCGGAAAGCTCGATGTCGTCTCGCTGATCTCCATTGGCGTCATAGAACCTAAAGTCGCGCCAGACAAGATTACCCTTATCGTCCCAGCTCTGTTCGGTCATGACAGCCCCATCGCTAGCCAAGATGAATAAGGTATTTTCCGGCGCCGTGACTGCGGCACCGGTTTCAAGATTGATGGCAGTTGTCAACGTGGGGCAGCGCAGCCACCGGTTGTTTTCTGCCAACTGGAGCCAGTCCACCCGGGTGTTGAGACTACATTCAGCCTCTTCTTTTGTGAAAGTCCATTGGACCTTCCCATCTTTGACCGAAGAGACAGTATAGGTCGACGTATCAAATTCATCCCGGTCGGGCGATGTTGTGATGATGGAATGATTGGGCGCGATTGGAACGACCTGAAAAACGTAATCCTCATCAGGGCTTTCCACCTGCGAGAGTTCTTGGGTTTCCACATTCCAGGTGAAGACGTGGTTATCTTCCCAGTCAGTGGTGAAATAAACCGTTCCGTCAACGATCGCATAGGGCGTCTCGCTTCTGTCCTCGCCGTAGAACTCCGGAATCAGAGTGACTTCGGAGACCTCCGCGCCGTCGAGGGTCAAGACGAAATACCCATCGACGATATTGCTTTCAGGCTTCGTCCTGCTGGCGAGCAGGTATGGGGCATAAGGGTCGACGGCGCGAAGTGAGTATTCCGAAGAGGGCAAGACAATCTCTACTGGAGCCTCATCGAGGGAAAGCGAATAGGGAGGGATGCTGGGCGAGGAGTCCTCCCGCCCGAGGAACCAGAAGGCTCCGACCGCGACGAGGACAATCACTGCGAAGGCGGCAATGGCGCCAATGAGCTTTCCCCGCCCGCGCGGCTTGCTCGGCGCTGCTTGTGCCTGGGCGGCCCCGGTGTAGCCCGGTGCGGGTGGAGAAGAGACCTGCGTGGACTGGGCGGACTGCGCGGGTTGGGCCGGCGGTGCGGGCGGTGCCGGGGGCGCGAGCCGCTGGGCCGCTGCCTGGCGAGCGGCCGGATCCGGGGAGGTATCGGCGATCCAGGTAAGCAAGGCTGAATATGCGGCAGGGTGGGCGGCGATCTCGGTGTGCAGGTCGGGGCGAGCATTGGCAAGATCGGCGAGTTCCTGCGGGGTCGAATGCGGCGAAAGATCCATGACCCATCCTTTCGGTGATGGGTCAAACACTAATGCGAGCCGGGTTCGGTGACGAGGCTAACCCTAGTTATGGGGAGGGTGCAGCGCCACCTCGCGCACGGCAGGGCGGCCGGGGTGACGGGAGCGGAACTTGGCGTGGCCTTCGGGCGCTGCCTTAGGGCTCGAGCTGCTGCTCGGGCAGGGGAGCGGCGGGGAAGGTGAGGGTGACGGTGGTGCCGCCGCCGGCGGTTTCGGAGATCCGGGCCGAGCCGCGGTGGGCGGCGGCAATGGAGGAGACGATGGCAAGGCCGAGGCCGGAGCCGCCGGAGGAGCGGGCCCGGGAGGTGTCGACCCGGTAGAAGCGCTCGAAGACTTTAGCGCGCTGCTCGGGGGGAATGCCGGGGCCGTGATCGCGCACCTCAATCACCGCCATGTCCACCCGGCCGGTCGCCGAGGTGACCTCCTGGGTGCCCACGGCCACCTCGACCCGGGTGCCGGCGGGGGTGTGCTGCTTGACGTTGGTGAGCAGATTGGCGATGACCTGGGAGATGCGGTCGCGGTCGACCACCGCCCAGGCCGGGGCCGGCTCCTCGGTCCCGAGGCCCACGAGCTTGGTGGGATATTCGGGGGAGCGGGCCATGAAGTCGAGGATGGCACCCTCGGCAAGATCGGCGAGATCCACCTGGGACAGGGATAGGGAGCGGGACTCATCGAGGCGGGCCAGCTGGAGGAGATCCTCCACGAGGACTCCCATGCGGGCAGACTCGGATTCAATCCTCTCCATCGCCTGCGCGATCTTGTCCGGGCCGATGCCTCCCATGCGGAAGAGCTCGGCGTAGCCGCGCACGGAGGCGAGCGGGGTGCGCAGCTCGTGGGAGGCATCCGAGACGAACTGCCGCATCTTCCCCTCGGAGCGCTCGCGGGCCGCCATGGCCGCCTCGATCTGGCCGAGCATGGCATTGATGGAGCCGGCGAGATGACCGACCTCCACTCCCATCTTCGCCGTGGGCACGCGCTGGGACAGATCTCCGGAGGCGATCTTCTGGGTGGTGCGCTCGATGAGGCGCAGCGGGCGCAGGGAGCGCTGGACGATGAGATAGGAGGCGAGCGTGCCGATGACGATGACGATGGCGGCGATGGTGACAATGAGGAACGTCATCCGCGACGTCGTATCGTGCACGTTCTTCATGGGATAGGCGATGGCGACGGCGGGAATGTCCGGGGAGTTCGAGGTGAGGTAGAGGGCCCGCCACGTGGTTCCCGAGCGATTGCCGGGAATGGTCACCGGATCGAAGGGCTTGTGCTCGAAAACCTCGGTGATATCGGCCGGCGCCCCGTACCGCTTCTCCATCGAGGGCGTGAGATAGGACAGGGAGGCCAGCTGGGGGCGCTCCACGTAAACGTAGTAGGGGGAGGGCAGCACCTGCGTGGTGGTACCCCGGATTTTGTCAATCGTCTGCTGGGCAACCGTGGCCCCCGTCGAGGTGAGATCGGAATCGATCTGATTGGTGAGCACCCGGGACATGATCGCCAGGGTGATCGTGGCGACGAGGGTGAGCGCCAGGGTGAGGACGAGGACGTAGAGCGCGACGAGACGTCCGGTGAGGCTGTGTTCGCGCACCTGGGCTACTTGCTTTCGCGCAACACGTATCCGATCGCGCGCTTGGTGTGAATAAGCGGGGTGACCGGGACGCCGAGCGCCTCCGAAGAGTCAATCTTGCGCCGCAGGTAGGAAATGTAGGACTCGACGATGGAGATCTCGCCGTGCCAGTTGTAATCCCACACGTGATCGATGATCTGCTCCTTGGACACCACCCGCTCCGCATTGATCATGAGGTAGCGCAGCAGCTTGAACTCGGTGGGAGACAGGTCAACCTCGACGCCGGCCCGGTGCACCTCGTACGAGTTCTCATTGAGCACGAGATCGGCGTACACGAGGGAATCGTCCTCATCCATGGACTTGGTGCGGCGCAGAATAGCGTGAATGCGGGCCACGACCTCCTCGAGCGAGAAGGGCTTGGTGACGTAGTCGTCCCCGCCCACGCGCAGGCCCTTGATCTTGTCCCGGATATCGTCCTTGGCGGTGAGGAAGAGGACCGGCAGATCGGGCTCGTGCTCGCGCAGCTTGGTCAGCACCTCATACCCGTCCATGTCCGGCAGCATGATGTCGAGGATGACAAGGTCGGGGTGGGTGAAGGAGACCTGGGAGATCGCCTCGTGACCATCGGCCGCGATCCGCACATCAAAGCCCGCGAAGGACAGCGAGGCCGATAGCAGCTCTCGAATCGACGGCTCATCATCAACGACCAGGATTTTTGCTTGCTCTGCCATGCCCCCATTATCTCCGCCAAGTCTGTTAATGCGCTGGAAAAAACGGTGAATGAGAAGAAGAACGCCCACTCGGTCGGGTGGTGGCCGCACTCCCGCTAGACGGGCCGGGCATGATGGGTGGCGTTGCCGGTGGCGATGGGGCGAGGCGGCCGAGCGCCGGCGGCCGGGCTGGCAGGCCGCCGGCGGATTGCGGATGTTCGGCGGCGGGGCGAATGCGCGCTGGGTGTGAAGACTGCAGATACAGGCGCGAAGACTGCAGATACAACTGTGGCGGGGCACAAACCCCGCCACAGCCACGAAGGAGGTTTAGCCCTCGCGCTTGTTCTTCAGCTCGGCGAGGCGAGCCTCGATCTCGGCGTCGTTGGAGCGGTCCTCGAGCTCGGCGAACTGAGCCTCGAGGGAATCACCGGCGAGCTCCTGGTGGCCGGCAACCTCGGCCTCCTGGCGGCGCACCTGCTCTTCGTAGCGGGAGATCTCCGAGGTCGGATCCATGACGTTGATGTGGGAGATGGAGTCCTGGACGGTGGCCTGGGCCTCGGCCGACTTCTGGCGGGCCACGAGCTCATCGCGCTTGGACTTGAGCGAATCGAGCTTGAGGCGCATCTGGTTGAGGCCGTCCTTGAGCTGGTCAACCACCTTGTTCTGCGATTCGATCATCGGCTCCGCGCTCTTCGCGTCCTTCTCGGCCGCGATCTGCTTGGAAATCGCAATCTTGGCGAGGTTGTCGAACTTGTTCGCGTTCTCCTCATCGCCCTGGGAGCGGTACTCCTCGGCCCGCTCGGAGGCGGCGGCAGCCTTGCGGCCCCACTCCTCGGCCTCCTCCACCGAGGCGGCGTGATCCGACTCGGCCATGCGGAGATTGCCGATCGTCACGGCGATCGCATCCTCAGCCTCGGCGATGGAATCGGTGTAGTCGCGCACCAGCTGATCCATCATCTTCTGCGGATCTTCGGCGCGGTCGAGCAGCGCGTTGACGTTGGCTCGGGCGAGCTGGCCGATGCGGCCAAGGATTGATTGCTTCTCTGCCATGGGTTCTACCTTTCGTAGGTGTCACTTTGAGGATAGTCGGTTGCCGCGATCAATCTCAGTGATTGCGCGGATTGAGCTTCCCTTATCCGCCACGGGCGAATTAAAACTTCACCGATCCGCCGCCGAAGCCGCCGCCTCCGCCGAAGCCTCCG
>JAUNVM010000017.1 GCA_030537635.1 Flaviflexus sp. | reverse complement strand
CCGCCAAGAAGACCACGGCCGCGAAGACTTCAGCGACGAAGGCGGCGGCGAAGAAGGACTCATGAGCCTCTTCATCACCTTCGAGGGCGGGGATGGCTCGGGAAAGTCCACCCAGATCGAGCTCGTGGCGAAGGCCCTACGGGCCGATGGGCACGAGGTGGTTCTCGGCCGCGAGCCCGGCGGCACGCCCGTGGGCCGGGAGATTCGCCGGGTCCTCCTGCACGGGGAGCACCTGTCGGGGCGAACCGAGGCGCTGCTTTTCGCCGCCGACCGCTCCCACCACGTTGACACCCACATCCTGCCGGCCCTCAAGCGCGGGGCCATCGTGCTGTCCGACCGCTACTACGATTCCTCCATCGCCTACCAGGGTGCGGCTCGCAGTCTCGGCACCGAGGAGGTCGCCCGGCTCAACGCGTGGGCGACCGGGGGTCTCGTTCCCGACCGCACCTTCTACCTCGACGTGTCGGCCGAGGCCGGCCTGGAGCGGATGCGAGGGGAACACGACCGCCTCGAGAGCGAGGGCGTCGATTTCCAGCGCCGGGTGCGCGAACAGTACCGTGCCCTCATCGCCGCCGAACCCGACCGCTTCGTCGTCATCGACGGGGAACGGCCCGCGGAGGAGATCGCCGCCGATATTTACGGCGGGATCGCCCGTATGCTTACACCATGAGTGTGTTCGATGATCTCGTTGGCCAGGATCGCGCGATTGCCGCGATCAAGGCTGCGGCTGAGGACGCTCACACCGGTGGCGCCGCCATGTCCCACGCCTGGCTCATCACCGGCCCGCCCGGATCGGGCCGCACGGTAGCCGCCCGCGCCTTCGCGGCCGCCCTTCAGTGCACTGGGGACGAGGTGGGCTGCGGACAGTGCGCCGGATGTTCGACGGTGATGGCCAAGTCCCACCCTGATGTTGAATACCTGTCCGCCGAGGGCAGTGTCATTCCCATGGAGACGGTGCGCGCCATGATTCCGCGCGCCCAGGCCCAGCCCACCGTCGGGCAGTGGCGGGTCGTCATCGTCGAGCAGGCCGATCGGATGCTCGAACGCACCACCAATGTCCTGCTCAAGTCGATTGAGGAGCCCCCGCCGCGCACCGTGTGGATCCTCTCCACGTCCTCCCCGCAGGACGTGCTTATCACCATTCGGTCACGCTGCCGTCATCTCAACCTCGTCATCCCGCCCGCCGACGCGGTGGCCGAGCTTCTCGTGCGCCGGGGTGCGGATGAGCGGATGGCGCACATCGCCGCCCGGGTGGCCCAATCCCACATTGGCCGGGCGCAAGCGCTCGCCACCGACCCCGAGGTTCGCGCCCAGCGCGACCGCTGCCTGCGCGCGGTGCTGGGGATTCGCTCAACACCCGATGCCGTGTATGCGGCCAAGGAGCTACACGAGGTCGCCAAGACCGCCTCCCAGGATGCTATGAGCACCGATATCGAGGAAGAAAAGCGCAAGCTGCGCCGCAGCCTCGGCATGCCGGAAGATGAGCCGTTGCCGCCCAAGCTGCGCAGCCAGGAGAAGGCCCTGGAAAAGGGCGAGGCGCAAAAGAAGCGGCGCGCCCTGCACGATGCGCTGGATCGGCAACTTATCGACCTGCTCGCCCTACAGCGCGACATCCTCCTCACCCAGCTCGACGCCGGAATCGATGTGGTTAATGCCGATCTGCAGCGTGAGATCGAGCAGATTGCCGCCGCCTCCTCCGCCCGGCAGACCATGGCTCGGATGGATGCCATTACCCTGGCCCGCGAGCGCCTTGCCGGCAATGCCAACGAGCTCCTCACCCTCGAGGGGCTGCTGGTCGGGCTGCGTCAGACCTAGCCGCGTCCCCGGTCCCACGAGACGGGAAGCCCTCCCCAAACTCGATTGAATCGGTGGCGTCGAGGGCTGTGCCTGGCTTACGGTTAGGGCGTGAAAACTACGCGCGTTCTTGCCCTCGGTGCCGGACTAGCCCTTCTTGGCGCCTGCACCCCTTCTGTGCCCGGGGAGGAAATCCCGGCCACCCATTCTCCGTCCACCAGTGACGCTCCGGCCGCTGCGGATCGGGAGGATCAGGAGGAGGCGATGCCACCGGTTCCGGCGGGACTCGAGCGCTTCTATGAACAAGAACTTACGTGGGGCGACTGCGAGGATTCCGAGTCGGAGGCGATCAGCTGTGCCACCCTCGAGGTGCCCCTCAATTACGAGGATCCGGAGGGTGAGACCATCGAGATCGCCCTCAAGCGTTCGCCGGCAACGGGGGATTCCCTCGGCCCGCTCCTCGTCAATCCCGGCGGCCCGGGTTCCTCGGGACGCGATGTCGCGGAAAGTGCGAAGAGCTACTTCTCGGCGAATCTCCTCCAGGCCTACGACATTATCGGCTTCGATCCGCGCGGGGTTGGCTTGTCCGCCCCTATCGACTGCCTGCCGGATGAGGAGCTGGGCGAGATCGTTGACGCCTCCTATCCGGACACCGAGGAGGGCGATCTGCGGGCCAAGGCGGATGCCAAGCGCGCGATTGCCGGCTGCAAGGCCGAGACCGGTGAGGCGCTGAAGTACATGGGCACGATCAGTGCGGCCAAGGACATGGATGTTATTCGGGCCGCCATGGACCGCCCCAAGCTGGACTACTTTGGCTTCTCCTACGGCACCCACCTGGGCGCCCAGTACGCTGATCTCTTCCCGGCCAACGTTGGGCGCATGGTGCTCGACGGCGCGATCGATCCCGAGTTGGATGCCCTGGAGTCCAATCACTTCCAGGCGGTTGGTTTTGAAAAGGCGCTCCGTGCCTACACCCAGTACTGTTTGGATGAAGGGAACTGCCCGCTCGAGGGAGACACGGTTGATGAGGCACTCGCCTCCCTGCGCTCCGCCATCGAGGACTCGCTGGATAATCCGCTGCCGACGAATGATCCGGACCGGCCGCTCACCCAGGCCATGTTCTACACCGGCATCGCCATCCCCCTCTACGACGATTCCTCGTGGCAGTACCTCACCGAGGGGCTCCGCTTGGCGATTGTCAACAACGACGGCACGCTCCTGCAGTACATGGGCGATCTCATGATCTCCCGGGACACCGAGACCGGGGCCTTCCTCGACAACTCGCTTGAGGCCCGCTGGGCCATCAACTGTGTCGACTATCCGAAGGACACCGACGAGGCGGCCTGGGAAAAGGCGGATAAGCAGCTGGAGAAGGACGCCCCCACCTTCGCCCCGTTCTTCCAGGGCTCGGAGTATTTCTGTTCCGAATGGCCCTACCATGCCGATAAGGTGCCGGGACCGTTCACCGCTCCCGGTTCCGCCCCCATCATCGTCGTCGGTACCTCCGGGGACCCGGCCACCCCCTACGAGTCCGCGGTGAATATGGCCAAGCAGCTGGACAACGGTCACCTTGTCACCTGGGAGGGTGAGGGCCACACCGCCTACAACCGCTCCGACTGCGTGACCGCCGCCCTCGACGACTTCTTTATTCGAGGCGTGCTTCCGGACGAGGGCCTGACCTGCCCGGCCTCGAGCGCCGACAATGAGTTCGATGATGGTGAGTCCGGCGGCGATGAGCCGGCGGGCGATGAGGAGAGTTCGGAGAACTAATCGGTGGTGAGCCCGGGCCGGCAGACCCGTGCCCGGGCTCATAGAAGCGATGTTGGCAATGCGTAAACGGCTTTGTTAGACTCTGTTCTGCTGTCGTGCCACCTTAGCTCAGTCGGCAGAGCGATTCACTCGTAATGAATAGGTCGTGGGTTCGATTCCCACAGGTGGCTCCGCGCCAAGTCTCGCGTCATCGGTCCGCCGGTGACGCGAGATTTTTGTTGTGATCGCGGGGTTGCGGGCACGGTTGATAGTCGGTTCTGGTCGCCTCATCCCGAAGCGCCCAATCCGTCGTGACAACTGCGCACTCGTGGCACCTAGCCCTCTTTATCGTTGGGTCTCGGTTCTGTTTGGGGCCAGTGAAGGCGGGCGGCTAGCTCAATAGCCGAGACCGGGGAACATGGGAGCCAACGGGGCGTCCCCTGAATCGCCATTCTCCCCGCCATCAGGCGGAAATAGGTGCGTCGATCATTGCTGGGAAGAGGTCTGATGGGTAGGGTTCTTGAGTGTAAAGGTGGCTTCATAGGCTGCCACTATCTAGGTATCCGCTCAGCTTAGATAAGAGGAGTTGCTTGAGCAATGAGTGCCGCAACCTCGGAGGCGCGCCCCGCGCCAAAAGGTCAAGTTTTTAAGACAATGCAGAAGGTCGGCAAGGCCTTCATGCTTCCCATCGCGATTCTGCCGGCCGCGGGTCTCCTGCTAGGTATCGGCGGTGCGCTGTCGAATCCGACGACGGTTGCCGCCTACCCCGTGCTGGACAATCCGGCCCTTCAGGGTATTTTCACCGTCATGGCGGATGCCGGCAGCATCATCTTTGCCCACCTCGCCCTGCTCCTGTCGGTTGGCCTGTGTATTGGCCTGGCCAAGCGGGATAAGGGGACGGCGGCGCTTGCCGGCGTGGTCGGCTACCTGGTGATGACCGGGACGACCGCCTCCCTGCTCAAGGTGTTCAACCCCGATGGGCAGGACATCGACACCGGCATCATCGGCGCCCTCGTCATCGGTGCTGTGGCCGTCACTTTGCACAACAAGTACCACAACATTCAGCTGCCGGCCGTTCTCGGCTTCTTTGGCGGCTCCCGCTTCGTTCCCATCGTCACCGCCGGATCGGCCCTCCTCATTGGCGCCGCCTTCTACCTCATCTGGCCGCCGTTCCAGCATTTGCTGGTCAATGCCGGTGAGGGGATGGCCTCGCTCGGCGTGGTTGGCACCTTCCTCTACGGTTTCCTGCTGCGCCTGTCGGGTGCGGTCGGCCTGCACCACACCATCTATCCGATGTTCTGGTACACCGAGCTTGGCGGCGTTGAGTCGGTGGCGGGAGAAACGATTGTCGGCGCCCAGAAGATCTTCTTCGCCCAGCTCGCCGATCCCACCCACCAGGGTCTGTTCACCGAGGGCACCCGGTACTTCGCCGGCCGCTTTGACACGATGATGTTTGGCCTGCCCGGCGCCGCCCTTGCCATGTACCACTGCGTGCCCAAGGAGCGCCGCCGCCGCTATGCTGGCCTGTTCCTCGGTGTTGCCCTCACCTCGTTCATCACCGGTATTACCGAGCCGCTCGAGTTCATGTTCCTCTTCGTGGCGCCGCTCCTCTACGTCGTGCACGCCCTGTTCGACGGGCTGAGCTTCGCCATTGCCGATCTCCTGCAGATCCGGATCGGCAACACCTTCTCCGGCGGCCTTATCGACTACCTGCTCTTTGGTGTCTTCCAGGGCCAGGAGAAGACCCACTGGCTCTACGTCCTGCCCGTGGGCATCATCTGGTTCTGCCTCTACTACGTCGTCTTCCGCTGGTACGTGCGCCGCTTCCACGTCGCCACCCCGGGTCACCTGTCCGATACGGAGGGTGATGGTGGGGCGGAGGCCAGCTCCGATGGCACCCCCAAGGAGGAGGCGCTGCGCGACGAGGCCGAGCAGATCCTCGCCGCCCTCGGCGGAGAGGAGAACATCGAGGACGTCGATGCCTGCATTACCCGCCTGCGGGTGGCCGTCCGAGATTCCGACAAGGTGGATCGGGAGACTCTCAAGCGGCTCGGAGCTGCGGCCGTCCTCGATGTCTCGGGCGGCATCCAGGCCGTTTACGGCGCCAAGGCGGTTCTCTACAAGAGCGCTATCGTCGACATTCTCGGTATCGACGACTAAGCGACTCGGCCCACTCAAACATTCTCCGCCCGCCTCTTGCGGGCGGAGAATCGTACTTCATCGGTCACATAATTCAATATCGGTTGACCGCCTTGAACTGGTCTCTTATGCTCACTTTCAATAACACTCACTGTTGGAGGCGCCCGTGCGCAGGAGATCCGTCGTTTTTGGCCTCGTGGCCATTCTCATGGTTGCCGCTGGCATCATCTATTCCTTTACCGGTCATGAGCGCGCCGCCAGGGCCGATGCCGCCGCTTGCAGTGAGGTGGCACAAGAGTGGGAATCGGCCGTCTCTCAGCACGAGGAGATTGCCGGCCGCGCTTCTGAGCTACTCGCGGGGCTTGGCGATGATGCGATAGCCGCGTCCGTCATCACCTCCGGGGAAGCCAGCGGGGCGGTGGCCGAGGTTGAGACCTTCCGGGAGCGCGGAGACGCGCTTATTCGCACCGATGTCACATGCCGTTCGGCCGGCGATGCTGAGGTGATCATGCTTGCCGCAGCGGATCTGCGGGCAAACTCCGATCATCTCGCCACCGCCATCGACGATCTGGAGGAGCATCGAGAGGCCGCGATTATTACCGCCGAGTGCGAGACGGCTCGCGTCGGCCTCGATGAGGCCGAAGATGAGCTGGCTGCTGTGCGGGCTGCCGCTCAGGAAGCGATCAGCGAGGCGGGTGACAGCGGTTTCGAGGACACGGATGAGGCTCAACAGGTCATCTCCGAGCTGGGCAAGCTTCTCGAATCCGAGGATGAGGCGGGAGCACCCTGCGCATCGGAGGAGGACCTCGCCGCCCTTACCGAGCGCGCCGAGACCGCTTCTGCAACCGCGCTCAACATCCGCGAACTTCTCGACGATCTCATCGAGGGCCAGCAGGCCTATGATCGTGAGCAGGCCGCGCAGCAGGAGGCCGAGCAAGCCGCCGAGCGGCAGACCGATGAGCGGCAAAACACGCGCCGGCCGGGCAACACCGGTCAGCCTTCGCGCCCGGCCGAGCCGCCGGCCCGGCCAGCCCCGACAGATCCCGATCCGGCCCCGCCAAGCCCCGCACCGGCACCGACTCAGGCTCCGGCTCCCACACCAACACCGACACCCACGCCTTCGCCGGGCAGCGCGGCCGATGTCGTGCTCACGGCGTGGCAGTGCGAGGGCTCGGACACCATGATTTACCTTGCCTCGAAGGGGTGGAGTCGCGAGCGAGCGGTGGTGCACGCCCGGGATTCTGGCTGCGAGCGCTGGGAGTAGCCGGAGTGAGGGCTGGAGCCGGATAGCTCGCCGGCCATCATCCTTCCACATCCTTCCGAGTAGAGCCGAGGCGCCAGTTTGAGCGGCCCGGCGCCGGTCAGCCAGAATTCGATGCGCTGAGGCACGAACGGCCAGGCCTCCCAGTTTGCCGGCCGGGGAATCGAGTCCGCCGCGACCTTCGCGATTGCGGCCAGGAGCTTCTCGGGGTCAGCGAGCAGCTCACGGCTCGTGCGGCTGTAGTATTTCCGCCGGCCTAGAACAGCACCAGGAGGATTCCGAGCAACGCAACCACCAGGAGGGCGATGGCGGCGAGGTGGGTTCGCCTGGCCTGGGCGCGAGTCTCCTCGCGCACGCTTGCCGCCTCCTCATCCGACAGGGAGAGCAGGGCGAGGGAGGAGGGGTCGAGACCGGTTCCCGACAGGCGTTCGGGCTGGTTGAGGAGCACGGCCGGGGGCTCGGGGAGATTCTGGTAGTACATCTTTCCCGCCTCGCTCAGCCGTCCGTAGGCCTCGGCGCGCGGATCCCTCAACTCCTCCGCTCGTGGCAGGGCCTTGAGCTGGCTCGCGTACTTCATGAGGAAGCCGACGGTGAGCAGGAAGATGAGGGTGGCGGCGGCAATGGTTTTTCCCTGCCCGGCGCCGGGAATAAGGCGGCTGAGTGCGGCGATCACGAGGACGAGGGGCAGCCAGATCGTGATGATGGAGCGCACCTTTGGAAGCTCAGTCGACGGGGTTCCCCAGGCCGCGCCCGTCGGGTGGAACCGCCGAGCATCCGGGCCGTCCAGCGGATCGACCGGGGTGGATGCGCGATGCTGGGTTGCGGCTCGCCGCTGGTCCTCCTTGATCTGATTCGCCTCGTAGCGGGCCTGCGGGTCGAGCCACGCGGGCAGCTTAAAAGGCCAGATCCAGCCCAGGAGGAAGAGGAAGACTCCGCCCACGGTGCCGATCAAGAGGATGATGCTCGCGGCGAGTCCGAGAGGAGTGTTGGGCAGCTCGGTGATCTCGGCGCCGCTGATCTTCGTGATCAGCTGGATAATGCCCATCGAGCCGAAGAACATGGACAGCCCGAGGAAGCCGATGGCGATGACGGCAACGTCATGGATGGTATTCGTGGAGAAGCGAAGAATCCACAAGTTGTTCTTGTAGTTGCCGCGAAACATCGCCTGATACCAGGCGTAGCCGGTGCCAACCGCGAGGAGAAACAGTCCGGCAATAACGATGTAATCCATGGCACTCCCTTCTTATCCAGAGTGTAACCGCAGGCCTTCATTCCGGGGGCGCGATGCCAAGAATGAGGTCATAGAAGCGGCCCGGATGGAAGGTTGGTGAGGCGTCCGGCGGTTAGCCGCGCAGCAAGTTCCGTGACCGGCGTGCCACCTAGGCTGGCAACCCATTGGGCAGCCAGCCGCCCTGATGTGCGATGAGTTGGAGCCGCGGGGGCGACGATGGTGCCGAGGTGAGGCCGCCTATGACAGCCTCGAGGACCTCATATCCGGCCAGCGGGAAGACAACGAGGAGGAGAAAGCCGAGCAGGTAGAGGAACGTGACGAAGGTAAAGGCGACCTGCCTTCCCCGGAGCGTGTCGTCGAGCTTCGCGTAAGCCTCGCGGTGGCGTGGATCGATGAGGTCTTTCGCCGCGGGAATGGTGGAGGAGCGCCGTTGCGCGGTGATGATGGCGCGGAGGGTGATGATGGCCAGGAGGAAGAGGTGGGCGCTGGCCAGGACCGTGCCGCCAGGCGGATACAGGTGGCGGGAGAAGTAGAGGACGATGGCGATGACCAGCCAGATGGCAAAGGCCGGAAAGGGGCTGGGTAGCTCCGGTGGGGGCACCTGCGCTGCGGGGTGACCCGATGCGGCATCTTTCTGCCACGCAGTGTCGGTCTCATCCACCCCATGCGTGGCGGCTCGGGCGCGGGCCCGGGCGGCGGGGTTGATGGCGGAGGGCAGCCGGAAGGGCCAGAAGAGGCCGGCAACAAACAGGAGGCTGCACAGGAGCGCGACGGCGGCGAGAACGAGGGTCACCGGCATGGGAAGGTGGCCGAGGAGTCGGCTCGGTTTCTCGGCGGTGAACGCCTGGATCAGGAGGAGGATTCCACCGCCGCCAAAGAGCGCGGTGCCAGACGGGCAGGACAGGGCATAGAAGTTCTCCTGGCGGACGGCTCGGATGTGCCAGGGGGTACGGTCTAGGGACTCAACATCATCGTTGACGAACATAGCGCGATACCAAAGAAGCGCCAAAATGATGGCGAAGGCACAGCTTGTGAGGCCAAGCAGATAATCCACGGCGCTCCTCTCGACTACTCAAACTGTAGTAGCCGGCCGGCCTCGCTGGGCGGTATTTCGCCACTGTTGTCCATTCCGGCGAGCCCAGCTCACCCCTGCATGCCACCGCGTGGCGGGCGCCGAGCTCTCCGGGGAAGAGAGCGGTGCGCACACCTGTTGGCATTCCCACCCTCGTCTCGTCACTGATCCCTGATCCGCATCCTCCTTAATCGTGCCGAGATTGAACAGCCGCGTATCCCAGGCACATTCCGCAGAATCGTAGGTCTCGTGCCGGCGTCGAGGCGATCTTGGTGAGGGAGGTTTCTTCGGTCACCGTCGAGGCATCACCGAGCCGGTCTGCCGAGACTGATGCTCAGGGCATGCCTTCACACTCAAGCCTCACCGTGTCTTGCCCTCACCTGTCCGTGTGGTTCATCCCGCTGCGCGAGGTCGTCCTTCGCCGGGGTGCAGGCGGGGTGGCGTCGACGGTGGCGCTGTCCTATCCCTTCCGGCGCATGGTGGGCGGCACGGTCTGCTGCATGCGAGCCTCGACAAGCGCCCGGCTGTACGGGTGTTCCGGGCGGGAGAAGATGTGCGCGGGAGTACCCCGCTCAACGATTGTGCCCCCGTGCATGACCGCCACCTCATCGCTCATGTGCTCAACTACGCCGAGATCATGGCTGATAAACAGATAGCTTGTTGCGGTGGCGAGCTGAATCTCATCGAGCAGGTCAAGCACGCGGGCCTGAATCGACACGTCGAGGGCCGAGACCGGCTCGTCCAGCACGAGGACGGCAGGCCGGGGCGCCAGCGCGCGGGCAATCGCGAGGCGCTGGCGCTGCCCGCCGGAGAGCTCGGCCGGATAACGGCGGAGAATATCGGGGGACAGATGCACGCTGAGAAGCAGCTCCTCGATGCGCTCGGAGTGGCCGCGCAAGGAGCGAGACCGACCTCCCGTCAGCGCATCGGCAAGAATCTCACCAACCCGATATCGAGCATCGAAAGATCCGAGTGGATTCTGGTAAACCGCGCCAAGCTGATGACGCAGCCTGCGCCGCTCCGATTCGCGTCGGGGAATAAAGCGCTCGCCGCGTAGCTCCACCTCCCCCTCATCGGGCGCCGTCAGTCCGAGAATGAGGCGGGCGGTGGTCGTCTTTCCGCACCCCGATTCACCGACGATGCCCAGGGTGGCTCCCGCCGGCACCGCGAGGGAGACCCCGTCGACCGCGGTGAGATCGCCAAAGGTCTTGCTCAGGCCCGTCGCCCGCAACGCAATCTCTCCCGACGGCTCGGATAGCTGAATACCGGATTGCTGGATACCGGATAGCTCGATACCGGACTGGGTGGCCTCGGCAGGTCGAGGATGCGGGGGCTGCGCGCGTGAGCTCACCTTAAGCGGGGTGAAGCGCGGCACGTGATCGGGAATGGCGGAGAGCAGCATGGCCGTGTAGTCATCGCCGGGGGAGGAGAGGACCTCACTGGTCGGCCCGGCCTCGACAATGCGTCCGGAGCGCATGACCGCGATGAAGTCAGCCACGTAGGCGACCTGGGCGAGATCGTGGGAAATGAGGAGGACGGCCCGCCCGGCACGCTTCATTTCCGCCAGATGTTCGAGAACGAGCGCGGTGAGCCGAGTATCAAGAGCGGTCGTTGCCTCATCAGCGATGACGAGGGCGGGATCGCCCACGAGGGCCTGGGCGATCAAGGCTCGCTGGCGCATTCCCCCGGACAGCTCCGGGCTGCGGGAGCGGGCCGCCCGGCCCGGGTTAGTCATTCCCACCGACTCGAGAATGTCGAGGACGGCGGCGTGGCGCTCGCGGCGCGGCCGCCCCCGGGCAGCATCCGCAATCTCGCGTCCCACCGGGCGCAGCGGATCGAGGGCCATGAGAGCATCTTGCGGGACCATGGCAAGGTGTCGGCGGCGCAGCTCCCGCCAGCCGCGCTGACTTAGCATCAGGGCGTCCTCGCCGGCCACCTCGAGCCGGTCGGCACTCACCCGCCCTCCGGTCAATCCCATGAGGGAGCGTGCGGTCACCGACTTGCCGGATCCGGATTCCCCGACGAGGGCGAGGCAGGTCCCCGGGCGCAGGGAGAAGGAGATGCCATTGACGGCCACGAGCTCGCCGCCGCTGCCATTCGGAAAGCTCACCCGGAGATTCTCCACCCGCACGAGGGGAGGCGCGGATGAGGAGGCGGGCTGGGTACCGCGCTGGGCGTTGGGCTGAGCGCCGGGCTGGGGCGTGTTGGCGGATGAGCTCATACGGTGTGTACCCGCCCTCCGAGGGCCCGGCCGAGCATCGTGGTGGTGGCGGCAACGATGACGATGGCGAGGCCGGGGAAGACCGACATCCACCAGGCGAAGTGCAGATAGGTGCGACCGCTCGCGAGCATCGCTCCCCATTCCGGCGCCGGTGGCGGGGTGCCCAGACCGAGGAAGGAAAGGGCCGAGGCCCAGATGATGGCCTGACCGATGCCGAGGGTGACGAGGGCGAGCAGGGAGCGTAGGGCGTGCGGCACGAGATGATTGGTGGCGATCCGGACGGGGGCGTGACCGAGCACGATTGCCGCCTCCACCATGTCTGAGCCGCGCAAAGCGATGATCTGGCTGCGCACCATGCGCCCGTAACCCGGGGCGGTGGATAGGCCGACGGCGACGATGGCGGGAATGGTGCCGCGCCCGGCAAAGGTCATGATGACCAGCGCCATGAGCAGGGTGGGAATCGCGTAGAGCGCCTCGAGGAGGCGAAGAATTGCGGTGTCGATGAACGTGGGGGACACCGCGCACACCGTGCCAAGGACGAGGGCGAGGGACATGCCAAGTCCGGTGGCGGCCAGGCCGATCACCAGGGAATCGCGGCTGCCGTGAATGACCCGGGAAAAAACATCTCGGCCCGATTCATCCGTGCCGAAGAGATGACCGGCGCCGGGCGGGGTGAAGGCCTCGCCGGGATTGACCGCGAGCGGATCGACCGGGGCGATGATGCCGGGCGCGAGGGCGACCAGGGCGAGGAGGGCGAGGAAGGCGATGGCCGCCCAGGCTGCCAGCCGGTTCACGGGCGGGCTCCGGCCGGGTTGATGATCCGCTGGAGGGTCTCCACCGCGGCCATGATGACGATGTAGGTGAGGGCGGAGAACAGCGCGATCCCGGTGACCAGCGGAATGTCCCGGGACAGGACGGCCCCGAGGAGGGCCCGGCCGAGACCCGGGCGGGCAAACACCTGCTCGACGACAACCGCACCGGAGATGAGGGCGGAAAAGGCCCAGCCGGTGAGGCTAAGCGCGGGCAGGGCGGCGTGCCGAATCCCGTGCCGCCAGAAGATCGTGAGCTCCGATTCCCCGCGCGCCCGGGCCGCGAGCGCGAAGGGGGAGGACAGTGCCCCGGTGAGCGAGTCCCGCATGAGCTGGGCGAGGAATCCCGCGGTCGGCAGGGCGAGGGTGAGGGCCGGCAGGACAAAGCCCCGCGGGCTGCCGTCATCGACCGGCGGGAACCAGCCGAGCCGGGTGGCGAAGATGATGACGAGGACCGAGCCGAGCCAGAAGTGGGGCACGGCTACGGCCACGATTTCGATGAGGGATCCGGTGGCCTGGCCGACGCGCCCGGCCCTTGCCGCTGCCGCCGCGAAGGCGAGCGCGAATACCCAGGCGAGGAGGAGGGAGACGGCGGCGAGGACGAGGGTGGGTCCCATGACCTCGCCCATGAGGTCAATGACCGGCTCCTTGAGGGAATAGGAGGTGCCAAAGTCGAGGCGGGCCAGGTGCGCGAGGTACACGAGGTACTGGATGATGAGTGGTTGATCCAGGCCGTATTCGACCCGGGCGGCAGCTAGTGCCTCGGCGGAGGCCTGTGATCCGGGTCCGCCCATGATGGCCTCGGCGGGGTCTCCGGGGATGAGGCGGATGCCAATGAAGATGACGGTGGCTACCATCCACAGGACCGTGAGTGCGCCGAGCAGGCGGCGAAGAATCGCCGCTTGCCCGGGCCTTGGTCGCGTCACGCTTCTAGCTTGCGTCACTGGCGAGGCGATCGCCAGCTGGCACTACTTTTTAAGGTGAACCAGCGTGTAGAGGGGCGTGGCCACCGGGGTGATGGCGCCCATGGATTCGACCTCGGTGCGGTAGAGGAAGTGGTTCTGCTGATCGTAGAGCGGAAGCACATAGTAGCCTTCGAGCACCTTGTTCTGGGCCTTCTCATAGAGATCGGCCCGCTCGGCCGGATCCGAGGTTTCCTCAGCGTCAACCAGCAGCTGGTCAATCTCGTCGTCGACGACCATCGCGTGATTGGCGAAGTAGCCGGAGGGGGCCGGCTTGGTCGAATCGGAGTGGAAGAGGATCCGCAGCACGGCCGGTCCCACCTTCGTGTAGGGGGCCGACACGAGATTGTAGTTGTGCTCGCCGAGAGCGCCATACCAGCTGGACAGGTCAAGCAGCTCGATCTTCATGTCGAAGCCGACCTCGCCGGCCTGGGCCTGGAACTGTTCGAACAGGGACTGCTCGGCCGGAACCGACTGGTTAGTTGACACGGGCAGGATGATCTCCAGGCGTTCGCCATCCTTGACGCGCACCCCGTCTCCTCCCATCTCCCAGCCGGCCTCATCGAGCAGCTCATTGGCCTTGTCCGGGTCGTGGAAGAAGAGATCCTCGCGGGACACGCCAAGATTCTCGACGGAGGACAGCAGGGAGTACGAGCGCTGGGCGGTGCCGAAGAAGAGGGAGTCGATGCCGGAGTCGACGTCGACGGCGCGGATGAAGGCCTCGCGGACGAGCGGATCGTCGAAGGGTGGCTTCGAGGAGTTGAATTCGAGGCGGTTCGAGGCGCCCGGGCGGGGAGCGTCGAGGTGGCCGAACTGATCAGAATCGGTGGCCGCCTTGATCGTGTCCGGCTGGGCATTATCAATGACGTCAACCTCGCCGGACTGCAGGGCAGCATACCGGGTGGCCGCCTCCGGGATGAACCGCCAGGTGATGCCGTCGAGGTAGGGAGCATCGCCGTCTGGATCATCGGCCGCGACGTAATCCTCGTAGGCGACGACGTTGATGGCCTGCTGGCGTTCCCAGCTCTCCACCTGGAACGGCCCGGTTCCCACGGGGGAGCCGCAGTTCGTTTCGAGATCCCGCTCGAGCGCGGTGGGGGACTGGATGGCGGTCCACAGCTGGGACAGCGATTCCTCCAGTGCATTATCCGGCACAGATAGGTGCAGCACAGCGGTCATTTCGTCGGTCACCTCGACCGACTCGACCGAGCTGACGGCAAGGTAGCCGGTCGAGGACTTCGTGTCGGGATCCTGGAGATGCTCGATGTTGGCCTTGACCGCCTCGGCGGTCAGCGGCGTGCCATCGTGGAAGGTGATTCCCTCGCGCACCGTGATCGTGTGGGTGAGGCCATCATCGCTCACCTCCGATGATTCGGCGAGGTAGGGAACGGTCTTGCCCGTGGGATCCTGGGTGAACAGGGTTTCGAGGTAGAGGGAGGAGACGAGAGCCTGTGGATAGTTGCCGCCCACGTGCGGGTCAAGGCAGGTTGGCTCGGCATCGCCCGAGGCGTAGATGAGGGTGCCTCCCGCACTCGGGGCTTCGCTGCCCGCAGATGCGGTGGAGGAGGTGGAGGATTCCGGCGCCGTTGATTCGGCGGATTCATCGGTTGGGGAGCAGGCGGTGAGGATAAACGACGTGGCAGCACATGCCGCAACTATGCGTGATGAACGGTGCATATAGGTCATGTTAGTACCCGCTTAGGTGTCGAGCAATAGGCATGTCAATCTACTCAAAATAGGAAATAGAGCGTGCTATTTCCATTGCTTACCGCGGGTAGGCCGGGCCGGGTGTCTTCGTGAGACGGTGCAAGAAACCGGATTGACGCGCTGATGAGAGGCTATTTCTCATTTGTCAGACGCGTGAGTATGGCGGGATCCGATGCCTGGATGCTCGGCCGAGGCAGGCGGCGCCTTCATACCGTAAAGGGTGAGGAGAATCCTATTTTTTGGGCTTTGATGCCACGCAGAACGCGGCGTGGCAGGGCAGGCGAAGCAGGCCCGGCGCACCGTAGGGAATCATCGCCTCGAGAAGCTTGGCATCGATCTCCCGTCGCACCGACTCTTCTTGCCTCTGGTAGCGCTCGCCAACTCCGGCGATACCGCCGCGGATTCCCTCGAGGTAGTTCTCCCACGGGATCTGCCACGTCCAGGAAATGATCGTCGCGGTGTCGACGTGCAGACCGGCTCGGGCGGTGAGCTCTGCCAGACCGCGCGGGGAGTGCTCGAAGTGAGCCTTCGGGCTCGGCAAATCGGCGATCCGCAGCTCATCCATGACGCCGCGAATGATGCCGGTGGCGCTGCCTAGCGGTCGCCGGCCGGCCGGCGTCGGGTGGGGCTGATCCGCATTGCTGCGGGTGGCCCCGGCCCTATCCATGACCGAGGTGGTGATGGAGCGGTGCGCGGTGTAGGTGGCGGGCCACAGTGTCGTGATGATCCTGCCGCCGGGGTGGGCGAGGCTCACCAGGGCCGTCATGGAGGCCACCGGATCGGTGAGGTGGTTGAGAACAAAGGAGCATGCCACGGTATCGGCGGCGTCGCGCTCAACACCCGCGAGATCGGGCAGGCTGGCAACCGTGGCCGTCACCGAGCTTCCGGCACATCGCCGCCGAGTCAGCTCGATCATCTGTGCCTCGGCGTCAAGCGCCACGACCTGAGCACCCCAGGAAGCCGCGGCCTGCGAGAGGTGTCCGGCCCCGCAGCCCACATCCGCGAAGATGCCCGGTGCGGCGGCTCGAAGAATAAAGGGGATGGCGCCGGCGCACATGCTGGCAAAGGAGCGCTCGTAGATCTCCGGCTTGTCGCCTCCCCACGTGGTGCGTGACTTCAACATCGCGACCTCCCGGACTAATCGTACATGGCGGACGGGGTGGAGGGAAGGCGATTGCGCCGGTTGGCAAGGGCCGGCTAACTGGTGGCCGCAACCGCCGCCAGAAGTGGGTCGATGCCGGAGAGGACCTGTTCGGGGGTTTCCGCCTCCGGGTCATCGCACCAGATGCAGACGTAGATGCCGGCGAGCTCGGGCGGCGGTGGGCAATAGTCCTGGGCCCTGCCGGCGTGGTCGGAGAACAGGCCCGGGTGGAAGATCTCCGTGATCCGCTCCGGATCGGGGTGGACGGAGTAGGAGGAGTTCGGGCCGGGCAGCACGTAATAGAACCGATCGGTTGCGTTGATGATCCGGTGGCCGCGCTCCAGGAAGGTCGACACGGGGGCCATGTGCCGATCCCATCCCGTCCAATAGCAGACCGTGGCTGCGGGATGGAGGGCGAGACTGTGCGGGGCATCGGACCGATAGAATCCGTCATTCCACACCCGAATGTCCGTCTTTCCATGCCCCGCCAGGTGCTCAATCATCTCGTTGATAAAGGCGGTGAAGCCGTCGGCCACGTGGTCGGTGCCCGCGACCTTTCTCGCATAGGTGGCAAGCTGGGGATAGGTGTGTGCGGCCCGGCTAAAGTCGATGAATTCATCGGCTCCCAGGTGCCAGGAGGGGCCGGGGAAGAGTGGGGCGAATTCATCGATGAGGTCAACCATGAGCTGACGCGCCTGCGGCAGGGAATAGTCGAGTGCCCGTCGCCCCTCCTCGGTATCGGCCAGGCGCAGGTGCGGGAAGGCGCTCAGCACCTGGGCCAGGTGCCCCGGCATGTCCAGTGCGGGAATGACGTTGATGCCAAGATCGCTCGCGTGGTCGATGATCTCGCCGAGCTCGGTGCGCGTGATGAACCGGGTGGAGAGGATCTGCGGGTAGCGCAGCGATTCGAGGCGGAAACCCTCGTTTTCGGAAAAGTGCAGCTGAATGGCGGTGAAGCCGTGATCGGCTAAGCGTTCAAGAAGCGGGTGGAAGAAGTCCGGCGGGAAGTACTTTCGCGCCATGTCCACATGCAGGCATCGCTCCACGGCCGCTTCCTCTCATTCCGGCTAGTCCTCGCCGTACGGGCCGGCGGCCGGCACAGCTCTACAATCCCGTTCTATCACCCCGAACCGGCGCGTGGGGCGCTGACCAGGAGCGATGGCCGGGAGCGGCGGGATTGCCTTCGGCCGGGTGGGCGCTGCGGTTACAGTGGGCACATGCGCCTGTGGTCAATTCATCCGTCCTTCCTTGACCGCCAAGGCCTGCTGGCCTGCTGGCGGGAGGCCCTGCTCGCCCAGAAGGTGCTGGCCGGGCAGACCACCGGATATCGCAAGCACCCGCAGTTGGAGCGCTTCGCACCCCATGGCCTGGCCGGAATCGGCGACTATCTGCGGCCCCTCGTAGCTGAGGCCACGGCCCGGGGGTACCGCTTCGATGCAACGAAGATTCTCTGTAACCGCGGGATCGGCCAGCGCCTCGAGGTCACCGAGGGGCAGCTCGCCCTCGAGCGGGCCCATCTTTATGCCAAGCTCACCATCCGGCACCCCGATGAGGCGGCTGTCCTGCCCGAGGTCCTCCACCCGCATCCCATGTTCCTGGCGGTGGCGGGTCCCGTGGCCAGCTGGGAGCGGGCCACAGCCCCACCCGTCATCTCGCCATAATTACCCGCCATTCACCCGGCCCACCCCGGGTGAGGTGTCCGAGCAGCGAGCACCCCCACCGTCACTGACTGTGGGAGATGACACGGGATTACCATGGCCGAAACGAAAGGGGCGCGCCGTGCAGCAGCTGACCGAGATCCTCGCAACCATCAACGGTTCCTTCAACTCCTATGTGCTTGTCATCGCCCTGGTGGGGGTGGGTCTCGTGCTTACCATCTCGCTGCGGGGCATGCAGGTGCGGCTGTTCGGGCAGATGCTCGGGCACGTCCTTCACTCGAGGGCCGGGGCCGAGGGCGGCATCTCCTCCTTCCAGGCCTTCGCGATTGGCATGGCCACCAGAATCGGGATCGGTAACATCACCGGCGTCGCCATCGCCCTCGCCCTCGGCGGGCCCGGCGCGGTGTTTTGGATGTGGCTGGTCGCCTCACTCGGCATGGCAACCGCATTCTCCGAGGCCACCCTCGCCCAAGTGTTTAAGGTGCGCTGGCCCGATGGCACCTTCCGGGGCGGACCGTCCTACTACCTGTCGCGCGGAGTTGGCTCGACCGCCTGGGGCAAACTCTTTGCCATCGCCCTCGTGTTCGCCATGGTGATTGCCATGCCCATGGTCCAAGCCAATGCGATCGCGGTGAATATGGCGGATCACGGGGTGCCCCAATGGGTGACCGGCGTTATTATTGCCGTGCTCGCGGCGGCGGTTCTCTTTGCCGGGGTGCGCGGGGTGGCTCGCACGGCCGAGATCCTCACCCCCATCATGGCGCTCGTGTACGTCATCATTGCCATCACCGTCGTTATCGCGAATATTGGCGCGGTTCCCGGCATGCTCGCCGACATCGTCCGGGGTGCTTTTGCGCTCGATACCGCGCTGTATGGCACCGGAGGTGGCATCGTTGCCGCCATCCTCAACGGCGCCCAGCGCGGCCTGTTCTCCAATGAGGCGGGCATGGGCACCAATCCGAATGCGGCGGCCACCGCCACCGTCAAGCATCCCGTCCACCAGGGCTTCATTCAGTCCTTCGGGGTCTTCTTCGACACCGCCTTCATTTGCACCGCCACCGCCCTCATCATCCTCGTCTCCGACCTGTATGTTCCCGGGGTGACCGATCCGGATGCCGCCGGGAACCTCACCTCGGAGGCGGTTCAGGCCCAGTGGGGCTCCTGGATGGCGCTGCCCATGTCAATCATGATCTTCGTCTTTGGCTTCTCCTCGATTCTCGGCGCCTTCGCCTACGGGGTGGCGGGTGCGGACTTCTTGCAAAAGAAGCCACGCAATCACTACGTGCTGGCCAGCCTCGTCCTCGTCTTCTCGGTCATCGGTGCCGCCCAGCAGATCCTTACCGTGTGGATCATCATGGATACGGCGATGATTCTTATTACCCTCGTCAACCTCGTCGGCGTTCTCGTCCTGCTGCCCTGGACACGGGCGCTGCTCGCCGATTTTGAATCCCAGCGCGCGGCCGGGATCGCCGAGCCCGTCTTTGACCCGTCGCGGGTCGATCTGCCCCGCCCGCTGACCGAGGGCCCCTGGGCGGACCATAGGCTTACGCACTAGCCCCATCGGCCCCGATAGAATGGCGGGGATATGGAACGTATGCGAGTTGAACCCGTCGGTGCCGATCTGCGCCCGCAACTTGTTGCGCTGATGCGCGCCGCGATGATTGAAGAACGCCAGCGATTCCTGGCTGATGACGAGGCCACCGTTGCCGCCATGGTGCGCGCGGACCTCGCCTCCTTTGGCCCCGACTATCACCGGATTGAGGAGGGCCACGAGCTCTTGCGCCTGCTCGATCAGCAGGACCAGATGGTGGGCTTTCTGTGGATCGGTCCCTCGGCGGAGCGACCGGATGTCGCCGACATCTACTACATTCGCGTTGAACCGACAGCGCGCCGGCAGGGCTATGGTCACCTCCTCGTCGACTATGCCGAGCGGTGGGCGAAGGATCGCAACTATTCCGCCCTCGGGCTGTCGGTTTTTGCCGGTCATGAAGAAGCGATCAGGCTCTATGAAGACGTCGGTTTCGCCCCCGAGCGAGTCAGCCTCATTAAACAACTAGAAGGAGCGGAGATGGCCGCCACGACCCCTCAGCTTCCGCGCGTCATGCTTGGTCGAGGCGGAGTTCCCGCCCTGATCTTGCCCTGCTTCGGCACCCCCGACGAGGTGGCCGATCAGCTCACCCGCGCCGCCGAGCTCGGAGCCGATGTGGCCGAGTGGCGCGTCGACCTGTCGAGCGACTGGGAGGCCGGCATTCGCGCCTGCGCCGCCTCCACTATTCCGGTGATCGCCACCCTGCGGTCGACCGAGGAGGGCGGGGCGTACGAGAACCACTCGTATAACTACGCCGCCGAGGTGATGAAGCTTGTCCTCCACCCCTTTGCCGCCGTCGACATCGAGGCTGCCCGCCCCGGCGCCGACCAGGCCATCGCGGCCGCGCGGGATCACGGCGTGCTCGCCATTGCCTCCCACCACGACACCGTGGCCACCCCGTCCAATACGGATATGCGGCGGATCCTCGAGGAGATGATGGAGCTGCGTCCCGACATCCTCAAACTCGCCTGCACCCCCGGCTCGACGGCCGACACCTGGCGGCAGATGGACTTCACCCGGTCCATGCGCGAGCGGCTGTCCCTTCCGCTCATCTCCGTGTCCATGGGGGCGGCCGCCGCCTGGACGCGCCTCGCGGTCGCAGCCTCCGGATCGGTGGCCACATTCGCCTCCCTCGATGCGCCATCGGCCCCGGGACAGCTCGAGGCCGGGCTCGTCCGACACGTGTTGGACGCCCTGGGACCGGCGGATTAAGTCCGACCGGTCTCCCGTTTCACCACGGGGTTGGCTAGACTGGCGGCGTGAACCACTTCCTTGCCATCGTCCCGTCGATCCTCGCTCTTATCGCCTTCGTACTCGTCATTCGCCTCATGGTGAATTCCGATCGCATCGAACGCCGAGCCGAGGCGAAGTTTGATGCGCAGATGAAGGCCGAGGAGGCCGCCAAGGCCGGCGGGGATATCGAGAACGCGTCGGGCACGGAGTCGGAAACCGCCAAGAACGCGTAGCTCGGTCGCGGAGAGAGGAGATCACGGCCCGAGCTGCCACCGGGCCAGCCCGTTCGGTCGGTCCCCTCAGGTGATGTCTCCGGTTGACCCCGTGTCGACCAGCATCGCCGGTTGCGCTCGCAACGGACTATCTACCCAGGTTGCGGGGCAGGGCGTGAGACAATGGAACCATGGTCTACAAACTGGTATTGCTCCGCCACGGCGAGAGCGAATGGAATGCGAAGAATCTCTTCACCGGCTGGGTGGACGTCCCGCTGTCCGAGAAGGGTGAGGCGGAAGCCAAGCGCGGCGGCAAGCTGCTGACCGACGCCGGTGTCCTCCCCGACATCCTCCACACCTCGCTGCTGCGCCGGGCGATCATGACCGCGAACTTCGCGCTTGATAACGCCGACCGGCATTGGATTCCGGTCAAGCGCAACTGGCGACTCAATGAGCGCCACTACGGTGCGCTGCAGGGCAAGAACAAGAAGGAAATCCGCGACGAGTACGGCGAGGAGCAGTTCATGGAGTGGCGCCGCTCCTATGACGTGCCGCCGCCGGAGATCGAGAAGGGCTCGGAGTTCTCCCAGGATTCCGATCCCCGGTATGCGGGCGAACCGATTCCGTCGACCGAGTGCCTCAAGGATGTTCTTGAGCGCCTCCTTCCCTACTGGGACG
Source organism: Flaviflexus sp. (assembly GCA_030537635.1). GTDB lineage: Bacteria > Actinomycetota > Actinomycetes > Actinomycetales > Actinomycetaceae > Flaviflexus. The sequence continues at coordinate 27,450 of JAUNVM010000017.1, read as the reverse complement.
AGGAGATCATCCCCGATCTCAAGACCGGCAAGACGGTGATGGTGGCCGCGCACGGAAACTCACTGCGCGCGATCGTCAAGCATCTCGATGAGATCTCCGATGAGGAGATCTCCGGGCTCAACATCCCCACCGGTATCCCGCTCTACTACGAGCTGGATGAGAACCTCAAGCCCATCACCAAGGGCGGCACCTACCTCGATCCGGAGGCCGCGAAGGCTGCGATCGAGGCCGTGGCCAATCAGGGTAAGTAGTCACGCGCTTGCGGGCGGCGGGGAGCATCAGCTCCTCGCCGCTTTTCTTCTCCGGGCGGCAAGGCGGCATCATCGGGCACAAGAAACGGCAGGTTAACGGTGAGTGAACGCCACACCAACATCGTCTCCCGGAGCGTATCGGGCGTGACTGACCTGAGTTTTTGTTGATATATCGCGGAAAAGATGGGGTAGTCGCGGCCTGAATCGCGGTCCGGAAGACCCTAAAGCCGGGCGCCTGCGGCTCCGGTTCCGGACGCTGCGGTGGCTGTGGCAGACACGGCGGTGGGTTGCCACTAGTGTGGAGAATATGGATGCCATGACAGGCCTGCTCATTGCCGTTGCTGGCCTTGGCGTACTCGTTGGGGCCGGCGGCATGCTGGCCTTCCACATCTCCGACCGTCAGCGGCGCGATCGCTACCCCGCCATCCCCGAGGGCCTCGAAGCGATTCTTGAGGCTATTCCCCAGTCGGCCGTTCTGCTGAGCAATGACGGTCGAGTGGAGCGAGCATCGACCAATGCCTACGCCTTCGGTCTCGTCTGGTCCACCCGAATCGTGCGGCCCGAGATTGCCGAGCTCGTCGAGCAGGTGCGCGCGGACCGGCAAATCCGGGCCGGTCAGATGACGTTGCAGCGCTCGGCTATCGAGGGCTCGGCCACCCTCGTTCTCGGGGTGCGGGTTGCCCCGGTCAGCCGGGGTCGCATCCTCGTTCTTTTCTCCGATGAGACGGGGGCGAAACGGCTGGAGGAAACTCGCCGCGACTTCGTGGCGAATATTTCGCATGAACTCAAAACACCGGTGGGGGCGATTGCACTGCTCGCCGAGACCATCGGCGACGTGGCCGATGAGCCGGAAAATGTGCGCAATTTTGCCGAGAAGCTGGTGACCGAATCGGACCGGCTCACCACCCTTATTCGCGACATTATCGAGCTGTCCCGGCTTCAGGATGCCGAGGGCCTGGGCGAGCCGAGCCTTTTGGCCGCCGAGGAGGTGGTGGCATCGGCGGTTGAGCGCTCCCGTGTCGAGGCGGAGGACCGGGAGATCGAGGTACGCACCGACTGCGATCCGGATGCGAAGATTTACGGCGACCGCGAGCTGCTGACGACGGCGGTACGGAATCTGCTGGGCAATGCGATCCGGTACTCGAATAACAACTCGACGGTCCGGATTCGCGCGAGCCTGTCGAATGGTTGGGTGCGGATAGCGGTTGAGGATGAGGGCGTGGGCGTGCGGCCCGAGCAGCGCGATCGCATTTTCGAGCGGTTTTATCGGGGCGACGAGGCTCGCACCCGGGACACCGGAGGCTCGGGTCTTGGCCTGTCGATTGTTAAACACGTGGTCGCCGATCACGGTGGCCGAGTCGATCTTGAGAGCGAGCCGGGACGCGGCTCAACATTCACGCTCGTCCTTCCGGCGGGCTACGATCCAGCTACGGCCCACGTGGTCCTGGAGGGGGAAGAATAAATGACAACGATTCTGCTTGTTGAGGACGAGGAAGCGTACCGCGACGCGCTGGCATTCAATCTTCGGCGAGATGGCTTTGAGGTGCATGCGGTGGGGGACGGCTCGGATGCCCTCGTCGCCTTTGCCCGCCACAATCCAGATCTCGTCCTCCTCGATCTCATGCTGCCCGGGCTGAGCGGGACCGAGGTGTGCAAGGAGCTGCGCCGCCACTCCGGAGTTCCGGTTATCATGCTCACCGCGAAGGACGCCGAGATTGATAAGGTGCTGGGCCTTGAGCTTGGAGCGGATGACTACGTCACCAAGCCCTACTCTTACCGGGAGCTTCTCGCCCGCATTCGGGCCGTGCTGCGCCGCGGCACCAGCGATCCGAGCGCCTCGGTTCTCAAGCTGGGGCGGATCGTTCTCGATTCCGAACGCCACGTGGTCAAGGTGGACGGACGGAAGGTCTCGATGCCGCTGCGCGAATTTGAGCTACTCGAGCTCCTCATGCGCAACCCGGACCGGGTGCTCACCCGCCCCCAGATTATCGAGCGCATTTGGGGACCCGAATACGATGGTCCGACGAAAACCCTCGACGTTCATATCGGCCGCATCCGCTCCAAGATTGAGCGCGACACGTCGAATCCCACCACCCTCATCACGGTGCGCGGCCTCGGGTATAAGCTCATCGGCGATAGCGAGGACTAGTCTCGTTGTCGGGATCCGCCACGGTGCCGCCTTGGACACCTGGTAGAGAGTCTTGGAAAATTGAGAGGGGTGCCGGCTGGCACCCCTCGTCAGTTGTCGTCGCGAGATCTCGGGAGAGCCGTGGCTCAGTGGCCCTCGTGCTCGTCGCCGTGGGCCGGGGCCTCAGGCTCGGGGCAGTCCAGCGGTTCGGGCCACGCATCCTCATAGCCCTTGGTGCAGGCGGAGATCACGGGGACTCGAGCATCGAAGGAGTATTCGCCGGAGGACACCGTAACCGAGACGTTCTCCCCGGCGGTGAAGTCGCCCGGCATGGTCATATTCGAGTCCGTGAGATTGTTATGGCTATCCGGTTCGAGGCTGAACTCCAGGTTTCCCATGTCGGCCACGGCCAAGGTGACCTCGCGCTGTTCTTGGGAGCGGTTGTTGAGGAGACCCTGGACGTGCGCGTCGCCGCCCTCGGTGCCGACGAGGAAGAACAGGTTCTCCACGACGGTGCCATTGTCGAGTTCCACCCGGATACCATCGGAGGGAGCGTAGGGCTTTTGAGTGGTGACCTCAGTGGTGAGGGCACACGACGAGAGCGTGAGTAGGCCGGCTGCCGCCGCTGCCAGGGTCTTGATGCGAACCACATTTCCTCCTAGATGCTTACTCGGCCAGATTAGCCTAACGCGCGAGTCTGCGGGGGTCGAATGCGTGGGTGTGGTCCGGGAAACGGCGGGAAAATGAGGGCGGGTGGTAGAATGGGTAGTTAGTTGGCCTCAAGTATTCTATGAAAGGCATCGCGTGACCTTTAAAGTTGGCGAAACGGTTGTCTACCCTCACCACGGGGCGGCTTATGTTGAAGACGTCTCCACAAAAACGATCGACGGTGAAGAGGTCACCTTCCTCACCTTGCGTGTCGTTCAGGGTGATCTGGTGATTCAGGTTCCCGCCTCGAAGATTGACGACGTTGGCGTGCGTGACGTGTCGAACGAGGAGCAGCTCGAGGAGGTCTTCGACGTGCTGCGAGCGGAGATGGAGGACGAGCCGTCCAACTGGTCGCGCCGGTTCAAGGCCAATGGTGAGAAGCTCACGAGCGGCGATCCCATCAAGGTGGCCGAGGTCGTTCGCGATCTCACCCGCCGTGACGAGGAGCGTCACCTGTCCGCCGGCGAGAAGCGGATGCTCGCCCAGGCCCGCCAGATCCTCGGCTCCGAGGTGGCGCTCGCCAAGGACATTAACGAGGATGAGGCCTCCGATCTGCTCGACGAGATCCTCGGCTAATGCCTCGCCCCGCGGTTATTGTGGCCGCGGCCGGCCTGGGGACCCGGCTCGGCGCCGGCCTGCCTAAAGGCCTCGTCGACGTTGGCGGAACGACGATTGTGGAACGAGCCGTTGCCGGTGCCCAGAGCGCGGACGTGTTCGATCAGGTCATCGTCACCGCCCCACAGAATTATCTCGATGAGTTCATCGAGCTCTGTCCGTCCGCCCGGGTCATTCCCGGCGGGGACACCCGCCAGGCCTCCGTCGCGGCTGCCCTCCAGGAGGCGGGGGATGCTGAGATCATCGTCGTTCACGATGCTGCCCGCTGCCTCACCCCGCCCGAGGTTTTCCACCGCGTCATCGCGGCCCTCGAGGTGGCCGACGGGGCTATTGCCACGCTGCCCATGACCGACACGGTCAAGCGCATTGGCCCCCCTCCCGCATCCGCCCGGCGCGTTGGGGTGAGCGGCGAGCGCTATGGCAGCAATGAGGGTCAAGAGAGTAGCGAGAGCTATGAGTTTGTGGCCGAGACTCTTGACCGGGCGACGCTCCGGCGCGTGCAAACCCCGCAGGCCTTTCGGGCCTCCGCCCTGCGGGCCGCTCACGCCGCCGGCTTTTCCGGAGCCACGGATGATGCGAGCCTGATCGAAGCGTGGGGCGGCACCGTGGTCTGCGTGCCCGGTAGCCCGCTTGCCCGGAAGATTACGACGCCCTCGGACATGGCGCTGGCTCGCGCCCTGCTCGAGGAGTAGGACTCCGGGCCGCAAGATCGCCGATGGGGCAAGGTTCCGCTGACAGATTGTGAGGGAGAATCGATGGGTGAGATGCCGGAGCTGAGGGTGGGCAGTGCCGTTGATGTGCACGCCTTTTCCACCGAGCCGCGCCCGCTCATGCTCGCCTGCCTCGAGCTTGCCCCCACCGGGGGCTTGGCCGGGCATTCAGACGCCGATGTCATCGCCCACGCGGCGGCCGATGCGCTGCTCATCGCCTCGGGAATCGGGGAGCTAGGAACCGTTTTTGGCACCGGGGATCCGCGCTGGTCGGGTGCTTCCGGTCAGGCCCTTCTTAATGAGGCACTCCGCCTCGTATCCGAGCGGGGTTGGTCCATTGCCAATCTCACCGTTCAGCTCATCTGCCAGCGGCCCAGATTTGCCCCGCACAAGGAGGCGGCCGAGGAAAAGATGTCGGCGATTCTTGGAGCCCCGGTCTCGATCAGTGCCACCTCAACCGACCACCTTGGCTTCCTCGGCCGGGCGGAAGGCGCGGCGGCACTCGCCACCGTCCTCCTCCTTCGCCCCCGGGAGAATGCCTAGCCCCTTGTCATGCTCAGCTTGAGGGGCATGCACGGGCTCGGTGTTACCTGGGCGATTAGGCGAGGCCTTCGTCCTTGAGCTGGGTCACCTGCTCCGCTGCCTCTTCGGGGCGCCGGACGAGCAGGAAGGTGACGAGGCCGAGGCCGAGCACGAGGGCAATGCCGAGGATGCCGAAGTGGGCGGCCTCAGACTTGGGAATGTCGAGCTGGGTGGCTCCAATGGTGATCGCCGTGGAGTACATGAACGGCGCGAGGAAGGACACGGCGCGGCCGGTCGTCGCGTACAGGCCGAAGATCTCGCCCTCTTCGCCGGGCGGGATGATGCGCGCAAGATAGGTGCGCGAGGCGGACTGGACCGGGCCGACGAAGACGCACAGGGCGAGGCCAAAGACCCAGAAGATGATGGGGCCGACGTGGGCGAAGAAGAAGACGATAAGGCCGAGGCTCACCATTGAGACGAGGCAGAACAGGATGACCGGGCGGGCGCCGAGTCGATCATCGAGATAACCGAAGGAGATGGTGGCGATTCCGGCCACGAGGTTGGCGAGCAGGCCGAAGACGATGACCAGCTCGTCGGAAAAGCCGAAGGCCCGCCCGGCGAGCACGCCACCGAACGAGAACACTCCCGCCAGACCATCGCGGTAGATGGCCGAGGAGATGAGGAACCACAGGAGCGGACGGTCCACCCGCCACAGCCGCGCGAGGGATCGGGCGAGCTCCCGATAGGCATCCTTGATTCCCAGGTGGTGGGTGTTGCGCGGGGCAAGATCCTTCGCGGTGAGCATGAGCGGCAGGGAGAAGATGAACGTCCAGATCGCGCAACCAATCATGGCCACCCGCACATTCATGCCATTCTCGGTGGTCACCCCGAACCAGCCGACCTCCGGGCCAATGAAGCCGAGGAAGAGAATGAGCATGAGGATGATTCCGCCAATGTATCCGGCTCCCCAGCCGATTCCCGAGATGCGCCCCACCGTCGCCGGGGTGGAGACATCGGAGACCATGGCGTTGTAGACGACCGAGCCGATCTCAAAGGCGATATTGCCGATCGCGAGGAGGGCCAAGCCGAGCCACAGGTAGCCATGCTCGGGCTTGACGAAGGCGAGGCAGCCAGTTGCTACGATCACCGTCATCGTCGTGACCGTGATGAGCTTGCGTCGCTTTCCACTGCGATCGGTAGCTTGGCCGAGGGCGGGGGCGATGAGGGCAACGACGATTCCCGCCACGGCCATGACCCACCCGAGGGAGGTGTTGGCGCTTTCACCAAACAGTTCCTCCTTCGTGATGTAGACGGAGAAAACGAAGGTTGTGACAACGGCATTGAAGGCAGCCGATGCCCAATCCCATGACACCCAGGCGGCAACGCGCAGGCGATCCGGCTTCTTACTCATGGCAACACCGTACCTGAGGTTACCTGGGGGTAGGAATTACTTTCCGCCACATCGCGCCTCATGGGCGTCGACCGGGGCGGGCGGGAATGCGGGGGCGGGGCTGGCGCGCCGGCCGGTTGCGGGTATCGAACGGGCGATCGTGCGCCGGGCGGGCGCGGGCCTGTAGATTGGTGGTGTGGCACTAGAACTCTACGATTCCAAAACCCGCACGCAATCCCCCTTCGCCCCGATCACGCCGGGAAAGGTGGGAATCTACCTGTGCGGGGCAACCGTGCAGGGCGCACCTCATATCGGGCATGTGCGCTCGTCCCTCGCCTTCGACATCCTCATCCGTTGGCTCCGTCGAAGCGGGTACGAGGTCTGCTCAATTCGCAATGTCACCGATATTGACGACAAGATCCTCGCCAAGTCGGCCGAGGCCGGTTGGCAATGGTGGGCGTGGGCCTATCGCTTCGAGAAGGAGTTTACGGCCGCCTACGACGCGCTCGGCATCCTTCCTCCCACCTACGAGCCGCGCGCCACCGCCCACATCACCGACATGATCGAGCTCATCGCGGAGATCATCGAGGCCGGACACGCCTACGTCGGCAAGCCCGGCAACGTTTACTTCGATGTTGCCTCCCTCGGGGACTACGGCTCGCTCACCCGCCAGTCGGTGGGCAATATGACGGTGGATGAGGATGATCTCGAGGGAGACAAGCGCTCCCCGCACGACTTCGCCCTGTGGAAGGCCCCGAAGCCCGATGAGCCGGAGACCGCCTCCTGGGATTCCCCGTGGGGCAGGGGACGGCCCGGCTGGCACCTCGAATGCTCGGCCATGGCCGGACGCTATCTCGGCGATGAATTCGATATTCACGGCGGCGGCATCGATCTGCGCTTCCCACATCACGAGAATGAGCAAGCCCAGTCCCACGCGGCCGGCCGCGGCTTTGCCCGGGTGTGGATGCACAATGCGTGGGTGACGGTCCAGGGGGAGAAGATGAGCAAGTCGCTCGGCAACTCCCTCATCGTCTCCGAGATCCTCAAGGAGGTCCCGGCCCCGGTGCTGCGCCTCGCCCTCGGCTCGGTGCACTACCGCTCCACCATCGCCTTCTCCGAAGCCACCCTCCACGAGGCACACGCGAACTGGGAGCGACTCACCGGCTTCCTCGTGCGCGCCGAGGACACCGTCGGTCCGGCCGACGAGGAGCAGGTGGCGGCCCTGACGGCCGAGGACTTCCCTGAGGAGTTCCGCGCCGCCATGGATGATGATCTCAACGTGTCGGCCGCCCTCGCCGTCATCTTCGATCACCTGTCGAAGGCCAATATTGCGCTGTCCGAGCGCGATGACGTCGAGGTGGCCGAGGCCCAGGTTCGGCTGCGTGCCATGCTCGACGTCTTCGGACTCGACCCGCTGTCCGCCCAGTGGCGCTCCGAGGGATCCCCAGCCCATGATCACGCCCTCGAGGTGCTCGTTGAGGAGATGCTGCAGCGGCGAGCAGATGCTCGCGCGGCCAAGGACTGGTCCGCTGCCGACGGGATGCGGGACGCACTGCAGGCCGCCGGCATCGTCGTGGAGGATGGCGCCGAAGGCGTGCGCTGGCACGTGAGGGAGAACGAATGAAGAAGAAGGGACCCAGGGTAGGATCCGGCGGGCAGCGCCGGCGAGGCCTCGAGGGCAAGGGCCCCACCCCGAAGGCCGAGGATCGCGTCTACCATCCCGCCCATCAGCGCAAGAAGGAGCGGGAGCGCCGCGAGGCCGCCCGGGCCGCCCGGGAGAAGGCCCGCGAGCTGCCGGCTAAGATTCGCCCCGCTGAGGATGCCGAGATCATCGCCGGACGCAATGCCGCGGTTGAGGCCGTCCGCGCCGGCATTCCCCTCACCCAGGTCTTCCTGGCCGGGGCCGCCGCCAATGATGATCGGGTCTCGGAAATTCTGCGCACCGCCACCGCGCTTGACGCACCCGTGCACGAGGTCAGCCGCTCGCAGCTCGACCGGATCACCGATGGTGCCGTCCACCAGGGCATCGCCATCGAATCCCCGCCCTATGAGTACGCGAGCCTGGAGGAACTCATTGAGCGGGATTCTCATCCCGGTCTGCTGATCGCCCTCGATTCGGTCACCGATCCGCACAATCTTGGGGCCGTCCTGCGTTCCGGCTGCGCGTTTGGAGCGGCCGGGGTCATTATTCCGCAGCGCCGCTCCGCCTCCATCAACGAGGCCGTCTGGAAAGTATCGGCCGGGGCGGCCGCCCGCCTGCCCGTCGCCCGGGTGACAAACCTGGCCCGGACGCTCACCGAACTCAAGGAGCGCGGATACTTCATTGTCGGCACCGACGGGGCGGGCGAGGTCTCGCTGCCCGATCTTGAGCTGTTTGACATGCCGCTCGTCATCGTCACCGGCTCGGAGGGCCGGGGCCTGTCCAGGCTCGTGGCCGAGCGCTGTGATCAGCTCGTCTCCATTCCCATCACCGGGGTTGAATCGCTCAACGCGGCGGTGGCAACCGGGGTGGTTCTCTACGACATTGCCCGCCGCCGGAAGGAACAATCATGACGATGTGGCGCCCGGTTACCGGGGAGATCTACCGCCTGGACCCGCACCTGTTTACCCCCGAGATCTTTCAGGAGTTCTTCGCCACCCAGCGGGTTCTCGGCCGCGCCCGGGCGGTCGATGAGCACTTCGAGCTTGAGATCGCGGTGACGGGCCGCCGCCGCCGGATTGCGGTACTCGATGATGAAGGCTCTGTTATCCCCGGCATGCCGCTTGCCGAGCTCGTCGACCAGATGGATGCCGCGTTCCGCAAATCCCAGATCGCGCTTGGCTCGGAGATCCGCTACGGCGATCTCGACCTCGGGGAAGTCGATATCGACGTGGATGATGATGTCGATATTCTTACCCGCCTCGCCGAGCAGCCCTCCCTCCAGGTTGCCTCCGCGCAAACCCCGGAAGACGAAGACGACGAGGATGAGGAGGAGGTTGACGAAGCCCCCGTGCTCATCCTCTCCGACATGGTTCTCGCCGAGGTGCCAGCCCTTGCCTCCTCGGCTAAGGTCTCCCTCGCGGTCATGCCCCACGGTCATCTGCGGGCGGCCGTGGCCAGCTCCGGGGTGGATGTGCGCAAGCGAATCTTCCCCCGCCCGGTCTTCCTTCTCACCCTCACCACCCAGGGCCCCGAAGGACCCAAGCTCGTCATCAATGTCGATAACCACCGTCCCGTCACCTGGCTGTGGAAGGAGGGTCAGCTTCCCCTACTGGACTGGATGGAAGAGGAGGAGGCCGCCCGAGAATTTGCCGATGAGCAGCTCGGTGCCGGAGCAGTAGCCCGCCGCGCCATCCTCGAAACCGAGCAGGCCTCCGCAGCCGGTGTGCGCCGGGCGCTTCTCGAGGGCCCGCACATGGGACCGGCCTTCTTCATCCAGGCCATGGGACTGCCGCCCGAGATCGTTGATATTCTCGAGGGCCGGCTCGGCGTGGATGGACTGCCCGGGGCCGAGGTGTTTGGCTCCTCCTCTTTCCGGGAGACCATGCGAGATGTGATCGCACTCGAAATTTCCGGGCACGGGGTGGCCGGGCCGAAGATGTGGAAGTACTACCGCAAGCTCTACCTCGATCATCCCGCCCTCATGAACGCGGTGGCCTCCACCCAGGCTGCGGTGGGTGGCACCGTGTTCGCCGGCGCCCTGCGCTCGGGTAGGGGCAAGGCCTCGAAGTGGGTGGCCGGAATTGGCGCCTTCCTCATGGTCAATGCCGTCTCCCGGGTGCTCACCACCCAGTGGATTCAAGAGGCCATGCAGCGCAGTGAGGCAGCCCAAAAGCTTGCCATTCTCGCCGCCGAAGCCCGTTCCCAGCGCGAGGAGATCGCCGCCCAGGAACGCCACCCCGATCGGGGACGTCCGCAGGCGGATAACGATGCATCTGCCAAGGCGAAGCCGACGGATAACTCCGGTCCCGACTCCTCGCTACCATCCGGCTCATGAGACGCACGCTGCTCGCCTGCGCCTGCGCTCTCGTGCTTGGCGCTTGCGCGGCCGGGCAGCCCGCCCCGAGCGGTGGTGAGATCAATTCGACCGAGCAGGCTGACCCGACCACGTCGGGGACCAGCGAGCCGACGGCGCAAGCCTCCGCCGTGGGAACACCCGAGCCGGCGGCGCAGGGCGACAGCGAGCGGCACGCGGAGAAACTGTCACTGCTTGTTGGCGTGGATGCTGGGCCGGGGGATTGGCGGCTCGGCGGGGTGCGCTCGGACGTGCTCATGGTCATCGCTCCCGGATCCGATCCCGTCATTGTGTCGCTGCCGCGAGACTCGTGGGTGAACATCCCCGGCCACGGCGAGGCCAAGATCAATGCCGCCTATGCCTGGGGCGGACCCGAGCTTGCTAAGGCCACGGTCTCCGAGCTGCTCGGCCAGCCCATCGAACACGTCTACGCGGTGGACATGACGGGGTTTGTGAGCGTCATTGACGCGGTGGGGCCGGTGGAAATCGACACCGTCGACGGCACGAGAATCCTTGACGGCGACGAGGCTCTGTCCTTCGTGCGTGAACGGGCATCGCTTCCCCGCGGTGACCTGGACCGGATCGTGCGCCAGCAGGCGGTGCTGGGAGCGCTCGCCGAGCAGATTGATCCAGCCGCCGCAGCGTCGTTGGCGCCGGACCTCCTTCAAGTCATCGTGGTTGATGGCGGGCAGGCGGATGTTGGGGAGATGATTACCCTCGTGGGGGCCATGCGAGAAGCCCGCTTTGGCACCGCTCCTGTTGCCGGCCTGGGCTGGGAGGGGAAACAATCCGTGGTGTACCTCGACTCCGTCGGACTGGCCGCCCTTGCCGAGGCTCTGGGCGAAGGACGTGTGCCGGTGTTCGAGGATCGACCGGTGCGGTAAGGAAGCAGTCGGAACGGTGCCTAGTGGCCCGGAGTAGGCGCTGTTAGCGGTCGATCTCCTGGCATCCCTCGAAGCTCGTCAGCTCCTGTCCGTCCGCGAGGGTGGCGAGATCATCACCTGACTTCAAACCCTCGAAATTATCCCCGAGCACGATGTCGAGAACCTGGTTCTTTGAGCTCGTCGGGTCGTGGAAGACCTTGACCTCGGGGAACATGCGGGCCAGGGTGTAGGCCTCGGGAATCGCGGAAGAGGGGGTGTAAATCACGGTGGGGGATTGGGGCTTGGTGCCCTTCCAGTTTCCCTCTTCCACGATCACAACGCCCTGCTCCTTAAGCTTTCCGGCGACGGAGTTGGCCAGACCGGACCGGTTAGTCGCGTTATAGACGCGCACGGAGATATCGGAATTGGGCACCGAGGGAGTTCCCTCGACAATGCAGGGAACGACATCCTTGGCGACGACTTCCTTCTTCGTGAACTCCTGACCAAAGGGGAAAGGAAGAACGCCGGTCCACCAGGCAGAGGCCAACAACATCGCCACCGCCATAATGAGAGCGAGGGTGCCGAAGATGACGGTCTGACGTTGCTGTAAGCGCCGGCGGTATTGGGCCCGTTGATTCATGCTCACAGCTTAGCGCCCTTATCGCGCCGGTTCACCAATCCGGCCATACTCGCAACACATGGGCTCAGCCAGCCGGCCCAGCCAGGTGCGAGAGAGTCAGGGAGTGGAGAGGAGACAGGGGCGGCCCGCGGGGCTCAAGGTCACCGAGGGAACCACCGGTGAGTGACACTCACGCCGCCACGTATTCGTCCCCCACTCGTCAATCGTCGTCCATGCGAACCGCTAAAAATAAAACTCGCGCCATCATACGATGACGCGAGATTTGTCTGTTCTGCGGAGGATGGGGGATTCGAACCCCCGAGGGCTTGCACCCAACCCGCTTTCCAAGCGAGCGCCATAGGCCACTAGGCGAATCCTCCTCGCACGCATGGCGTGCCCAACTATCTTAGCGGAGGAGGGGCGCAAGCGCGAAATCTGCGAATGTACCCTTCGCCATCTTCTGCGCTACACTGGGTGATGGCTCCCCACGTGACGTCATCGCGCGGAACTCCCCCAGGGTCGGAAGGCAGCAAGGGTACGCGGGCTCTGACGGGTGCGTGGGGAGTCTTGTCTTTTCTCTTCCGACCAGCCTCGATGTTGAGGGCCCAATTGGCGCCACAAGGCGGGACATGTGGGTGTTGACGGTGAGCTGGCGGCGATAGGGTTCTGCTTTTGTCGCCTCGGCCCGTAGACTTGACGGCGTGGGTACCGCACTTTATCGCCGTTATCGGCCGGAGACGTTCGAACAAGTCATCGGTCAGGATCACGTGACGGTTCCGCTCATGGCGGCGCTGGAATCTCATCGCACGAACCACGCCTATCTCTTCTCCGGGCCGCGCGGCTGCGGCAAAACCACCTCCGCCCGCATCCTCGCCCGCTGCCTCAACTGTGCCGAGGGGCCGGTGGCCACCCCGTGCGGTCAATGCGAATCGTGCATTGAGCTTGCGCGCGATGGTGGCGGATCTCTCGATGTGGTGGAGATGGATGCTGCCTCGCACGGCAGCGTTGACGATGCTCGTGACCTGTGCGAACGCGCCACCTTTGCTCCCGTGCGAGACCGGTACAAGATTTTCATCATCGACGAGGCCCACATGGTGTCCCCGCAGGGATTCAACGCCCTGCTCAAGCTTGTCGAGGAGCCACCGGCCCACGTGAAGTTCGTTTTCGCGACCACGGAGCCGGATAAAGTCATTGGCACCATTCGCTCTCGCACCCACCACTACCCGTTCCGGCTGGTCCCCCCGGAGACCCTGGAAACCTTCCTCGCGGATCTGTGCGAGGAAGAAGGTGTGGAGGTCGGCCCGGGGGTGCTACCCCTCGTCGTGCGAGCTGGAACCGGTTCGGTGCGCGACACGCTCTCCGTTCTGGATCAGCTCATCGGCGGCGCAACCGACAACAAGCTGGATTACGAGACGGTTGTCTCCCTGCTCGGATATACGGACGCTGCGCTGCTCGATGAGACGATTGACGCGCTTGCGAATACCGATGGTGCCGCCCTTTTCCAGGCGGTTAACCGCGTTGTCCAGTCCGGTCAGGATCCGCGCCGGTTCGTTGAGGATCTCCTCGCGCGACTGCGCGATCTTGTCGTTATGTGCCTGGCGGGAACCTCCGCCAAGGATGTGCTGGTGGCGCTGCCCGAAGACCAGTACGAGCGGATGAGCGAACAGGCTGAACTCCTCGGAGCCGGCCGGGCCTCCCGATCGGCAGACATCACCAATGCCGCCCTGGCCAAGATGGTGGGCGCCACCTCACCCCGCCTCCAGCTGGAACTTCTCTGTGCCCGCCTGCTCACCACCGCCGGCGGGGATATTGCCGAGCGAGCCTCCCGGCCCGCCGGGGAGGACCCGCGCGAGGCGGCGCTGCGCCTCGCCCGAGAAAAGTCCCAGCAGGCCGCCCAGGAGCAAGAACAGCAGGCCAAGCACGCTCAGCCCGCCGTGCGGCCCCCGGCCCCGTCCCGGCCGCCGGTGCCCGCCACACCCCCGCCCGAGCCCGCGATCAGGCGTTCGACCGGGCCAGCCGAGCCCGCCAACCAGGGTCAGCCAGCGGCCGAGCAGGCCGTGCCGCAAGGTGTTTCCGGCACGCGTTCGGAGGCCACGGCAGCCCAGCCTCCGGTGGAGAAGCCGGCGCAGCAAGCCGAGGCCCAGGCTTCCCGCGAGCCGGCGCCGGAACCGCAGGCGTCATCGACCCCCTCGGCCGGAGCTGAGGATATTTCCGCTCGCTGGTCCGATATTCGCCAGGCGCTGCACCAGCGCGGTGGCCCCTCCCGGATTACGGCATCCCTCATCGAGCACGCCACCGTTGTGGGACTGGAGGGGAATGCTCTTTTCCTTGCCTTCCCTAATGAGGGCATGGCGCAACGCTTCTTCTCCCGGCAAAATCCCGCCAATCTTGCCGCCGCGATCTCCCAGGTGTGCGCAGTGTCGGTTGAGCCTCGCATCGCCGGATCCAAGGCGGCCGGACGCGAGCCGTCTGATGATGCGGAGGCCGACTCACGGCCGCGCCGGCCAGTAGCCCCCCGGGCGGATCAGACCGCGAGAGCCGCCGAGCGCCGGCAATCTCCCGCGCAGGCTAGCCGGAAGACCGAGGAAGTCTCAGACTCAACCGTCAGCTCAGCGCCACCGTCTCGGACGCCAGCTGCCAAGCAGGCGAGCCCTACGTCCGGTGAGGTCGCGTCGAGCCCGAGCGAGGCTACTTCCGCAGCCCCGGCCTCGTCCGCATCCTCCGCCGAGTCGGTTCCCTCCAGTCCGGCGGTCTCCTCCGTCCCCGCCGCCCCTTCTCCCGCCGATGAGCCCGCTTCGGATCGTCCGGCCGAGGCCTTTGCAGCATCCCCCTCTCCCGGCGAGGAGCCAGGCTCGGCCCGCACTGCGCGAGCATCTGCCCGGCCGGAGCGAAGCGGTGACCATGAGCTTCCCCCGGTTCCGGAATACGCCTGGGAGGACGATGAGGAAGCTGGGGAGTATCAGTCGGCAGATTCGTCTCCCGCCCGCCCCACGTCGTCCGGCGGTGACGGTGCCGGAGGTGCGCAGGGTGGAGCCGCGCGGCCCGCGCCTTCTGTGGAGAAGGCCAAGGCCGGGGAAGAGTTCCCGGCGATGCCTCCCGTGCCGCCCACGACCCCGCCAAGTGGCCTCGACTTTTCGCTCGTCGATCTGCCCTCCCCGCCGCCCACCGATCTGCCAAGTGTTCCGGCCGCGGCAGCCCCTCCCCGGCCAAACTTTGCCGAGCTTGGGGCCAAGCGTGGCGTTCCGGCGCCGAGCCCGGAGCCCGAGGATGTGGTTCCGGAAGAGGAGGAGGTCTCGGCAGATGATCCGCTGGCAACCGATGCGGATGCCTTTGGCGTGGCAGCCGTCCTCGAAGCCTTCGGTGGCACAATTCTGTCCGAAGAAGATGACGATGATGATGGTGAGGAGCAGTAGTGGCTGGAGTCTATGACGGAGCCGTTCAAGATCTCATTGACGAGCTGGGTCGCCTGCCCGGCATCGGCCCCAAGAGCGCCCAGCGCATCGCCTTCCACCTGCTCGCCGCCGAGGAGACCGATGTCGAGGGCCTCATCGACGCCATGACCCAGGTCAAGGCCCGGGTGCGCTTTTGCGAGGTGTGCGGCAACGTCACCGAGCAGCAGATCTGCCGCATCTGCTCCGATCCAGCCCGGGTGGCCGCCGTTATCTGCGTTGTCGAGGAGCCGAAGGATATTGTCGCGATCGAGCGGACCCGGGAGTTCCGAGGAAAATACCACGTGCTCGGCGGCTCGATTAACCCGATCGATGGTGTCGGCCCGGAAGACCTGAGGATCCGTCAGCTCTTTTCCCGTCTCACCCCGGAGGTTGAAGAGATCATCATCGCCACGAATCCCAACATCGAGGGCGAGGCCACGGCCTCATACCTGGTCCGGGCACTGTCACCCATGGGCGTGCGAGTCTCGCGGTTGGCCTCCGGACTGCCGGTCGGCGGTGACCTGGAATATGCCGATGAGATCACCTTGTCCAGGGCCTTCGAGGGGCGAACTTCCGTGAATACGCCCACGTTGGGCGGCAGTTCCGGCCATTCTTCTCCCACTGAGTGAGACGATCGCCGCCGATGCGACGGGGTCCCAGGCGCGGGGGCCCGAGAATAAGGAGACGCGCGTGAGGAGACTGAAGTGAGTCTGATAGTCCAAAAGTACGGGGGATCCTCCGTCTCGGATACCGAGGCGTTGATGAGGGTCGCCTCCCGCATCGTTGCCACAAAGAACGCTGGCCACGATGTTGTTGTTGTCGTGTCCGCCATGGGCGACACGACCGATGACCTGCTGGATATGGCCGCCGAGGTGACCGATAAGCCGCCGGCCCGGGAGATGGATATTCTCCTCACCGCCGGCGAGCGCATCTCCATGGCCCTCCTGGCCATGGCCGTCACCAAGCTTGGCGTGCCAGCCCACGCCTACACCGGACAGCAGGCGGGACTGCGCACCGACTCCCACTACGGCAAGGCCTCGATTGTCGGCATCGTCCCCGAACGGATTGCCCGGGACGTGCGCGGCGGCGCCGTCGCCATCATCGCCGGATTCCAAGGCGTCAACGAGCATAATGACGTCACGACCCTGGGCCGGGGCGGATCCGATACGACGGCGGTGGCGCTCGCGGCCGCCATGCACGCCGAAGCGTGCGAGATCTACACGGACGTCGACGGGCTGTTCTCGGCCGATCCTCGCATCGTCCCCACCGCCCGCCGGGTGAATCAGCTCGACTACGAGGAAACCCTCGAGTTGGCCGCGCAGGGCGCCAAGATTCTTCACCTGCGGGCGGTTGAATTTGCTCGCAAATACGACGTACCCCTGCACGTGCGCTCATCGTTTTCCGACCTGGAGGGAACCTGGATCATGAACACTACCGATGAGGATATGGAAGCTCCCATCATCACCGGCATCGCCCACGACCGCTCACAGGCCAAGGTTGCGATTCTCGGGATCCCCGATGTTCCCGGCAAGGCTGCCCGCGTCTTCGAGACGGTAGCCTCGGCGGGGGCGAATATCGACATGATCGTCCAGAACGTGGCTGCGGCCGATCCGGAGAAGACCGATATTTCCTTCACCCTGCCGGCGGCCGATGCACCGGTGGTCATGGAGGCCATCGAGTCGATTCGAGGAGAGCTGGCCTATCGGGAGCTCAACTTCAACGAGAAGGTCGGCAAGCTGTCTCTCGTCGGCGCCGGCATGCGTTCCCACCCGGGCGTCTCGGCCAAGCTGTTTGGCGCGCTGGCCGCCCGCCAGATCAACATTGACATGATCTCCACCTCGGAGATTCGGATCTCCGTGGTCGTGGATATCGACGAGCTGGATGATGCGGTGCGCGCCGTGCACACCGCCTTCGAGCTCGATGCATCCGAAACCCAAGCTGTTGTGTACGGAGGTACAGGACGATGAAGACAATCGCCGTTGTCGGCGCAACCGGACAGGTTGGCCGCGTCATGAGGACCCTGCTCGAGGATCGGAACGTCACCTGCAAGGTGCGCTTCTTCGCCTCCCACCGCTCCGCCGGCACGAAGCTGGAATTCCGGGGCGAGCAGATTGAGGTGGAGGATGTGGCGACGGCCGACGTCTCCGGCGTCGACATCGCCCTGTTCTCGGCCGGCGGCGCCACCTCGAAGGAGTACGCCCCGAAGTTTGTCGAGGCCGGTGCCATTGTCGTGGATAATTCCTCGGCCTGGCGCAAGGACCCCGAGGTTCCCCTCGTCGTCTCCGAGGTCAATCCCGAGCATATGGCGAACCGCCCCAAGGGCATCATCGCCAATCCGAACTGCACGACCATGGCGGCGATGCCGATCCTGGCCCCGCTGCACGAGAAGTACGGTCTGCGCCGCCTCGTTGTCTCCTCCTACCAGGCGGTCTCCGGATCCGGCCTGGCCGGGGTCAAGGAGCTTGCCACCCAGGTGGAGGCGGTTACCAAGCAGGACATGACCGCGCTGGCCACCGATGGCGAGGCCGTCGACTTCCCGGCCCCCGACGTCTACGCCGCCCCCATTGCCTTCGATGCGGTCGCCCTCGCCGGCAACTTTGTCGATGATGGCTCCGGGGAAACCGATGAGGAGCAGAAGCTGCGCAACGAGTCCCGCAAGATCCTCTCGATTCCCGATCTCGCGGTCTCCGGCACGTGCGTGCGCGTCCCCGTCTTCACCTCCCACTCCCTCGCGATCAACGCCGAGTTTGCCGAGCCGGTTGATCCGGCCGAGGCCACCGAGATGTTGAAGGATGCTCCGGGCGTGGCCGTGGTTGACCTGCCCACCCCGATCGAGGCCACCGGCCGCGACGAATGCTTCGTCGGCCGCATCCGCACCGATCAGTCGGTCGAGGATGGCCGGGGACTCGCCATGTTCGTCGTTGGCGACAACCTGCGCAAGGGCGCCGCGCTCAACACCGTCCAGCTCGGCGAGCTACTGCTCAAGGAGCTCGAGGGCTAAGCCCAGTCCCGCGGGATCAGCGGGCTGGATATCACGTCGGGGGCGCACGTGTGCGCCCCCGATCTCACGTTCTGCCCAAGCTCGGCTGCGCGATCATCTGCGCGGCCGAGTACCCTTCGCGCGACCCAGCGCTATCCGGTTGGACGACCCCGCGGCGTGGTGGATGCGGGACCTGCCTCCGGGGAGGGCGTTAGAACTGGTCGTCGGTGAGCGGCAGGTCGATCTCGCCGGGGCTGTCGAGGAAGGACTTTTCGTCGCGGCGGTGGACGAGGATGGAGTCGATGTAGGACTTCACCGCGTCGGCCATGGTGACGTCGTGGCCGGCCCGCTCGGACATGTACCAGCGGTGCTCGAGTAGCTCGTGGAAGATCTCGGCGGGTTCAAGCTTTCCGCGCAGCTCGCGGGGGATGGCGGAGATGGTGGGCTCGAAGACGTTTTGCATCCAGTCGTGGGCAACGAAGGACAGTGGCTGTCCGCCTCTGCCGGTGAGCGCGCGATACTGTTCGAGGTCGTTGAGCATGCGCCGGCCCTGATTCTCCTCGACATCCAGGCCGGTGAGCCGCATGATCTGGCGGTGGTAGTGGCCGGCGTCAACCACCTTGGGTTGGATGGACACGGAGGTGCCGGTGATGTCGGAGGTGATGGCGAGCTCGCCAACGTCGAAGCCGAGCATGTTGAGCCGATTGATCCGCTCGGTGACCCGCCACCGCTCATCGGCCCGGAAGGATTCACGTTCGGTGAGCTCTGACCACAGGGTTTCGTACCTCTCAACCAGCCGGTCGCCGAGGAGGATGACATCGGTGTCGGCATCGAGGAGCTCGCCGGCCTGGAGGTCCATGAGCTCGCCAATGATGTTGGTGCGAGCAAGATCGATATCGTATTCGCGCTTGCCGACGGACAGCTCGTCATAGAGCTGGGAGGTTTCGGCGTCGACAAGATAGGCGGCAAAGGCGCCAGCATCTCGCCTGAACAGCGTATTCGACAGGGAGACATCGCCCCAGTAGAAGCCGAGCAGGTGGAGGCGAACGAGCAGGACCGACAGGGCGTCGATGAGCCGGTGGGCGGTTTCCGGCTTCACCCACTTGCCGAAGACGGCGCGGTAGGGCAGCGAATAGGGCAGATGCTCGGTGACGAGGGCGGCCGCCAGCGGCTCGCCCTGCTCATCCCGTCTGCCGGTGATGACCGCGAGGGGGGTGACGGCCGGGGCGCCAATCCGGTCCAGATCGCGCAGCAGCTCATACTCGTGGTGAGCGACAACCTCGCCGATTTCTTTAATGGCGATGACGCGGCCGCCAAGGTGCACGAAGCGCACGACGTGGCGGGAGATGCCGCGGGGGAGAGCGGCAATCGTCTCTTCGGGCCACTGTTCGAGCGGCAGCTGCCACGGCAGGTCGAGTAGCGCCGGCTCCACGGCCGCAGCCGTGATCTGAAGCGAGTCCATGAGACCTCCTGGCAGAGAACGGGGCGGGCTATGATGCCCGCCCCGTGATGCTACAGCGCCTGGCCGGTTTCGGCGTGGAAGAAGTAGCCGCTGCCTTCCTTGAGTCGGCAGTGAACAATCTCATCGGCCTTCGGTACGTCGATCGGCGGGATGCGGACGACAACCTGCTCGGAGCCGTCACCCGAGCCGAAGGTTTCCTTTTCGCGATCGTGGCCGGCAACCGCGCCGTACACATACGCATCGGAGCCGAGCTCCTCGACGAGGGAGACCTTGATCGGAATCGAGTTCGGGTCGTGCTCGGCGGTGAGCTCGAGGTTCTCCGGGCGGAAGCCCACGATGATCGACTTGTTGTCCTTGTCGGTCACCTTGGCCGCGGTCTCGGGCGGCAGCTGGAAGGAGGCGTCGCCGAAGGTGGCGCGGTCTCCCTCGAGATGCCACTTGCCGATGTTCATGGCCGGGGAGCCAATGAAGCCGGCGACGAAGCTGTTGGCGGGCGACTCGTACATCTCGCGCGGGGTGCCGACCTGCTGGAGGATACCGTCCTTGAGCACGGCGATCCGGTCACCCATGGTGAGGGCCTCCGTCTGGTCGTGGGTGACGTAGACGGTGGTGATTCCCAGGCGGCGCTGCAGCGAAGCAATCTGGGTACGGGTCTGCACGCGCAGCTTCGCATCCAGGTTCGACAGCGGCTCATCCATGAGGAAGACCTGGGGCTGGCGGACGATCGCGCGGCCCATGGCCACGCGCTGGCGCTGGCCACCGGACAGAGCCTTCGGCTTGCGGTCCAGGTAGGGCTCGAGGTCGAGGATGCGGGCGGCTTCCTTCACCCGCTTATCAATCTCATCCTTCGGCGTGCCCGCGATCTTCAACGCGAAGCCCATGTTCTGCGCCACCGTCATATGCGGGTAGAGCGCGTAGTTCTGGAACACCATCGCGATATCGCGATCCTTCGGTGTCATGTCGGTGACATCCTTGTCGCCGATGTAGATGCGTCCGGAGTTCACCTCCTCCAGGCCCGCAAGCATGCGGAGCGAGGTGGACTTGCCGCAGCCCGAGGGGCCGACGAGAACGAGGAACTCGCCGTCAGCGATCTCGAGATCGAGCTTGTCGACGGCGGGGTGATCCGAGCCCGGGTAAATCCGCGTCGCCTTTTCAAAGGTAACAGTTGCCATGATGGTCCCTTCACCGGCAGGTACGTGCCGGACGATCCGTTGTGAAAGGTGCCAGTATCGTGTGTCGACCCTGACACGGCTGCATGCTCCCGGCGGCATCACCGGTTACGCGCAACTTCCCCCAGTATCGCACGCAAAACCCCTGGTGACAAAACAATGAACACGCTTCATTCTCGGCGCCCTCCCGCCGCTGTCGGGCGGCGAGCA
Organism: Flaviflexus sp.; assembly: GCA_030537635.1. Classification (GTDB taxonomy): domain Bacteria; phylum Actinomycetota; class Actinomycetes; order Actinomycetales; family Actinomycetaceae; genus Flaviflexus. Next base: position 6,397 of record JAUNVM010000017.1, on the reverse strand, counting down.
CCCCGCGCACATTCCCGCCCCACCAAGAAGGGCAAAGAGCTAGATAGTGGACGGTATTCGAGCGTGCTGGCCACCGACAGCTCACCAAGGACGCAGGAATGAGGTGATCCTCACTCCCTCGCTCATTCGAGCGCGATGATCGCACCAAAGGCGGCGGTGATGCGCAGTGGGGAGGCGAGAAAGGGGAGCCAATGGGCCGGGAGGCTCCCGCTGACTTAGTCGCGATTCGGGTAGGTTAGAGCTATGCGGGAGCGTCGAGAAGTCGGCGGCTACCAGCTGATCAAACGGATCGGGTATGGCGGCATGTCGACCGTGTATGAGGTCAAGGACGGGGCGGGGTACCGCTACGCCCTTAAGCTCTTGCACCCCTCGATCTCCGCCGATCCCAATGCTCGCGACCGGCTGCGCCGCGAGGTGCAGACCCTGCGCCGGGTGCGCGGCAGTTACGTCGCCCAGGTGGTTGACTACGAGACCGAGGAAGACGATGCCTTCATCGTCACCGAGCTCATCGATGGCCCCACCCTGTCCGAGGATGTCGCCGAATACGGCACCTACGAGGGGGAGGCCCTGACCGCGCTCGCCACCGAGCTCGCCAAGGCCCTCCAGTCCATTCACGAGCTTGGCGTCCTGCACCGCGACCTCAAGCCCTCCAATGTCATGATCAGCGAGCGAGGCCCGGTTCTCATCGACTTTGGTATCGCCCAGATCGCCGAGGAATCCCGCCTCACCGCCACCGGCTTCATCGCCCACACCCCAGGCTACTGCGCCCCGGAAATTCTCAACGGGAACGACCCCACGGTCGAGGCGGACTGGTGGGCATGGGCCGCCGTGCTTGCCTACGCCGCCACCGGGCGCGCCCCATTCGGCACCGGTCACGGCCCCAAGGTCACCCACAAGGTGCACACCGGCCAGGCCGATCTCGACGGCATTGACGAGGTGGTTGCCTACGCGCTTCGCCAGGCCCTCCACCCCCATGCTCACCTACGGCCCAGCCCGTCCGAGGTCATCGACATGCTGGCCGGTCGGATCGCGGTTCCCCGGGAGAAGCTGCACCCCGTTGAGCCCACCCGCATCGAGTCCGAGAACCTCGAGCCCACCTGGCACGGCTACGGCGAGGAGACCGATCTGCCCGGCCCCGGCGAGCCGATGCCTGACCGCTGGGCGGGTGACGACGCGCGGTACAGCGCGCCGGCCCCTCATGCTGCGGGTGGCGGGGAGGACGCGGGAACCGAGGTGTATCCGGATGGTCCCGCGCCGTGGGCGCGAGAGTCCTTTGAGAGCTATGGCGGGGGCGTTGAGGGGTCGTATGGGCAGGCGTATGAAGCCGAACCCTACGAGGCAGACACCTCCGGTGAGGCCTATGCGGAGGCGGGATATGCGTCGGCGCACCCTGTGCCTTACCCCGGGGGTCAGATTCAGGCCCGGGAGGACGACCCGTATGCCTACCGGGAGGCTGGCCTGCTCTCCTATCCCGGCCCCGATGCGGAATGGGGCGAGGACGGCGGAGAGGTCTTCGAGGTTCCCGCCTGGGCCCAAAAGCCGCGCCGCCGGCCCTGGTTCACGCTGCTCGCCTGGATCGTGCTCACCTTCTGGGCCGGCTCTAGCCCGGGGGCCGTGGTTCTCGTCATGACCGCCGGCTGTCTTATTGCCAGCATTATCGGTCTTTCCCAGGAGGCCCTCATGTGGGCGCGGTGGGATCGTGGCGGCCCCTATCGAGGCGAATTCCTCGGCATCATCGGCCGGCTTCCCGCCCAGATCATCGGGGCGATTTTGCGGACCGTGGCGAGCGTGGGCTCAGGCCTCGTCGCCGGCTCAATCGCCCTGTGGTTCCTGTCCGAAAACGGCGGGCCCGTCACCCCCGTCGACCTCATTCCGGCCGCCGCGATTGCGGGCCTTGTTGCCTGGCTCTATCCGACGAGCCGCCCGGCCCGCCGCGCCACCCGCTCCATCCTTTCCGGTATTGCCGGTTCTCCGGGCCTTGCCGCTATCTGGGTCATTGTCCTTCTCGCCCTGGGGGCCTTCGGCGTGATTCTCATCGCCTCCGGAGCCCAGGTGGCCTGGTCTCCCTTCGGCGTTCCGCCTTTCCTTCGCTAGCCCGTAAGATGACGCTATGAGACGGCGCCTATGGATTGCGGCGGGAGCACCGCTCCTTGCCGCCCTTCCGGCGTCCCCGACGTGCGCGCACGTGCCCTGGGCAGCCCGCCTGGTGGGCCTCGCCCACGCCGATCCGGCCTGCACGGAAGGATCCGCGCTCGGCCCGTCTCTCTACCACCTTCTTCTTGCGGCCCTTGCGCTCGGAGCAGTGCTCGCCGGGGCGGATCTTCGTCCGCCCGAGCGAACTACCGCGTCCTGGCCGAAGCTGCCGACCGTGCCGCGCCTTGCGGCCGCGCACGCGGGCGTGCTTGCGCCGCTGCGTGCCCACGTCGGCGCCTCACGCAGCCGGGGCCCGCCCGGCCGGCCCCGCCGCTAACGCGGCCACGGCATCACAAGCACCGAAAGAAAGGCTGGCCCCATGGGCAAGAACTACACGTCAAGCAACCGCATTCCCACCACGAAGAAGGAGCGCCGCGAGGCGGCGCGCGAGAAGGCCCGCAAGATTCAGGCGGAGGAAGAAAAGCGCGCCAAGCGCAATAAGATGCTCACGATCGGGGCGATCGCCGCCGTCGCTCTCGTCGTCCTCATTTCCGTCATCTCCATCCTCACCGGGGGTAAGGATGAGGAGGAGGCGGCCGAGTGGGACGCCCCCGAAGTCAGTGTCACCCCGGTGACCGAGGATGATCTGGTCACCGGGTACCAGATCGTGGGCGAGAGCAAGCCGGCGGATGATGCTCCCCGGGTGGACCTCTACTTCGACTACCTGTGCTCGCACTGCGTCGACCTGGAGATGAGGCACGGGGCCGACCTCGCCACCTACGCCGATAACGGCAAGGCCCAGGTCATCCTCCATCCCGTCGCCATCCTCGGCCAGGAATTCTCCGCCGAGGCCACGGCCGCCTTCCGCGAGGTTGCCGAGAAGGATCCCGAGCATCTGCTCGCCTTCCATAAGGCGGTATTCGATCACGCCGAAAACCTCATGAAGACGCGGGCGAGCGATGCTGGGGGCTGGGGTGAGCTGGTGTCCTTGGCCGAGGAGGCTGGAGTGTCCAGCGAGGTAGCCGAGGGGCTTGAGGCCAATGCGGACCTCGAGTGGGCAAACAAGGTGAGCGAGCACTTCCTCGAAGACTATCGCGGTACCCCCACTTTGCTCGTTAACGGCGAGCAGAACTACGAGTGGGCAGAAAAGCCCATGGGCGAGATTCTGGGGATCGACTAAATTACCTTCGGGCCCTGCCTTCTGGCAGAATAAGCCCGTCGCCACCTTAGCTCAGTTGGTAGAGCGCTCGCCTTGTAAGCGAACGGTCGTCGGTTCGAGTCCGACAGGTGGCTCCACTTAGATACCCTTAGATACCCATTGTGATGCAACGCCGCTACGATGCTGGTTGAGCGTTTGCTGTCGAGGCTCTGAAGGTCGGTTCGGTGATGCCGGGGCGGTATCCGCTCAATTATTTACCCCCTCAAAGATTGGAATCGTTGGTGGCTGACGCGTGATGGAATGTTCGCGGCGATGGGGCAGCCCGACATCACCGGCAGCACGCTTGTTGTCTGTTCCCGCTTCAGTATCGATCCGAGCCACCCCACGCGCCCGTGAGACCCCGGTGTGCCACTAGCTGCGTGAGTGTGCCGACGTTCGTCCTCTGAGTCCCTCGTGAGCTTCGTGCGGCGCCGGCTGCTGTGTGGCTTTCCCGCGGTCACCGCCGCGGGACGGCTAGTGTGCCGGAGGCGAGCGCCGCGTCGATGCCTCCTCACCATCCGGTCTCACGCTCGGGGATAAACCGTCACGATGGTGATGAAATGATTAAACCGAGTGTTTGAACTGTGGGAAATAGCGATTTCGCAATATCTAGCATCGTTTAACGGCTATAGTTCTGCCATTGCCACTAAAGCCTCGAAGGATTGCTTTCATGAATAAAAAGCGCATAAATGACGGTTTTGTCGGCGCTAACCGGCGTCAACACCGGCGACGACTGTTTCGTCCTGCTTCGGCCTGTCTGGCCCTGGTTCTCACCCTGGCGCTCGCGGGGCTGTTCAGCTTCCTTCCGCGCACCCAGGTGCTGGCCGATGAGCGGCCATTCCCCGATTATGAGATGACCTTCGAGCGGCTTCCGGGCACGCTGGTTGACGGCGAAGACGGGCCCACCTGCGAGTACGACCCCGAGGCTCAGCCCTCTCATCTCACTTATTTCGGCTTCCAAGCCATGCTTAAGCCCTGCGAGGGGGTGCGCGCCACCATCCGCTTCTACTTGAAGGAGGACTCTCCGGGCTCGCCCACGCTGCAGTTCCGGTTTGGGACCGTGTGGCACTACCGCACGGCTGAGCAGTTGGGAACTGATGACCTCTCCTTCAAGCCGGTGGAGAACTTCACCTACGATGGCAAGCCGGTGCCCGTCGAGCAATACGATCCGGACAATCCGGTGTTGGTGGACGCCGAGGGCAACTGGATTCGCATGTCTGACGGTAAGGGATTCTTCGAGCCCATCCACTACGTTTTCGAGGACACTTTCGGTGCCGGCGAAGAGCACACAATCAGTTACGACTTCTACCTCCCGGCTGACGGTGAGTGGGGAGGCATGGGCTGGGGAACCGGCTCGACGGGTGACACGTCGGGCGGTTCGATCGGCGCCAGGGCCAATGGCCTGTGGGTCTATCCCCCGGCAAAGATGGATGTGCGCCATGTCCTGCACTCGGAGTACCTGGCCGCTCGTGGCTTTGGACAAGATGAGGAGCTGAGCAAGGGCTTTGATACCGCGGGGCTTCCCGGCCGGGAGGGCGCCACGGTGGAGAGCGGAATCGAGGGAACCCGATTTGACACGCTCGCCTGCCTGGAAGACCAGCTGCTCGCCGAGGTGGATTCTTCCAAGCCGGTACGAGAGATCTATCCCGAGCTCTCTTACGACCTTCCCTCCCAGTTTGAAGACAAGTCCGGGGGCGAGGCCTTCGCCCGGTGGCCTTGGCAGTTCCATGTCTACCAGGATGGTGAGTGGCATCCGAAGTCCGGACTGCGGGTCATGAACCGTGCCTCCGACGGCTCCTTCTCGCCATATCTCGCCGAGGACGGCAGCCCCATGGCGCTGCCGTACAAGCCCACCGTGGAGTCCTTGATCCGTGACATCGATGGGTATGAGTACGTCGACAATGACGTTCCCATGAACGCCAAGGGCATCTTCGATGTTGACCAGCCGACCACGAGCTACAACTACCTCCCCGCCCCCAACGTGTCGCTCTACCGGGTTGGTGCTGCCGATACTCAGCACTTCTACTACACCTACCGCCCCATTCCCGGCACCTTCGAGCTGAACAAGGCGCAGGTGAACTACCGGTGGGATGGTAGCCAGTTCACCCAGTCCGCCGAACCCCTGGCAGGCGCCACCTTCGAGCTGTACGAGGTTCTGGACACCCAGGCCACCGCTTGCGGGCTCGCACCGGACCTGGAGAACACCGAAACCGTGACCGTGTGCGCCCCGAAGACCGCGGCCACCCCGGATGATCTCAAGTCCGCGATCGCCGCCGAGGGCACCGACTGCGAGGACAAGACCGTCCGCAAGATCACCCTCGAGGGAACCGACGGCACCTTCACCACGGGAGCCGATGGCTCCTTCACTCCCGAGGGAGATCCCGCGCTCGCGCCGGGAGACTACCTCGTCCGGGAGGTCTCCGCGCCCGAGGGTCACATCATCCTCAACGAGTGGACCCCCTTCACCATCCCCATCCAGGACACGGAAAACGCGGGGGTCGTCAAGGTGACGGCCGACAACTACCTGCCTGGCACCTTCGAGCTCAACAAGCTCGGCATCGCCTACTCCTGGAACGAGGACAACGAGGCCTACGAGAAGGCCTCCTCGCCCCTGGCCGGCGCCACCTTCGAACTCTACGAGCGAGTTCCTGCCGGGGATGATGGGCCGGCTGAAGAGGCCACCGTGTGCGATTACCGCACCCCGGCCACCGCCGAGGAACTGCGTGAGATGCTGGCTGCCGAGCCGGAAGGCTGCACCACCGAGCGGGTTCGCAAGATTGTCCTGGATGGCACCGATGGCGCCTTTGCCACAGACGCTGAGGGTCGTTTCGTCGCTCCCGCCACATCGACCCTGCTGCCTGGGCACTACCTGCTCCGCGAGGTTGCCGCCCCCGGTGACTACCAGGTCCTCAACGAGTGGATCCCGTTCGTCATCGACAACCCGGGCGAAGCCGCCCCCGCGAAGATCGTGGCGGACAACTACCTGACCCCGCCGCCCGAACCCACGCCGGATCCCACCCCGGATCCGACTCCGACACCGGACCCCACTCCGACCCCGGATCCAAC
>JAUNVM010000016.1 GCA_030537635.1 Flaviflexus sp. | reverse complement strand
CTCAGTGGGCTCCTGCGACGGCTCCTCTGCGGGCTCGTTGATCACGAACTTGAAGTTCCACGAGCTATCGGAGTCCTGCGAGAGGACGTATCCGTCCATGGCACGGGCCGTGACAGTCACGGCATCGACCCCCTCGGGCACCTGGTAGGTACCAGAAACCACGACATCATCGATGAGGTACTCAACACCCTCAACGTCAGGAATCGTCACGGTATCGGCACCGGCTTCCTCAACGTCGGAGGCGGTGGGTGCCTCGGCAACCACTTCAGTGGGGCAGGGCTCGGGATCGATCATGGTGATGGCGGCGTGGACCGGGTCGAGTTCAGAGCCCTCCTCGTAGAAGCCAGCAAAGGCCTCCACGCCATCGGCAGTGAGCTTGACGCTACTGCTTTGAAGAGTGAGCGTCGGCTCCTCATACGAGTTTGTCGACAGGGTCACATCGGCGAAGTGAACGAGACCGTAGTCGGTCGCGTCCCCCTGGAAACCCTTCGAGACAACCTCGGCCCAGAGCTTCGCCGTCGTGGGCGACGTGATCTCAACTACCGGATTGGAAATCTTGGTATCAAGTATCCCGTGGTGGCCCGTGAAATGGGTGCTACCGCCGAAGTGAATCTTGCCGGTCTGGGCCGCGCGATCGTAGGTGCCATCCACAACCGGGAAGCTGAACTTCTCACCATCGTAGGTTGCGCCATCAGCAGCGGTGATCTCACCGTTGGCAATCGGCCCTTCGATGTACTTCCTAAAAGACTCGCGTACCCCCCATTCCAGTGGCTGTTCCGCAGCGAGAAGCAAGTTCTCGTCGTCGGAGCACTGCGTATCCGTACCCGCTTCCGGTTCGGCCACTGCGGCGCCAACGCCGAGAGCCCCTACACCGGGAAGCAGAAGGCTGAAGCACGCAAGCAAGGCGATAATCGCCTTTCTCGTTCGTGTCATGTTGAGTCCTTCCATCAACTGTTACGCCATAGAAATGGCATAAGGCGAGGCTAACCTTTGCCTCGTCTCTAGGCAAGGGCAACTCGGCAGGAAAGACAACGCGAGATCACCAGCTCCGAGCAAACCCGTCCAGACAAGGTCGAAAAGGTTGCTTCCTCTCCGTCCGGTGATGGATCTAACAGTCCAAGAATCGGGGCTCAGAAGGTCAATCGACCCGATAACGCCTGCCACCTCACGGGCCCGAACCTTCATCGTCGGTCTTCGCGTTCGTCATTCGATTCACGAAGTAGACCTTCCCGCACCTGATCTCCCCACAGGGCATGTGGCATCGAGGTTTCAGCGCCGATCTCGGTGAAGGTCGATGGTAAGCGCTCCCCCGGTAACCACGCCAGGGGGCGGCCGGAGGCGGTCGGTCCGAAAAACTAAGACGAGAACCTCGTGCCGGCTCGGTGGCTTGGCGGGTATTGGTGCCGTGGGACCATGTGTGACTAGAGGAGATCGCTCCGCTATGTTCCGAGACATACCCCAAAAAACCGATCCTCAGCCAGGCCCGCAAACCCCGCCAGCACAACAAAAATCTCGCGTCACCGGCGGAACGATGACGCGAGACATGACACAGTGGAGACGGCGGGAATCGAACCCGCGTCCGACGATGTTAATAAATGGCTTCTCCGGGTGCAGTCTGATTATCGTTGTTTTCGGCCCCAGCGCTTGCACAGACATAACGCTGACGGACTTAGCACATGTAGGTGTTCACCTCGTCCCATGCGCACTGACGAGGCGCAGTGGCTCTTAAAACGACGCCAGGATGCGTGGCAAGAGCGGACCACGCGCTGACGGATTTCTACTTCGCTTTAGGCAGCGAGAGCGAAATCGGTGCGCTTAGAGTTGGCACCTGTAGGTTGCACAGAATCGTTTACGAGATGACTGTGCGTCCTCGACCCGCTTCACATTCATTGCGATCGTCGTCGAAACCGATCGTCCCCTTATTCAGTTATCAACCGCCGCCCAGCTGGGCGGATGACAAGTCTAGCACGCTCCTCCGCCACCCATCTAGGGTCTGGGGTGAGCCACACAGGTGGTGCGGGCCGGTGCGCGGTTAGCGCTTGCCCTTGCGCCATTCGGCCATGGCCCGGCGGGCTTCACGATCGTCCTGGGCCCGGCGCAGTGTCTCTCGCTTATCCCAGGCCTGCTTGCCCCTGGCGAGGGCGATTTCGATCTTGGCCCTGCCCTTGGAGAAATAGAGCTCGAGCGGAACAATCGTGTAGCCCTTCTCGCGGGACTTTTGCCCGAGCCGAATGAGTTCGGCATTGTGCAGGAGGAGCTTGCGCTTGCGGGTGGGGGCGTGATTGGTCCACGTCCCCGAGACGTAGACCGGAATCGTGGCACCCTGCAGCCAGGCTTCCCCCGCCCGGTCGATCTCGATCCAGGCCTCGGTGATGGAGGCGCGGCCCATCCGCAGGGACTTTACCTCGGTGCCGGTGAGAACGAGCCCGGCCTCCCACGTGTCGTCAATGAAGTAGTCATGGCGGGCGCGCTTATTCCGGGCGATGACTTTCTTGCCACCCCCGGTATCCTGTGCGCGCTTCGCGGCATTCTTTTTCGCGGCCATGACTCCTCCTCAGAGCATCCCATCGTATCCGCGCGGCTCCGGCCCGTCAAAGATCTGACCGGCCCTCGGGGAGCTAGTTGCGGCGGGTGAAGCCCGGCAGGCTCATCGGGTTGATGACAACGCCGTTGCGCCACACTTCAAAGTGAACGTGACAGCCGGTGACGTTTCCGGTTTGACCGGTGTAGCCAATGACCTGTCCCTTGCTCACCCGCTGCCCCTTGGATACGGCGAAACCGGAGAGGTGGTTGGTGACGGTCACCCAGGAGTTTCCGCCCATCATCCCGTGATTGATGAAGATCTGATTGCCGTGGGTGGAATTTCCGGGGGCGGGAATCGTTGCCGACACTACGCCATCGGCGGGGGCCACCTGAGCCTCGCCGCACGGCGAGCGCAGGTCAACACCGTTATGCATCCAGTATCCGCCGGTGATCGGATACCAGCGCACACCAAATGGGGAGGTGACATAGAGCGGGGCTGGAACCGGGGGGATCAAGAGGGCGCCCGACGGGGCCGGGGCGGGCGCCGCCGGCTTGGGGGCGGCCGGCTTGGGAGCCGAGGGCGCCTTTGGCTTATTGGCCGCGGCCTTGCGGCGGGCCTCCTCCTCAGCCGCCCGGCGCTCGGCCTCAGCCTGACGGCGAGCCTCCTCCTCGGCGGCCTTGCGGCGCGCCTCTTCGGCCCGGATTTCCTCGTTGATCTGAGCGATTCGGGCGGCGGTGGAGGCCTGCTCGGATTCGATGGTGGCAATGGAAGCCTCGAAGTCAGACTTCTTTCCCTCCAGGTCGGCAGCCATGGCCTGCTCGGAGGCCTCGAGGCTCTTTAGCTCATCGGACTTGGCCTGCGCCTCGGAGCGCCGAGCATCCCGCTGCTCGACGAGAGCATCCGCCTGGGCCTGCAGCTCCTCGATTTCCTCGCGTACGGCGCTCTGGCGTGCTTGCCGGTTGCGGTTCGTGGCCAGCTGGGTTTGTGCCTCGGCGATAATCGAGGATTGGCTGCGGGCCACCGAATCGACCATGGAGTAGGACGAGAGGAAGTCCTCCGTGGAGGACGAGCCCACCCACACCTCCATGGCGGTGGAGGCATTCTCGCCCCGGTAGGTGGCTCGGGCCAACTCGCCGAGCGAATCCTGAGTCTCCTCGGCAATCTCCGTGTCGGCGGCAAGCGCCTCCTCGATATCGCCAAGCTCGGCCTCGGCCGCGGCCAGCTGCCCGGAAACAATCTCCTGCTCGCGCACGGCTTCGGCGAGTGCGCTCTGGGCGCTGGCTAGCTCGGCCTCGGCGCCCGGAATCTTGCCGCGCACCTCTTCGAGCTTGAGATAAGCCTCCTGCAGATTGGTGTCCACGCCCTCAAGACTGGACTGGAGGTTCTCCAGCTCCCGGGCATTCTCCTGCTGCTTGCGCACCAGCTCATCGCGCTCATCCTCATTCGACGCGGCGGCAGAGGAGGCACTGAGGGCGAGGATGAGCGCAAGGGCTGCTGAGACGGCTCGACGCATACTAAACCTTCGTGTAGCGGCGCAGGGCAATGAAGGATGCCCCCGCGGTAAGGAGCAGGGCACCGAGGATGAGCCATGGAATAAACATGAGGACATCCCCGGAATCGATGAGATTAATGAAGATGAAGCGCTGCTCGGTGTCCGAGCGTTCAAAGAGGTACTTCACCCCGCCAAAGAGCGTGGCCGAGGCGAGCAGCGACCCGATGAGGGCGGCAAAGACGCCCTCGAGGATAAATGGGATTTGGATGAGCGCATTGGATGCGCCCACCACCCTCATGATTGCGGTATCTCGCGATCGGAACATGGCCGAGAGGCGCACCATTGTGATGATGAGGAGCAGGGCGGTGACAATCATGGTGGCGGCAAGGACCGCGGAAATGACGGTGGCACCGTTGAGGACGTTGAAGATCGGTTGAAGCTGCTGACGCTGATCAATCACCGATTCGACGCCGGGGCGTCCACCCACCTCGTCAGAGAGGATCTTGTACTCCTCCGGATTGACGAGCTTAACGCGCAGCGAAACCTGCATATCCTCCGGCCGCAGGGCCTCTACCCACGTCGAGTCCTTCATCTGTTTTTGGAAGTTCTCCAGCGCGTCTTCCTTTGACTCGACGTAGACCTCTTGGACGTAGTCCTTCATGTCATCGGAGCGCAAGAAGTCGTTAACGTCGTCAATCTGCTCCTGGGTGGCCTCGCCGGAGGCGCACTGTGCCTTCGTCGAATTGATCGGGCACATAAACACGGAGATCTCGACGCGCTCATACCACTCGTCCTTCATGTTCTGTACCTGCGTCTGCAGCAGACCGGCCGCGCCGAGGAACATGAGGGAGACGAAGGTGACAAGCGCGAGCGAGGCCACCATGATCCGGTTGGACTTGATGCCCTTGAAGGTCTGGGAAAGGACGAAACCGATGCGCATTATTCGCCCCCTCGTCCGTACAGGCCGCGCTTTTGGTCGGAGATGATCCGCCCATCGTTGAGGGCCACCACCCGCCTGCGCATCTCATTAACAATGTCGTAGGCGTGCGTCGCCATGACCACCGTGGTGCCGCGCCGGTTAATCCGCGACAGCAGGGACATGATGCCCATGGCGGTGCGCTTATCGAGGTTACCGGAGGGCTCGTCCGCGAGCAGCAGCTTCGGCCGATTGACCATGGCGCGGGCGATGGCCACGCGCTGCTGTTCGCCGCCGGAGAGCTCATTCATCTTCCGGCGTTCCTTGCCTTCCAGTCCCACCATCTCCAACACCTCGGGGACCTGGGACTTGATCTGGTGGCGCGGCTTGCCGATGACCTGCATGGCCAGCGCGACGTTATCGAACACGTTCTTGTCGTCGAGAAGCCGAAAATCCTGGAACACGGTGCCGATCTGGCGGCGCAGATAGGGGGCTCGGCGCGAGGACAGCTCGGAAAGGTTCTTGCCGAGCACGTGCACCTCACCCGACGTGGCGCGCTCCTCCGCCAGGCACAGGCGCAGGAACGTGGACTTTCCCGAACCGGAGGGCCCGACGAGGAAGACGAACTCCCCCGGGTCAATGGTGAGATCGATGCCGTCAAGCGCCGGGTGTGCACCCGTCGCATACAGCTTCGTGACGTTATCGAATGTAATCATGCGCGTAAGGGTCTCGAGGACAGAATCACCCTCACGCTAACCGAGGCCGACCGCCCAGCTCATAAGGCGCGCCGCGCCCACTGCCAGGAAAGACCTACTCCTCGCCGGTATTCTGGCCGACCCGCCAGCGAATCCCAGCGTCGATGAAGCCGTCGATATCCCCGTCAAAGACCGCATCCGGATTCCCGGCCTCATATCCGGTCCGCAGATCCTTGACCATCTGATACGGGTGGGTGACATAGGAGCGCATCTGATCGCCCCAGGAGGCTTTGACATCCCCGGCAAGCGCCTTCTTCTCCGCAGCCTCTTCCTCCTGGCGGAGCAGGAGGAGGCGGGCCTGGAGCACGCGCAGGGCGGCAGCTCGGTTCTGAATCTGGGACTTCTCGTTTTGCATCGACACGACGATCCCGGTGGGAAGGTGGGTCATCCGGACTGCGGAGTCGGTGGTGTTGACCGACTGGCCACCCGGGCCCGAAGAGCGGAATACATCCACCTTGATCTCCGAATCGGGAATATCGATGTGGTCGGTCTGCTCGGTCACCGGGATGACCTCAACCGCGGCGAAGGAGGTTTGCCGGCGTCCCTGATTGTCGAAAGGGGAAATACGAACGAGACGGTGGGTCCCAGCCTCCACCGACAGGGTGCCGTAGGCGTAGGGAGCCTTGACCTCCATCGTTGCCGACTTGATTCCCGCCTCCTCGGCATAGGAGGTATTGAGCACCTTAACCGGATATCCGTGGCGCTCAGCCCACCGGGTGTACATGCGCAGCAGGGTTTCTGCGAAGTCGGCGGCATCGACGCCGCCGGCACCCGCGCGAATGGTGATGACCGCCTCGCGAGCATCGTATTCACCCGACAGCAGGGTGCGAATCTCCAGATCCGCCATCGCCTCGCGCAGCTTGGCCAAATCCCGGTCAGTCTCAGCGAGCAGCTCGGCGGATTCCTCCTCATCATCGGACTCCCCCGCCATCTCCACCATCGCCTCGAGATCATCGATCTGACCGGCGAGCTTCTCCAGGCGGGACAGCTCGGCTTGAGCATGCGACAGCTGGGAGGTCACCTCTTGGGCGTGATCCTGGTCGTCCCACAGATCGGGGGCGGCGGACGCCTCGGTCAGTTTGGCGATCTGGGCCCGCAGGGCCTCGGGATCACTCACCTGCTGGATCTGGTGAAAGGTTGCGCGCAGATCGGAAATCTCGGAGGAATAATCGGTAGCCACGTCTTCAAGGCTACGGCAAAACCGGCCGTATGAGGGACGCGGCGGAGTGTGATCTGACAGAACGCCCACTTATCCCTTAAGTTGAGTGCGTGTATACCCCGCTCCATCTTGCCGCCATTGCCGCAAGCGCCCTCGAGAATGTCGAGATCTGCGCTACCCGGCAGCCCTTCGAGGTAACGCCGGACTTCGCTACGGGCGGGGCGACCGATTCCCAGGGCCGTCACTGGATCGTCAAACTTCCCCGCCACCAGGTGGCCGGAGTGGCCCTGGAGGCCGAGGCGGCCCTCGCCCCCGGCCTCATCGACGCGATCAGCCACGGACAGCTCTCCTTTGATGTCGTCCGTCCGCGCGCTTTCACCACCGTTCAAGGCGGCGGCCGCGCCATGGTCTATCGCGAGCCCTACGGCAAGTTCGCACCGATCGAGGAGATTGATGCGCATGCCGCCCGCTCCATCGGCCGCGCACTCGGCGAGCTTCACGAACTCGACCCGCAGGTTTACGCCGCGGCGGGCGTTCCGGTGTACGACGCACGCGCCTGGCGCGACCGCATTGCCACCGAGCTCGAGGAAGTCTCCCTCACCCGCAAGGTTCCGACCGCCCTGCTCGCCCGCTGGGATCGGTGGCTCGAGGACGATGAGCTGTGGCGAATCAACGCCGTCCCGGTGCACGGAGACCTGGACGAGGATCACGTCCTGTGGGCCAATGGCCAGATCAGCGCCATGGTCGGATTCGGTGAGGCGCATGTCGGCGATCCGGCCGAAGACTTTGTGTGGCTTGCGAACTCGCTCGACGATGATCTCTTCGACGCCGTTACCGAGTCCTACGCGATGGTCCGCCAGGTGGGCGGCGATGACTACCTGCTCGAGCGGATCACCCTGCACGCCGAATTCGCCCTGGCCCGCTGGCTGCTACACGGCACCCGCATTGGCTCCCGACAAATCATCGACGATGCGGTCGCCATGCTCACCGAGCTCGATCATTCGGTGGCCGCGGACCCGCAGGCCTACTCGGGGCCGCGAATGCGCGATGGTGGGGCGGTTGCCGGCGAAGACTTTGACTCCTTCCCGGATCCCTTCCCCCAAGAATTCGATCCCGCCGCCGATCCGGCCGCCGAGAGCTTTAGCGAGGATGCTGCTCGGGACCCTGTCGACGAGACCGGATTGACCGACGGCCGTTAGTCGGCGCTGGCGGCACTGGTGACCCCAAGAGCGTTCACCAGTGCGGCGAGATCCTTGCCCCCGGCCGCGATATCGACCCGGCGGCGGGTTGGGTCGTCCTCGCCGAGGAAGTAGAACGAGGCACCAATCGTCGCCGGATCGCGCCCGGTGAGTCTCGCCCAGGCGTGCCGGTAGAGCTCGAGCTGAACCGCTCGAATCTCCAGTTGCTCTTTTCCGGGGCGCCGCCCCGTCTTCCAGTCAACGATCCGCACCCCGTCGCCGTCAGCGAAGACCGCGTCGATGACGCCGCGAATCGGCAGCCCGGCGAGCACCACCTCGACCGGCTCCTCGATGGCGATGGGCCGCAGCCCGGCAAACTCGCTGTGCTCGAAGCGCTCGATGAGCGTGGCGATCTGCGGATCCGATTCGTCAACGCCCACGACCTGAGCGCCGTCATCCACATCGATGAGCTCGTGCGACCGCGCCCGGGAGAAGCTGGCCGCGATGTATTCGTGGACCTGCTGGCCCCGGCGAGCCGCCGGGCCGGAGGCCTCCGGGACCGGTCGCATGCGCCGCCGACGGAAGGCCTGCGCATCCTCGGCTGCCGAGACGAGATCGTTGGCGGTCGCGTGCTCGAGGATGACACCAGGCCGCTCGGCCGGCTGTAGGAGCGCCTCGGCGTCCAGGGCGAGATGCCGCAGCCACTGTGGCCCCTCCTCCGCACCCAGATCCGTCGGGCTAGCGGATCGGACGAGCTCGGCCGCGCTGCGCACCGCCTCGGTGTCACCGCGCTCAATATCGGTCGGGTACACCGCCACGGTCGCTTGATCATCCTCGTCGGAAAGTTCCTCGGCGCGAGCCAAGAACTCAGCAATCTCCATCGGCTCCGGTCGCAGATAGTCCGGTACCACGGCCGACATCTCCCGCATCGCGCCCGGCGGCTTACCCTGATCGAGTGCCGCCCGGGATTTCTCTGCCGCCTCGCGAACACTGCCGGGCGCCACATACATTTGGCCCGCCAGCAGCAGACGGTCGCGCGGCCGAGTGAAGGCCACGTATCCAAGCCGCAGGGTCTCCCGGTTCTTTTCCTCAACGTAGTCGGCGACGTACTTTTTGAAGCTGGCGTGGAGCTCGTCAACGTCCACGCAGCCGCGCCAGTCCCAGTGGGCCAGGGAGGCCCGATCCTCACGCAGCTCGGTGGGCAGCTCCCCCGGTTTTGCCGCCCAGTGGTCGGGTGAGGACGCACTTGCGGCCAGGGTCAGCCCGTTGATATTGAGCTCGGGAACCGCCACGTAGTCCCATTCGAGTCCCTTCGCCCCGTGAATCGTCATGAGGGTAACGCGGTTTGGTCGGGTGAGCTCCTCATCCGAGACGGTGGGAATATCCTCGGCTAATTCCGCCATTGGCAGGTCACCATCATCCGAACCCTTCTCGTGCGCATCGACCATGTCGAGCCAGTCGAGATAGGCGCCCAGGCTCGCTCCCTCGGCCTGGTCGGCGAACCGGGCCGCGAAGCGCTGCAGGGCATCCAGGCCGGCGCGGCCGGCTCCCCCGGATCGCGAGCGCGCGGCCACTTCAACGTTGAGCCCGGTGAGGTCGATGGCCAGGGCAACAACGTGGTCCAGGCGCGCATATCTGGCCGCACTCAGCTCGCGCATCCACTGACCAACGCGCCGCAGCCGCTCCGCTCCCCGCTCGGAGAAGTTACCTTGGTCGATGCGGGAGAGTGCGTCGACGAGGGATTCGGGCGGGTCCTCGCGTCGCCCGCGTACGAGGCGGTGCAGCTCGGCAATGTCGGCGGGGGCGATACCCAGGAGGGCGACGACTCTGCGCAGCCCGTCGGCCCGCGCCGGATTATCGACGGCTCGCAGTAGGCCGCGCACCGTCATCGCCTCCGGATATGCGGTGGCCCGGGCCGAGCCGAAGGCAATGTAGTCGATGCCGCGCTTTTCCAGCTCGGGAATGAGATAGTCGAAGGCACTGCGGGCCCGGCATAGCGCTGCCATTGAGGCCTCGGGGTGACGGGCCTGGTATGCGGCCATGTCCTCGGCAATGGCCGAGTAGCTCTCTCCCCGGTGGAGGCTCCAGACGATGTCGACGCTGCCGCCGCCACTGACCGCCTTGAGCTCCCTCATGTCCAGAGCCGAGTGCTGGCGCAGCGGTGCGGCCACCGCATTGGCGGCCTTGAGGATCTCCGCCTTGTTCCGGAAGGCGGTGACGAGATGGTAGACGGGCATGGATTCTCCGCCGGAAAAACGGGCGCGGAACTGGTCGAGGGCGTCGGCTGAGGCGCCGCGCCAGCCGTAGATGGCCTGATTGGGATCACCGACCGCGATGACGTTGTGACCCGAGCCAAACAGGGCGGCAAGGAAGGAAGCCTGGGAGACGGAGGTGTCCTGGTATTCGTCGAGGAGGACCATCGAGTGCCGGGAGCGGATCTCGGAGGCAAGGGCCGGGCTGGCCTCGAGGACGCGGCGGGCGGTCGCCACCTGATCGGCGAATTCGATGAGCCGGTGTTCGGCTTTGTAGGCGTAGAAGTCCTCAACCAGGTCGAGGATCTCCATGCGCGCGGCAAGCTCCGCGCGCACTTTACCCGGTGGATTTTTCCAGATATCCACCGGCTTCTTCTTATTCTTTGGGGGTTCGTCCGGCACCGGCATCGCATCGAAGAAGTCCCGATACTCCTCCAGATAGGAGCGAAGATCATCGACGGTGCGAGCATTGTCGACGAGGCTGGCGGCGAGTTTGAGGGCGCTACCGATAATGCTGCCGGTCTTCATGTCACCGAAGGTGTTGGCATCGCGGTCCATAAGGAGGTCGTGCATGATCTGATACCGTTCCCCCTCCTCGATGAGCCGAGCATCCGGATCCATCCCCACCATGAGGCCATGATCGGCGGCGATGGCGGAGGCGAAGGAGTTGTAGGTGGTGACCTTGGGGCGGGCGAGCACGGCGAGCGTGCGGTCAAAGTCGAGCCCGGGGACCTCGCTCGCCGCCCGGAGCATGCCGGCCACCCGCCCGGCCAACTCGTTGGCGGCCTTGCGGGTGAAGGTCAGGCCCAGCACCTCATCGGGCTCGACCGCGCCGATGAGCACCTGGTAGACGACCCGCAGCGCCATGACCGCGGTCTTTCCCGCGCCGGCGCCGGCGATAACGAGGGCGGGGCTGGCCCCATGCCGAATGATCGCCAGCTGTTCCTCGGTGGGGGTGAGCGCTGTTCCGGAATAGGCGCGCTGGACGGCGGCGAGCGCCCGCGCCGCTCCCACCTTCGTTCCTAGGTCGAAGCTCATGAAAATACGCGTCCCTTCTGCACGGCCGGGCACATCACGGCGATCGGGCATCTCCCACAGCCATCGTTCGGTCTGGCCTCGAGGCTGGCACCCGTGATGATGCAGGCGGTGTCCTCGAACAGGTCGATAAGCTCGCTTCTCGCCTCCTCATTCAACGCGGGTTGCTTGCGTTCCTTGGGCTTGCCGCTCGAAAGCGGGTCGCCGACAAAGATCAGGCTTGCCCCGGACGTTGGGACACCGCGCTCCTGCTCCAGCGCCCACTGGTAGCTACGCAGCTGCGGATTGCGGGCCGCCTCCTTCAGCTTCGCGGCTTGTGCCCCGGTCTTGAAGTCGATAACGTAGGGGGCTTGATCGCGGTCCTCGATGCGGTCAATGCGCCCGGCGATCTCGATGGTGCCCGCCTCGGCCTCGTACGTGGCCGCGACCCGGTGTTCGGCCACTCCCTCAGCAGCAGTCAACAGATAGCTCTTCAGGGTGTGGTAGATCTTCTTGGCTCGCGCCGCCCGGGTGTCGCGCTCGAAACCGGAATCGAATCTCGCGAGGTACTGACCCATGCGCGCCTCGAACCGGGCATCGAGATCTTCCTCGCCCCGGGCCGCATCCTCGGCGATCGCGTGGATAAGGGTGCCGAGATCCATGGCGTCGCGATCCTCGACGTCGGTGAGGCCAGACGAGGTGGCGAACCAGCGCAGCGGGCATTGTGTCATCTGCTCAATCTGCGAGGGACTCACCGCCATCGTGGTGCGCCACGGGCGTAGTTCGGTGGGCTCGATCATGTCCAACCACTCATCGGGATCGGCACCGGGCACTCCGGCCCGGGCCAGGGCGGCCAGCAGGGCGGCCGCGCCCTGACGGTCGGCGGAATCGACCCGAAGCTGCGGATCGGTGAGTACCGCGCGCAGGGAGCCGACGATGCCGGTGAGGGTGAGAGCGATGCGGGTGCCATCCACCTTGTGGACCTCGATGCCCTCGAGGCTGAGGCGATCAATAAACCGGGAGGGAGAGGAGTCCTCGGAATCCACGGCGGTCAGCAGCACCGTGGAGGTGGCCCGCGACAGGGAAAAGACGAGCATGCGCAGCTCATCGTCGAGAACGGAGCGAATGGCCGACCCCCGGGCCCGGGCGGTAGCCTCGGCCGATCCCCCGGCATCCACCACCCGGCCGAGGAGGAGGTCGGAAAGACGGCCCGCCCCGAAGATGCCATCGCGAATCCGGGTATTGGGCCACACGCCGTCTTCGAGCGAGGCGATGACGACGGTGTTGAATTGCCGGCCCACCGCCATGGCCGGAGTGAGCAGGTGAACGCCAAACGCGGCGCCCTGGGAGGCGATGGAGTCCTCGAGGAGTTCCTGCTGGCTCAGTGCCTCGAGGAGGTCCGCGGCAGAGGCCGCCGGATCGCGGTCCACCATGCGCTGCGCGAAGCGGAACAGGCGCATGGCCTCATCGAGGAGGCGGTTCGCGCTGCGCTCATCGATCCCGTCAGCCTGAGGGGCGGGCTCCCCCAGGGCGCGCGACTGCCACGGCTCACCCTGCTCGGCAGCCGTCCAGGCCACCCTCAAGGCCTCCTCGGCTCCCCTCCCCGCGGACCGGGCGGTCTCGTCAATGATGCGTCCCAGCCGCACGATGTCCTCAGCCCACCAGGCTTCCGGTTCGTGCTCGAGCGCGGCAACCACCGGGGACAGTCCCCTCTCGCTGGCGAAGGGACGCAGGTGCCGTTCGCACTGGCGCAGCCGCCGCCCGGTCATGCCGAGCAGCGGTCCGGTGAGCAGCCCGCGCAGCCGGACCTCCCCCAACTCCGCCCAGGATTGCCCGGCGGCGCGATCGATGGCCGCCGACAGCACGCCCATGAGGTCGCGCACCAGCGGGGAGTAGCGCAGGGGAAGCGTATCCGGCGCCGGGCGCACCATCACGCCGGCCTGGTTGAGCACTCGCTCGATCTCCCGATGCTCCGAGCGGGATCGGGTGAGCACCGCCATGTCGTTGTAATCCTCTCCGTCGCGAATATGGCGGCGGCGAAGAAAGCGCGCGATGTCGGCGAATTCGGCATCCCGGTGGGAAAAGGTGCGCACTTCGAGGTCATCCTCGCCCGCTCCGGGCTGGGGCTCGCGCTGGCGCACGAGGCCCGCCGCGGAGATCTCCGAGGTGAGAATGGCTCGGGCCCGCGCCAGCTGCTTGCCGGCGCGGTGGCACTGGCGCAGGGTGTGGAGCTGGGCCGAAAAACCAATGTCGGGGGTGTCGGTGCGCGCCGCCGCCGGCAGGTGGGCGATGCCGCCACGAAAGCCCTCCACCGCGCCATCAGGGTCGGCGGTGAGGACGAGGCGGGTGCCGGTCCGCTGCACCTCACCCAGGAGTGCTGCGGTGGCCAGGGTGGCATTCTCGTAGTCATCGACGAGCACCCACTCCCACTGCGGCATGTTCCCGGCATCTGACCAGCTCTCCGGCTCGGCCAGATAGCTTTGCGCGGTGCGTAGCATCGAGGCGTGGTCGAGGCGGTCCGCCCCGGTGCCGCCCACCTCGAGAGCATCGGCGAGCAACAGCGAGGAGCGATAGGCCTCATAGACGTGACCCGCAGCCAGCCACATGGGTTCATCGGCCTGCCGGCCAAGATCGATGAGGCCCTGCGGGTCCAGGCCGAATTCGGCGGCCCGGGTGAGCAGATCGCGCAGCTGGTGGCGGAATGCCGGCAGCTGGCGCACCTCGGGCGTGATCGCCTCCGGCCAATCGATCCGGTTCTCGGTCTCTTCGAGTACCTCGGCGAGAATGGCGTCCTGTTTGGGGCCGGTGATGAGTTCTGGGGTGTGCCGGCCCCGGTCGGCCGCGAAGTCCTGCGCGATGGAAAATGCCCAGGCGTGCGGGGTGCGCACCGCCATCTGGCTCGGCAGCGTACCGATCCGACGGGTGAGTTCGCCACGCAGCTGGTCGGCCGCGTGCCGATTGGCGGCCAGCACCATGACTCGTTGGCCAGCGAGCTCCTTGGCGAGGGTGAGCAGGCAGGTGGTCTTTCCCGTGCCACCAGCCCCGGCGATAAGATGCGCCGACCCGAACGGAGAGCCGAGAATATCCGCGAGCGCGCGGGCCTGGAACTCGTCGAGGCCGACATCCCGGGGCGTCGCCTTATCGGCGGTCCGGTCGTCAAGGGCGGTGGCGTGATTCTGCATGTCCCCACCATAACGATGGCGGGGACAGATCTTTGGTCCGGTTGGCTAGTCCCTGCGTTTTCAGCCGGGTGCGAAGTGCGTGGAGGGGTGCGGTACCGGCTGAGCGGTTGGCCTACTATGGGCGTATGAATATCACCATTGGCATCAAGCATCAGCCCCGCGAAATCACCGCGGAAATTGAGGACATGACACCGGATGAGCTCGCCGACATGGTCGAGCGTGCCGCCGAGGGTGGCATTTTCCGACTCAAGGACAAGAAGGAACGCACCATCGTGGTTCCGGGCGCCTGCCTCGCCTATGCGATTCTGGATGAGGAAAAGCCCGCCAAGGTGGGCTTTGGAATCGGCTAACCTACATATCCATCTCGTGGTCTAGGATGGGAGAGGCTGACCGGTCGTCCGCGTTAGATACTCTCACTGCTTGTCAAGCTTTTCCCGCGATCGGCTGCCTGGTGCACCGTGCACCCGCCCGTCCGGGATCGAAGAAAGAGACGCATGACCACACCTTCCGGAAAAATTAATACCGATGCCGCCGAGGTATCCCCCGACGAGCAGGTCGCAGCCGATATCGAAACCGATGTGGCCGACCTCGACCTGGAGGAGAAGACCTTTGCCGATTTCGGGGTGACCGAACCGATTGTCGAGGCCCTCGCCGAGCGCGGCATCATCCACCCCTTCCCCATTCAGGCCCTCACCCTGCCGATCGCGCTCAAGCGGGCCGATATCATTGGTCAGGCGAAGACCGGTACGGGCAAGACCCTCGGCTTTGGCATTCCGATGCTTCAGTCCGTCATCGCCCCCGGCGAGGAGGGCTTTGAGGAGCTGGCGAAGCCGGGGGCCCCGCAGGCCCTCGCCATCACCCCCACTCGAGAGCTCGCCGTCCAGGTCGCCCAGGATTTGCGCGAGGCCGGCGCCAAGCGCCCCATTCGCTTTGTCGAGGCCTATGGCGGACGCTCCTACGAACCCCAGATCAAGGGCCTGGAAAAGGGCGCGGAGATCGTGGTGGGCACGCCGGGTCGGCTGCTCGATCTTATGCGGCAGAAGGTTCTCGACCTCTCCCAGATTCGCACCCTCGTCCTTGATGAGGCCGACGAGATGCTCGATCTGGGCTTCCTCGAGGACATCGAGAAGATCATTTCCGAGGCTCCCGCCTCCCGCCACACCATGCTGTTTTCGGCGACGATGCCGGGGCCGATCGTGGCCATGGCCCGCCGATACATGTCCCGCCCGACCCACATTCGGGCCCAGGATCCGACCGACGACAATCAGACCGTCAAGGCAACCACCCAGGTTGTTTACCGCACCCATGAGATGAACAAGATCGAGGTGCTGGCTCGGATCATGCAGGCCGAGGGCCGCGAGCTCTCCATCGTCTTCACCCGCACGAAGCGGCAGGCCGCCCGCATCGCCCAGGATCTTGAGGATCGCGGATTTGCCACCGGCTCCCTGCACGGAGACTTGGGGCAGGGGGCTCGCGAGCGAGCCTTGCGCGCCTTCCGTCAGGGCAAGATTGACATCCTCGTCGCCACCGACGTGGCCGCACGCGGCATTGACGTCGACAACGTCACGCACGTCATTAACTATCAATGCCCGGACGATGAGAAGACCTACATTCACCGCATTGGCCGCACCGGCCGAGCCGGACATAAGGGCACCGCGGTTACCTTCGTGGACTGGGAGGATATGCCGCGCTGGTCGCTCATCAACAATGCGCTGCACCTGGACTCGCCCGAGCCGGTGGAAACCTACCACACCTCCGATCACCTCTATTCCGACCTGTCCATCCCCACCGATGTTGACGGTCGTCTCCCCCGCCACAAGCGAACCCGGGAGGGGCTGTACGCCGAAGAGATCGAGGACATCGGCGAGACCGGTGTTCGCTCCTCGGGCGGCTCGCGTGGCGGCCGAGGACGCCGCGGCCGCGACGGTGGGCGCGATGGAGGGCGAGAGAGTGGGCGCGGCGGCAGCCGCAAGGCCCGCAAGCCCCGCAAGCGCAATCGGCGGCGCACGAAGAATGGCCGCCCGCAGCGTCGCGATTAGGACCACCGCCTAGCGACACTAGACAGGAACCGTCAAGGGGAGGGATATCATCCCTCCCCTTGATGCTTGCCCGGCCTTCCTGGCGCCGTCACGTGGCCACCGTGCGGATGTTGTGCCGCGCCACCTCGCTGTCATCTGCGAGGTGCCAGCGAGGTGGCGGGAGGCGTTACATGGAGGCGACGATGGCGAGCACCGCGTTGACCATGAGCTGGGTGGCGATGGCGGCGAGAAGCATGCCGGAGAGCTTGGTGAGCATGATGACGCCACCCTCGCCGAGGATGCGGTGGAAGATCACGCTGAAGCGCAGCGTGGTCCACTCAACGATATGCACCGCGACGAAGGCCGCGATGACGGCGATAAGCTTGCTCATCTCCCCCGAGGCCTGCTCGACGGAGAGCATGACCGCCACAATGGTGCCGGGGCCGGCCAGCAGCGGCATGCCGAGCGGGACGAGGGCAACGTTCGTTGTTCCCGAGGCATCACCCGGATCTTCCTCCTCGCCGGTGAGCAGCTGCATGGCCACCAGGAGGAGCAGCAGGCCGCCGGAGAGCTGCATGGCTTCAACGGAGATATGAAGGAAGCCCAGAATGTAGGAGCCGAAGGCTCCGAATGCGGAGAGGACGCCGAAAGAGACAGCGGTGGCCTGCCAGGCGGCACGGGCGCGCTCCTGCGGGGTGAGCTTTGACGTGAGCGCGAGGAAGATCGGCAAGTTTCCCGGAGGATCCATGATGACGAAAATGGTGAAGAACGTCGAGGCAAAGAGCGTCAGGTCGACAACATTGCTCACGGGTAGATAACCTCCAGTTCCGTTCTTTCCGTCAGTGCGCCCAGCACCTCCTCGCTCGTGCAGTTCTCGCCGAGCTCATTGGGCTTGCCGGAGCCATGGTAGTCGCTGGCGCCGGTTTTCAGAACTCCGTACGCTTGCGCCAAAGTTTCCAGCTTCTCCCGATCGGCAGAAGAATTGTCGCGATGGTCGATTTCTAGCCCGTCAAGACCAAAGCTCAAACCTTCACGAATGGCATCAAATGAGTGCTGTCCATGGCGTTTGGCCCTCGGATGAGCCCAGACGGCAGCTCCGCCGGCATCGTGAATGGTGGTGATTGTCTCGGCGAGCGAGGGGGCCGGCAGGGGGCGATGATAGCGGGAGGTGGGGTGAATATAGGTGGCGAAGGCCTCCGGACGATCTGCGACCTGGCCGGCCCGGACGAGGGCGTCGGCAATGTGCGGGCGGCCGAGGGCCGGCGAGTCGAGATCGAGATCGGTCGGGGCGATGAGGCCGTCAGCGATAAGCGCCTCGGCCATATTGACGATGCGCAGGTGGCGGGCGGCAATGAGCCGATCCATGTGCGCCCCTATCGCCGGGTGGTCCGGATTGAAGAGATAACCGAGAAGGTGCACGGTGCGGCCGGCGTGCCGACAGGTCAGCTCCATTCCGCGCACGAGGGCCACACCAGTATCGCGGACCGCTTCGGCCGCCTCTTCCCAGCCCGCGCACGTGTCGTGATCGGTCAGCCCGAGAACGGTGAGACCGGCATCGCGCGCCCGCTCCATGAGCTCGCGCGGCGTATCGGTGCCATCGGAGCGGCGGGTGTGGGCGTGCAGATCAATCATGTTCTCAAGCTTACGGTGCAACCGGCGAAATTCCCATGGTTCGCTTCGCCTTGCGCGGCTCACAGTGCCACAATTGAAGCCATGAGTAGTGAAGTCAGCAGTGAAGATCGCAGTTCTAATCGATCCCAGCGTCCCAACAGCCCCGAGTTCCGCAAGTTTATTGGCGAGGACTGGGGTGAGCGGCCGGCAGGCCCGGACCGTCTTGCCGCCGCCGACTACACGGCCGCGCGCCGCGCCGCCCTGGGTAAGGAGTTTGCCGGCACCCGCCTCGTCATTCCGGCCGGCTCGCTCAAGGTACGCTCGAATGACACCGACTATCGGTTCCGCGCACATTCCGCCTTTGCTCACCTCACCGGGCTCGGCGGGGAGAAGGAACCGAATGCCGTGCTCGTTCTTCATCCCACAGGGGATGAAGAGGAAACTCACGAGGCGGTTCTCTACTTCCATCCGCGCGCCTCGCGCAGCTCCGAGGAGTTCTGGGCCGATTCACGCTACGGCGAGTTCTGGGTGGGCGCCCGTCCCTCGCTGGTCGAAATGGAGACGCTCACCGGAATCACGTGCGCCCACATCGACCAGCTGCCCGATGCTCTCGAGAAGGATCTGGGACCCGGTCAGGTCCAGATTGCCGTCGTCACCGATTCCGATTCTCAGGTGGAGAATCAGGTGAGCGAATTGCGCCAGCGGGCCGAACTCGAAGCCGGGCAGCTCGATGCCAAGCTGGTGGAGGCGGCCTCGGAGCTGCGGCTTATCAAGGATGACTTTGAGGTGGCCGAGATTCAAAAGGCCGTTGACGTCACCTTCTCGGGCTTCGACGAGATCATTGCCGCGCTCCCACGAGCAACCGGACACTGGCGCGGCGAGCGAGTGATCGAGGGAGCGTTTGCCGCGAAGGCTCGCGAGGAGGGCAACGGTCTCGGTTACGAGACCATTGCCGCAGCCGGCAATCACGCCAATACCCTGCACTGGATCGTCAACAACGGCGAGGTCAAGGCCGGTGAGCTCGTTCTCGTTGATGCCGGCGCCGAGGTCGATTCCCTCTACACGGCCGACATCACCCGCACCCTGCCCGTCTCCGGCACCTTCACTCCCGCCCAGAAGACCGTCTACCAGGCGGTCCTGGATGCCGCGGAGGCCTCCCTGGCGAAGGCTCGGGAGAAGGGCGTGAAGTTCCGGGACCTGCACAACGCGGCCATGGAGGTCATTGCCAACTATCTTGAAGAGTGGGGCTGCCTGCCCGGCACGGCCGCTGAATCCCTCGAGTCCGGTCAGTACCATCGCCGGTGGATGCCGCACGGCACCTCCCACCACCTCGGGCTTGACGTGCACGACTGTGCCCAGGCCCGCAGGGAAATGTACCTGGATGCTGAACTCAAGCCCGGCATGGTCTTCACCATCGAGCCCGGCCTGTACTTCCGCAGCGACGATCTGAAGATTCCCGCCTGGCTGCGCGGAATCGGCGTCCGCATCGAAGACGATGTGCTGGTCACCGAGGATGGGGCGGTCCGCCTCTCCGAGGACATCCCACGCACCGTCGAGGATGTTGAGGCATGGATGGCGAGGATTCTTCCCGAGCGGGCCGACGAAAGCTGAGCTACCGACGGGACGTCAACTCCTGGGGGGATTGGGTGGGGAAACACCCGATCCCCCCAGTATCGTTGGCGGTAGCGAACGTGAGGAGAACACATGGCGCCCACCCGAGTTTTCGTGGGCCGGCTAGCCGGCACCACCGTTTTTGATCCCATCGGTGACAAGGTGGGAAAGGTACACGACTGCGTCGTGCTTTTCCGACTCAAAGGGCCGCCGCTCGCCGTCGGCCTCGTCATCGAGGTCACCGGAAAGAAGCGTGTCTTTCTGCCGCTGTCGCGCGTGACCTCCATCGCCAACGGGCAAGTCATCACCACCGGCCTGGTCAACATGCGCCGATTCTCCCAACGAGCCACCGAGACGATGGTCATGGGAGAGCTGCTCGACCGTTCAGTCAGTCTCAAGAATGAAAGTGGCAAGGCCACCGTCATCGACGTGGCCATCGAGCAGTTTAGGCGGGGGGAATGGCGGCTGTGTGACATCTATGTGCGTACCGCCAAATCCGGACCGCACGGCGGCGATTCTCTCATCGTCCCCGTCTCCGATATTCAGGGTCTAGCCACCGGCAAAGAGGGTCAGGCAGCCACCCAGCTCCTCTCCCGCATCACCGCCCTCAAGGCGGCCGACGTGGCCGACGTGCTGCGCGATCTCCCCCATGAGCGCAGACGCGCCGTCGCCAAGGGCATGACCGATGAGCGGCTGGCCGATGTGCTCGAGGAGCTCGGCGACGAGGATCGCATCTCCATCGTCTCCTCTCTCGGTGTAGACCGAGCGGCGGACGTTCTCGACGTCATGCAGCCGGACGATGCCGCCGACCTCGTCTCCGAGCTACCCGCCTCCCAGGCTGCCATGCTCCTCGAGCGCATGACCCCCGAGGACGCGGAGGACGTGCGCCGCCTTCTCGCCTACGATGACCGCACGGCGGGCGGCATGATGACCACCGAGCCCATCATTCTGCCGCCCGAGGCAACCGTGGCCACGATGCTCGCCCAGGCCCGGAAGGCCGACGTCACCCCGGCCCTCGCCAGCATCGTCTTCGTCACCCGCCCGCCCATGGAAACGCCCACCGGCCGGTTCATCGGGGTTGTCCACCTGCAGCGGGCGCTGCGCGAGCCTCCCTCCACCCCGCTCGGCCGTATCATCGACACCGATATCGATCCGGTCGACCCCACCGCCAGTATCGGCACCGTGGCCCGCGAGCTGGCCACCTACAATCTCACCGCCCTGCCTGTCGTCGACGAATCCCGCCTGCTGCTTGGAGCGGTGTCCATTGATGACGTTCTCGATCACCTGCTGCCCGACGACTGGCGCGAAACCGATGGTGAGGACACCGACTTTGAATTGGAGCGAGCCCATGGCTGACCGTTTCGATCAACCCCTTGAGCTGCGCGAGCGTCGCATTCACCGCTTCCGTCAGGCCCGCGACTCCGACAAGGTCGGCCGGGTCTCCGAGGCGATTGCACGCTTTACCGGCACCCCGCGCTTCCTCATCTACCTCACCGCCTTCTGCCTGGCCTGGCTGGGCTGGAATACGTTCGGCCCGGAAAACCTGCGCTTTGACCGGGCGGAGCTCGGGTTCACGGCGCTTACCCTCATGCTCTCCCTCCAGGCTTCCTATTCCGCCCCGCTCATCCTGCTCGCCCAAAACCGCCAGGATGACCGGGACCGGGTGGCGGCCCAGCAGGACCGGCAGCGGGCCGAGCGGAATCTTGCCGACACCGAATTTCTCACCCGAGAAATCGCGGGCCTGCGCGGCGCTCTCTCCGAAGTGGCCACCCGTGACTTCCTGCGGGCCGAACTGCGGGACATGCTCGAAGAGATGGACCGCGAGCGCGAGGAACGCATGGATGATCGCTCCCGCCGCATCGCCGAGCTCACCAAGGAGCTCGAGGAGCTGCGCCGCCTGCAAGACTAGCTGACTGCCTGAGGACTGCCGGAGCCTGGGAGTAGCATTCACAGCTCCCGCAGGGCACCGCGGCTTTCGCGCACGCTATCTCGGGACTCGGCGGGGTACGGGGGTGCACCGAGCCTTGTTATCCGTGGTTAACCGGCTGGTTGAGCGCGGTGATGATGGTGGTGGCGTAGATGCGGCTGGCGGCCGGCCCCGGGTGGATGGAGTCGCCGGCGAGTAGATCGGTGTGACCGGCGATCGCGTGGGCCCAGTCGGCAATCCGCACCCGGTGGGGGTTGTCATGCGCGAAGCGGTGAATCTCCTCATTGGCCGGCCCGATCCACGTGGTGCGGGAGGTGCCGAATCCGGTGACGAGCACGAGGGTCCGGTCGGGCCCGATGGCCTGGAGAATTTCCGCCGCATCGCTCGGCCTGATGGTGCCATTGGTGGCCAGGGCGATAACGACATAGGTGCGCAGCTCGCCCCGAGACTTGAGATCGGCAAGAATCTTGGGGGCCACCCGCACCGAGCGGGACACTTCGGCATCCACGGCCACCCCTGGCAGGGCTTCCTCCAGGGCGGGCCGGGCTGCAAGGGTGACCGAATCACCGATGATGGTGACATCGTCCCCGCGAACGGCGGCCGCCGTATGCCGCGGTGGCGCGGGATCCTCGGGATCGCCGGATTCTCGGGGCGCGGCCGGCTCCGCATCCGAGTGCGAGTCGACGCTTCCCGCCGGCTCTCCTGGCGCACCGCGATGAGCGGCCTCGCCGGCCCGATCTGGCGAGTCCACCCCGCCGGAAGCGTGGGGGGATTCCGGCGCGTGGGGAGATGTCGGAGCACCGGGGGCACCCGGCCGTGGCGAATCGGCCTGAGCTTCGATGATGAGCCGTTCCGCCGTGGTCATTGTCGGAGCGACAATGATGGCCCAGGCGGCGAGGCTTGCAACAGCGAGTGGACTGAGGATTCGCCCGATTGCCCCGGGGGCGGCAGAGTGGGCGATGCGAACCTTCCAGGCTCGGGCCGCGCCGCGCCACCCGAGCCGGACGACCGGCTGTTCAATACGGGTGTAGGACAGGTGGGCGAGCGCAATGGAGGAGGCGGTCACAAGCGGGGCGGTGATGCCGGGTGCGAGATTGGGGGCGGCGTAATAGAGCAGGGTGGCCAGGGGCCAGTGCCACAGGTAGATGCCATAGGAGCGTGTCCCGAGCCAGACCAGGGGCCTGACCGCGAGCAGTGCGGCCAGGGACCGGGCGGGACCGACGGTGAGGTCGGGCAGCACGGCCCGGATCACAGCGACGGCGCAAGCACTAGCCGCCAGCATGGCCCACGGGTGGAGCCAGGCGCCGTTGCCCATCAGACCCATGGCGCAGATCCCGAGAAGCCCGCACCAGCCGGCCATTCCCCAGGCCCACGATCTCGGCGCTGAGGCAGGCTTACGGCCTCCCAGGGCCCCGGGCAACGCAAAGGCCAGGGCGGCGCCAAACATGAGTCCCCACAGGTGTGAATCGGTACCCATATAGGCCCTCGTGGGATCGGGAAGAAGGTGGTGGTGCCAGGCCGCCGATGCCGCCGCGGCGGCCAGGACGAGCCCGATTCTCGCGGAGGCGCGCAGGCGGAGAAGGACGAGCAGGGCGAGCGGCCACAGCAGATAGAACTGCTGCTCTACGGCGAGTGACCACATCATCGTCAGGAGCCGGGGATTCGCCGCATCGAAGTAGGAGCTGCCCCGGGCAATCTCCACCCAGTTGTAGGTGCCGGTCACCGATCCGAACACCTGCCGCCCAAGATCGACCCGGGCCTCTCCCCCACTCAGGCCCGCCACTGCCGCCGCCACGAGCGTGGTCACGGTGACGGCGGGCAGCAGCCGCCGGGAGCGGCGCAGCCAAAAGGCGCGCAGGTCGATACCCCGGGATTTCTCCCACTCGCGCATAAGCAGCGCGGTGATGAGGAAGCCGGAGAGGACAAAGAAGATATCCACGCCGATGAAGCCCGCGGGAACAGCCAGCAGATGAAAGGCCAGGACCAGTCCGGCCGCGATTGCGCGCAGACCATCTAGGGCCGGGGCCCGCCCGGGTGTCACTCGAAAAGTCATGGGAAAATATTGAACCTCGCTGCTGGTAGCGCCAAAGCGAATCACCGCCGGTGGGGAGTTCTCCCACGGAGGGGCCGGCCTACGCCCGGGGCGAACAGCGCGCTGCGGGGATCACTACAGCCCCGAAAACCCTGGCACTCATGGGCAAAACCCTCAAACAAGGTGGGATAAGGCGGGCGGTGAAACGCTCGGTAGACTCGGCCGCCGCCGCCCATCCTAGAACTGCCCGATGCCCCCGGATAGACTTGGGCCATGACTTTCCCGACCGACGAGGCCGTGCGCGAAGCACTCGGCACTGTTCTAGATCCTGAGATACGCCGCCCCATTACCGAGCTGGACATGGTGCGTTCGGTGGATATTACCGAGCATCACGTTGACGTCGGAATCGCCCTCACCACTGCGGGATGTCCGCTGCGCGGGACGATTGCCGGCAGCATCGAACAGGCGGTGGGCCGCGTCGAGGGTGTGGAGTCGGTGAGCGTCGAATTTGGCGTCATGACCGACGAGGAGCGCCGAGCCCTGCAAACCAAGCTGCGCGGCGGGGTGCCCGAGGCGGTCATTCCCTTCTCCCAGCCCGGCTCGCTCACCCGCGTCTACGCGATCGCCTCCGGCAAGGGCGGGGTTGGCAAGTCCTCGGTCACGGCGAATCTCGCGGTGACCATGGCGCAGTCGGGTCTGCGCGTGGGCGTGGTCGACGCCGATATTTACGGCCACTCCATCCCCGGCATGCTCGGCATCACCCAGCCACCCACCCGGGTCGAAGACATGATCATGCCCCCGGTCTCCCAGGGCGTCAAGGTCATTTCTATCGGCATGTTCACCCAGGGTAATACGCCGGTTGTGTGGCGCGGCCCAATGATGCATCGAGCCCTCCAGCAGTTCCTCGCTGACGTCTATTGGGGAGACCTCGACGTCCTCCTTCTCGACCTGCCCCCGGGCACCGGCGATGTGGCCATTTCCGTCGCCCAGCTGCTGCCCGGCTCCGAAATCGTTGTTATCACCACCCCGCAGGCGGCGGCGGCCGAGGTCGCCGAGCGCAGTGGTGCGATGGCGGCGCAGACCAACCAGAAGGTCGTCGGCGTCGTGGAGAACATGTCCTATCTTGAGCTGCCGGACGGTGAGAAGATGGATCTGTTCGGCTCCGGCGGCGGCCAGAAGGTGGCCGATCAGCTTTCTGAGATTCTCGGCTATCGGGTTCCCCTCATCGGCCAGATTCCGCTCGAGCAGCAGCTGCGTGAGGCGGGAGATGCTGGATCGCCCCTGGCCGGCCAGGAGGGCAACTCCACGGCCCAGCAAGTGCTGCGCTCGATCGCCAATAGCCTCTCCCATCGCAGCCGAGGACTCTCCGGCAAGTCCCTCAACCTCACGCCAGTCAACCGCTAACTGTCCATTCGCCCGCATATCCCCCGGCCACGTGCCGGGGGATTGCTTTGCGCCACGGCGATAAGCGTGCTCCTCACGCAGCCGCAGCCAGCATCGCAGCTGTTGTTATGTCGCCTCCGGGTCGAAGGGCGGGAGTGGTCGCTCAGCGCCGGCTTCGGCCGTGCCGGTCGTGGCGGCGGCTCCGGCAACGCCGGCAGCACCAGCTGCCCCGGATACACCGGTTGTCCCGCCGGCTCGGGACGGTGGGGTCGAGTAGTCGGGAACGCCGGGACGGGTGGGTTTGGCAAACTGGCTCGGCGGCGTCGCGGTACGCCCCGGGCCCTGGGCCGAGCGGTGGACGGGCGGTTCGGACAAAGCGTCACGCACGATGCGGCGGGGATCGTACTGGCGCGGATCAAGGGATTTGAGCTCGTCAAAATCCGGCCCGAGTTCCTCTTCCACCCGGCGCTTTGCCCCGGTGGCAATAGCCTTGAGTTCGCGGACTACTCGGCCCAGCTGCGCGGCTAGTTCGGGCAGCTTTTCCGGTCCCACGACAATGACGAGCAGGACCGCAATGACGGTAAACTCGCTCGCGTTGATCATGCCACCCATCTTAGCCCGCGCACAGGCGATCGCCGACGCGCTGCTTTGATAGTGTCAGGGGTGTCAGCAACACTGGAGGAGCTTGAGATGTCGAGCGACAAGACCCTGTCGTGGGCGTATGCCGAGGAGATCAGCGAGGAAGACGATCCGCTGTTGGCGCGCGCCCGGCAGGCCGCTGAGGAGCTGGGAATCCGCACCGTCTCACCGGCCACCGGTTCCCTCCTACGACTCCTCGTCGCCACCAGCGGGGCACGCACGTGCGTTGAGGTGGGCACCGGCTCCGGACTGTCCGGACTTTATCTGCTCGGCGCCTCGGAGAGCTGCGCGCTGACCACGATTGACGTCGAGGCCGAGGCCCAGCGCACGGCGCGAGAGATCTTCGGACTCGCGGGAATCCGCCCCTCGCGCACCCGCCTCATCCGGGGCCGCTCCGCCGACATCCTTCCCAGGTTGGCCGGCAATTCCTACGACCTTGTTCTCCTCGACGGAGATCCGGGCGAGGTGGAGGGAGACGCCGAGGAGGCCATGCGGATCTTGCGCCCCGGCGGCCTGCTGCTCGTGGCCCGGGCCATCCTCGGTGGGCGGGTGGCCGATCCGGCCCGCCGCGAACCCGACACGGTGAGTATGCGCGAGCTTATCCGCGAACTCGTCGACTCCCCCGCCCTCACCTCGCTCGTGCCCATCGGCGCCGGGCTGCTCCTGGTGCGCAAGCCGGTCTAGTAGCCCGTCCGCGACACTGAAAGAGGCACTGACAGAGGCGCCGACGGGGTGCCTCTGTCACCAGTGCGACACGCGGCCTCCATATCTCTCAGTACCTTCCGGTACCTCTCAGCGCTTCTCGGTCGGCTCAGTGCCGTAGAGAACCGCGTGGTGGCCGTAGAGAACCGCGTAGTGCGCCGGCGGTCACCGGTGCCTGGTGGGGCGGCCGTGCACTACAGGACATCCGGACTGATCTGGGCGAGGCGGCGCGCGGTCTCCTTTTGTCGATCGACAACGAGGGACGAGATCCCCTTCTTGAGGGCGGCCACCGCCTCGGAGGGACTATCAACGAGGGTGTAGAGGTCCGTGTCCTTCTCGGAGATCATGCCGGCACCGGCCTGCACGTTCTCGATCCAGTCGGTGAGGCCACTCCAGTACTCGGAGCCCACGAGGACGATCGGGAAGGATTCGACCTTGTGGGTTTGGACGAGGGTGAGGGCCTCGAACAGCTCATCAAGCGTGCCATATCCGCCCGGAAAGACAACGAAGCCGAGAGAGTACTTGACGAACATCGTCTTGCGCGCAAAGAAGTAGCGGAAGTTGATGCCGAGGTCGACGTACTCGTTCATGCCCTGTTCAAAGGGCAGCTCGATGCCAAGGCCCACCGAGGTTCCCCCGGCCTCCTTGGCTCCCAGATTCGCCGCCGTCATGATTCCCGGGCCTCCGCCGGTGATGACGGCAAACTCCTCCTTGGCGAGCGCCGCAGCGGTCTTCCTGGCCATGTCATAGTAGGGATCTGATTCATCGCTGCGCGCCGAGCCGAAGATGGAAACGGCGGGGCCAAGCTTGGCAAGCGCCCCGAATCCCTCGACGAATTCGGCTTGGATGCGCATGACGCGCCACGGATCGGAGTGCACCCAATCAGCGTCTTGATGCGGGTCGAGAAGGCGAGCATCCGCCGTTCGGCGCGGAATCTGCTCCCCGCGCAGCTGCACGGGACCCTTGTAGTAGACGGCCATCGGTTCTCCTTTGCTTACATGCCGCGCAGCTGGCGTGCCGCCTCGGTAATCGAGCCCGTAATGGACGGGTAGATCGAGAAGACAGTGGCGAACTGGTCGACCGTGAGTCGATTGTGAATCGCCACCGCAATCGACAGGATGTGTTCGGAGGCGGCCGGTGCAACCACCACTCCGCCGATAATAGTTCCCGAGGAAGGATCACAGAAGAGCTTGACGAAACCCTCCGTGAAGCCTCGCATCTTTGCGCGCGGATTCCGGGCGAGAGGAACAATGGTGCACAGGGCGGGCACTCCCGCATCCACATCGGCCTGGGTGACCCCGGCCGTGGCGATTTCCGGGGCGGTAAAAATATTGGCCGTCACCCGGGCCGGATGGAAGGGCTCAACCGCATCCCCAAGGGCGTGCTGGACGGCAATACGTCCTTGCATGGCGGCCACGGAAGCGAGCGGCAGCACCCCCGTCGCGTCGCCCGCGGCATAAATGCGGAAACCCTTGGTGCGCGATACTCGGTCAACAATGATGTGCCCGGATTCGGAGAGCTCCACCCCGGCCTCCTCCAGGCCAATCCCGGAGGTGTTGGGGACCGCACCTACGGCCATGAGGCAGTGGCTGGCCTCGATCGTGCGACCATCGGTCAGCGTGACGATGACGCCGTCTCCCTCCCGGCGTACCGAGGCGGCACGGGAGCGGGACAGGATGTTCATGCCGCGGCGGTGAAAGACATTCTCGATGAGCTCGGCGGCATCCGGATCCTCCCCGGGCAGGACCCGGTCGCGGGAGGAGACGAGGGTGACCTCGATACCGAGATCGTTGTAGGCCCCGGCGAATTCGGCTCCCGTCACACCCGATCCGACGACGACGAGGTGGGAGGGAACCTCCTCGAGGTCATACATCTGTGTCCACGTCAAGATCCGCTCCCCGTCCGGCCGAGCATCGGGCAGCTTCCGGGGACTCGCGCCGGTGGCAACGAGAACGATCTCGGTTTCAATCGACTCAACCGAATCCTCGGTGACGGCCTCAACGATCCGGGTGCCGGCGGCAGAGATATCCGGGCGCAGCCGACCCCGGCCGTGAATGACCGTGATGTTTTCCTGGATGAGGCGCTGGTGAATGTCCTCGGACTGGCGCTTGGCAAGCGCGCGAACGCGGGCGTTAATCCGCGCGAAATCGGCGTGTGGGTGGTCATCGCCGGAGATGACGATGCCAAGCTCGGCGGCCGATTCGACCGAGTGCAGCCAGGCGGCCGAGGCGATAATGGTCTTCGAGGGAACGACGTCGGTGAGAACGGCCGAGCCGCCGGCCCCCTTCTCTTCAATGACGGTGACCGAGGCGCCAAGCTGGGCGGCCTCAAGAGCGGCCTCGTAGCCGCCCGGGCCCCCGCCGATGATGACAACTCGCGATCCCTCCCTCACCTGGGAGGCGGAGATTTCGCGGGAACGGGATGCTGACGATGTTGTTGCTTCACTGCTCACGGCACCCATTGTCTCAGAGAAGTACTCATGCCGGGCGAGATCGTCAGCTGAGTCGGAGCTCGGAGCCTTCACCAGGTAGCGTGGAGGTATGAATGCCAACGAACAGGCGGCCGCGGCCGCCGACCACATTCGCCACGCCGCGAACATAGATTCCATTGATTTTGCCCTCGTTCTCGGATCCGGCTGGTCCGGCGCTGCCGAGCTCATCGGTGAGCCGGTGGCCACGCTGGATGCCGGGGAGGTTCCGGGATTCGCCTCCTCTCAGGTAGCCGGACATTCGGGCTCGCTCACCATCCTCAAGCGTCCGTCGGGCGCCCACGTTCTCATTCTTGGTGCCCGCACCCACCTGTATGAGGGGCGCGGGGTTGACTCCGTCGCCCACGGGGTGCGCACCGCTGCCGCCCTGGGCGCTCGGATCCTCATCCTCACGAATGGATGTGGCTCGACGGTTCCCGAGTGGCGGCCCGGTACGGCCGTGCTGCTGCGCGATCACATCAATCTCACCGCCACCTCGCCCATTGTCGGCGCCAACTTCGTTGACCTCACCGATGCCTATTCCCCGCGTCTGCGCGAGGCTGCCCATCGGGTGGATGCGGAGCTTCCCGAGGGCGTGTACGCGCAGTTCCCCGGGCCGCATTACGAAACCCCGGCCGAGGTGAAGATGGCGCGGATTCTCGGCGCCGATCTTGTCGGCATGTCCACCACCTTGGAGACCATCGCCGCCCGCGAGGCCGGCCTGGAGGTTCTCGGCATGTCGCTCGTGACCAATCCGGCCGCCGGCTTTGCCCCCGAGGCCCTGTCCCACGAGGAGGTCCTTGCCGCAGGCCGCGAGGCCGGCCCCCGGCTTGCTCGCCTGCTTGCCGACATCATCGATGAAGTGGAGTCCTCATGCTAGATATTCAGTCCTGGATCGATCACGATCCCGATCCGACCACCCGCGAAGAACTCCTCGACCTCAAGACCCGTGCGGATGGTGGCGATGAGGAGGCCAAGGCCGATCTCGCCGACCGATTCTCCGGCCCGCTGACCTTCGGCACCGCCGGGCTGCGCGGGAAGATGGGCGGGGGTCCGCACCGCATGAACCGGGCCGTGGTCCGCCAGGCCGCCGCCGGCCTCATCGCCTACCTGCAAGACAAGGTGGGCCGCGACGCCTTCGTCGTTATCGGCTTTGATGCTCGCTACCACTCCCGCGATTTCGCTACCGACACCGCCGCCATCATCACCGCGGCGGGCGGTCGTGCCGCCATCATGCCCCGCACCCTGCCCACCCCGCTCCTTGCCTGGGCCGTGCGACACCTCGGCGCCGACGCTGGCGTCATGGTGACCGCCTCCCACAATCCGCCGGCCGACAACGGCTACAAGGTATATCTCGGTGGCCGCGCCGCCACCGAAGAAGGTCAGGGCGTGCAGATTGTGCCGCCCGCCGATAAGGAGATTGCCGAGGCAATCGCGGCGGCCGGACCGGCCGACGAGATTCCGCTCGCCGAGGGCGGCTGGGAGACCATTGACGAGGCCGTCATCGACGCCTACGTCGAACGCGCCCTCGCCCTCGTGCCGGCCGGGCACAGCTCCGATCTCAAGATCGTCCACACCGCCATGCACGGCGTGGGCAGCGAGATGATGCTCCGGGTCCTGAACGAGGCGGGCTTCACCGACGTCACCCCCGTGCCGGAGCAGGAGAAGCCGGATCCGGACTTCCCCACCGTATCCTTCCCCAATCCGGAAGAGGCCGGCGCCCTCGACCTGGCCACCCGGCTCGCCGAACAGATCGGCGCGGACCTCGTTCTCGCCAACGATCCCGATGCTGACCGATGCTCGGCCGCCGTGCCCGCGGATGGGGGCTGGCGGCAGCTCAGCGGCGACGAAATCGGTTCCCTCCTCGGAGAGGAGATGGCGGGAGCGGGAGCGCTCACCGGCGGCAATCTCGCCTCCTCGATCGTCTCCTCTCGCCTGCTCGGCAAAATCGCCGCCAAGCACGGGCTGGGATATACCCCCACACTCACGGGCTTCAAGTGGATCGCCCGGGCCCCCGAACTTATCTTCGGCTACGAGGAGGCGATCGGCTTTTGCGTCGACCCCGACGGCGTGCGCGACAAGGACGGCATCACCGCCTCCCTGCTCCTCGCCCGCCTCGCCGGCAAGCTGAAGAAGGATGGCAAGTCCCTCCTCGACCAGCTCGATGAGCTCGCGGCCACCCACGGCGTCTACCTCACCGCCCCGGTCACCATCCGAGTCGATGACCTGTCGCTCATGCCGGCAACGATGGCCCACCTGCGGGCCAATCCGCCCACCTCGCTCGCGGGTTCGCCCGTGGCCGAGTCGGTGGACCTGGCCGAGGGTACCGACTCCCTGCCGCCGACCGACGCGCTTATTCTCGTCTCCGAGCGCGGCGATCGCGCCGTGGTGCGCCCCTCTGGCACCGAACCCAAGGTCAAGTGCTACCTCGAGGTCATTGAACCGGTCGACGACGAGCTCCGCGACGCCCAAACCGAGGCACAACGGCGCATGGAAGGGCTGAAGGCGGACATGTCTGCGGCCCTTCGTCTGCCCGAAAACTAATCCGACCTACCAAGAATGGGGGTGGGGGCATCAGCCCCCACCCCCATTCTTTACTCTGGCTGAGAATGAGTCGGATATGCCGGGCAGCCGCGGGCTATCCAAAGAGCTCAGGGGCGGGAAATCCCGCCCCTGAGAGTGGCTGCACGCCCGAGGAACCCTTAAAGGGTGTCGAGCACCTTCTTCGTTCCGGACAGCCCGAGACGGGTGGCGCCGGCCTCGATGAGCTCGGCGGCGAACTTGCCGTCGCGGATGCCACCGGACGCCTTGACCCCGAGGTCCTCCCCCACGGTCTGCGCCATGAGCTGCACCGCGTGCACGGAGGCGCCGCCGGCGGGATGGAAGCCGGTGGACGTCTTGACGAAGTCGGCACCGGCATTCTTGGCCGCCTGGCAGGCGGAGACGATCTCCTCATCGGTGAGCGCCGCCGATTCGATGATGACCTTGAGCAGGGCGGAGGGAATGGCCTCGCGCACGGCCCGGATATCGGCCTCGACCCCGGCAAAGTCACCGGACTTGGCGAGGGAAAGGTTGATAACCATGTCCACCTCATCGGCCCCGTCGGCAACCGCGCGGGCGGCCTCGGCGGCCTTAATCTCGCTGTGGTGAGCGCCGGAGGGGAAACCACACACGACGGCGGTCTTGAGTTCTCCCAGGTCCTCCTTGAGCGGCAGCATGGAGGGAGAGACGCACACGGAGAAGACTCCGAGCTCCTTCGCATCCGCAATCAGCGAGGCGACGTCCTCGGGCGTGGATTCGGGCTTGAGCAGGGTGTGGTCGACCATGGCGGCAACATTCTTAGCGTCCATGACGCTCCTTTCTGGGTCTGGGCAAGAGAGCCCAGACGACGTGTGTCCATCCTCCGAGCGCATCCATCGGCTCGGAGCGGTTAACAAGTTCGGCGAGCCTCACGGTGTGCAGCATGCCCCGAGAGGGCTCGTAGATGGTGAGAATGGGTTGCGGTTCCGGCTCGGGCGGGGGAACCGCGAGAACGACGTGGCGGGGCACGGCTGCGCCGAGCCCGCTGCGCACATCGGATCCGGTGTACAGCGGCACCGGGATTCCCGCATTTGTTGCGTTTTTCACGGCGTTGAGCACCGCTCTGCCCTCCTCGCCGCGATCGACGAAGGGACGCGGATGATAGTCCACTCCCGGGAAGCGGGCGGCCTTGGCGAGGGCCCACGGCGGGATTCCGAGCGCGGCGGGCCAGCTCAGCGGCCCAAGCGAGCCGGCGAGGGCGGCGCGCTTAAGCTCGCGCTGGCGGGGGTCCAGCTCCTCGGGATGCTCATCGAGATGGGCTCCGAGAGCGGGATCCCCGGTGGCGTTGAGCATGAGGAGGACGGCCGCTCCACAGCTCGTATCGTCGACCTGGCACACGAGCCGATCCCCGAGGGTAACCGGGCAGGGCGGGGGCACCTGTTCCACCTCCGCCCAGGGCGGGGCCGCCGGGAGCGGCCTAGCCCACGGGCTCATGAGGTGGGAGAGGTGAATGCTCATTGGATCTTGTCGAGGATAACCGAGCCGCGCTCGGCGCTGTCCGCAAAGGTGTAGGCGCCATCCAGGATGTCCCGGGCTCGCTCAAAGCGGCCCTCGTCATCGGTGTGCAGAGTGACCAGCGGATCTCCGGCCGCCACCTTATCGCCAATGTGGGCGTGGATCGTGATGCCGGCGCCGGCCTGCACGGGATCTTCCTTGCGGGCCCGCCCGGCGCCAAGACGCCAGGAGGCAACCCCAACCGACAGGGCGTCCAGGCCGGAGACCACGCCGGATTCGGTGGCCGTGATTGTCTCGGTGTGGGTCGACCGTGGCAGCTCGGCATCCGGATCGCCATCTTGAGCGGCAATCATCTTCCGCCACACATCCATGGCCTTGCCATTAGCGAGATTCTCGGCCGGGTCGGCCTCAACCCCGGCCGCACTCAGCATCTCGCGAGCGAGCGCGACGGTGAGCTCGACGATATCGGCGGGGCCGCCGCCGGCGAGTACCTCCACCGATTCCTCAACCTCGAGCGCATTGCCGATCTTCCGGCCGAGCGGGGCAGACATGTCGGTGAGCAGGGCCGTGGTCCTCGTCCCGGCATCCGTCCCCAGATCAACCATGGTGCGGGCGAGCTCGCGGGCCTGATCCAGGTCCTTCATGAAGGCGCCAGAGCCCACCTTGACGTCAAGGACGAGCGCCCCGGTGCCCTCGGCAATCTTCTTTGACATGATCGAGGAGGCGATGAGGGGAATGGCCTCGACGGTGCCGGTGATGTCCCGCAGCGCGTAGAGCTTCTTGTCGGCGGGCGCGAGGCCCGCGCCGGCCGCGCAGATCACCGCGCCGGGATCCTCGAGCAGGGCGAAGATCTCCTCATTGGACAGATCTGCCCGCCAGCCAGCAATCGCCTCGAGCTTGTCGAGGGTGCCGCCGGTGTGGCCCAGTCCCCGACCGGACAGCTGGGGAACGGCCACGCCGTAGGAGGCCACCAGAGGAGCGAGGGGCAGGGTGATTTTATCTCCCACCCCGCCGGTGGAATGCTTGTCCGAGGTCGGCTTGGACAGGGAGGAGAAGTCCATTGTCTCCCCCGAGTCGATCATGGCGCGGGTCCAGCGCGCGATCTCGCCCCGGTCCATTCCGTTGAGGAAGATCGCCATGGCGAGCGCCGCCATCTGCTCATCGGCGATCACGCCGCGGGTATAGGCGTCCACCGTCCAGGCAATCTGCTCATCGGTGAGCCGCTGCCCGTTTCGTTTAGCCGTGATGATTTCCACCGCGGCAAAGGGTTCAGTCATTGAATATCTCCAACTTCTAGATTGGTCGGGCCAAAGCCATCGACCATGATCTCCCCCAGGGTCATCTCACCCCGGGGCATATGCACGGACAGCTCCGGCCCGCCGTGCTCCCACAGGAGCTGGCGGCACCGGCCGCACGGCACGGTGAGCTCGCCGGTGCGGTCCACGCAGGCAAA
Source organism: Flaviflexus sp. (assembly GCA_030537635.1). Classification (GTDB taxonomy): domain Bacteria; phylum Actinomycetota; class Actinomycetes; order Actinomycetales; family Actinomycetaceae; genus Flaviflexus. Next base: position 14,873 of record JAUNVM010000016.1, on the reverse strand, counting down.
TTCCACGAGACGACCACCTCCGGTGGCAACGAGCTCGGAAATCATTCCGCATTCCGCGCACAATCCCACCCCGTAGGAGGCGTTTTCTACGTTGCAGCCGGTCACGATCCGCCCGTCCTCGGCCCGCCCCGCCGCTCCGACCGGGAAGCCGGAGTACGGGGCGTAGGCCTTGGACATGGCATCGCGAGCAGCCTTGAGAAGATCGGCACTCACGACTACCTCACGACTTGATGTAGGGGATGTTCTCGGCCGCCGGCGGTCGGGAGTTACCGACGAAACCGGCCACCGCGAGAATCGTGATGACGTACGGGACCATGGCCAGCAGTGAGGGATCGATCGCATTGGCCGACACATTCGGCAACCATTCGACGATCGCGGTGGCGACACCGAACATGAGGGAGGCGCCAAGTGCGCCGATCGGATGCCACTTACCAAGGATCATGGCGGCGAGCGCAATGTAGCCCTTGCCGGCGGAGATACCCTCGGTGAACACGGAGGCCGAGGCAATGGTGAAGGCCGCGCCGCCCAGACCGGCGATGGCGCCGCCGAACATGGTGTTGAGGAAGCGCGTGCGGTTGACGTTGATGCCCACCGTGTCGGCCGCCTTGGGATGCTCGCCGCACGCCCTCATGCGAAGCCCCCACCGGGAGCGGAAGAGCATGAAGGTGAGCAGGAAGACCGCCACGTACATGATGTACATGAGGATGGTGTGCGAGAAGAAGACCGGGCCGATAAACGGGATCTTCGACAGGACGGGAATCTCCCACTGCGGCAGCGCGAATTTGATCGAGTTCCAGTGCGGATTCTGCTTGACGAGGGTGCCGAGGAAGAACGACGTGAGTCCCATGCACAAAACGTTGAGCACAACACCCACGATGATCTGGTCGACCGCGTAGCGCACCGAGAAGAAGGCGAGCAGGGCGCCGATGAGGGAGCCGGCGATCGGGGCGGCCACGAGGCCGAGCCACGGGTTGCCGGTTGCCGAAGCCACGGTGACGCCCGCGAAGGCGCCGGTGAGCAGCTGACCCTCAATGGCGATATTGACGACGCCAACCCGCTCGCAAACCACGCCGGCCATGGAGCCGAAAATGAGCGGCTGGGCCGAGGTGAGGGTGGAGGCGAAGAGGAAGGCGATGGTGATGAAGCGTCCCGATCCGCCGCCCGAATAGGTCATGAAGGCCAGCAGGAAGCAGCCGAGAATGGCAATGCCAACCGCGAGGGATGGTTTTTGCCGCTTGACCGCCCGGTAGAAGGAATACGCGGTGAGCAGCGCGATGATGGCGACGAGAGCCCACACGGTGGGAGCCGCGTACATCTTGAGATTCGGGTGATTCTTGGACGGACGCAGTCCGTACCACACGTATTCCGCAATGCCACTCGACTTCAGCGCCATGACGACGGTGAGGGCGAGAGTCAGGCAGTAGACGATGGGGAACTTCCAAGAGATCGGCACCGCGGTGTCGACCCTGGTGTTTGGGGCAGTTGCCACCGAGGTTGTCGTGCTCATCGCTTCCCCTCTCGCTGCAGCGTGATGTATTCGCGGTAGGACACCCCGTCCGGCTTGGGCAGGCGGAAGATCCACCTGATGAGGGCCGGGGCCGCGATAAGCAGGACGATGACGGCCTGCAGGATCAAAATGATGTCGACCGGAACATTCGCCCCCTGCATGAGGGGCGCGCCAGCCTTGAAGGCGCCGAAGAGCAGGCCGGCGAAGAAGATGCCGACCGGCTTGTTGCGCCCGAGCAGGGCGACGGTGATGGCATCGAAGCCAATCGTGCCGGCGACCGCCGGGGTGAGTGCGCCGAAGGTGCCAAGCACCTCATTGGCTCCGGCCGCACCGCACAGGGCGGCGGACAGCGCCATCGTCAGGGTCGTCACCTTGCCGGTGGACATGCCCGCGGTGCGCGAGGCATGCGGATTGGCACCCACCGAGCGCAGCTCGAACCCGAAGGTGGAGCGCTCGAGCACCCACCACACGAAGGCGGTGGCGATGATGGCGACGATGAGTCCCGCGTGCAGGTTGAACGGGGCCGGAAGGAGGTGCGGAAGGCGCGCCGCCTCGGCCACCGACTTCGACTTCAGCTCGGTCGATCCGGGAATCTGGAAGGTCTTGCGGCCGAGCACATAGAGGAGGAGGAAACCGGAGATCGCGTTGAGCATGATCGTCACGATCACCTCATTGGCTCCGGTTCTGGCCTTGAGGAAGCCCGCCGTGCCACCCCAAATGCCACCGAAGATCATGGCGACGATGATGGCGAGGAGGAGGTGAATCGGGAAGGGCAGGTTGAGGGTGAAGCCAATGTAGGCGGCGCCGATCGCGCCAAGCACGATCTGTCCCTGACCACCAATGTTGAAGAGACCCGCACGGAAACCAAGCCCCAGGCCAAGGCCCGCAAGGATAAGCGGGACGGCATTGCGCAGGGTTTCGGTCATCGGCTTGATTTGCCGGGCAAAATCATCGCGGCCGGGATTGAAGATGGCGCCGCGTAGGAGGCGAGAATACGCGTCGGCGACGGAGGCGCCGGACATCCAAATGAAGAGGGCGCCGACGAACAGCGAGACGAGAATTGCGATGAGGGAAATAAGGAAGCCGGAGCGCATGCCCACGTGGAGCAACGCCTTGGCCTTCATGCCGACCGTCTCGGGGGCCAGCTGTTTCGGCTCCTCGGGGCGAGCAGCCTGCTCGGTGACGCTCATGCCGTCTCCTTCTGTGCCATGGCCTCATCCATGGGAACCCCCGCCATCATCAAACCGAGGACGGAATTGGGGGTGCCGGACGGGACGATGCCAACGATCTTGCCGCGATACATGACGGCAATCCGGTCGGCCAGGGACTGGATCTCATCCAGCTCACTGGACACCACAAGAACGGGAACTCCCTGATCTCGCTCGTCAACGATGCGGTTGTGAATGAACTCAATGGAGCCGACGTCGACGCCGCGGGTCGGCTGATTGGCGATAAACAGGTGCAGGTCGCGAGACATCTCCCGGGCAACCACCACCTTCTGCTGATTGCCGCCCGACAGGGTGGAGATCGGGTCGGTGACATGGGTGAGACGAATGTCGAACTCGTCGCGCAGCTCCTCGGCATTGCGGCGAATCGCGCCGAGCTTGAGGGTACCGGCACGCGCGAAGCGCTCCTCCTTGTACTGATCGAGCACGAGATTCTCGGCAACCGAGAACTGGCTGACCATGCCGTCGGTGGAGCGGTCCTCCGGAACGAATCCGATCCCGGCATCCAAATGCTTGCGCACGGAATCCTTCGTGATCTCGACATCGTCGAGGAACACCTTGCCGTGGGTGGGATCCTTGAGCCCGAGCAGCACGTCGGCGAGCTCGGTCTGCCCATTGCCCTGGACACCGGCAATGCCGAGGATTTCGCCCCGGCGAACCTCGAGATTGATGTGGTCAAGAATGTAGTGACCGGACGGGGTGACCAGGCTGAGGTCCTCGATCTTCAATCCGAGCTCTCCGGGCTTGGCCGGCTCCTTGTCCACCTTGAGCATGACGGAGCGACCCACCATCATCGTGGCGAGCTCGGCCTCGGTGGATTCGGGCGAGGCCTCGCCGACCACCTTGCCGCGGCGAATGACCGTGATCTTGTCGGCCACCGCCTTGACCTCGCGCAGCTTGTGGGTGATGAAGACGATGGAGGTGCCGGCTGCGGCCAGTTCTCGCATGATGTTGATGAGCTCATCGGTCTCCGCGGGCGTGAGCACCGCGGTCGGCTCATCAAGAATAAGGATCTCCGCATCCCGCGACAGCGCCTTGACGATTTCGACGCGCTGCTGGGCGCCCACCGAGAGGTCTTCGATTTTCGCGTCCGGATCCAGGTCAAATCCGAACTTGGCCGAGACGTCGGCCACGAGCTGCTTCGCTGCGTTTTGATCAATGATGCCGATGGGGCCGGCCGGCTCGTAGCCGAGCGCCACCGATTCGGCGACCGTGAACACGGGAATGAGCATGAAGTGCTGATGTACCATACCGATGCCGGCGGCAACAGCATCGCCCGGCCCATCGAACGTCACGGGCTTGCCATCAATGCGAATCTCCCCTTCATCGGGGTCATAGAGCCCGTACAGCACGTTCATCAACGTTGATTTGCCCGCGCCGTTCTCGCCGAGAAGCGCATGAATTTGGCCGGGCTCGACGACCAGATCAATATGGTCGTTTGCAATGAGGGAACCGAACTTCTTTGTGATTCCTTCGAGCTCAAGTCTCACCTTGGCTCCTGCCTTTCTGAATGGAAAGAAAGAAGGAGGCTTGGAACCCGCTGCGGGCCGATCCCAAGCCTCCTTCTAGGCCCGACTACTTCGGGGTGTTGGGCGACTCAACGGTGAGCTCGCCGGAGATGATCTTCGCCTTGAGATCATTAACTTCCTTGACGAGATCGGGGTCGACGTCGTCTTCGAAGTCGTGGAAGGGGGCGATGTCAACGCCGCCGTTCTCCAGGGTGCCAACGAACGCCTCGGAGGTGAAGTCACCCTCGATGAGGTCGGCAATTGCCTCGAGAATCGACACGTCGATGTCCTTGATCACCGAGGTGAGGACGATGTCGGAGAACTCGGGAGCGGACTCGTACCAGTCGGAGTCCACACCGATGATCTTGACGCCATCAGCGGACTGGACGGCCGAGGCGGCACCGAGGCCAACCGGGCCGGCAACCGGCATGATGATGTCGGCGCCCTGCGAGATGAAGCCTTCGGTAATCTGCTGGCCCTTGGCCTGGTCCTCGAAGGACTGGCTGAAGGAGCCCTTCTGCTCGGCCTTGTCCCAGCCGAGGAGAGTCACGGACTCGCCGTGCGCCTCGTTGTAGGCATCCACGCCATCGGCGAAGCCGTCCATGAACACCTGGACCGAGGGGATCGGCAGGCCACCGAAGGTGGCGACGATTCCGGTCTCGGTGGTGCCGGCGGCAACATAGCCAGCCAGGTAGGCGGCCTCAGCGGTGTTGAACAGCAGCGGGCGGCCGTTCTCCAGCGTGATCGGGTTGTAATCGGCATCCTGGAAGCCGGAGTCAACGAGACCGAACTTGAGATCCGGGTTATTGTCGGCGGCCTGGTGGATGGCGCCCTCCAGCATGAAGCCAACGCCGATAATGATGTCGCAGTCCTCCGCGACCATCGTGTCAACGTTCGGCTGGAAGTCAGATTCGTCGGTCGACTCAGCGGTCTGGGTGGTGACCTTCATCGACTCGCCGGCCTCCATGAGGCCGTTGTAGGCGGACTCGTTGAAGGACTTATCATCCCAGCCACCCTGGTCCGACACGAGGCAGGCCTTGTAGTCCGAACCGTCGATCGCGGTGTAGTCGCGCGCGGGGCCTGCCTCGGGCTCGTCGGCCTCGGCCTCCTCGCTGTCGGAATCGGCGTCAGCGTCTTCCGATGCGGTGGTTTCTTCGGCGGATGTTGCCGGGGCGTCATTGTCCTTCTCGTCAGCGTCATTCGCGCAGCCCGAAAGGGCCAGCGCGGAAGCCGCCACGAGAGCCAGCAACGAAGTGGATTTCTTCACGCTTACTCCTGTGCTCTTGGTGAATGCGAGCGAAAGTCGCCCACAATTTCTTTTAAAGCTTATCCCGACTTCGACGTTTTCTGGAATCTTACTGGAAAGAAAAACCAGCGATCTGAGCCAAAGCGCATGTACTTAAGGAAAACTTATTCAGTGTCGTAGGTTACATCCGGTTGAGAAGTGGGACGAACGACTCAGGTTAGCGAGCTTGGTTACAGTCTCGCTTCTCGCAAACGAGACCGTCACCAGCAGCGATGCAAAGCCGGGGCTAGAGAAGATCCTCGCGGCCGTGTTCCGCCACTCCTCCAAGAACTTCGGGCAGCTGGGAGCTGCCCGTACGCGTAGTGACGAGGATGACATCTCCACCATCGACCACCACGGCATCCTCAATCCCGTGAACGACAACGGGACGGTCGCCGGGGAACACAACCGCACCGGGGGAAGCGGAGGCCATCACCTTGTCCGGATCGGTGGTGGCGAGCTCCGCTCCGCCAAGCCGCTCGGCGAGAGCGGGATAGCCGCCAATATCGGACCATCCCATGTCGGCGGGAACGACGGCGACCTCGCCGGCCGCGGCGAGCGGCTCGGCCAGCACTCGGTCGATGACGCAGGAGGGAAAGTCGGGCCACAGGCGACCCATGGCCTCATCGCGGCGCCACTGGATATCCCAGATCGAGGCGATCTCCTCCAGGCCGGCCGCGAGCTCGGGAGCATGCTGTTCGAGCGCCCGGGTCAGCCCCTCGGCGGTGGAGATAAACATCCCCGCATTCCACAGGTATCCGTCCGCCACGTAGCGCTCGGCGAGCTTGCGCTCGGGCTTTTCGGTGAACTCGACGACCGACAGACCATCGCGGGTGATCTTCTCCCCCGGCTCGATGTATCCGTAGCCGGTGTCCGCGCCCGTCGGGGTGATGCCGATGGTGACGAGGGTGCGAACCCGGGCGAGCCGGCGTGCCTCCTCGAGCGCGTGCGCAAACGCCGCCTCGTCGTCGATAACGTGATCGGCCGCAAAGGAGCCAATAATGGCATCGCCGTAGCGTTCCTTGGCGATGGCCGCGGCCAGGCCAATGGCCGGCATGGAGTTCTTCGGCGAGGGCTCGGCGATGATGTTCGCCTCGTCGATATCCACCTGCTCCGCCACCTGGTCCGCGTGGGCGGCCCCGGTCACGATGAGAATCTCATCGGCGTGTGGGCTCAACCGGTCGACGGTGGCCTGCAGAAGGGTCTGGCCGGAGCCCGTGAGGTCGTGGAGAAATTTCGGTGCGGAGCGCCTCGACAGGGGCCACAGGCGGGTACCCGCTCCCCCGGCGGGGATGATCGCGACGAACTTAGCCACGGCTCAGCCGATCTTTTTCCCGCTCGTAATCGATCCGGTAGTTGACCCGGGCGGCGGTGAGCTTCTCAGTCATGCGCTCGATCTTGCGCAGGCGGCGCTTGCCTTCGAGGGTGTCCCAGTGCGGCAGGCGGTCTGAGGGTTGCACGGTGAGGGAGGGATCGCGGTCTGGCAGCGGAACAATGACCCCGGTGAACGGTTCGTGGTGCCAGCGCGTGGTCTCCGGGGCCGACAGCGTGACGAAGTTCGGGGTTTCCTCCGCGTGAATGGTTTCGGGAACCTCAACCTTGTAGGGCGGCTCCGGATTGGCGGTGAAGGCGGCCGCGATGAGGACGATGCGGGCCACGAAGTTCACCCAGAGCAGGAGCGTGGCTAGAGCCGCGAACGGGGCGAGGATCGGATTATCGGCAACCGAGCCGATAACCGAGGTGCCGAGGAAGCGCACGACGGAGGTGCCGAGTGCGCCAAGCCCGGCGCCGAGGAGCAGATCCTTCTTCATGGGCCGCGCGCCGGCGAGGAAGCGGAAGAGGATGGCGATGACGATGAGGTCAACGAGGAAGGCGAGGAAGAGGGAGCCAATCCGGACGGCAACCTGGGCGAAGGTGCCCTCGATGCCGATCGCGGAGAGGATCTTCGAGCCCAGTACGCCGGCTGCGGTGGTCAGCAGCGAGGACAGGACCACACCGACACCCAGGCCGATGAAGCCAACGAGATCGCGAATCTTCAGGATGAGGAAGTTCTCCGGCAGCTTGGAAATGCCGAACATGGCCCGGATCGAGACCTTGAGCGCGTTCATCACCGACAGGGCGGTGAAGAGCAAAACGACAACGGCGATGATGGAGGCGGGATTGAGCGCCGTGTCCATGACGAGGGACTCGGGCGCAATGAGGCCGGAGGGATTATCGGAGGTCTTCAAGATCCCCGGCATGGCATCGTTGATGCCATCGATAACCGTTTGGCGCAGTGCCTCGTTCTTGCCAAGGACCGCCATGAACACCGTCCAGGCAATGGTGAGGGCCGCGAAGATGGAGAACAGTGCCGAGTAGGCGATGCCGCCGGAGAGCATGGCTCCCCTGGCAGCCCCATATCTTTGCATCGCCCGCACGGGACGCAGGAACAGGATCTTGTGTATCACCGGTTCCGGCTCGACCGTTGCCGCTCGCGAGGACGGGACAACGGTCGGAGCCGGATAGTAAATCTCGTATTCTTCAGCCACGAGATCTACCCTAACGGACCTGGGCCCCCAATACATCCAGATCGTAATCAATGGTCAGGGGCGCATGATCTGACCAACGTTCATCATAGGAGGCCGCTCGACCCACGTTGGCGCGGGTTGCGGCGTGTGCCATCTGAGGCGTCGCCATCTGGTAGTCAATGCGCCAACCGGCATCGTTATCGAACGCCTTGCCGCGTTGCGACCACCAGGTGTACGGGCCCTGAACCTCGCCCGCGAGTTCGCGGTGCACATCCCGCCAGGAGGAGAACCACCGGTCGATATAGGCGATCTCGGGGTCGAGCACGCCGGAGGTCTTATTGTGATTGGGCTTGAAGTTCTTGATATCGGCCGGGCCGCGCACGATGTTGAAATCGCCGCACATGAGGGCCTGCACGCCCTCGTCAGCCAGCTCGTCAAGCCGCTTGGACACCATGTCGAGGTGCCGGTACTTCGCCGCCATCTTGACCTCGTCGGTGGCCGTGCCCGAATGCAGGTAGGCGGAGATGAGGGTGACGGGAACCCCGCCAAGTTCGGCGGTGACCTCCACCCAGCGCCCCGTGTCCACCGGCTCCTCCCCGGGCAGGGAGGTCGTCGAGGAGATGATCTTGATGTCCGGGCGCAGGCAGATCGCTACCCCGGACCGACCCTTGATCTCGCAGGCCCGCTCGATGACGGTCCAGGATCCGGGAAGGAGATCGGCAACCATGCCCTCCGGGGCGCGCACCTCCTGGAGGAGGAGAACATCCGGGGCATGATCCTCCACCCACTGACCCATGCCCTTGCGGGCGGCGGCCCGCACGCCGTTGACGTTACAGGTGGTGATTCTCATGCGTGGTGCTCCGCCATGGCGACGACATTGGCAAGCAGCATGGCCCGGGTCATCGGGCCGACGCCACCGGGATTCGGGGAGAGGTAGGAGGCAACCTCGCGGGCTGCGGGATCCACATCACCGGCGATCTTCGATTTTCCATCTTCATCTTCGATGCGGGACACCCCGACGTCGAGGACGATGGCGCCGGGCTTGAGCCACGACATTTTCACCATGTGCGCGCTGCCCGCAGCGGCGATGACCACATCGGCGGCTCGCACCTTATCCGCAATCTTCTGGGTGCCGGTGTGCATGAGCGTCACGGTGGCGTTGACGTCCTTGCGGGTGAGCAGCAGGGAGATGGACCGGCCGACGGTGGTACCTCGGCCGATAACAGCGACGTCCTTCCCATCGAGTGAGATGTCATAGCGATGCAGCAGCTCGAGGATTCCCGACGGGGTGCACGGCAGCGGGGAGGTGATGGGTTCGGAGATCCGCAGGGCGAGGCGGCCCAGGTTGGTGGGATGCAGACCGTCGGCATCCTTATCCGGATCCATCTTCTCGAGAAGGAAGTTCGTGTCCACGCCCTTGGGCAGCGGCAGCTGAACGATGTAGCCGGTGCAGGCCGGATCGTTGTTGAGGCGCTCAATGGCGGCGAGGATATCCTCCTGGGAGGAATCGGCGGGCAGGTCTTCGCGGATCGAGGTGATGCCTACCTCTTCGCAGTCCCGGTGCTTGCCGGCCACGTACTTCTTTGAGCCGGGATCGTCCCCGACGAGGATGGTGCCCAGACCCGGGGTGATTCCCTTCGCCTTGAGGGCCTCCACTCGTTCGGCGAGCTCGGCCTTGATGATTGCTGCGGTTGCTTTGCCGTCGAGAATATTGACCATCACATCTCCTTCAGAGACTCGTAGAGGGGGAATCGGTCGGTGAGGGCGTGAACCCGCCCGCGCATGGTGTCGATGTCGGCGCCGGTGAGCACACCGGCAATAATGTCGGCGACCTCGGTGAACTCGTCACGTCCGAAGCCTCGGGTGGCAAGTGCCGGGGTGCCGAGCCGCAGGCCCGAGGTGACCCGGGGAGGACGCGGATCGAAGGGAACCGCATTGCGATTGACGGTGATTCCCGCGGCGTGCAGCCGGTCCTCGGCCTGCTGACCATCCAGCTCGCATTCGCGCAGGTCGACGAGCACAAGGTGCACATCGGTGCCCCCGGAAACGAGGGAGATGCCGGCCTTTTTCACGTCCTCGCCGCGCAACCGCTCGGCAATGATCTGGGCACCCTCGAGAGTGCGACGCTGCCGATCGACAAATTCCTCGGTCTGCGCCACCTTCATGGCAATCGCCTTGGCGGCGATGACGTGCATGAGCGGGCCGCCCTGCTGCCCCGGGAAGACGGCCGAGTTGAGCTTCTTGCCCAGCGGTTCGGCGTGCTTCGCGAGCAGCATGCCCGAGCGGGGCCCGCCGATCGTCTTGTGGATGGTCGTCGAGCACACATCGGAGTGTGGAACCGGGCTCGGGTGCAGCCCGGCAGCCACGAGTCCCGCGAAGTGCGCCATGTCGGTCCACAGGTAGGCACCGATCTCGTCCGCAATTGAGCGGAAGGCCGCGAAGTCGAGGTGACGGGCGTAGGCGGACCATCCGACGCAGATCATCTGCGGCCGCTCCGCGAGCGCCTTCTCCCGCACCTTATCCATGTCGATGCGGCCGGTATCCGGCTCAACCCCGTAAGTCACAACCTCATAGTTCTTACCCGAGAAGTTGATCCGCATGCCATGTGTGAGGTGTCCGCCGTGGGCGAGCTCGAGACCCATAATCTTCTCGCCGGGCTTCATGAGCGCGTGGTAGATGGCTGCGTTGGCCTGGGCTCCCGAATGGGGCTGCACATTGGCCCATTCGCAGTCGAAGACGGCCTTGGCGCGATCGATGGCGAGCTGCTCGGCCACGTCGACGTGCTCGCAGCCGCCGTAGTAGCGCCGGCCGGGATAACCTTCGGCGTACTTGTTGGTGAGAACTGAGCCTTGGGCTTCCAGCACCGCCCTGGGCACGAAGTTCTCCGAGGCAATCATCTCGAGTGTCTGTCGCTGCCGCTCAAGCTCGGCGTTAATAACGTCGGCGATGTCGGGGTCGACCTCGCGAAGCGGCTGATTGAGCATGTCGGTCACTGCTATCCCTTCATTGGTCTGCACCTCATCCTAACGCGAGATAGTTTCTCTTCGCCGACTGTCCCGGGGCGCGAAAACCACCACCCGCTGTAAACGCCCGGCAGGTGCGCCCGTCACCAGCAAAAACGCCGAACTTCGGCCGGAAAAATGCTCAGGACGCTCCCAGCCTGCCGCAGAGTCCACCGAATAATCGCGGGCGGCGGGCGTGCTACCACGCGGGCGACAAAGAACGGGAAGCAAGGAAGGGGCGGGGTGCGGGGCTCGTGCGGCTGCGATATACGGGGCGCAGATTTTTGTCGTGAATATGCCAAGGGTGCGGACGGCCTGGCCGCCCGCACCCTTATGCGGTTGATTTAGAGGATGCCGAGTTCCTTGACGGCGTCGATCTCTTCCTGGGCGGCCTTGACGTTGTGGTCAATGCCGGCGCGGGTCGAATCGGAGATGTCCAGGTCCTTGACAATCTCCCACTCTCCGCCGGTGGAGATGGCGGGGAAGCCGAAGATGAGACCCTCGGGAACGCCGTATTCGCCGTGCGAGCACACGCCCGCGGTCACCCAGTCACCCTCGGGGGTGCCGTTGACCCAGTTGTAGATGTGGTCGATGGCAGCCGAGGCGGCGGAGGCGGCGGAGGAGGCCCCGCGGGCCTCGATAATAGCGGCGCCGCGCTTGGCCACGGTGGGCACGAAGTAGGACTCGAGCCAGGACGGGTCGACGAGGTCGAGGGCGTCCTTGCCACCCACCTTGGCGTAGGACACGTCCGGGTACTGGTCGGCGGAGTGGTTGCCCCAGACCACCATCTTCGAAATCTCGGGAACCTTGGCGCCGGTCTTCTCGGCAAGCTGGGAGATGGCACGGTTGTGGTCCAGGCGCATCATCGCGGTGAACCGGTCGGCCGGAACATCGGGCGCCGAGGCGGCGGCAATGTAGGCATTGGTGTTGGCCGGATTGCCCACGACGAGCACGCGAATGTCATCGGCGGCGTGGTCGTTAATCGCCTTGCCCTGGGGGCCAAAGATACCGCCATTGGCCTCGAGGAGGTCGGCGCGCTCCATGCCCTTGGTGCGGGGCCGGGCGCCCACGAGGAGGCCGACATTGGCGCCATCGAAAGCCTTGTTGGCATCATCGAAAATCTCAATCGAGTCCACGAGCGGGAAGGCGCAGTCGTTGAGCTCCATCGCCGTTCCCTCCGCGGCCGCGGTGGCCTGGGGAATCTCGAGGAGATGGAGGCGCACCGGCTGGTCCGGTCCAAGCATCGCCCCGGATGCAATGCGGAACAGCAGCGCGTAGCCGATGTTGCCGGCTGCGCCGGTGACGGTGACGGTGACGGGGGATTTTGCCATGGTGTAACTCCTCTGTTGACAGCGTGCACCTCGTGGCGCACACCTCACAGTCTACCGCCGCTGTGCACGGCAGCGCAGGACCAAGTGTCCCGCAATCGCATCCACCCCGCTCCCCCGCTCCCGGCAGATGCGGAAGAGCAAGGCCCGCCCCGCTTAAGCGAAGCGAGCCTTGCTTAGCTGCACAGTCACGGCACCTATGTTGCTGCCCGGATGCGCACCGATTGCGCGCAGTCAGGGCCTTCGGTGCCGGGCCGGTGCTTACCGATGGGAGCGGTAGTAAGAGATGAGTGAGCGGGTCGAGGCGTCTTGGTCGGCGAGGGCCTGCTCGTCGCCGGAGATCGCCGGGCCGAGATCCTTCGCCATCTGCTTGCCCAGCTCGACGCCCCACTGATCGAAGGAGTCGATTCCCCACACGATGCCCTGAACAAAGGTGATGTGCTCGTACAGGGCGATGAGCTGGCCGAGGACGGCCGGGGTGAGGGCCGGGGCCATAATCGAGGTGGTCGGCTTGTTCCCGGCAAACACCCGGGCCGTAACGATCTCTTCCGGCGTTCCCTCGGCGCGCACCTCATCGGCGGTCTTGCCGAGCGCAAGCGCCTTCGTCTGGGCGAAGAAGTTACCGAGGAACAGCTCGTGTTGGTCTGCCCCGTCCACCTCGAAGGGATAGGTGGGCTGGGCAAAGGCAATGAAGTCGGCGGGGATGAGCCGGGTGCCCTGGTGGATGAGCTGATAGAAGGCGTGCTGGCCATTGGTGCCGGGCTCGCCCCAGAACACCTCGCCGGTCGGGCAGGTCACCGCCTCACCATCCCACCGCACCGACTTGCCATTCGATTCCATCGTGAGCTGCTGGAGGTAGGCCGGGAAGCGATGGAGGAACTGGGAATAGGGCAGCACCGCGTGGGTCTGAGCGTCAAGGAAGGACGCGTAGAACACGTTGAGCAGGCCCATGAGCAGCGGGGCGTTCTTCGCCGGCTCGGCACTGGCGAAATGCTCATCCATGGCCCTAAAGCCGGCGAGGAAGTCTGCGAAGTTCTCTGGCCCGATCGCCACCGCGAGGACGGTGCCCACCGCCGAGTCCACCGAATAACGGCCACCCACCCACTCCCAGAAGCCAAAGGCATTCTCCGGGTCGATTCCGAAGTCGGCAACCTTGTCTAGGGCGGTGGAGACGGCCACGAAGTGGCTCGCCACCGCGGTCTCGCGCACCTCCACGGGCAGCCCGTCAAGCAGCCAGGAGCGCGCCACCTTCGCATTCGTCAGGGTCTCCAGGGTGGTGAAGGTCTTGGAGGCGATGATGAACAGGGTGGTCTCGGGGTCGAGATCCTTGAGCGTCTCCCCAGCATCCGTCGGATCGATGTTGGAAATGAACCGGGCCTCCAGGCCTTCTTGCACGTAGGGCTTAAGCGCCTCGTAGCACATGACCGGGCCGAGATCGGAGCCGCCAATACCAATGTTGACGACCGTGGCAATCGGCTTGCCCGTCGAGCCCTTCCACTCCCCCGAACGCACCTTGTTCGCGAAGGCGTAGACCCGGTCGAGCACCTCGTGGACGTCGGCCACCACGTCTACCCCCTCAACGACGAGGGAATCGGAGCGCTTCCGGCGCAGCGCCGTATGCAGCACGGAGCGGTTCTCGGTGACGTTGATGCGCTCGCCGCGATACATGGCCTGGCGGCGCCCGGCCACATCGGTCTGCTCGGCCAGGGCCAGCAGCTCCTCGCGCAGCTCCTCGGTGAGATACGACTTTGACAGGTCGATATACAGATCGCCCGCGGTCAGCGTGAATTCCTCCACCCGCTTCTCATCACCCAGCCAGCTGCGCAGATCGGGCTTAAAGCCCGCGGCGAGTTCGGCGAGGTTCTTCCAGGCTTGGGTTGCGGTGGGATCGCTCATCTTCAGTCCTTCGTCGGCGCTTCGGGGTCACTCCCCGCTTCACCTCTCCAGCTTAGCGAACCCCGGTGCACCGGCCCGTCTCGATGGCCTGAGGCCCCGCCGCACCGGCATCTGATCGAAGCGGTGTGGCCCAGCGAGCGGGCCAGGGAAAAGCGAACTGCAACACCGACAGTGCGCACAAAGGTGGCCCCGGTGTTACCCGGAGCCACCCTGTCAGCAGCTCACTGCCAAACGCACTGCTCCAGGCTCTCGTAATACGGCAGCCACGCATCGGTCGTCACTGTGTCCAGCAGGTGAACGAGGCTGGCCCCAACGGACAAATGCCACCCCTCATCGTCCTTGATAGCGGCAACCGCGTTGCCGTAGATCGGGTCATCGATGAGGCCGCCGGCACTCGGCATGCATCCGGGGAATCCCGCTTGAGCGCCCTCAACGGAGAATCCGCCTAGGTTGTACATCGTGTCGATGGTGATGAGCTTGTACCGACTGCTCACATCGATCTCGGTGGTCGTCACCCCGGTTGCCGGATCGAAGGGCGGATCTGGATATCCCAGGAAGTTGTCGAGAACGCTGGAGAGCCTGTTCCAGTACCCGCAACCATCCGACAGCGTGCA
>JAUNVM010000015.1:37759-51540 GCA_030537635.1 Flaviflexus sp. | reverse complement strand
GCCAAAGCCGCCGCGGCGGCCGCCGAAGCTGCCGCCCCGGTGACCGGAGCCGCCGAACATTTGGCCGAGGATGATGCCGGTGAGGAGATCGGATCCGCCCGAGCGGTTCTGCCCGCCCGGGGTGTTGATGTCATTGCGGGCGGCCTGGGCCGCCGCATTCGCCATCTGCTGCGCCCGCCGATATTCGGCCGCCCGATCGACCAGCTCCACGTTGGGGGCGGCGATCATGATGGCGCGGGCCTCTTCCAGGCGGGAGCGGGCCGTGTAGGAAGCGGAGCGACGCGAGGCGTTGATGAGGGAATCGGCCTGCTGGTAGGCGGCCTCGGCGCCCTGGCGGGCCCGCTCGACGCCGGCGGCGAGCCGCCGCTCGTTCTCCTCGGCCTCCCGCTTCGGCGCAAGGGCGGCATCGATCGCGGTTTCGGCCTCCTCGAGCTTGGTGAGGGCGGCGATGGGATCGGCCTGATCGGATAGGGCGTAGGACAGGGCGGCCTCGGCCTCGGTCTGCCGGCGGGCGATAAGGGGATCGCCGCCACCGAGCCGCTTAGCATCATCGATGTCGGATGACAGGGAGGCCATGGCCTCCTGGATTTTCGACTTCGCTTGGGCCAGCGTCTCGCCGGCCGAGGAGACCTCGGTGAGCAGATGCTGAGCCTGGGCGATGTTGTCCTCGGCGATCCGCGCAAAGGGAACCGCGTGATTGCGCGACTCAGACATCTTTGCCTTCCCCTCGGCCACAGCGGCCCGGGCTGCGGACAGCAGTTCGGTGATCTTGTCCGGGTAGGTGCTGAGGGTGGTGAGCGCACTCGGGGGATAACGGTGAGAGAGATTGTCGATCTGGGCCTGGGCGATCGGCAGCTGGCCGGCCAGCTCCTCGGCGCGGCGGCCCAGGTCGGCGAGCATGGTGTCCACCCGCGCCGCCATGTTCCGCAGGCGGGAGAACTCCTCTTCCTTGTCCTCGATGAGTTTGATCGCCGCGGTGGCCTTTTCGATGATCTCGCTGTGCGCGCGGCGCTGCTGGGCCTCGGTGGCCTCCCGATTGTTGTCCAGCCGGTTACGGATCTCGAAGGCGGCCGAGAGATGCTCGCGCGCCTGGGTGAGAGCGTGGCCGAATTCCTCGGTGGCCTGCAGGCCAAACTCGGCCTGTGCGTAATCCAGCTCGCCGGCGGCCTCCCGGACCGAATCATCGGCCTCGAGGAGGGCCGAGGCGGAGCGCTTGGCCAGGGATTCGAGGGACTGGCCGGCACTCTTCTTTGCGGATTTGCGGCCGAGGATGGCAAGGAGGATGAGGCCGCCAACGCCGAGAAGGAAGATGATCATGAGCGGCCCGCCAAAGCCGCCGGAGCTACCGGAGGATCCGGAGGAGCTGGGGGCGCCGCCCTCAAAGAAATCGGTGAGCCCGAGAATTGCGTCATCCCAGTCGCCCACGTGCAGCTCATCGCGCACCTGCTGCAGGCCGGATTGGAGATTCTCCTGGGTGTAGGTGCCGCGCGTGTCCGCGTAGAAGGCGGCCTGCTTGGAATCGGTGGCGATGACGATGAGACCATCCCCGCTGGAGAGCAGGCCATCTCCGGCCCTACCCGCCCACGTGGCCGGGGCGAGGCCGCCAAAGTCGTCAATGAGCATGACGTACAGATCGGCCTGGTTCTCCCCGGCGAGCTCGTAAAGGGCGTCCTCGAGTTTCTCCGGATTGCTCGTCACCCCGTCCGGATCGGACAGGTAGTCGGTGGGCGTGAATGGTTCGGCCGCCTGCGCGGGCAGCGCGATAAGCATGAGGGCCAACACCGCCATGAGGATGCGTCGCATGTTCTTCCTTTCCTCCACCACGAGACTATCGCCCCACGTCACGTGGGGGAACCGATAACGCGGATGGAGTGGAGGGGGCCGGGTCCCCTCCTTATCCGCACGCGATGAGGTGGCCACCTACCCGGGCCGGGTAGACTGGGAGTAGATCATCAGCGGAAGAGAGGTCATTGTGCCAACTGGCAAGGTGAAGTTCTACAGCCACGACAAGGGCTTTGGCTACATCACCGGTGACGACGGCCGGGACGTATATTTCCCGGCCTCTGTGCTGCCCGTGGGGGCCCGCCCGCGCAAGGGCACCCCCGTCGTGTATTCGATGGCGGAGGGACGCCGTGGCGCCCACGCCCTGTCCATCGAGATTCCCGAGCGTCCCGGCCGCGTCGATGTGCGACGCAAGCCCGAGGAAATGGTGCCGATCGTTGAGGACCTCATCAAGATTCTCGACTCGGCATCCACCCAGCTGCGCCGGGGGCGTTACCCCGAGGGCGGGGAGCGGATTGCCCGCGCCCTGCACGCACTTGCGAGCGAGTTCGAATCATGAGCCGCCTCATCCCGGCCGAGAAGATCTCCAAGGAAAAGACTCTCGCCCAGGCCATCGATCTTGCCCGCGAGGCGCTTGCCGACATCACCAAGGAGGAGATGATCGGGGAGCATCGAGGCGTTGTTCTTGAGGGGGAGCGGGTGCTCACCCACGCCTTTGAATGCCTCATGCCCGGATACGTGGGCTGGTACTGGACCGTCACCATGTCTCGGGTGCCGCGCTCGCGCAAGCCCACGATTGACGAGCTGTCCCTGCGGCCCGGTGAGGCCGCGCTGCTCGCCCCCGCCTGGGTGCCCTGGGAAGAGCGGCTCTCCCCGGATGACGTCACGGATACCGATCTGCTGCCCTACCGGGCAGATGATCCGCGTCTCGTCGAGGGTATGGAAACCAGCCCGGAAGAGGACGGTAGCCAGCTTGCCGAGTTCGAAAAGAGCCTGGGCCGGCGCCGCGTCCTGTCCGAGTTCGGCCGCTCCGAAGCCTTTGAGCGCTGGTACTCCTCCGACCGGGGCCCGCGCACCCGCTCCACGAAGGCCGCGAAGGCCCGCTGCTCCACCTGCGGCTTCCTCATGCTGCTCGCCGGCTCGGCCCGCACTATTTTCGGCGTGTGCGCCAATGAATGGTCATCGAATGATGGTCGGGTGGTGTCCCTCGATCACGGCTGCGGCGCGCATTCGGAGACGGATGCCCCGAAGGGCCGCCAGCTGTGGGAGCAGAGCGAACCGGTCCTCGACGAGGCTGACCTGGACATCATCAAGGTCTAGGCGTGGAGGGTCTTCGCGGGGTCATCAAGCCCTATGCCTGGGGCTCAACCACTGCTATCCCCGGGCTTTTCGACCTGCCGCCGAGCCCGACCCCGGTTGCCGAGATCTGGCTCGGCACCCACCCCGCCGGACCTTCTGACATTTCCTCCGGACTTGTTTACGAACCGGATGCCACGCGCAGTGATCGCAGCCTGGCCGGTTATGTGGCCGCCGATCCCGCCGGCTGCCTGGGCGCCGAGCTTGCCCAGCGCTCCACTGCCCTGCCCTACCTCGTCAAGCTCATCGCCCCGGCCCGCCCGCTCTCGCTCCAGGTGCACCCCACCGCGGAGCAGGCGGCGAGCCGGTTCGCCGCGGAAGAGGCCGCCGGCATTCCCCTTGATGCACCTCACCGGTGCTACCGGGACACCAACCACAAGCCCGAACTGCTTTTCGCCCTCACCGAATTCGAGACGCTCGCGGGCTTTCGGGCCCCCAGGAGGGTGCTGGAGGTGCTTGCCGGGCTCGGTGGAACCGTCGCCGAGCGGCTTCACCACTACCTGTCTCGCGATCTCACGCGCACCGGGGTCAAGGCCGCCTTCGAATACCTGCTCACCGGCGACATGGGGCCCGGGGATCTCGCCGATCTGGCCGAGCGGTGCACGGCGCGGTACCGGGCCGGTAAATCCCCGTCGGTGCGCGCCGACCGCATCGTCTCCCACCTCGCCGAGCATTATCCGTGCGATCCCGGGATTGCGGCCGCCCTGCTCCTCAATCCGGTGAGCCTCGCCCCCGGAGAGGCCCTCTTCATCCCCGCCGGCACGGTGCATGCCTACCTGTCCGGCACCGGGATTGAGATTATGGCGAACTCGGATAACGTGCTGCGGGCCGGGCTCACCGCCAAACACATCGACGTTCCCGAGCTGCTCGCCACCGTCGACTACACGGCTGCCCCGCCCGTGCGCATCGCCCCCGAGCGGGTGAGCCGAACAACCCGCACCTACTATGCCCCGGTCGACGAGTTTGAGCTTTCGGTCAGCCACCTTAAGGACTGGACCCGCCCCGAGCTCCTGGCCGGCCACGGTCCCCGCATCGTCCTCACCGTCAGCGGCGCAGCCCGCGTCTCCACCAATCGTGGCACCCGCACCCTCAACCGGGGCCAGGCCGCCTTCGTGCGGGCCGACGAGGGTCCGCTCAGCCTCCAGGGGGTTGGCATGGTCGTCACCGCGGACGTCCCATAAACCTCGTCCGAGATGGAGGTATTGCGCGGCTCACAGGCTATATCTCGAATATTGGACGAGCGTTCCTGAGGGAGTTTTCGTTGATTTGGCAGGGATAGAGAATTCTCGTCTTAGCATGCGGTCGGTTTTTGTCTCGCCATTTAAACAGGTGGGCCGCCGGTGTTCCGGAATCCGCACCATGTCGTGAGTGAGTGACTTTCTCAATTCCACGTTCAAGCTGCGCGAGCGCGGCACGAGTATCGCCCAGGAGATCCGCGGCGGCTTCGTGACCTTCTTCGCGATGAGCTACATCCTTGTTCTCAATCCCATTATCTTGTCGACCCCGGACTCGACCGGCCGCTTCCTCGGCGGCGGCACCGAACCCAATACGGCGGCCATTGCCGCCGGCACCGCTCTTATTGCCGGCCTCATGTCGCTGTTCATGGGGGCGTATGCGAACTTCCCGCTAGCGCTCGCCGCCGGCCTCGGCATCAACGCCATGCTCGCCTATTCGATCGTCTCCCTGCCGGATATGACGTGGGCGGACGCCATGGGTCTCATTGTCATCGAGGGTATTGTCATCCTCGTCCTCGTTCTCACCGGCCTGCGCCAGGCCATCTTCAATGCCGTGCCACAGTTCCTCAAGACCGCAATCTCGGTCGGCATCGGCCTCTTCATTGCCCTGATCGGCCTCGTCAATGCCGGGATCATCCGCCCCGGGGCGGGCACCCCGCTCGACCTTGGCATTCACGGCTCCATCGCCTCGTGGCCCCTCCTCGTCTTCATCATCGGCCTGGTCACCATCATCGTGCTCATGGTGAAGAAGGTGCGCGGCGCCATCCTCATCGGCATCCTCGTCGCCACCGTGCTCGCAATCATCGTCGAGGCGATCGGCAAGCTCGGACCCCAGGCGCCCGATGGCTCGAATCCGGGAGGCTGGGGCCTCACCGTTCCCGCGCTGACCGGCTCCCCGGTTCAGGTGCCGAACTTCGCCACGCTCGGCGAATTCTCCCTCATCGGCCCCTTCCAGAAGATGTCGATTATCGCCGTCCTTGTCCTGTGCTTCTCGCTCATGCTCGCGGACTTCTTCGACACCATGGGGACCATGGTGGCGGTGGGTGCCGAGGGTGATCTGCTCGATGATGAGGGTAATCCGCCAATGACCCGGCAGATCCTCGTCGCCGACTCGGTTGGCGCCATCGCCGGCGGCCTGGGCGGCGTCTCCTCGAATACGTCCTACATCGAGTCCGCCACCGGCGTGGCCGATGGGGCGCGCACCGGCCTGGCCACGTGCACGACCGGCGTGCTCTTCCTCCTCGCCACCTTCCTTTCTCCGCTCGCCGGCATGATCCCCTACGAGGCGGCCACCCCCGCCCTCGTCGTCGTCGGCTTCCTCATGATGCAGCAGGTGGCGAACATTGACTGGCAGGATCTCGTCATCGGGATCCCCGCCTTCCTCACCATCGCCTTCATGCCCTTCTCCTACTCGATCACCGTCGGAATTGGCATGGGCTTCATCTCCTACACGATCCTCGCGTTCGTGTCCCGCCGCAAGGTCCACTCCCTCTTGTGGATCGTTGACATCCTCTTCGTCCTCTACTTTGTGCGCGGACCCATCGAGGCCGCCCTCGGAATGTAAGGCGAGCTGCCGTTGGCATAAGAGAGTGAGGATGGGGAATTCCCCATCCTCACTTTCTGTTGGTCGGGCTTTACGCCTCGACTGGTGTGTCTCTCTACTGCTGGTATCCCTGGGCGTAGGGAGCTGCGGGGCGGCTTGCCAGCTTGTTGAAGGCCAGGCCGGCGAGGAACTGGAGGATGCCGAGGCCAATGACAAGGGCGGACACCCCGTAGGCGAGAACCGAGGTGAACAGGGAGGCTCGCAGGAACGAGCCGTTCATCGCGGTCACCCGCTGCTGGGTGTATTCCTCGGCCAGCGCCTCATCGCCGGCCTCCTTGGCCTCGGTGGCCTTGACGCCCAGCTCGGCGTAGGTCAGGCCGTCGGAAGCCTTGAGGGCGTGCTGGTTGATGATGTCAGCCTGCGCGTAGGCGGTCAGCGGTCCAGAGACCTTCTTTCCCGCCATCATCGACGCGTCGTCCGGAACGGTGATGTTCTCATCGGACAGCTGGCTCGTGACCATACCCCAGGTGGTGGCGCCCGCGGCGACAAAAATAATGCCGAACACCATGAGGACGATGCCGACGGTGCGGACAAGGGGGTTGGCGGAGTTCGCCATCGTTATCTCCTTATTGTGGGAATAGAGTGTGTACATTGTAGGAGGTCACCCCAATAGGGGACGAGTCCCCAGTTGGTGAAGCAAATCACCGCCGAAAATCCTTGAAAAATACAGTTTGACCAGCAGAAACACAATTTCGCCAGAGGACGAATATTTCGTGTTCAGCGGACGGTTAAATGTAATAAATCGAAGAAATCCACGCCGGGCGATAAAGTTGGCGCAATCAAAGATAGAAGTTGGCGCATATGTCCGCTCAGTGACAGTGAGGAGTCTCATATCTTGCGCGGCCGCTGCCCCTCAGTCTGTCGAATGCCCACCGGTCCGCCACACCCGTGCCGGCCTGGCACGGGTGAACCGCTCCACGCGGATGGGCCAGCCCCGCATCTACCTAGCGTGCCGCTTCCGCCAGCCTCGGGCCCCGCCCCGCGCAGCAAGGCCCCCGCGGGGCGGGGGCCGTAAGGCGTGTAGGGGAGAGGGATGCCTAGTCCTCCATGAGACCCCTGCCGTAGACACGGCGGTAGGCCCACTGGACGGGATCCAGGCACCTGAACGGGGTGACGCCCACCCGGGAGAGGAAATTGCCGCCGGGAGCATCGCCGAGGGCGGACACCGCGAAGGTGCGCAGCTGATCGGGCCGGTTTTCGAAGGCGATCTCCGAAGCCCGCAGCGCCTCCCCGTTGGTGAGGAGGTGGAAGAGGCTGCGCACGTCCTCATCGTGGATCCGGGACTCCTCCTCGCTCCAGCGGTAGCCCGGGGTGAAGGTGTCGTCGGTGAAGAAGCTGCTGCCGAGATTGGCGAGCAGGCGGGGCAGCACGCTGTTGTGGGCCTTGTGCAAGTGGCGAACGAGGTCGAATTTGCCGAAGAGGAGGGCAAAGTTCGTGTGGTAATTGTCCTTGTGGATGAGGTAGTCGGTGAGGGTGTCGATGATCCGATCCGCCTCGTGACCAACATCCTGGCGCATGTCGACAATGCCGTTGAGCGCGGTGCGGATGGTCTCGACCTTGTAGGGGTCGAAGAGGCAGATGACGAGGTCGGCATTGTTGATGTAGTCGAGGTCGGGGGTTGCCTCGTACGTGTTCTGCAGGGTTTCCCCGCCCACATCGGAGATGATGATGTCGACCGGCCGGGGCCCGCCCTCCAACCGATAGTGCAGGGACTGCTGGCGCCCCGGGGGCGTCGGGTCGAGAACCTGCCCGTCGGCAAACACCCGCTTGTAGTAGGTGTCGCGGTAGATGGTCTTGGTGTGACCCTGCTCGGTCAGCCGACCATCGTGCATCTTCGCAAAGCGGTCCAGGGTTTCCACGAGGGCCACCATGTAGACAGTTTTTCCGGCGGAGCGGGCCCCGGTGAGCGCAATCGTGAACGTCTCCACCGGATCTTTGGCCAGCGGCTCGATGTCGTCGCCGCAGCGCCGGCACCGCCGCACGCCCTGATCGGTGCCACCGCACTGGGGGCACTGCCAGAACAGTCGTCCATGCTCATCGGCCACCTGCTTCATCTGCGTCTGGACGTCGGCGAGAACGCCGCCGGCGCGGGCGCGCAGCTCGGCCTGGGTTTGCGGGTCGACCGTGCAGCCGGGCCTGCCGCAGCTCGGGAGAAGATCGGGAAGATTGAACTTGGTGAAGCATTTGTGGCAGGTCAGCATCTAGGCCTCCAGGTCGACAAGGAATTCGATGAGGGAATCAACGAGGCGCATGGCCTCATCGTGGCGTTCGTTGGCGGAAAGGCGGAAGGAGGACAGGATGTGGGCCTCCTCGGTATCCAGGCAGAAAATGTGGGAATCGGCCGCGAAGTGCTCCCGCATCGAGCGGTCGCACACGACGACGGTGGGATGTGGGTGAGAGCTCGGCGGAAGGTCGGTGACGAGGACCCGGTCGGCCCCGCCGCCGGCCACCGCAACGCCCTCGGGGCCCGAAGAACAGCTCCCGGAGGTGATGGCGGAGAGGACATCGGCCACCGCCTCGAGCTCGCCCGACACCCTCGCGGTGGAGGCCGAGGCATCGAGCGTGATGTCGCGGTTGTGCTTCGGCAGGGCAAGGCGCTCCTCGGTGCGGCGGTTGCGAGTCATCGCCACCAGCTCGGTCAGGCTCGAGGCAGTGGCGGTATCGGCGGTGCCCTCGGCGGTGCGCCCGCGGCCGGTGTGCCCGACGATGCGCTCGATGACCAGGCCCTGGGGTCCGGCGCTCAAGCGGGCTACCGGCCGCATTCGCCAGCCCGGAACCGCGAGGAGAGGCAAGGTCACCTGGTTGTCCCGCATCGCCGCAACGTCGGCGATCTGCAGATGCAGTTTGACGCCGAGCTCGAATTGCTTCTCGCCGGCCGCACGCAGCTGGACGGTGACCGGCCCCCGGTCAAGATCCGCCATGGCGCAGCGGATCCGGGCCCGGGCCGAAGACGTCCGACCGGTGAGCGGTTGGCCGGACTCGTCGAGAAGTTCAATTGTTGGTGCTCGCGGATCGTCCGGGCTGGAGTGCATCTCCCAGATCTCGAACTCGGTTCCCCGCAGGGCCAAGGTGGCGCGGCCACCCTCATTTTTCAGCGCGGGCATCAAAACCCTCCCTTTCGTCTGGGTGGAAAGCTGGGCGGATCATCCGGGTAAGGCCGGAGCGGATCATCGGATGGATGGCCGGGCCGGGGACCCTGCCGCGGATCGTGTGGGGGCTCGTGCCGAGGCTCCTGCCGCGGATGGTGCAGGGGTTCTTGCCCGCGGTCATGGGGTCGCTCTCGGCGATGGTCATGCTCGCGGCGATCTTCCCGGTCAAGCCGGGTATCCCGGGCTTCGGGGTGAGGCTCGGGACGCGCTTCGCGGCGGGCGGGCCGCCGGGTGGGCTCCTCCGGGCCGCGGGAGAGCTTGGAGAGAAAGCCACCGATCTGGCCCTTGAGGCCGTCGCCCTGTGAAACCAGGGCGGCCACCTCCTTGCCCCAGCGGCTCTTATCAGCGCTCTTTGCGTCCGCAAACAGCCCGCATCGCAGCGCGTAGGTGGTGGTCTCGCCCCGCACATCCTTCGCCCAGTGCTTGGGATCTCCGGAGCGCTCGGCAATGACTGCCATGACCTCCCCCAGGCGTTCGCTCGAGGAAATAATCGGGTGGAAGGTGCGGTGCAGCTCGACAATCTCGGGGGAGATGTGCGCTCCACTCTGCTCCCGAGTCGGCCCCAAATCGGTGAGGGCCGCCAGCGTGAGCAGCACCGTGACATGCTGGCGGTCCAGGGTGCGGCTCAGGGCATCATCAAGACGCTCTCCGGCGTTGGCGCCCAGACAGCCGGCGAGCTGAGCCCGCGGGTGAGCGTGGGCGGGATGAAGGAGATAGCCGGGCTGGCGGGCCTCGGCGAGGAGGACCGCGCTCACCGCGCTCGCCACGTAGTCGATGTGCAGAGCGCGATCCGACCGCTCCAGGTCCAACACATTGAAGGCATAGCCGAGCAGCTTCTCTGTGCTCCACGAGGCATGCGGAAATTCGGAGGCCACGTAGCCGCCCACGGTCGGCGGGGCGCCCTTCATTGAGTCGAGCAGGCAGCGGGCGATATCCCGATCATATCCGGCCATCAGCTGGCGCTTGACCAGCAGATTGCGGGCGCGGGGCGAGGCGAGAATCTCGGGCAGGGCAAAGAGGGGGGCGCGCCTGAGAATCTGCTCGATCGTCTCATCGGGAATCTCCGCCGCGGTGGGCGGCTGGGCAAGCATGTGAGGAACGGTGCCCCAGGCAACCTCCTCCTTGGCCGCAAGGTCGGCCGCGAGCCGCCGGTCGCGGACCGACTCCCGCCACGTGAGGGAGGTGAGGGCGAGAACAAGATCGCCCTCCAGGCGGGGAGTCTCGCGGCTGGCGAGGAGGCCGCTGATCGCGGGGGACAGGACCGGGCTGGGCTGGCTTGCCCGGGCCAGGTGACCGTCCACCGACTGAGCGAGCAGCTGGCGGTAGGACTCGGGAAGCTCGTCGATGATGCTGACGATGTCGTGTCCCGGTCTCGGATCGACCGTGACCATCCACGCCGAGACGAGGCCAATGAGCTCGGCGACGTCCTCGGTGACGGGAAAGCCCAGCCGGGAGGCCAACAGCAGGGTGGCCAGGTCATACCGTAGCCGGTCCTTGTCGGGCAGGCGGATCTGCACCTTGGCGAGCGGATAGTTCGCATTCTCCGCGTGAACGAGGGGCGGAATCTTGCGGAAGGGAAGTGCCTGGAACATGAGCTCGGGGCTTTCCAGGGCCCGGTCGAGGAGGCGTTCGCAGGCATTGCGCTCCACGCTGGCCGACGGGGAGGCGCCCACGACGAGCGGATAGAGGGCGAAGATGTCCTCGGAGCGGTTGAACCTGCGGCTGACAATCTCCCCGAGGGTGTGTGCGGCCGGGCAGTCGGAGGGGAACTGGCCGGGTGCCTGCCAAATAAGCAGGTCCTCGAGCTCCTTGCGCTCGGCCTCACCCACCCGGTTGATCATCGCGCAGGCAAGACCCCATCCGAGATGATCGGAGGGAACAAGGCTCGGGCTCGGGTCGATGAGCCCCTCAATACTCATGATGAGGTCGGACCAGGCGGAATCCGAGCCGGCGACGCGGGAGGCCCGCATGAGCAGACCGCCCCACCGGCCCGATTCGGGGGCCTCGCGCTGCTCACCGGGGGTGAAGATCTCGACCGGCCCGCCGCGCTGAAGCTGGTCGGCGGCCGGCACAAAGACAAGGTCGAGGCCCGCCTCGAGCATGGTCTGACAGTCCTGGATGAGGAGCCTACGCTCGTAGGTGGAGAAGTGAATATCCCATGCGTCGGGGAGGATGGCGAGGGCCTCAATCGCTTCCATCCACACCGCCGCGGCGGCCATGTCCTCTAGGCGGATGACGATGAGCGTGCGCTCCTCGCCCTTCCGGCGGGCGCTCACCGTGGCGTCAATGGCCTCGAGCAGGCTGGCGAGAAAGGCGAGCTGGGAGCGCGCCTGCTCAGTGCTGGGGTAGGGGGCGAGGTCCGTCCAATCATCGGGCAGGAAGGAGGGTGACATGGCGGGCTCGGACAGGCTGGAGGCCGCCACCTCGTCCGGTCCGAACGGGGTGTTCCACCAGGGGGCGCGAAAGGCCCGGATCGGTAGCGTGATGTCCTCGGCCAGCTCGCCCATCGGGGCGATGAGGCCATGAATGTAGCTGTTGCCGCGTCGGCCCGCAGCATCGTCTCCCACCGGCCGCTCCTGGCTGAGCCGCTTTCGATGTCCCGCCCCGGACAACATGAGGCGGGTGGCAAAGTTTTCCCGGTCCTCCTCGGTGGGAATGAGGGGGCAGTCCTCGAGCGGGGAGATGGTGCCGAGCGCCGCGATAAACGTGCGCTCGCGCTCCACCTCGGCCTCGTCTAAGCCCGCGGTGTCCTTGATCTGCCAGCCACCTTGGCGAAGCTCCGGGGAGTCCACCGAGGTGTAGGAGTATTGGGAGATCATGGCCGGTAACCCGCGAAGAAGTTCTCGGCACCAAGCCGGCGCAGGGCGATGTGGCGGGCCTGCTCGTAGTCCCGGGCGGAAATGAGGCGGATCCGGTCGAAGTTCTCCTCGCCCGCCTCCTCGACCTTGATGTATCCGATGTCGAAACTCTGACCCGGCTGCAGTGGCGGAACCTTGATGACCTCATAGGCCTCGGCGAGCTCGTCGGTCGGGTAGATCTTGAGGATCTGATATCCGGGCATGTCTCGATCTGTTTGCCGGGCCAGCGGCGCCTTATCGGCAACGGCGGCGAAGATGCCTCCGAGCTCGAAGCTTGCGGCATTGGCGAAGTCGGCGCGCAGAAGCACCTTGTAGACCTTGGTGCCAAACACATTGAGGCCCCTGCGGATCTTCATCTCCCGCAGGTGGTAGGCGAACGGGAAGAGGGGAGGAACCTCGATCTTTTCCGCCGGGAAGTGCTTGGTCCTCCCGCGGTACATGGTCGTGGGAACGGCGTAAATATCGTTGATGACGCTCGTGTCCAGGTTGAGGCGGGCCCCGCCCTCGATCTCGTGCTGGTTGAGATTGATCGAGGTGGTGTATCCGCCCTCCGCCGGATTGGGCGCCGGAGCGCCATGCGCCACCGCATACACCTGAACCTCGGAGGCGCCCTGAGGCCAGGAGAAGGTGAGGTGCTGCCAGGTGCAATGATGCCGGCATTGCAGATTCTCGATGGGTCCGGTGCGCTGCACCTCAACCGAGGGGCCAACCACAATGTTGCCGCCGGATTCGGCCACGCCGGTGAGGAACATGGTGGTCACCCCGGTCGGCCAGGGCACCCGGTTGACCACCGAATACTCGCCGTCGGTATGAATCGCCTGGCTGAGCTGAGCGGAGTCGGGAAGCCCGCGCGAGACAAGCATGTCCCGGGTGAGGCGCTGATTGTTCATCGTCATCTGCGCCAGGTTCGCGTCCGGCATCTTCTCCGTCCGGTACAGGCGCACCTTGCCGGGAACGCTGGGGAAGCGCACCGAGCAGTAGCTGTCTGTCTCATCGTAAGTGGAGTCCACGTCCAGCTGGGGAGGGGACAGGATCTCCGTCACGGTGATCTTCCGGATCTCCTCCACCGAATAAAGATCGGTGCCCGTCTCCGACTTGGCCTCGTTGAGGAAGATGTAGTGAAGCGTCGTGCCGCGCGGCAGATTGTATTCCTCGTAGTGGCTCTCGGTCGTCACCTCGACCGGATCGAATTCGCTGACGAGGAAGTCGATGTTGTTGTCCATGACCTCGTCGAAGTCATCGGGATCCTCGAAGCGGTAGATGAGGGTCTGGCCGCGGTAGGGGCCGCGCTTGTGATCCTTGAGCGGCCGCCAGGAGAAGTTCACCTGATTGTCGGTGAGCTGGCTCGTGAGATCCAGGACGGGGCTGACGAACGTCTTCCTCGCGTGCAGGGTGCCCGGCCGATGAATCACTCCGTCGGCCTCCGGGGCATTCTCGTAGCGCCACACGCCCACCGTGTTGATGTAACGCCTAAAATCGGCCTCCAGGTTCATCTGGTTGCCCGTTGTGGCGCCCCACTCCTCGGTGTGCTTTTGCGGATCGGGAGTGAAGGCGGAGTTGCGGTGCAGCACCCGGTAGACATACTGGCCCTCGCTCCCGGAGGTGGGCCAAGCCAAGATGAGGCGGTCCTCCCCGGCCTTCATCGTCACCTTCGCCGGCTCACCCACCGCGTCATCGCCCGCGAGATTGTCATCGAATCCCACGTTGGTCATGCCCGGGATGCTCGCGGGCTGGGCGGGCGCAGGGGCCGGGGCCGCACCGGGGGTGGTCTGGTCCTGCTGCGCGGTCATGGCGCCGT
>JAUNVM010000015.1:35391-37749 GCA_030537635.1 Flaviflexus sp. | reverse complement strand
GGGGGCCGCACCGGGAGATGCAGCCGGTGCCGGGGCCGCGGGGGCGGGTGGAGCAGCCTCGGAGGACGTGGAGGGCAGGACGAGAGTGGCGGTGGGGTCGATCTCGGCCACGGCCGCCTTTGCCGCCGTACAGAAGGCCGGATACTGGGGCTCGGAGAGGTTCAGGATGGCGCTGACGGAGGGGAAATCCCACCCATCATCGGACTTCATGGCGGCCTTGACGAGGGGGATGGCCTTCCGCCGCGCAAACTCCGGCAGTGCGCCGGCGCTGGCCTGCTGCTCAAGCTTCTCGATGAGCTTGGCCATCAAAACGTCCTTATTCAGGGAGGAAACGGTTGCGGTCAGTGTCATGAGGTCCCCCAGTTAGAAATCAAAGGTGAAGTCGTTGTCGAAGAAGTCGCCCGGCGCCTCGTCGGCCTGCCCGGCCATCCCAGCATTGTGAGCGGGCCGCAGATCGGCCGGATTAAGCGGCGCGGACAGGTAGCTGGCTTGGGCGATCGTTACATCGCCGACGAGATCGAAGGTGTCGTAAGACGCCCGATGGAGGTGATTGCGTTGGCGCACCTGAGCATCGGATGAGAAGAGGCCCGCCGGGGCGGTGGACCGCTCCGTCTTCTCGCACGTGGCGAGGAAGTCGCCGCGGGTGGAGCTGCCCACCATCTCAGCCAGCTGATCGGAGCTATCGAGGAGCCGGCCCGCCACATTCGTGGCCGCGGCCCCGCCCACCCCGGATTTGGCGATGGTGGCGGACAGGTCGCGCAGGATGTCATCGGTGTGGGGAAGGCCGTAGAAGAAGGAGGCCTCCGCGCCACGCACCTGCAGCCGGTTTGCCGGATCGGTGAGCAGGCTGGGGAAGGAGCGGGCCACGATGTCCCATAGGGTGTGGGCCCAGTTCTGGCGCAGCCACGTGGCGCGCAGAGCCACCGCGACCTCGTCTCGGGAGGCCGGATCGACCTCGGAGGGGCGCACGGTCATCGAGGCGGACAGGTCAGTGGGAATCGGCAGGAAGTCCTCGGCGGAGCGCCGGTCCCCGAAAGGTTCGTGAATGAACCGCGAGACGATGGGCGCCCACTGGTCGATGGCGAGGGCGAGATCGGTGAGCCGGGAAATGTGCTTGCATGCTACCCGAGCCACCTCGTCATAGTGGGCGATGTTCTGCTCGACAACCTGGGCCCGGTGCAGCTGGGCCGCATACTCCTCGGAGTAGACCCTAAACGAGAAGATCTGAACGAGGAGCCAGACGATGAAGAGGGCAACGAAGAGGATGATGCTCAGCCCGGTGTCCAGCTTCGACATCCAGGTGAGCACGCCGAGGATGATGGCGGCGAGGAAGAGGGAGAAGGTGGCGCCCCTGGCGACCCGCAGGGCCTTCTTCAGCGCCGGTGAGTTCACGCCCCGCCCGGCCCGGGCGGCCTGCTCGGCATTGGCGTACTCCTCCTGATATTCGGCCAGGGTGTGCTTGGAGGAGCGAAGAACGTCCTGGGCCTGCGTGAGGTGGTGGGCGAGGATTTGGAGGGCGAAGCTGGTGAAGTTATTGCGCACCCGGCCGGACCACTGCTTGAGGCGGTCGAGCTGATCGGCGAGATGGTGGCCGGTCTGACCCCCGCCCAGGCGCTTCAGCTCCGCCTGCATCTGCATCTCATCCGTCGCCGTCAGCTGCAGGGTGCCATTGCTGAACTGCCAATCGTCCATGGGGGCAACGACCCGGTCCGGGGAGTCAACGGTGGCGGGATGACCATCGACCTGGGCCTGCTCGAGATTCTGCGGGGCCTGACCATCCACCAGGGAAAGCGAGGCGTCAATGTAGTCGGTGATGACCGGGGTGAAGGCATCCGCGCCCTGCTGGGAGAGCGCGCCGGCCACGTCGCCTTCGGCATAGTCGCTCGCCGCATCATGCACCTCGCGCCACGAGGCGGGCCGCCCCTCGGCATCAATCCCGCCCACGATGACGCGGTAGTGACTGTC
The DNA here is from genome assembly GCA_030537635.1 of Flaviflexus sp. Taxonomy (GTDB): domain Bacteria; phylum Actinomycetota; class Actinomycetes; order Actinomycetales; family Actinomycetaceae; genus Flaviflexus. The sequence continues at coordinate 35,784 of JAUNVM010000015.1, read as the reverse complement.
ATTGCCGTAGACGGTGTTTTGCACCCGGCCCGCGATCCCGGCACACACGTCCCGGTACTTCTTGCGCAGCCAGCGCTGCGGGGCCGTGCGCAAGGTGGTGAGGAGGAACTGGAAGAACATCGTCAGCGCCTCCAGCGCCCCCACCTTCACCCGGTCCGGCGGAGCCGGGGGCGCCGGCAGGGGATTGCCGAGGACCTGCCGATAGTGCCGGTTCCACCAGCTCTTGGCCATGCCGGCGGCGGCGCTGCGCGAATCCTTGAGCACCTTAACGCGAGCGCCAGAATCGGTGGGTAGGGGCCGGTAGGGAACCGAGACCTGCAGCACCTGATTGTTGAGCTCCCGGCGTGCGGCACGCGAATCCACGCCGTGCAAAAAGGTCTTGACCACGTAGAT
>JAUNVM010000015.1:19897-35291 GCA_030537635.1 Flaviflexus sp. | reverse complement strand
GATCGCGGCGTGGCGCTCCTCGCGCGTTTCCGCCTCCGGCATCGCCCGATCCGTCTCGGCCAGCGGCAGCTCGCCGGTTTCAATGTACTGGGAGATGACGGCCTCGGCGACCGCCTGCTGGAACTGATTCGTGGAATCCTCGCGCACGTAGAGGCAGCGCAGCGCCCGGTAGGCGCGCAGCGGGCTTGAGGCCACCTGATTCACCGGACGATCGCCCACCGTGTACCAGTTGAGCATGGCCAGGGGATAGGAGGCGAGGACGGCGGGCAGCCACTCGATCTTCGCGAACTTCCGATGGAACTTGCCCGAGGGGTAGTAGAGGGGATCGGGGAAGGCCAGCCAGGACTTGCTCTCCAGATCGTAAATCTCGGCCTTGCCCGGCAGGCCGGGCTCGGGGAAGCGGACGAGGCCGAAGAACAGGGCGAGCAGCCACCCGGTGATCATGGCCTCCCGCTCCGGATCGGAGGTGGGAATGAAGCCGGTGAGCGAGCGGGCCCGCCGAGCAAAGGTGAGGTCCGCGCGGTCCGCTCCCTGAGCATTCCACGCCTCGGCAATCGGCTGGAAGATTGAGGAATAGGTGACGGGCTGGAAGGCCTCGTAGGAGCCGAAGATGTCGATTCGCTGAATCCCCTCCGCAGCCTCCTGACCGTCACCCCGCTGCTCGGTGAGGTTCGCGACCGTGGCCGGCGTGAGATCCTTCCGGCCGGTCAGCCTGGTGAGGATCTGGTCGCCCAGCTCCATGCCGATGAACGGCACCTGGGAGAAGGTGAGCGAGCGCTTGACCTCGTCGATGTCGGGGTGCAGGGAGGTGGCGATGTTCTCGTTGACCGCGATCATCGGCTGGGCGCTATCAATCGCGTGCATGAACTTCGACTCGACGTCCTGGGCCCGGTGCTGGGTCTCCGCGGCATCGGCCAACGGATCGGTCAGGTAGCCGGCGATGTCCTGGGAGATAAATGTTTTGAAGGCAGAGCCCTCGCGGTCCAGGTACTTGAGCGCCCGGCCGAGCACCTGGCCCGTCTTGACCTTGAGCTCAAAGCGAGCCTGGGCGGCCTGCTGGCCCTCGGGAAGCAGGGCCTGGGGCCGCCAGGCCTGGGTCTGGGTGAGCAGATCTGCCGGGGCGGCCACGCCACCCGTGGTTGGCCACTGGCCGGAAATGATGTGGCGCACGAAGTCGGTTTCGGCGATCTCCCAGCCGATGGCGCCGGCCGGCTCCCCACCATCGGAGGTGACCTGGTGGATGAGCTGGGTCTGGTAGAGCTGCGGGAAGGACTTTGGTTCGGTGATGACGGTTTCGTTGTGCGCCTGCGTGAAGCGCTCGGGAACCGGGCCGTCGGTCGGCCAATTGCGGTAGTACTCTGTGTGGAAGAGCTCCACGCCGGTGCTTCGCGGATCTTCCTCCCGAGCCTCGATGAGCAGGCGCAGCTGCCCGTTGAGCTCCCTGGTCAGCGGGGTGAGGAAGTTATCGGCAAGGCTCGCGAAAGCCTGGGCGATGAGCTGGGAGCTCGTCGTGGCCACCAGAGCGGCGAGGGAGGCCCTGACGCCTCGCTGCACGGCGTCCTGAACGGCCTGGCTGAGTCCCTGGACCTTGGCGCCCTTCGGTTTGATCTCCTTGATCTGGGCCAGGTCGATACTGAGCTTGACCGGAATCGTTCCCAGGGTTTCCAGCTCGTCCTTGAGCGGTTCGAGCGCCTCGGCCCTCACCTGGGCGAGAAGCTTGTGAGCGTATTCCAGGCCGTAGGTGGCGATCGCCTCGCGGGTGACCTCGAGGATCTTGTCCGTGAAGTCCTCCATCACCCCCACGAGGTTGCGGCGGACCTGCTCCTTAACCTCCCGCTCCATCTTCCGAAGCTTGGCGCTCACCTGCTGGCCCTGATCGTGGGCCGCGAGCTCGGCCCGCCAGGCCTCAAATTCCTTGACCTCGGAGCCGAATCCGGGAACCGGGAACTGGGCGAGATAGTCCTGCTGGAACTCTCCCGCAATTCCGGGCAGCATGGGCTTCACCGTCTCGCGCACCCAGTGCTGCGCCACGGCCCGGTTGCCGATCCGAGCATTGTCCGGGTCGGCAAACCTGGGCAGCTCGAGCCGATCCAGGGTGACGCCGAGCTGGGAGCCCACCTTGGCGGTGAGCTGCTGGGTGGGCAGAGCCGGATTGGACGGGTCGACGTAGCCGTCGATGATGGTGTTGACGGCCGTGCGAGACAGGCGCTGCGCGGCATATTCGCGGAACCGGTCTCGGCCCATCGACAGCGTCGAATAACCGAAGCCGGACCAGGCCGCGAGGTAGTGGACGCTGTTCCAGCCGATGAAGTTCTCATTGGCCCGCACCTCGAACTGGCCGGGATTGCCGAGCGTGTAGTCGATGAAGGAGTTCATGGCTGTGGCGCTCATGACCATGCGGGCCACGCCGCGCCCGCACCGGCGATATACCGAGGAGGGCTTGGCGTTCTGGTCGGGAACCCGGCCGTCAATGCCCTGGCCGAGGCCGATCGGGTAGAAGCGGTTGATGGGGGCATCGGTGCCGCCATCCGCCACCTGGGTGCCGAGCGCGGACAGGAGGGCGGAGTCGTTCTGCGCGGCCTGGGAGTTCTTATCCGACATGAAGGAGATGAGCTCGCAGACCATGCCGAGCGAATTGCCGAGATGATCGTCGGTGATGCCCGAGGGAAGATTCTTGAAAATGTCGGGGGCGTAACCAAAGACCGCGGTCTGATTGCTGTTGCCGAAGATCGCCTTCACCGCAATCGCCACATCGAGCAGCATGGACGAGCCGGTTCCGCCGGCCATGGAGCCAAAGACAAAGACGAGGGTGGTGGGCGTGCCATCATCCTGGGCGATCGACAGCTCGGGAAGATCCTTGCTCAACTGCTGGGCCTCGGTGACGGCCGCCTGATTCGCCATCCGCCCCTTCGCGTCCCGAATCCCCTTCATGACGTCGCCGAGCTTGTTGAGGAACAGGGTGCGCCCGAGCAGGCGGCGCGCGCCCGCCCCGTCGGTGAGCGGGGTGAGGGCCAGCTTGTCGACCGGGCTTTGGCCAACCGAGCCCGGCGGGAAGGAGGGCACCGTACTGGCCAACTCCATCGCCGGATTGACCCCGCCCGGATGGCTTGTGGCGAACCGTTGGGCGATCGTCAGCAGATTGTTCGTGACGTTGTCATAGTGGGCGGTCACGCCGAGGGGAACATACGAGCCCACCACCCGATCGGCCTCGTTGTAGTCGGTGACAACGCGGAAACCGCCGGTATCCTTGTCATCCTCGCCCTGCGGGGAGTCGATGTGGAGGAACTGCCACTTCAGCGGGATCTTTGGCTCCGCGCCACGAGCCTTCAGGTCCGCGACGAGCTGATCCATGATGAAGCGGAGCGTCATGCCGCCCGAACCGCCGCATCCAATGAAAAGAATGTTCTTCAGCATGACTATGCCTTTCCGTCGTTGTCGGTCGTCCAGTCGGTATCCGAGCCCCATGAATCGCTAGAGCCCCACGGATCATCGCCGCTGCTATCGAAGCCCCACGGGTCCGCGCTATCCTCGAGATTCCACTCGCTGCCGGCAGCGGAAGAATCAGCCGGTGCAGCCGAGCCGGAACCGACCGGGCCGGAGCCTGCCGAAGCCGATGACTCAAAGCTGCCCGCGGAGAAGGCCTCGCCGCCGGCGGTGTCGGCTGAGCTCGAACCCTTCCCGTCCTTCGCCTTAGCGGCGATGGTGGCGAAGTGGCCCTCGGCCTGGGCGAAGTCCTCCTCGGCCTTGCTTGCCGTGGTGGGCCAGGAATTGAAGGCGGTGATCGAGCGGTCGCCATCGAGGATGATGAGGGCGGTGGCCTCGGCACCTCGCTTGATGAACAGCCACTGGCCCGCAATGTTGTGCGGCAAGACGGCCCTGCCGCCGCGATGCTTAACCATTCCGGAGCCCACCGAGGGAGCATCCGGGCTGGTGACCTCGACCCGGGTAGAACCCAGCGGGGACAGGGACATCTTGGCCTTGAGGGTCACCTCGCCGAACGTGATGGTCTTTCCGCCGCCGGTGACAAAGGCGATGTCGGCATTGTCGGGAACCGGGAAGGAGGCATGCTCGCCCAACCGCGCGGTGCGGGTGTACCAGCCGTAGCGGCCGGCGGGAATGCGGGCGGTGACGTACTTGGCCCCGTAAAGGATGAGGAGGGGGATGAGAAGGCCGAAGAGGATGCCGACAATCGCGCCGGCGGCCGCCTTCTTCGCGTCCAGCGGGCGGAGCATCTCCGCGTTAAAGCGCACCGGAACATCGATGGTGCGGGTGATCTCGTCGGCCGGGGCGCCGGTAATGGTGAGCTCGCCGCCGAGCGCGCCGTTGCCCGTCTCGTTGACGGTGATGGCAATCGGCAGCTCGGCCTCCTCACCATCGGCCACCGACAGGCAGGACTCGGCGGAGTTGTGCGGGGAGGTGATCTCCACGTTCGTGGCCTCGGCCGGCTTCGTCACGAGGTTCGTGCCGGCCAGCCACGCACATCCCGGACCCGTGACCCGCACGTGCCCGGAGCCCTCGGTGACCCCGTCCATGACCTCAAAGACCGCCTCGCCCACGACCGGGAAATCGGCGGCCGGGGAGAGGGTGAAGCTGTTGCGGGTGGAGCGTGGCTTGAGCGTGGTACCGGGAACCTCGGTGCCGTCGGCGCGCTTGGCGTCAGCCGTGGTCACCATGGTGGTGATGAGAACGGAGGCCTCGCCGGGCGTGGCCTCGGTCAGGTCGACGTCGACCGGGGTGGCGATATCGGCGGCGGTGCCGTCGGTGATGATGGGGAAGGACTGCCCGGCAGCATCGGTGAGGGTGGCATTGACCTGGAGCTGACCGGCCAGGGAGGTCGGATCAATGGTGGCTCCGGTCGCGGAGTCCACAAGCGACAGCGCCACCTGCTCCAGTGGCTCGCCGGCCCGGGCCACACCCTCCAGCTCATCGGGCCACAGGGTCTCAATAGTTGATTCGAGGCGCACCGACAGGTTGCTCACCGATCCCTGGTCCGGATCGGGTGCCGCCATGGCGAGCTGCCAGGGCCCCGACCATTCCTCGGTTGCCTTTTTCGACAGTGTGAATTCGACGGCCTTGCCACCCACGTCGGCAAGCTCCATGGCCGGCACATCGGCGGGCTTGACCTCCGCGCCGGAGGGAGCCTTGAGAACAGGCATGGCGCCCGGGGTGTCGGAGGTGGCGAGCACGTGCACCTGGGAGATGGCGTCATCGAGGGTGAACTGGAAGACGCCCTCCGGGCACAGGGACGTCGTGCAGGTGGGAACCTCCACCTGGGTGGGTGGCTGCTTCGGCGAGGCAAGCGTGTCAAAGGCGAGCAGCAGATCAGCCGGATCGTCGGTGCGGAAGATGGAGCCGGGCGGCTCCGTGATGCTTCCGCAGCCATCGCCGGTGACGGCCGAGGTGAAAAAATCCAGGTCGACCGAGGCCGAGGACAGGCCAAAGCCGAGAATCGTCACGCCAGCATCTCGCAGCTGATCGACGCTGCCGCCCTCGCGGCACAGTTCCTTCTTCCCGGCCTCGGTGACGGCCTTTGCCCCCTCGGCGGTCGTCAGATCACCATCCGGAGCGTAGGCCTTGACCGCGCCGTACTCATTGACCAGCTCCTCGGAGGAGCGGATATCAAGAATGTGCTCACCATCGGTGAACCAGGCGACCGCCTGGCAGCCGGTGGGTAGGTCCCCGCGCCGCTCGGCAAGCTCTCGGCGGGCGCCCTGGAGCGCATTAACGTAGTCCGTGTCCATCGGCAGCAGGTTCTCGCTAACCTCCGTCACCTCGGCGAGCAGCGCGTCCCGGTCTCCCGCGAGCACATGCCAGCCCTGGCCGCGAAACTCGTCGGCGAATCCGGCCACCTGAACATCGATGGTGGCCTCCGCCTTCGTCGCATAGCCCGCGAGCTGATTGATGAGATAGGTCGAGGCGGTGGTCCGCTCAGCATCCGGATCCGTCGTGGCAAGCGAGGAAGATTGGTCGAGCAGCAAGATGAGCTGGCCGCGCCCCTCGGCGGCCAGGCAGGCGCCGAAGTCGCCCAGCCGAGTATCCGCATCCTCGGCGTCCTTCTCCTTATCCGCCGGCAGCGGGCTCGTCACGGTGGCGGGGGCCGGCTCGGCGACACGCTCGGTGAGCGCTGCTCCCTGGGCGGCGCCGATGGAGGCCAGGCTCAGTGCGGCGCAGGCGGCAGTCAGGCGAATCATGGACATGTGTTGTGCTTTCATTAGCGTCCCCACTGCAATCCGAAGAGAACCGAGGTGATGATGACGCAGATAAGTCCGATACTCACCGCGCCTCGAAATAGCCAAATGTCGCTGGAATACTCGGTGTATCCGGCCCGGCCGCGCTTCTTTTGATCGAGGATGAGGAACACGGCAATGAGGGTGATGCCGACCGTGGTGAGCAGCCAGCCGATGAGTCGCGAGGAATCGCTCATGAGAAAGTCCCACAGCGGGCCGGTGAGACTGACGACGAGGGAGAGGCCAAGAATCCACGAGGGCGGCCGGAATGTCGGCGTGGGGGCCGTGGCGGCGGGGGTGCTGGCGGTGCCCCACGCGGTGTCCCCGGATCCCGTCGCGGCACTATCGCTGGGATCAAACCAGTTCTCGTTCATCATCCATCCTTCGTGTGGGGGCGGGCACCGAGGACACCCTCGAGGACCTCGCGCGCCTCATCGGGCAGGGCCTGCCAGGCCGAGTCAGGAATGTAGGTGTGCAAGGTCGCCGGAGAAATCTTGGTGTGCTCGAGCAGGTGGGAGAAGTAACCGGCCACCTCCTCGGCTTCGGGAAGCGAAAGCGTGTGCCAATCAAACTTGTCCACGAGCCTCAGCACCGTGTGTTGGGCGCTGAACTGCACGGCCGTCGCAGTGCGCATCGCCGACATGGGAATCATGACCGTGCCGCCAATGAGGGCGAGGGTCAATCCGATGGCGCCGAAAATCCGGCTGGAGCGCCGAATGGTCGCAATGACAAGAAGAACGAGGGTGATGACGGCGAAGACGATGGCCGTAACCGTGGCCATGGTGACCCCGCTGGCCACCTGGAGCCACGGGCTCGACACCGGATCAAAGTGCCGGAAAGTTGAGGGGATAGAAAACAATATGAGGTAGGCAAAGACAGCGAAACCGAGCGCCGCGCCCACCAGCAAGATCATGGATCCGCGCGTCAGTCCGCCACGGAAGAGTCGGCCCCGCGAGAGTCGGGACGGGGGAGCGGAGGGAGAGGCGGAGGAAGAAGCGACCGGAGCGGTGGGGGAGGCAGAAGACCCGGAGCCCCACCAATCCACGTCCTGACCCGTCGAGGCTGCTGCCTCACCGGGTGGGGATGATGCCCGCGGACTCGCGGGGGTGGGTGAGGAAGCATCATTGCCCGCCCAGTCGTCATCGGACAGAGAGTCAAAACCCCACGGATCGTGTGAACTCATGGCACGCGTCTCTCTTCGCGGACCGATGCGATGACGGTGGCTGAATCGGAACCGCGTGGGGTGGGAGGCCGCGCCGGCGCCCCGTGGCGGGTATTCCACAAAAACTCCGGGAAAACTGCGGTGTTTATGCGACTAAAACTAACAATTAAAGATGTGCGCTTTTCTGGTAAACAACCAGTCGCGGAAAGGCGAGCGAAAATCGGGATCAAAGTATCGCTCCTTTCCGAACCTGGCAAAAACTTAACGTACAGAGGTGTACGTCGAAAGAAGTATGAATACCTTAAAAATGGGGTTCACAATGCTTTTCATTGGTAAAAGCCTAGCTCACAAGCGTGTGGGGTGCAACCAATTGTCGTGTCCTTGCTCATATATTAAACATGGTGGACAGCTGACCTTGTTGGTGAACCATCGCCTCTTCTGGATATAGGCAAATCTGGGGTTAGACGAGGATCAGTTGTTCCCGTCCTGAGCCTGTGAGCAGGATCGTGCCCAGTGACTCCTTTCCTGGTGGAAGAGCGCGCACCGTGATCTCTGATCCCGCATTACTGCGTCGGATGATCTCGGTGGCGCGGTCGATGAGGGGAGTGAGATTGGTGTGCCCTCGAGAATCGTCAACGAGCCGAATCTTCACCCCGCGCTGACGGGCTCGGCGGGCCTCTTCTCGCAGGGGAGTGACGCTGAGGCCCGCGGCGCGAAGGAAGTCTCGTAGCTGCTGCTCGGTGACCGCCGCCACCTGACGCAGCTCGGCCGGATCGGCCCCGCCGGCCAGCTCGGTGAGGAGCTCGCGGGTTTCGTCATCGATGTCGCGCACTCGCTGCTGGCGCTGGGCCAGCGCCCGCGTGGCGGCCACGCGCATGGACTGCAGGATTCCCTGGGTGTCGAACTCTTGCTGGATCTGGGAATACACGCGGCTGGTGACCGAGAAGGCGAGGGTAAAGAACACCATCGCCCCGATATTGCGGCCGATAACATCCCAGGGCATCGGTGGCTGGAAGCCGTAGTGCTGGGAGCCCCAGGCAAAGCTGATGCAGGCGATGACGAAGCTGAGCAGAGCGAAGAACCGCACCCCGCGCCCCCACATCCACAGCATGATGAAGACGAGGAAGGGAAGCGCGAAGGTCGACTGGCTCGGATGTGGGAACGTGGGCAGGGCGGAGATGGAGTAGGCGGGAAGAATCGCGGCGCCTACCAGGAATACCGCGATAAACGGGGCGGTGGGGCGCATGGCCGGGCGAAGTGCAATGGGGATCGATCCGGCGGTGAGCGCAAGTCCCGCGACAATCGGCGGAATGATGCTGGTGGACTGGGTGGCGGCCACGTAGACGAAGAGCCACTGGACGGCCACGATGCCCGCGGCGGTGAGGCGGCCCCACTTCGAGCAGACGTAGTAGAGAAAGACGTCGGTGGCCGAGCTGAGGACGGCCGGTCCGCCCGCCGGCCGGCTGAATCTCAGCTCGGTGGGGCGTTCCGCGGCAACGGTAAGCAGATTGGCGGTGAGGCTTACGCAGCATCCGCCACCCGGGCGCGAATCGATACTCACCTCCCCGCCCACCTCGTTCATGCGAGCAAACAGGGAATTGCGGATGCCAAATCCATAGGCCGATGGATTGACGTCAAAGCCTTTGCCGTTATCGCAGATTCGCAGCGTGAAGCGCGCGGGGCCGACGAGGTGGAGACGAAGCTTGATGTCGCAGTGAGTCGCTTCCGCGTGCCGGTGGGCATTGCGAATCGCTTCGAGCATGGCGTGCATAGTCGCTTCCATGACGCTTACCTGCAGGGCGTTGGATGACCGGGTAAGGAGGTGAGTCAGCCCGGTGGAGCTGCGAGAAAGCGCAATCCTCGTGAGAAGGCCGCGCGGATGAAATGAGAAGCCGTGAGCATTGGCCACGTTGCGCACGAGGCGGGCGAAGGAACGCACCGAAAGGTCCGCAGAATCGGCCACGTCCCAGTCCATCGGTTCCTCCGGGGAGAATTCGGCGGGGGAGGGGCTGATGACGGCGCACAGCGGATCGTCCGAGAGCATGCGGTTGAGTACGCCGAGGGCCTCAGTCGCTGCCGCCTGCACCGCATCGCGGCTCACCTCCAGTCCGCGGCCTACCACAACGGTGACGGCAATGATGTAGTCGTGCAGCAGCGCGTTCACCTGGGAGCGCTGCTCGAGGCTCGCGTCGAGCTCGAAGGCGGCACAACGATCCTGAATGGTCTTCGTGATATACCTGGCAAGATCGCCGACCCCGCTGAGTAGCGCGTGGGTGGCGCCGGTGAACGCTCCGGAAAAGACGAACGCATACAGCGAATCAGCCAGTGCCTCCTCGATCCGCGCGCCCACCGTCAGGCAGAGCAGCGTGTAAAGGATTGTTTGGCTGAGCAGTAGCGCGAATGTGTAGGGAAAGCGCAAAATCACCGCGTAGACGAGGGCTGCAGCGAAGTTCATGACGGGGAATGGCGCCCACACCTGCGCGGAGGGCATCGACGTGTACAGAGGTGGGCCGCCCAGCATCGGCATCGCAACGCAAACCAGGCACATCGCGAGAATGTGGAAGGTGCCCACCCAGCAGGCCGCCTTCATCACCTGAAAGAGGGCGTCCGTGAGGGCCGTGGGAGCATTGAGCTTGAGCGTGATCGCGGTGAGCGCCGTCAGGGTTGTTGTCATGGCGGGAACGGCGATGAAGACGATGAGGATGGCGCCCGCCCATGAACTCTGCGAGGCGTCCACCTGGGCCTTGGCCATGGGCAGGTTGACGAAGGCGCCGTAGACCGTGGCCGCGGAGTTGACGAGTAAGAAAAGGCTCTGGTGCCACCGCGATAGCGGGGCCATCACGAGTGGTCGATCGGTGGGCTTGCGCTCGGTGGAACGAGCACCATCGCCCATTACCGCAGACCCTCCGGGCCCGGTGCCAGGGCATCCTTCACGGCGTGCAGGTACAGGTCGACGCGGGAGCGAGCATCTCGGCCAGCCTGCTCGTACTTCCGGCGAATATCCCGTACGTAGGAGTTGACGGTGTGCTCGGACAGCGAGAGCTTCCGGGCAACCTGCCGAGACGTGAGGCCGCAGGCGTATTCCGCCAGCACCCGACGCTCATTCTCGCTGAGCACGGTGGTGACAAAATGCTCGTCCGAATCCAGGGCGGTAGCCCAGTCCAGGCCGGCCGCCTCGCTTCCCGAAGCAAGCTGATGGATGGCCTCGATCAGTAAATGATCGGAATCCGATTTGCGGATGACGCCGGCGGCCCCGGCCTGACAGGCGGTGCGCACCGAGTACGGGTCCTCGGCCGAAGTGAAGATGAGAACCTTGCTACCCGCCTCTTTTGCGACGGCAACATTCGTAGCAGGATCGGTGCCATCGCCCAGGCGCAGGTCAAGCAGAATGATGTCCGGGGTGGTCGTATCCAACAGGTCGGCCAGGCGAGCAAATCCGCCCACGTAGGTGATGTCGGGAGCATTGGCCAGCAGCGTGGCAACCCCTTGGCGCATGAGCGAATGGTCCTCCACCAACCCGACCGTAATCCGCGTTGTCTCCGCCACGGCGCTGCCTCCTCGCTTGGTGTCCGATACCTGTGATTGTAGTGAGGCGCCGGACAAAGCAAATGGTATTTGGTCATAGATTTCGGGTTGCGGGAACCCCCTGGGGCGGCCTTCTCCTTGGCCCGGTTGCTCGGTTCGCCCGCTTCTGCGCTTCGACGTTAGGCTTATGGCCGGGGCATTTGAGCGCAAATGCGGCTGATTGCCGGGTGCGACCGGGCTGGCTGTCAGACGCGAGATGTTCGGCCCGTGTTTTTGGGTATCTCATATCCGCTCACGAAGGGCGGTCGTGTTCCGTCCATCGCGTCAACGGCCGGGCGAGACCTTCCGGGCGCCGCGGCCGCAACTCGCGCCAGCCGCTTTCCTTTCGTGGCCAGCGTGAGTCCGGAATCCTGTGGCGAGCATCAGAGGCCTGTGAGTCCACCGACAGTAACTAGTTTCCCAAACTAACTATTGCTAGGGTGGAGGTCGTGTCTGTTTCTACCCGCGAAATCTCGTCTTCGTTGCGCATTGCCGTGCTGCACCTGTCACGCACCCTGCGCGGTAACGGAACCCCGCTCGGCGAATCTCGGCATTCGGTGCTGGCGGCGCTGCGCCGTCACGGCGCGATGACGGTGGGGGATTTGGCTCGCCATGAGCGGGTCACCATGCCCTCGATGTCGAAGCTGGTCTCCACCTTGTCGGAAGAGGGCTATGTGGCCTGTGAGCGGATGGCGGAGGATGGACGCAAGGTTGGAGTGTCGCTGACAGAGAAAGGGGAAAATATTCTGGTGACCGCCCACGTGGAGGGCCTGGCTTGGCTGGAGGAGCGGCTGGGAGCGCTGAGTCGCGAGGAGCTCGCGACCTTGGGGCGTGCGGCCGCGATTATGAGGGGGATGTGCGAGGAATGAATCGGACGTTTCACTCTCTGAAGTTTTATAACTACCGGATCTGGTTTTTCACTGCCCTCGTTGCCAATACGGGAACGTGGATGCAGCGGGTGGCGCAGGACTGGCTCGTGCTCGCGATCCTCACCGATGATAATGGCTTTGCCGTGGGTGTGGTGACCGCCCTGCAGTTCCTCCCGCTGCTGTTCTTCACCCCACTGGCCGGCGTCCTCGCCGACCGGTATGACAAGCGGAAGATTATGTACGTCACCCAGGGTGGGATGGGCCTACTCGCAGTGGGGCTTGGCGTCCTTGTGCTCACCGGCGTGGCCACGGTGGGGCACGTCTACCTCTTTGCCTTTGCGCTCGGCACGATTTCCGCAATTGACACTCCGCCCCGGCAGGTCTTTGTTTCCGAGCTCGTGCCGAAGAAGGACCTACCCAATGCGGTGGGGCTGAATTCCGCCTCCTTCAACGGTGCCCGCCTTATCGGGCCCGGCATCGCCGGCCTTCTCATCGCCATTGTTGGCCCGGGCTGGGTGTTCATCATTAATGGAGTGTCCTTCCTTGCCACCATTGGTGGCCTTATCGCCATGCGCCCCGCCGAGTTCCATCCTTCGGAGCGGCCGGCCGATCCCTCGAAGCATCAGATCCGCGAGGCCCTTGCCTACGTGCGCCACCGCACCGATATTGTCGTGGTCATGACCGTGGCGGGCGTTGTGTCCTGCCTCGGTCTCAACTTCCAGCTCACCAGTGCCACCATGGCCCGCGAGGTCTTCGATAAGAGTGCCGGGGAGTACGGGGTGCTGGGCTCAATCATGGCGATCGGCTCGCTCGCCGGCGCCCTCATGGCAGCGCGGCGCTCGAGCTCCCGGGTGCGCCTCGTTGTCATCGCCGCCTTTGCCTTTGGCGTCGTCGCCGGCATCAACGCCCTCATGCCCACCTACGAGTGGTATGCGGTATCCGTTATTGCCACCGGCTTTGCCACCCTCACCATGCTCACGGCGGCCAATACCGCGATCCAGACCTCGGTTGATCCAGCCATTCGCGGCCGGGTCATGGCCCTCTATCAGGTAGTGCTCATGGGATCGACGCCGATCGGCGCTCCCATTGTTGGTTGGATCTCCGAGAACATCCATCCCCGGTGGGGAATCGGCGTGGGCTCGATTTCTGCCCTCCTCGTCTCCTTCGGCGCCTACCTGTGGGTGCGCAAGCACTGGAATGTCACCGTGGAATATCGGCGTAAGGGCCGACCTCACCTCGTTATTATTGGCCCCGCCGAGCAGGCGACCATCGAACAGCGTCAGGCTGCCCGGCTCATGGAAGAGGGGGCCCAGGAGCAGGCCGCCCTCATCGAGGGTCGAGTTGCTGTCCCACCCAGGTCAATGACTCCGCCAGAGCCCGAAGATCTTGGTCGCGCATCTGCGGAAAAGTCGCGATGCGAAGCTGATTGCGCTTAAGCCCCCGATATCCGGAGATGTCGACAATACCGCTGCGGCGGCAGATCTCAACGATCTCCTCGGCCGGCAGGTCAACATCAACGGTGACCACCGTGCGCGAACGGTAGTCCTTCTCCGCAAAGGGATGCGCCCAGCTTGTTGCCTCCGCCCACTCGTAGATGATGCGGGAGTTGGCCAGGCAGCGTGCGTTCATGGCCGCGAGACCGCCCTCGGAGAGCATCCACCGCAGCTGAGCATGCAGCAGGTTGAGGGTGGCCAGGGCCGGAGTATTGACCGTCTGATTCTTTCGGGAGGCCTCGAGCGCCTTCGTGAGGTTGAGCAGGTCCGGCACCCAGCGTTCGGCGGTGAGCCGCTCCGAGCGCTCGATGGCGGCGGGGGAGAGGATGGCGAGCCACAGCCCACCATCGGAGGCCAGGGCCTTTTGCGGGGAGAAGTAGTAGACGTCCGTCTCAGAGATATCGACATCAACCCCGCCGGCTGCCGAGGTGCCATCGACCACCGTCAGACCGTCCCATCTGCGCACCGGCAGCATGACCCCGGTCGAGGTCTCATTGTGGGGATAGAGATAGGTGTCGACGCCCTCCTCATTGACACATTCGATAGCATGTCCCGGCTCGGCCGTGCGCACGCTCGGAGAATCGAGCTGGGGTTGGGCCGCGATGGCGGCGGCCGCCTTGCCGGAAAAGGCGCCAAAGCTCGCCGCCTGGGCCTTCCGCTCGACGAGGCATAGGCCGATCGCATCCCACAGCAGGGAGGCTCCACCATTGCCGAGGGCGACCTCGTAACCTTCGGGCAAATCGAATAGGGTCCCAAGCATGTTCCGTATATCGCCAACAATCGATTTCACGGGGCTGGCACGATGAGAGGTCCCCATCCACGTGGCATCGAGATGGAGGTGAGCGGCGGGAATACGCGAAGGACCGGCGCCGAACCGGCCGTCCAGGGGACGCAGAGACGAGGGAATGAGCATGCTTCATCCTCCCATGAGGCACTGAACAGATGGGTCATGGCACTCTGACGGTTAATCTATAAGACAAGAAGAGGAGTGATTTGCATGGGCGATCTTATCGATACCGGTGAAATGTACCTCAAGACCGTTTATGAGCTTGAGGAAGAAGGAATTATCCCGCTACGCGCGCGTATTGCCGAGCGACTTGGGCACTCTGGCCCCACAGTCTCGGAGACGGTGGCGCGCCTCGAGCGGGACGGCATGCTGCACGTGGCCGCCGACCGTCATATCGAGCTCACTGACCAGGGGCGACAGATTTCGACGGATGTCATGCGCAAGCATCGCCTGGCCGAGCGCCTCCTTCTCGACGTCATCGGCCTCGAATGGCCCCATGTGCACGAGGAGGCCTGCCGCTGGGAGCATGTCATGTCGGATAGCGTGGCTGACCGGCTGGAGAGCCTGCTGGAGAACGTTGACACCGATCCGTACGGTAATCCCATCCCGAGCGAGCCGCTGGGCCCGGGTCACCTCAAGGCCGCCGACTGCGGTCTCATTCCGCTCATTGACGTCCTCGACGATTCCGGCGATGGCGAGTCTTTTGAGGTCCTGCTTGCCCGCATTGCGGAACCTCTCCAGGTTGATACCGAGATTCTTTGTGACTTTGATAACTTGGGTATCGCTGCGGGCTCGACCATCACGGTGACTCGGCACGACAAGACCGTCGAGATTTCCGCGGAATCTAGCGGATCGATGACCATGCCGCTCAACTTCACCAAGCACCTCTTCATCGCGCGGTAAGTTACGCCACCGCAATCGACCGTTACACATCCGTTATTTTGCTGTTAGAGTGAGCGACGTTAGCTCATCAGATCAGTAGGAGTACGGATGTCCCGTCACCACGGCCGCCACCTGGCCCCGACCCGCAAGATGATTGCCGGGTCCGCCACCGTTGCCGCCTCCGCGGCCATTGGAATGACCGTCTCTGGCGCAGTCGCAGCCTCCGCTGCGGATGCGGCCGATGCTCAGGCCGCGCAGGCTCCCATGGAGATCGCGCAGGCCGAGGTTGCTCCGGCCGCCGAGACCTTCGAGGTCCCCACGACCGACGAAGCCTGGTCGATTGCCGAGATCGCCGTTGATATTGAAGAAGCTCCCGAGCCTGAGCCCGCACCGGCACCAGCTCCGGTCCA
>JAUNVM010000015.1:0-19887 GCA_030537635.1 Flaviflexus sp. | reverse complement strand
CCCCGGCCGAGCAGGCCGCTCCCGCCCCGGCTCCGGCCGCCGCGCAGCAGGCCGCTCCGGCTCCGGCTCCGGCCCCGGCCGCCAAGTCCTCCGTGGTGGGCATTGCCCGCCAGTACGCCGGCTCGGCCTACCGCTACGGCGGCGCCACCCCGGCTGGTTTCGACTGCTCCGGCTTCACCTCGTACGTGTACGCCCAGGTCGGCGTCTCCCTGCCGCGTTCCTCCGCCGCTCAGCGTGGCGCTGGCGTGGTTGTCCCGGCCTCGCAGGCCCAGCCCGGCGATCTGCTGTGGTGGCCCGGCCACGTCGGCATCTACACCGGCAACGGCCAGCACATCGCCGCCCGCAACCCGCGCGCCGGCGTCGCCGAGGGACCGATCTACGGCAACCCGCTCTACATTCGCGTGCGCTAAGCACCAACGCTTCATCAACAGGGCAGCCCACGGGCTGCCCTGTTGGCGTTCTCCCCACGGCGGCCGGCGAACGAGGCGCGTTCACGGCTGGTGATCTCGCCGTGGCGTCACGCCCGCCCGGCGACGCCATCCCCGAGGGCGGAGACGTCTTTTCCCGAGTACGGCGCGAGTTGGCGCATTCTTGAAGAAGTCCATGGGGAATTATTGCCGATGCGGCGGTAGGATAGAGGTGTCGAGTCGAACTGATCAAGGAGAGATCATGTCACACGAGAACGTTGTCGCGGTCGGCATCGACGGGTCGGAGCGGTCGAAGATCGCTTTGACGTGGGCCATCGAGCAGGCAAAGGCGCGCCGGGCCCGCGTCCATGTCGTCTGTTCCTATGAGCTTCCGACGTTCACCGCGCACACCCTCGAGTCAACATCCGTCTCCACCGATTCTCACCTGTACGAGACCGCCGAGCGCGCCATCGAGGAGGCCTGCGAGATCGTCACCGCCGAGGGCGTCGAGGTGACCTCCGCCCTGGAAACCGGCGATCCGGCCGGCATTCTCGTCGAGATTTCGCGCGAGGTTGCCGCCGTCGTCATCGGCGGGCGCGGCCGAGGCTCCTTCGCCGACCGGCTGCTCGGCACCGTATCCTCCGCCCTGCCGGCCCACGCCTACTGCCCCACCGTCGTGGTTCCGGAAAAGTCGAAGGACGAATGCCTCCCCATCAAGCACATTGTTGTTGGCGTCGACGGCTCGGACACCTCGCAGATCGCCCTGCAGCGGGCCGTGTGGGAGGCCGAACGCTGGGGTGCCAAGCTGACAGCCGTGGCCGCCGTCAACACCTCGTCGATTGCGTGGATGCCGGGGGCGGGATTCTCCGTCGATATTCTCGACGACGTGCGTTCCGGGCTCGAGGTTGCGGTGCAGAAGATTCCCGAGGCGAAGAACATCGAGATCCGCACCCACGCCCTCGAGGGCAATCCCGCCGCCCTCATGACCGAGTTCTCGACCGCCGTCGACCTCGTCGTCATGGGCACCCGAGGCCGAGGCGGTTTTGCCGGCCTGCTGCTCGGTTCCACGAGCCAGGCCGTGCTGCACCACGCCACCTGCCCGGTCATGGTCGTGCCCAAGCGGGTGCGCGAGGGAGACGATCAGCCGCCGTCGATCACGGACGTTCCATGGAACAGGCCGCGTAGCTGACTTATGACCGCGTAGGCGAAACCGCTACACTTGGTGGGGCGCCCACGTAGCTCAGCGGAAGAGCAATCGCCTCCTAAGCGATAGGTCGCTGGTTCGAATCCAGTCGTGGGCACTTTGTGTGTCTGCGGACTTCCGCTCCGTCAGCTTTCGAGCGTGCTTCTTCGCCTCGGGGCCGAGGCTGACCGCCGCCGTGATGTGCCGGGCCGGTCCTCAGGCTGACAGCATCCTCCATCCGGGATGTTCCGGCGGGCGAACCTTCTTACCTATCTGCCTGCCTCTTCTACCTCGACGCGGGTGGGATAGGAGGATTGGGCGCCGGGCCGCTCGGTGACCCGGGCGCCGACCCGCGCGGCCCAGCGGGCCGCCTCGGTGAGGCTTTCTCCCGCGGCAAGGCGGGCCGCCAGGGCCCCAACGAAGGCATCGCCCGCCCCCGTCGTGTCCACCACCTTGGCGGGAAGAGCGGGAATGTGGTGGATTTCGGGATCGGCAACAATGGCGCCGTGGGCGCCCAGGGTGACGATCATCGAGGGAATGTTGAAGGTGAGCAGCTCCCGGCAGTTCTCCGTAGCCTCGGTGACCGGGTTCTTCGAGGCGGACAGGGTGCCGCCCAGGCTGGTGAGGGCGAGTCGGGCCTCGTGCTCATTGAGCACCAGCGGGTCGACCATGGGGTAAAGTGCGGCGTCGAGCTCCCCGAAGGGGGCGTTGTTGAGGATGATGCGCAGGCCGCGGGCGTGGGCGGCGCGAATCGCGGCCTCGGTGGTGGCGCGGGCGAGCTCCCCCTGGAGCACCACGATGGTGTCCTCGGGCAGGTCGGCCACCTTCTTCTCCACCTGTGCCGCGTCCAGTGCATGATTGGCGCCGGGCACGACGATGATCGTGTTTTCTCCGGCCATGGAGACGGTGATGAGGGCGAGGCCGGTGGGCTCGCTCGTGACTGTGAGATCGAGTTCGGTTCCGGCCGCCCGCAGCAGCTCGAGGGCCACCTCGGCCTCGGGATCGTCTCCGACGGCGCCGATGAACCGAACGTGCCCGCCCTGCAAGGTGGCGGCGAGAGCCTGATTGGCGCCCTTGCCGCCGGGACTGCGCTTTCCTCCCCGGCCCATGAGGGTCTCACCGGGCTCGGGGTGCCGGAGAACCTGGCAGGAGAGGTCGACGTTGATGGAACCAATGACGGCAATGAGGGGCATGTGATCTCCAAATCTGGCGCGGCGGGTTCTTTCATTGTCGCGGCCTTCGCCGGCAAAGGCCACCGGATTATTCGCTTTCGGCGTTGGAGTCCTTGCCCTCCTTGCCCTCCTGGGAGTCCACGAGATCCATCTTGGGGCCACGCACTCGAAGATTGGAGCGGATGGCCTCAATGTCCGCCATCTTCTCCACCCATGCGGCATCATCCGAGTGCGGCATCTGCTGCTCGGCCTGCTCGATGATGCGGCGCCTCTCATTGGCGACCACCTCGGCAACATCGGCCTCGACCGCGCCTTCTTCGACGACGGCAAGGAGGCGCAGCAGCTGAATGAGAACGACGGGTTCGGCTCCCGAATAGCGGCGGACGGGCCCGACGATTTCGTCGATGAAGTCGGTGGTTGACGGGACGGGGGCGAAGGCGAGCAGCTCTCCGTCATCATCAAAGATCGCCTCGTTTTGCATGGGCTCCTCGGCGATCATGCGGAGAATGGAGATCGCCTGGTTGACCGCGTGCACCGCGGTGGTGGGATCGTTGGTACCGGGGGACATGGCCCGCACGGCAATATCGGACAGCTGGTGGACGCCAAGGCGAATATCAGCATCCGAGGCCCGCTCGTAGTCAATGTGCACGACGGTGCCGGGCAGCTCCAGGTCGTCGTCCAGTTCGCCGTGTCGGCCCCACACCCAGGCAAGGGCCTGGCCGGTGACCACGGTATCGCCCGGAGCGACGGCCACCGCGAAGCACGCATCATGCTCCTTCGCCCACCTTGCCCCGCGCTCGAGGAGGATGATGCGGATGAAGCCGGCGTCGTTGGCGCGCAGGACGCGAGCATTCTCCGGCACCTCGGGAGCATCAACCTTCTCGCTCCACTTCTCCTGGTGCCGGTCATAGAGCGTCTCGACGCTGCGGGTCACCGACTCGATGATCGAATCCACCCGGACCATGGCCACCACCCGTGCCACGTACCAGACGAAGGTGGCCAGGGCCGCGAGCACGAGCACCATCGCAAGCGTCACGCCGATCTGCGGCGGAGTCTCCACCCCCTCGGCCTCCACCGAGCGCAGGAGGATAATCGCGTAAACGAATACCGCGGTGAACACGGAGAAGATGCCCTTGACCGCATTCGATCGAATGTAGTCGCGCAGCAGCTGCTGGGAGAACTGCCCGGAGGCCACCTGGAGGACGATGAGGGTCATGGAGATGACCGTGGTGAGCACCGTCAGCATGGAGGAGGCAATAAAGCTCAGCATGTCCGCTGCCGCCGCCGTATCTCCCGGCCACAGGTACGTCGCCAGGGTGGAATCGGTGGGCACGGTGACCTGGCCGAGCAGGGCCGCCACCACACCCGCGAACAGCGCCGACACCAGGGGAATAAACCACACCCGGTCCGAGGCCAGCTTGCGAATCTGATCAAAGAGCTTCATGCCTTCATTCTCCCCGCACCCGCCGTTCAGGCGAAACCGGGACGGGTGGGCGGCACAGTATGGCTACGAATGCTAAGCGTCCGGCGGTTTCCGGCGGAGCGAGCAGTTCCCCACGACCGGGTGCTCTTTGCATCGCGGCGGTACCGGTAGATGGGTGAGGAGGTATGTGGGGGCCCAGGAGATCCACAAAGTCCCGTCAGAGGGGGTGGCGTGCAACAATGAGGACATGTTGACCTTGAATATTGCCCCCGGACAGTGCCGCGGCACGGTTCTTCTGACTCACGGTTACGCGGAGCATGCTGGTCGTTATCTGGCGCTGATTGCCGCCCTCAATGATGCGGGCTATGACGTGTTCTTTCGGGATCTTCCCGGGCATGGTCACAGCGCCGGTCCGCGTGCCCGGGTTGATGTTGCGGAGCTGATTCACCTGCATTTCGACATGCGGGGAGAGGTGCGTAAGCGGATGAGGGGAGGGCCTTTCTTCGCCTTCGGCCATTCCATGGGTGGGCTCGTGACGGCCGCGTCCGCCCTCATTCACCCCGAGGGCCTCGATGGGGTGGTGCTGTCCGGACCGGCCCTGCGCCCGCTACCGGACCTGCCCGAAGCACTGGTGAAGATCATGGTTCCCGTGGGTCGCCTGTGTCCCGGCCTTCCAGCCGCCACGCTTGACGCGGAGGCGGTGAGCCGAGATCCCGCAGTGCGCGAGGCCTACGACTCCGATCCGCTGTGTTATCACGGCCCGGTTCCACTCCTCACCGGGGCGACCATGATGGATCAGGCGCGGCGCACCCTGGCCCATGCTCATCGGTGGGATGTTGACCTTCCGCTGCTGATCTTCCACGGCACGAAGGACGCGCTTGCCGATGTTACGGGAAGCCGACAGTTCGCGGCCGCGGTCACGAGCTCTGGCGGACATGCTGAGCTGCGCGAGGTGCCCGAAGCATTCCACGAGGTGTTCAATGAGCCGGAGGCACCCCAGCTGCGTGCCGAGCTCGTGAGTTGGCTGGGCAAACACTAGGAAGCGCGGGGTTGTGCGGCGCGTAAACCCCGCCGAAGAGCGATCACCGCTACGGTAAAGGTGTGACTCCGCTACCGTTCTTCCGTAAGAAGCGCAAGACTGCGCCCGCCCCGAGCGAGGCTTCTCCGCGCTCCGCCGCCTCTGCCGCCTCGGCCCCATCGGTGGCTTCCGCCGATCCCGCGCCGGCCCCATCCCGATCCTCCGCTGCCCGTGAGGAGAATGCCCCGGCACCATCCCCGGTTCCGGATCGCGCCGCGAGCTACGCCGCGGTCATGAGCGCCTACGCCACCTGGCGGTCCAGCCTCGCCCACAGCGCGGAGGATGTTCGTCTGGACCCCGCGCGCGGCGATGTTTTGGACCTGGCGAACATTCATCCCACGGGAGCAGCCCAGTTCTATTCCGGCACCCCCACCCCGCTCACCTCCCTGTTCCGTGAAACGGATTCGTTGGCGGCCGCGAGAGTCACCGTGGCGGCCCTGCTGGACCGGGTGCGCGAGCTCGAGGAGTCATATGGCTCCGCCCCGGTTTCCCTCATCCTGGGCACGCTCACCTGGTCCGAACTGGTTCCCACCCGCTCCGGCCCGGGCGCGGCCGATCCGGCGAATGCGGGGGACGACGACGAGGTCGATCTCGGCGAACCCTACGATCTCACCGGAGAGCTGCACCTGTCAGCCGAAGCCATTGACGCCTATGCGGCCGAGCATGCCGCACAGTCCGCCGGGGAGGACTCCGCCGAGGAGCCTCGAGGCGCGCAGAGCGCACCGAGCGCGGACGAGGAAGGGTCGGCGGAGAGCGCCGAGAGCCCGGACACCTCCGCCCCGGAGGAGCTGGAGGATGTCGTGCGGGTGGTGGAAATGCGAGAACCGGCCCTGCGCCGCGACGTCCGCATCACCTCCTCGACGGCCTCGGATGCTGTGCTGACCCTCGGCGAGAACACCGATATTTCCGCCACCGTTCTCGAGGCTCTGCGCCGCCACGGCGCGCCGAGGGATGCGGTGGAGGAGGTGCGCTCGCTGGCCCGTGAGGAAGAAACTCGGGACGAGGCGCAGCTGCGCCTGCGCGAGCTGGGACGCCTCTATCTCCCCGGCTGCTCGTATGTGCCGAGCGTGCTGCTCGGGCTCGCCTCCTCGCCCTCGGAGATCCTGCTCGGCGACCTGGAGGCCATGGAACCCCAGATCCGCGGTTCCCAACTCATTGCCCAGATCGTCGAGGGCGGCGCCGACCGGGAGCCGATCCCCAGCAATCCGCGCGATCGGGCCCCCTCGGCCGAGCGCGGAGCGGGCTTCCTCGACGTGGCCGAACTGGATATTGTCGACGCCGTCGCAGCTGGTCGTTCCCTGTTTATTGACACCGCCCCCGGCACCGACCCCTATCGCGTGCTCGCTTCCATCGCCGCGGATCACGCCGCCTCTGGCCGCTCCACCCTCTACGTGTCGGGACGCTCCTCGGCCCAGCAGGCCTTTGAGCGGGCCATGGACGAGCTGGGACTGGGCGATACGGTTGTCAACTTCTCCCGCCCCGATGAGGTGCCGCTCCGGCTGCGCTCGGGACTGCGGCTCAAGGCGGAACCGGTGGACCGCGAGCAGCTCTCGGAGGCTAATGCCCACCTCGAGGCCAAGCGTTCCGAACTTGAGGCGGTCATGGCCGCCCTGCATGACACCCATCCGCGCTGGCGGGTCAGCGCCTATGATCTGCTCGGCAGAATCGTCGAGCTTTCTCTCGCCGAGGACGGTCCTCGGCCGCAGACCCGCCTCTCCGAGAAGGCCACCGCCGCCCTGGGGGATTCCACCGTCAAGGAGCGCGCCGCGCAGAACCTCGCCGAGGCGATTCGCTTGCGGGCCCGCGCCTCGAACGAAAACCCGTGGCGCAATGCCGCGATCAGCAGCGAGGACGAAGCTCAGTCCGCCCTCACCACCGTCACGCACCTCGCTGACATTGCCCTGCCCGCACTTGCGGACCAAGCGCAGCGCGCCGCCGCCGAGACCGGGCTCAAGCGAGCCACCACAATCGAAGAGTGGGGAGCCCAGCTTGAGCTTCTCACCGACATTGCCGACACGCTGGACGTGTTCCGGCCCCAAATCTACGAGCGCTCCGCCACCGATCTCGTCGCCGCCACGGCCAGTAAGGAATGGCGGGCCGCAAACGGGGTGCAGCTCTCCCGTTCCCAGCGCCGCCACCTACGTCGCGACGCAAAGGACATGGTGCGCCCCGGTCAGGACATTGCCGACCTGCATGCCGGACTGGTCAAGGTGCAGTCCGAGCGAGAAAAGTGGAAGGCGCTCGCCGAGCCCGGCTCGTGGCCGGAGCTGCCCGAGGGTGTGCGGACCATGCGCGACACGTGTGCCGAGGTGTCCCGCGATGTCGCCGAACTCGCCCAGATCCTTCCCGAGGGCGAAGAACTGGCGCAGATGAGCTTTGCCGACCTGCGCCGGCGCTGCCAATCCCTGGCCCGCGAGGCCGGCGACCTGGAAATCCTGCCGCGTGCCGGAGCGGTGACCGCTGAACTCGACGAGATTGGCCTGGGCGCCCTCGCCCGGGAGCTCATCGAACGCGATGTTCCGCCCGAGCGGGCGGCGGGGGAGCTGGATGCCGCCTACCTGGCTTCCGTCTTCGAGCACATGTTCTCCCAGACCCCCGAGCTCTCCGCTATTCCCGGCACCCGGGCGCTCGACCTGGTGCGCGAGGTGGCCGAGGCCGACCGGGCGCACCTGGCTGCCATGCCCTCCTACATCTCCCACGCCATCATCTCCGCCATGCGGCGCCTCATCACCCGCCGCCAGGGCGAGACGCTGCGCCTCGACCGGGCGCTGGAAACGCACGGGGTGTCCGGCCTGCGCGAGGCCATCGCCGCCCACGGTGCCATCCTCCACGCCTCCCGGCCGGTGTGGGTGATGAATGCGGTGGCGGTTGCCCAGTACATTCCGCCGATGGAATGGGCCGACCTCGTTATCCTCGACGGCATCGAATCCACCGAGCTCGCCCAACTTATTCCCGCCCTGCTGCGCGGGAGCACCGTCGTGGTGACGGGCAATGCTTGCCGGCCAAGCCCCGGCGCCACCGAGGCGCTCGCGGCCGCCCTACCGGTGGCCAGCCTGCCCACCCATTCCTCCCACCACGATGAGGTGACGGCGCACTTCCTGGCCGAGGCCGGCTTCGCACACGATCTCACCATCTACCCCGGCCCGCCCGCGGCTCCCGGGCCCAGGCTCCTCGTCGTGGATGGCACCGGCGTGCCCGGCCGATCCGGGCTCGTCGAGGCCCCCGAGGCCGAGGTGTCCGCCGTGGTCGATGAGGTGGTGGACCTCGCGCTCACCCACCCGGGTGAATCCATCGGCGTCATCGCCCTCAATGAGGTGCACGCCGAGCGGATCCGCACCCAGATCCGCCAGGTGGCCCGCACCTCCTCCGCCCTCGAGGAGCTCACCGATCCCACGCAGGGCGAGCCCTTCACCGTGGTTGACGTGGCCAGCTGCACGGGGCTGCGTCGTGACCACATCATCCTCACCGTCGGTTTGGGCAAGACCGTGCATGGTCGGGTTCTCCACTCCTTCGGAATCGTCGGCACGGACGAGGGCCTGCGCGGCCTCGTGGCCGCCCTCGAATCCCCGCGCCGCTCCCTCACCGTTATTTCCTCCTTCGAGGCCACCGACATTGACCGGAGCCGCCTCACCGCTCCCGGCGCAGTTCTCCTTGTCGACCTCCTCGCGGCGTACCGCAAGCCACCCCGGGCGGCGGCGGGAGAGGGACTGCGCGGGCCGAGTGCCGCCCTGCTGGAAGATCTCGCCCTGCGCATCACCGAGCGCGGCTACCTGGCTCAGACGGGATATGGCCGCAGCGACACCCTGAGCATTCCCCTTGTTGCCGGACATCCGGACCTGCCCGGCGGCCTCGCGGTGGCCGTGACCATTGACGATGATCGGTACGCTGCGGAGCCGTCGCTGCGCCGGCGCGATGAATTCTGGCCGGCCATGCTCCAGGCGCGGGGATGGCGGGTGGTGCCCACCTTCACCACGGCGGCTTTCTTCAGCCCGAATTCCCAGGTCGATGCCATCATCTCCGCGGTCGATGAGGTTCGCGATGAAAAGCGTCTCGCGGTGGACCGGCCCGCCGTGCGGCCCCTGCCCGCCCACCTCGATGTCTCCTCCCTCGACAATGATCTGGAGGAGGAGGCTCCCGCTCCCGCGCAGCTGAGGGGACCGCGCCCCAAGCTGTCCCCGGGAATGCCACTGGCTGCCTATTCCGATGATCAGCTCGATGAGCTCGTTGCCTGGATCGCCTCCGACGGGGTGGACCGAACCGAGGATGAGATGGTCGAGGAGCTGCGCTCCCAGCTTGATCTGCGCCGCCGTGGCGTCCAAATCGACCTCATCTTGCGCAACGTGGTTCGCCGGAGCAGGCCGTGAGTCGGCGGGTGGTCCGGCTCAGCCGGGTGGATCGAGAGCGGCTGGAGCGCGGCGAGATCGCCTACCCCGAGCAGGCCCTGCACCGCGATGATCACGCGGCCGACCCGCTCCCGCCCGAGCGCAGGGCCGAGGTGCCCCGGAGCGGACGCGATGCCGAGATCCTCAGCGAACGTCCCCCGCATTACGGCAGCTAGAATCCGCGATAAGAAGAAGGTGGCGGGCTGAGCCTGCCACCCTCTGCGATTCTCTACTTCGTGGGCTTACTGATTGTCTTGCGGACGGTTTGCCTCCTGCTTCTTCACTGACTGCTCGTGCCGTTTCGCTGTGGCTTGGCGCCGTCGTCAGTAGTTCCCTTCCGGGCGGTTCCTACTTGTGGGCGAGCAGATCGCGGATCTCGGTGAGGAGCTGAATATCCTCCGCGGGCGCCTCCACCTCGTCCTCGCCAGAGGCGCGCAGCTCGGCCAGTCGATTCATCGGCACCACGACGAAGGCATAGAGCGCGAAGGCGACGATGAGGAAGTGGACGAGAGCGGTGAGAATGGCGCCGGGCTGCACCGTGGCCAGGTGATCTCCCGAACCAATGGTGAATTGTCCGACCGAATCGAAATTGGGCTCGCCAAACAGGCCGCCAACGAGTGGGTTGAGCACCTTATCCACGAGAGCCGTCACCACCGCGGAGAAGGCACCGCCGATGACAACGCCGACCGCGAGATCGACGACATTACCGCGAGAGATAAAGTCCTTGAAGCCCTGAATCATCTTCTTCCTTTCCGTCAGGGCGCCCCGGCCGCGGCGAGCACCGCGAGCACCGGCGCCCGCGCACTTATGCCGAGGACCAGCCTAGCCTCCCGAGGGGAAACCGCAACGTATGCGCGTGTGACATCGGTCTGGGTGCGAAAAGCAGAGGTGCCGTGGTCCGGAGCAAAGGCCATGATTGTCGCGCCGGAGGCCAGGCGGCGGGCCTCGCCTCCAAGCTCATCGGTGGGTGCAGCCCACAGCTCAACGGTGGCGCCCACCGGCGTGAGATCGGGCGGGGAGGCGAGCGGGACGGGAATGACGACGGTGCCGGCCGGAGCGTGATCGGCCAGGCTCGGACCGAGCAGATGTGCCGAGGTCAGCGGGCTTCCCTCTGGCAGGCCGATGGCGAGGCGGGAACCCTCGGCTTGTTCCGGTTCCAGCGCCGACGGGATGAGGCCTTCGGGGGCTGCGCGGGCCACGAGATCATCGCGGGCAAGCTCGTGGCCCGCGGGTAAATCCCTACCGGCCACATAGATCGAAGCCGTGGTCCCGGCCGTGCGGCCAAGGGCGTGAATAGTCAGCGCCACGACGGCGGCCAGGGCGGTGGCAATGATGAGTCGGCGCCACCGCCAGGCGATGGCGCGCAGGGAAGGTCGATGAGACATGCGCACAGACTAGGGCGCAATACAAGTCCCGCAGGCAACACGGAAGGCCGCTGTGGATTGAACGGCACGTCGAGCCGGGAAGAACGCACCGCGAGCAAAGCTGCCGGTGCGCAGTGGAAAGGCGGCACCCAGAAGACGGCGCCCACGGGGGCGCGGCGGAAGGAGCGGCCGATTAGGAGGACGAGGAGCCGGTTGACGAGCTAGTCGAGGAGCCGGCGGGTGTGGACGAGGAACCGCCGGATGAGCTGTCGGACGAGCCGGTGGACGAACTGTCGGAGGTAGGGGACTTCGCGGGCTTAGCGGCCGTCGTTGAGGAGGTGGAGCTGGACCGTGAGGAGCGCGAATCGTTGTGGTAGAAGCCGGAGCCCTTGAAGACCACGCCGACGGGGGAGAACAGCTTGCGCAGCGCGCCCCCGCAGTCCGGGCAGACGGTCAGCGGATCGTCGGTGAAGGACTGGCGAACATCGCGTTCGGTTCCGCATTCGGTGCAGCGATAAGAATAGGTCGGCATGGTGCTCCTCTCGGCGCACTTATCCTACCGCCAACTTCCCATCTGCGGTATTTCCTAGAGCTCGATCACACCATCGGGGGTGAGCGCCCGGGGAACCGGAACGTCCAACTCGTCGTGCGGCAGCTCAACGCTCACGAGTTCCCAGGGGTAGATGAGTGCACCGATCCGGGCGGAGTCCACCTTCTGCTTGAGCATGCGGTCATACCAGCCGCCGCCCTGACCCACCCGGTGACCGAAACGGTCGACGGCGAGGGCGGGAACAATGATCGCCTCTGCGGCCTCGATGGCCTCGGGGCCAAGCGGCTCTCCGGAGGGCGAGGGCGGGCGGCCGGGGGCCTCCTCGCGCAAATCATCGGTGTCGGTAAACCAGGCCCACATGCGGGACAGGCCGGGGCCGAGCTTGGGCAGGAGCACCCGAGTGCCCTGCTGGGCAAGGCGTACCAGGGCTGGCAGGGTGGCCGGCTCTTGCTGGACGGACACGTAAAGGGCAACTGTAGAGGCATCGCCAACAACGTCGAGGATGGTATCGGCAAAGGCATCACCGTAGCGCTCGGCCTCGGCCGTGGTCATCTTCGACCGCCGGGATCTGATCGCGCTACGAACCATCTGCTTCGCGTCGACAACATCAAGATTCGCAATATCTGGCAGGGCCACTTCCTTGGGGGGCATGGCTCCATTGTTTCATGGGCGCGAGTCGTTTTCGAGTGCCCGCCGCCCCGCCGGGTCCCGCCGACCGCGCGCAACGTCCTTTTGCGGCCGTCCATATCTTCGGCGAGAGCGGGGTTTGCGCGGCGCGGGACGGGTCCTTGACCGTCGGCAAGTGCCCGGGAGGTTACGCTAAGGGCAGGAGGTTCGCGTGAAAGAAGTATCGGCCCATATCGATGATTGTTTGGCTGCGGTGGATGAGCTTCCGCCGATCGACGTCTCTTTGATGGATGCCATGGGCTGCGTGCTGGCCCGCGACGCTGTCTCGGAGGTGGATCTTCCGCCCGCGGATCTCGCCGCCCGCGATGGTTATGCGGTGCTCACGGATGACGTTGCTGGAGCGAGCCGGGATACCCCGGTGCATCTGCCCGTCACCGATGACATCACCGCCGGGCAGGATCACACGACCGCGCTCACCCCGCGCACCGCGATCCGCCTGTCCTCCGGGGCGCCCGTGCCCCGGGGAACCGAGGCCGTCGTCAGCATTGACGACACCGATTTGGGCCGTGCCGAGGTTGCCATCACCGCCAGGGTGAGCCCCGGACAAAATATTCGCCGGCGGGCCGAGGATCTCGAAACCGGCCTTGCCGCCGTCGCGGAGGGGAAGCGGATTGGGCCGAGGCAGATCGCCCTGCTCGCGGCCGCCGGACTCGGCAGCGTCACCGTGCATCCCGCGCCCCGCGTGGTCATCATGTCCATCGGGGATGAGCTCATCGAGCCGGGCCGCACCGGCACCCCCGCCAGCGTTTACGACGCCAATGCGTACGGCCTGGCCGCCGCTGCGGCCGATGCTGGCGCGGTGGTCTTCCGCCTACCCGCGGTGCCGGATGAGAAGAGCCAGCTGCGCGAGGCCATCACCGATCAGCTTGTTCGAGCCGATCTCATTGTCACCACCGGCGGGCTGTCCTACGGCGGGGGAGACACCCTCAAGGAGGTGCTCGCCGACATCGGCAACGTTCGCTTCGATCGCGTCGCCATCGCGCCGGGCCGGCAATACGGCTGGGGCACCCTGCCGATCTCGAAAGATCCCGAGGAAGCATCCGAACATCCGGATGTGCCAATCTTCTGCCTGCCCGGCAATCCCGCGGCCGCCTTCACCGGCTTCGAACTCTTCGTGCGCCCCGCCCTGCGGAAGATGTGCGGATATCGGCACGTGCTGCGCCGGCGGCTGCGCGCCCGGGCCGTGCGCGGATGGGAATGCCGGTACGACCTGCCCGAGGCGGTGCCCGTTCGCCTCGTCGGCAACCCGTCCGATGGATATCGCTTCGAGCCGGCCGGCGAGCCCGGCCGTGAGCTACTCTTCGGCCTGGCGCGGGCCAATGCCCTCGCCATCGCTCCCGCCGGCGGAACGGTGGCGGTGGGCGACTGGCTCGAATGCGTGGTGCTTGACTAGCCGCCACCGGATCCCCACGCCGTCTACCGGGCCTGTTCGCCCGGTTCCCCGCCCGGTGTGCCGGGTGATTGCCCAGGCACTTGGGCGCTGTTCAGTAAACTCTCAGCAACACTCCGCGCCACCTCGCGGAAAAGCCGAGGCTAGCGGCTTAGTTTAGTGATGTGGATGTTGTGGGGTACGCGGTTTTCTTTGCCACCATTTTGCTGGTGGCAGTCGTTTTCCCCGCGCTGTCCAAGCACGGGGAAATCGCTATGACCACACCGGTGATGGAGCGCGATTCCGCCGATATTCGAGTGGTGAACTCGGATCGCTGGACCAGCTCCTCCTCACCCAACCACGGAACCATCTTGCCCAGAGTGGAGAGAAGAATGACGAGCCAGAATCGAAGGGTTGACCCCCATGACCTGCGGGCCCTTGCGGCCTCTCGGGCCCGGGCGCGCGCCCGGCTCGCCCAGCGCGACGCCCAGATGAGGCGATACGGGATGAGCTGCGGCATTGCCGTTCTCATCACCCTCATCGCCTGGATTCTCGTGGTTGGCACCGCCTTCCCGGCCGCCGTCGCCATTCTCGCCACCGTCATCACCGTGGCCGGCTCCGGCCTCTTCCTCGCCGTGCTCAACCGGGCGCGAGAGGCGAGTGTGCGTGATGAGCGGGCGATCGAGAAGATTAATGAGCGCCTCGACAAGCTCACCGCCCGGGCCCGCGCCCAGGAGCGCCCCACGAATCGGGTCTCCCGGGAGGCCAAGAAGAAGATGCCGAGGCAGGTGGCCCGCGCACGCAGCGCTTCCGCCTCGTCTCCCGCCGCGGCTGGCATCTCCGCAGTCTCTGCGGCCTCCGCCCCGTCCACTGCCTCTGCCCCCGCGTCGCTTCCCGCCCGGTCCGCCCCCGCCATCTCCGCCTCCGAGATTCGCGCGGCGGAGCCCAGCTACACGCCCAAGCCGGTGTTTGCTCGGCGCACCGTCAAGCCCTTCGAGCCCGAGGCCGCGCCCACGGCGGCCGTTCCCTACCGGCCCAAGACGGTCGGGGAGCGCATCGCTGCTGCACCGTCCGCGTCCTCGGCCGAGGTCGCACCGGTCGTTGCCTCCTTTAACTTCGATGATGTTCTCGAGGCGCGCCGCCACGCCTAAGTGAGCGAGCAGACGTCCCGCCGGAGTTTTTTCGGGCGGGGCGTCTTTGCTATAGTGTTCGGGTACCTGGGGCTATGGCGCAGTTGGTAGCGCGTCTCGTTCGCAATGAGAAGGTCGGGGGTTCGAATCCCCCTAGCTCCACAAAATTCGCAGACCACCCGAAGTGGGTGGTCTGTTTTCTTTTGTCGCGTGGCGCATCGCGGCCGCCATGTTCGAGGCGTCTTCGTCTACATCCCACCCGGTGCCCCTTGCGCCCTAAACTCCTGCGGCGGTACGCTAAACGCGTTCATTGAACACGTTTAGGGAGTGGCTGTGGGAACAAGGCAGCAGGCGCGCGAGGAGACCCGGGCGAGGGTTGTCGAGGCTGCGCGCGAGCTTTTCGAGGAGCGCGGCTATGCTCGCTCCACCGTGCGCGATATTGCCGCCCTGGCCGGGGTGAGCGCGGGCACGGTTATGTCGGTGGGGGACAAGGATGCGCTTCTTGTCGACATGTTTGATTCCCTCATCGCCGCCGAGCATGCCCGGCGCGCGAGTGGAACGGGCCGGGAGGCGTGGGCCCGGGCGGCCAGCCCCGAGGAGTGCGCGGCCCGCTCCGTCGATCTGGTCCGGCCCTTCCTTGACCTGTTTGCGAATCGGCTCGAGCTGGCTCGCACCTACGGCGCCATTTTGCTGTCGGGGCGGCACACCTCCGCCGTCTTTTCGGCCCTGGCCGAGTGCCTTATCGCCGAATTCATCGAGCTGCTCGATCCCGTGTTTGGGGAGGGCTCCGGTGCGATGGCGGAGGCGATGCACGCCGCCTACATCGGCACCCTCTTCATGTGGGGCGCCGCGGGGGTGGATATGGAGACGGCAATCGCGTCGGCCTTTTCCACCATCTGCGCTAAGGAGCAGCCATGATTCTTCTTCCCCACTGGTGGTCCCCGGCCCTCCTTGCCGTCATCCTTCTTGGCGATGCTGCGCTGTCGGTTCGCCCCGTCACCTTCATCCGCGACTGCCTGGACTCCGTGCAGTTGCCCCGGCGCTGGTGGTGGGTCCTCATCGTGACCAAGCTGCTGGCCGTCGCCGGCCTCATTGCCGGGATCTGGATTCCAGGCCTTGCCTTTGCCGCCAATGTGGGCGTTATTGCCTACTTCTGTTGCGCAGCAATTGCCCACCTGCGCGCCGGAGCAACCGGCACGGCCTTCAAGGTCAATTGCCTGGGCATGCTCGCCCTGTCCGTGGCCCTCTTGGTGCTCGGATACCTCTAGGCGTTCCCGGCTCCCGGGCTTACCTTCCGCCTCAGGTCCGGATTTGCCGTGGTCGCGCGGTAGATAGTGGACACGGGGGCGAATCGGGCGGTCTTAAGGGGAAAATATACCCGGGGGATCATGAAGCGCGACTATTACCTGTGGCTTACGGGAATGACTGCGGACCAGTTCGCCAATTCCATTCACTCGGCCGATCAGGCCTGAGGATCAGATGTCCCGGCGGTCCAGTGCCCGGATCGCGCCCGCGGTGCAGGTCGCGGCGAGCAGGAGGCAGCTTGCGATCGCGGGAATCTCTCCGTTGCCTGCGCCAAGGGCCCCGGCGGGGCTCCACCGCCGGGCCGGCTCCCACATTCCCGCGAGGCTGACGACGAGGTAGAGGCTGATGCCGGTGGCGATGGCGGGGCCGGTGGAGGTGAGGGCGCTGGCGCACATCGTGGCCGACATGAGAAAGAGCGCACCGCACAGCCACGTCAGGGTGCCCCCGATGAGCTCTCCGCCGGGGGCGGTGCCGAAGAGGAGGCGCGTCTCGGCCGCCACGATGAGGGTTCCAGCTCCGAGGGAGATGGCGACCAGCCCGGCATCGGCCACCAGCTTCGCGACGATGATTGCGGAGCGGTCGACCGGCGCCGTTGCGAGGCCCTGGACCGTTCCCGCCCGCAGCTCCGAGCCCAGCGAGAGCGCGGCGAGGATGATGACGAGGAAGACGATGATCTGGGTGAGGGACTTGACCCACTGGACATAGCTATCCGCCCACGTCGGATCGGGCAGGGAGAGCTCCAGTTCGGCTCCCAGGGTGGAGCCGATGATCTGCGGTGCATACCGCGCAATGAACGGCCCGGTGGCCGCGGCAAAGGCGATCACCGCAAGAAGCACCCTGGCCTTCCACGTTCGCCTGATCTCGAGGATCTCCTTGGCGAGCAGGGCTGAAAATCCGGTCATGAGGTCACCTCGATGAAAGCATCTTCCAGGCTGGGCTTTTCCTCCGCCAGATGATCGAGGGAAAGACCCCGCTCAGCGACCATGCGGGGAAGGGCGATGCGGGCGGCGTCAAGATCGCCGGCAATGACGAATTCGGTGCCGGCGGGATGACGGGTGACGGTGAGGCCCTCGCACCAGGGCGAGGAGGAGATGACCTCGGCCAGCTCCTCACCGCCGCTCACCCGCACCCGCAGCCACCGCCTGTCAGGGGCGATCGTGTCGATCGGCCCCTGGGCGAGGAGACGCCCGCCGGAGAGTATGCCGACGTGATCGCACAGGTGCTCCACGTCCGCCAACAGGTGGGTGGAGAAGATGACCGTGGTGGCGCCGCGCAGCGCGGAGATCATGTCCAAGACGTCGCGCCGGCCCAGGGGATCGAGGGCGGAGGTGGGCTCGTCAAGGATGAGGAGGTCGGGGGCGTTGATGAGGGAGCGGGCGAGCCCCAGCCGCTGCCGCATGCCGCGGGAGAACCCGCCGACCGGCCGGGTCACTCCAGCAAGGCCCACCATGGCGAGCAGGTCCCGGCTCCGGGTCTCGGCAAGGCCGGCGGGCAAGTGATGCAGGCGGGCCGCGAAGGACATGGTCTCCTCGGGAGTCATCCAGTCGTAGAACCCGGGAACGTCCGGCAGATAGCCCACCCGGGCCCGCACCGCGAGGTCCTCGATGTGTCCGCCGAGCACGCTCGCCTCCCCGCAGCTCGGACGGGTGAGCCCGAGCAGAAGGCGGATGGCCGTGGTCTTCCCGGCGCCATTGCGCCCCACGAATCCATAAACCGTGCCCCGGGGTACGCTGAGATCGACGCCATCCAGGGCGGTCAGCTCTCCGTACCGTTTCGTCAGGTTGACCGTCGAGACGGCTGCCGTAGCCGTCACGGCTTTTCCCGCGTCCGGCCCCGCTCGCCGTCCATCCCCGGCAGCGCAGTATCTCCCGTAGTCGTGCCCCTGCCGTAGAGACCCGCAATGGTCTCGCCGGGGGAGTGCATGGGGGTCGTGGCGGGCTCCGGGGCAGCCTCGGCCTGGCGGGACATCACGAGGAAAACGATCGGGCCGATGATGTTTATGAAGACGATGATGGCGAGCCAGGCGGGCTTTTGTAGCCCCGCCACCTCGGTGACGGTCAGCCTGCTTAGCCGGATGAGGGCGGCGATGAGGAGGACGATCTGAACGATGGCCGCGGGAATGATGATGATCCACCAATCGTTCATGAGACTCTCTCGTCCTTCGCGGTGTCCGTCGCGGTGTCGATCTTGTTGCCGTTCCCGGCGCCCGTGCGTTCTGCTTCGGCGCGCAGCTCCGCCGCGAGATGGGCCCTGGCCGCCCGGAGGCTCCCGGTCACGGCAAGGGCGGTGACCCCGGCAGGCACGAGGGTCAGGAGGGTGGCTCCTGCTCGGCCGGGCTTGCCCGCCAGGGAGCACCCGATGAGGGTGGCGGTCCCGGTGGAGATGCCGGCAGCGAGGGCGTGGCGCAGAATATCGGGGCCTGTTGAGCGGGGCTCGGATGCCGACCAGATCCCGGCCAGGGTGCCGATGGCGGCGGGGATTCCCACCGCAGCCCAGGGCGGGGCGAAGCGGCGGGGCTCGCCCCGGCGATCCCAGTCAACCGGCAGCTCGCTCTTTGCCGCGCCCGCGGCCGCCCCCGCGATTCCTGCGAGCGCCCCGGCCCAGGGCAGCAGCCGCAGGGCTGTTTCGCTCGTTTTCGGCACGTGATCGGAGAGATCGGCAATCGTGTCATCGGGCCGCAGCACGCCGAGGCGCACCGCGACCGCGCCAAAGTTCACCGTCCATCCCGCACCCAGCAGGCGCGGCACGAGGACACGCGGATCCTCGGGATTGAACATGCGCAGGCGCACCGCCTCGCGCAGGGCGCGGGTCTCGAGGGGGATGCCGGCAATGGTGGCCTGCTCAGGTTCGGGCTGCAGCGGTCTGGTTATGTCTCATCCTCCACCAGGGCGGATACCGCCCCGGTTAACTCGTTCCACTGGCGCACCAGCTCCTGCTGGGCCGCGCGGCCCTTGCGGGTGAGCGCGTAGTATTTGCGCGGCGGACCCACCGGGGACTCCCGCCACTCACACTCCACGAGCCCGCCGCCGCGCAGGCGATTGAGGAGCGGGTAGAGGGTACCGGCGCTGAGCTCAAGGCCCGGTCGCGTCGACAGTGCCTCGACAATCTGCCCGCCGTAGCGGGGTGAGCGAGCAAGAAGAGTCAGCACAACAAGCTCGAGCGCGCCCTTGCGCAGCTCCGATGACTTCCTCCGCATGTCACTCCTTGGCGAGGCCAGCTACTATGTAAGACATAGTAGTTGGTGGGTGGCCGGTCGGCAAGGCCCGATGGTTCCGAGCTTGGCGACATAGGCGGCGGGAAGAAGAACGGTGGCCCGCTTGCGCGGGCCACCGGAGATAAGGAGAAGGGGAGCTGAGCTAGTCGAGCAGCATGATGACGGGCACTCCATAGAGCAAGTTGATGTGGAGCTGCGACTTCGTGTTGAGGAAGCTCTTATTGCCCTCGAGGAGCATGTTGCCGGTCATGGTCTCGCCGGGAGCGAGCTCTCCCATGTCGCTCAGATCGTCGGGGATGGTGGTGATGGCCCAGGTGGCCTCTTGCCCCTCGGCGCCGATGAGCAGGGGATCGAGCTCCAGCCACGGGCTGAAGGACTCGCCTCCCGTGTTCTCCACGGTGACATTGAGGAGGAAGTAGATGTTGCCCTCGGCCGGCTTGAAGTACGAAGGGTCGTACTCGGCGATCATGTCCTCAACATCCGGCTTGAGGGAGTTGACGGTCACCCGTCCGCTCTGGCCCTCGTACAGGTCGCTCTCGAAGTCGAAGGCCGTGCCGAACTCGGGACTCGTGAACTCCGTCGTGATATCGCCCTGGGGCTCCTCGGTGGGTTCGGGCTCCTCG
>JAUNVM010000014.1 GCA_030537635.1 Flaviflexus sp. | reverse complement strand
TCACAACGTCTGGAGCGGAGATCCCGCCGTGGGCTTTGGCTACGGCCGCGTCACCGATGAGTTCTTCGCGGGTGACTGGGACGGCGACGGCATCGACACGATCGGCCTGCGTCGGGGTAACCGGTTCTATCTGCGCAACGAGAACTCCTCGGGACGCCACGAAATTGCCTTCACCTTCGGGCGCAACACCGACCAGGTGGTTGTGGGCGACTGGAATGGCGATGGCATCGACACCGTCGGCGTTCACCGCGGCAAGCGCTTCCACCTCATCAATGAGCACCGGGGCGGCTGGGCCGATTACTCCTTCGGCTATGGCCGACGCGGAGATGTGCCCCTGGCCGGTGACTGGGATGGTGACGGCACGGACACCGTCGGCATCAAGCGCGGCAGCGAATTCCACCTGACGAATGCTCATAAGGGCGGATACGCCAACCACAAGGTCATCTTCGGTGAGCCGAGCGATCTGGGACTCACCGGCGACTGGGATGGCGACGGCAAGGACACCGTCGGCTCTCGCCGAGGGGCTGACGTCTTCCTCACCGACTCCCTGGATGGCTCGATCAGCCGCACCGCTACCATTGGCGAGGCGCACGACCGGGTCGCCGTGGGCGACTGGGACGGCGACGGCACCGACACCCTCGCCATTCGCCACATGCGCTAGGTCGGCTTTCGCCGAACCCCGGCAACTAAGCCTCCGGCACTAGCCGCACAACATGCCGGCAGGAGGAAGGTGCGGGCCCTCGGGCCCGCACCTTCTTGCGTTCAATCTTTCCGCCTCACCCAGCAGGCTTGGCCATCTCTCAGAGCGTCAGCCCTTGAGAACCTTGGCGATGTCGGGGCGGAAGTAGTTCGGGCCCTTGAGGACCTTGCCGTCCTCCCGGTAGATCGGCTGCCCATCGGCCCCCAACTTCGACAGGTTAGAATCCTGGATTTCCCGCAGGACATCGGCGAGCGGGATGCCGAGTTCGAGCGCCATGCCGTAGATGACGTAGATAAGGTCGCCAAGAGCATCGGCAATCTCCACCGTGTCACGGGTGCGATCATCGGCGGCGCGGGCCTCCTCCCAGCCTCGGGCAACCATGGCCCCGGCCTTCTCGCCGTAGGCTGCGGTGACGAGCTCAATAAACTCCTCGGCCACGAGGGACATGCGCAGGTGGATGCGTTCCCGATCGGCATCGGGCTCGGTATGGATGGGAAGTCGGTAGGTCTCGTGGAACTGGCGGACAAGGGCCTCTGGATCGCGCGGATCCGGCACCGCTGGTCGCGATCCCTGCGGGCCAAACCAGGGCGTAGCTGGCGTCATATCCTCCCCCGCAAGCAGCGTGAAAGAGAGGGCATCGTACGCGTGATCATCCCTCGCGATGGCGGCGCGACTCACTCCATCGAGGGTGAAGCCGAGCTTCCACGCCGTGCGCGCACTCGCCCAATTCGGCTCGCCATCGATGAGACAGCGCCACAGAATCGCACTTGCTCCCCGCTCAAAGGCCCAGTCGATGACGGCACGGGCAGCCTCCTCGCCCGCCCCGCTGCCGCGGTAGGGCGCGGCGATCCACAGGCCGAGCTCGGGACGCGAGCCCGGGGTGATGGCCGGACCGCTGAAGCCAATGTCGCCGACGAGGCTGTCTCCGTCCAGAATGGTCCAGGCAGCTCGTCCCTCGTCCCACGCTCCCGGGGAGATGGTGCCCAGATAGGAGACCGCATCCTCGTGGCTGTATGGGCGGGGAACCGAAACGCACCAGCGAGTCACTTCCGGATCACTGCAAGCCTCCACGTACTGGTCGGCATAGGCCACATCGGCGGGAACGAGACGGAAACGATCGGTGGACAAGGCAAGTGACTGCATGCTTTAACCCTAGTAGTCGCCAGCACCGGCGAACAATCTCGCCCAGCGTGACCCACACCGTGGATCTCATGTTGAGCGAGCGACATCACAGCCCGGGAAGGGCTGAGCAATTGGCGCCCGGGGATGGGGCCGTGGTAGATTCTTAGACGTTGTCACGACAGGGAAACCTGTTGGTCACCTGCGCGGGTGGCGGAATTGGCAGACGCGCTAGCTTGAGGTGCTAGTCCTCGTATTAGAGGGTGAGGGTTCAAGTCCCTCTCCGCGCACGAAATCCCCCGGTATTGACCGGGGGTTTTCTTTTCTCCGTAACGAAGCCCCGGAACTCACCTCTTGGTGCGGAAGCAACAACCCGGCTCATCACCACGCCATCACTCACGAGGCAGCACAGCTGATCTGTCGGAGGTATGGGCGGATGCCTGAAGCGCGGTCACCCACCCGGGTCATTGCCCTCGAGATAGCCCGCCCGAGCCAGCGGGGCCGTCACGACCGGGCGGGCCCCGGCTAGACGGTCCCCTCGAGGCGGACGTTTCCGGATAGCTCGAGGCCCTCGGGGAACGTCAAGTCGCCGCGCACGGTCAGCGACTCCACCCTCGCCAGAGAGGGCACGTGCTCGCAGCGCTCGTTGAAGTCATCAATTCTCGCGAAGAATCGCGGGTCGAGATCGATGATGGGCCTGCGATCGGTCTTCGCGACGATCCGGCCCTCGTCGGTTTCAGTGACAAGATCCGATCTCATGAAAAATAGATCATTCGTCGTTTTCACCGGCAGGAAGCGGCTGCGGGGAACCTCGATGGCTCGCGCGGAATCGAAGGATTCGATGGCGGTTCCCATGCCCGTCTCGACCTGAATGACCTTCGGGGTGTCGGGGCGTGTCGGATCGACCGGTTTGATGTTGCGAATGATCGGCATGGCGACGAAACCATCCTCGTCAAGGTGATCGCGCAGCATTCGCAGATTGAGCCAAATATTGTTCGTGTTGAAGTACCGGTGTCGCTCAATGTTCTGGAATTCGGCAATCTCGTGACTCGGCACCTGGGCGATCTCGCGCAAGATCAGCTTTCCGTCGCGCCGGCGGCGGGCAAGATGACCACCCTTGCGGTCAGCCTCGGTTCTCTCGCACACCTCCAGGGCCATCACGGCCCCGGTGCCGGCGAACCACCTCGCCAGCCCCGGATCGGGAAATGCGCCGAGGTTATCCGCATTGGATACGAGTGCATAGCTCATTCCCGCCTCGAGCAGCTCATCCAAAACCCCCGAGGAGACAAGCGTGGCATAGAGGTCACCATGCCCGGGCGGACACCACTCCAACTCCGGATTCTCCGGCCAGGAGACCGGGAGGAGCTCCTGGGTGAGCTTGGGAATCTGGTTTTGCCGCATGCTCAAGGACACTCCCGGAACGGCAAGCTCCGGATACCTGTCGCAAAATTCGAGGGTCGGCTGCTCGGTGCGGAAGGAATTCATGAGCACGAGCGGCATTGTCACGCCATAGGCCCGGCGGGCGGCAAGTACCTGGGTGATGATGATGTCGAGGAACGTTCTGCCGGCTGTCACTGGGAGTAGCGACTTCGGGGTGTTCATTCCCATGGAGGTGCCGAGTCCACCATTGAGCTTAATGAGCGCGGTGCGCGAAAGCGCCTCCGGGTCCACCCCGGTCGCACTCGGCATCGTTTCCACCTCCGTGACCGGGTCAATGCTTGCCTCGGGGATATGCCCGGTGGAGCCGGCGGCCAGGTGGTCAATCTGCGAGGACAGCAGGTTGATCACCTGATCATCCAGCCCCGCTTCGCGCATCTTCTTCGCTACTTCAGCCCGCGCTCTGGCGTTATTTATTTCGATGGTGTCATTCCTCTCGTGACGCCGATGAGACCGGCGAACATCATGGCGATGGCAGCAGCGACAAGCAATTGCGGTGCAATTCCAAGGCTGCCACCTAGATGAATGATCTCACGATGATCCTCCCGGCTCACTAATTGCACGGTGAGCATGCCGATAAAGGAACCAGCGGCCAATGCGCCGAGGCCCCCAAGAAAGGCGCGGCGAGCACGCCGCGCGGACAACGACAGGGACACCGAGCTCAGCAAGGAGATTCCGGCGGCAATGAGAATGAGGCCGCCGAGGAAAGATGAGCCGAGCCGGATCGGCTCATCGTGAAAGCCACGCAGGAAGGGGGCGGCGAGGGCGAGCATCGCCACGACCGACCCCAAGAGCGCGCAGCCCCCGCTCACGGCTTCGCTCCCGGTGCGAGGCCGGGGCGGTTGACGTTGTGGCGGGGGCGGGCTGAGGTAAATGTAGGCCGCCGGGGGCGGCAGGCTCATTCGCCGTCGCGAGGGGTTTCGTCGAGGACCTCAGCATCCTGCACGTCATCCTCGACAACTGCGGCCAGGACCTTGGAGGAGATTCGATCGAGCTTGTGCCCGAGTTCCCGGGTGCGGCGGCGGCGGGCTTTCGCGGTCATGGCATCGAGCAGCGGCAGTCCGGTTTCGATGCGGTCGATCTGGCCGCGCCATTCCTGAGCCTGGCGGGCCACCGCGGGGGTGTTGGCCGAGGCGTAGAGATGATTGACCTGCTCGCGCAGCACCGCAATACGTTCCTCAACGCCGCCAACCCCGCTCACCTTGCGGGCATTCTGATATCCGCGCAGCTTTCCCGTCAGTGCGTCCATTGCCTGCGGGTTGGAGTCGATGAGGTGCTTGATTGTGGGGCCGTAGCGCTGGACCGCCTGAATCACCACGGGCCCAGAGACCATTGCCCAACGCATGAGCGAGCGAAATTTGGCCATAAGAATTCTCCTTTAGTCGTTATCTCCCACTGTAACCGCTTCGGCGCCACTGCCCGGCTCGCGGATGCCGAGGGCGAACACGGCAAGCCCGGCAATAACAATGAAACTCGTGATGCCAGCTGCGAACCACCCTCCCCCATCCCACGCCAGGCCGTAGATAATACTGCCCGCCGAGGACCCCAGATAGTAGCTGAGCAGGTACCGGGCCGAACCCTGGGGGTGGAGCCGGGAAGCCGTCGAGGAGGCGAGCGCGTGCATGGCAAAAAATCCGGCGCACAGGACGGCCAGGCCGAGCCAGATGATAGGGAGGGGGCGCAGCATGGTGATGCCTACCCCCACAGCCATCGTCACAATCGCCGCCGCAATCGCGGTACGCAACCCGAGCCGAGCACTCACCCTCCCGGCAAAGGATGAGGAGGCGGTCCCAGCGAGGTAGGTGATGAAGAACATGGAGCCCAGGCCGGCAGATAGGGAATAGGGCGGCAGGGCAGTCCGGTAACCAATGATATTGAACAGCCCGGCAAACGTGAGCATGCCGAGCCCGCCAAAGGCATAGCAGCGCACAAGCTGGGCTCGTGCGCCCCGCCGGGTGGAGCCCCGCCCACCCTGCCCGATCCCCGGTGTCGAGGCCGGTAGGAGCAGGTGGGCAAGGCCGGCAAAGATCGCGGAGCTCACCCCCACGCTCAGCACGCCGCCGCGCCAGCCCCACAGGTCCGAGGCAAATCCCGCAAGCAGGCGCCCCACCATGCCGCCCACCGTGGTGCCGGCGATGTAGAGACCGCCGACGCGGTTGATTGCGAAGGGGGCGATCTCCTCGGCCACCCAGGCGAGTGCGGCAGCCGGCGGACCGGCCAACGCAATGCCTTGCACGGTGCGCAGAACGAGGAGAAGGGTCCAGGACTGGGCGAAGGCGATGATGATCCCGGCTATCACCGAGATCGCCAGGGAGATGATGATCATCCTGCTGCGGCCGATTCGGGCCGAGACCTGGCCGAGCGGGATCACCGCGAGGGCGATGGCGCCCGTCGAGGTCGACATGAGAAGCGCGGTTTGCCCCGCGTCCTTACCGAATTCCTCTCCGATGAGGCGAAGAATTGGTTGCACGGTGTAAATGAGGGCAAAGGCCGATAGCCCAATACAGAAAAGTGCGAGAAGTGCCTTCCGGTACTCCACTGTTCCCGGACTGATCCGCTCCGTCATGCCTACAGGGTAGTACTGAAAACTCTTTCTTATCGGAAATCACGGGAGGTAGACGGAACCCCGAGACGTAGGGGAATACACCCATCTGCCAGCACGTTTACCACGTTGCCCGCCCGCTCGACCCGGCCCCGCACGACGAGGGCACCACTCGTGCGCGCCACTTCCCCATGGGTACGCCAAAAGCCCGTCGAGCACACGATATTCGATATGCCCGTCTCATCCTCGAGCGAGAGGAAGATGGTGCCCTGCGCGGTATGCGGGCGCTGGCGATGGGTGACGATGCCACCCACCCGCACCCGCCGGCCAGCCTCCACCTCGCGCAGCTCGGCTGCGGTGAGCACGCCGTGGGCCCGCAGCTGCGGGCGCACGAGCGCGGTGGGATAGTCCCCGGTGGAGATTCCCGTGGACTCGACGTCCGCCCGCATCTCCTCCCACTCGCTCATCGCCGGAAGCGCCGGCGCCCGCTCGCCAACGTTCAATCCCGGCAGGGTCGGCTGAAACTCCTGGGCGGGGGTGGTGCCAAGGGGACCGGCCGCCCACATGGCCGAGCGACGGGAGCGGCCCAGCGAGGTCAGCGCCCCCGCCTTGGCGAGCGCCCGCAGCACGCGCTCGCTTAAGTGGCACCGCGAGGCAAGATCCGCCATGGAGGAGTAGCGGCCT
Source organism: Flaviflexus sp. (assembly GCA_030537635.1). Classification (GTDB taxonomy): domain Bacteria; phylum Actinomycetota; class Actinomycetes; order Actinomycetales; family Actinomycetaceae; genus Flaviflexus. The sequence continues at coordinate 45,263 of JAUNVM010000014.1, read as the reverse complement.
CGCTCTCGTTCGGCGACAATCCGCTCCGCGCAGTCCCCCACTCCCTTGACCGAGGACAGGCCGAGGCGCACCAGCAGCCGAGAATCAGGATGAACCAGGTGGTGTGGTGGATGCCGGCGGGTATTCTCTCCCACCGCTTCATGCAGCGTCTCCTCGAGGCAGGCCTCGACGAGGGAGTAGTTGACATCCGCCCGCGCAACCCGCACACCGTGCCGACGAGCATCGGCGATGAGGGACTGCGGGGAGTAAAATCCCATCGGCTGCGCACCGAGCAGCCCGACGTAGAAGGCTTCGGGGTGGTGCACCTTCATCCATGCACTCGCGTAGACGAGATAGGCGAAAGAGAAGGAGTGCGATTCTGGAAAACCAAAGTCTGCGAAGGCTTTGAGGGAGTCGTAGATTTCCTCACCGGTCTCCCGGTCAATCCCCCGTTCGGCCATGCCCGTGAGCAACCGATCCTTGAGTGCCGCCATACGCTCGTGGGAGCGTTTGGCCCCCATCGCCTTGCGCAGCTGATCCGCCTCCGCCGGGCTGAACCCGGCCGCGTCGATCGCGATCTGCATGAGCTGCTCTTGAAAAAGCGGCACCCCGAGGGTTTTGTGCAGGGCGTCTTCCAGCAGCGGATGGGGATAGGTGACGGGTTCGAGCCCCTGACGGCGGGCCAGGTAGGGGCTAACCGAGCGGCCCTGGATGGGGCCGGGGCGGATGAGCGCCACCTCGATAACGATGTCGTAGAAGGTGCGCGGCCGCAGCCGGGGCAGCGTCGACATTTGAGCCCGCGATTCCACCTGGAACACGCCCACTGTATCCGCCGCACACAGCAGGTCGTAGACCTCCGGATCCTCGGCCGGGACGGTGTGCAGCGCGTAGGGGCGCCCCTCCGGGTCGAGCACGCCGCGCTCGGCAATCATCGTGAACATGAGCCTCAGCGCCGTGAGCATACCAAGGCCCAGGAGGTCGAATTTCACGAGGCCGGCGCTCGCGCAATCCTCCTTATCCCACTGCAGGACCGTGCGCCCGGGAGCGGTGGCCCACTCAACCGGGCATACCTCGGTCACCTTCCCGGCGCACATGACCATGCCGCCGGAGTGCACGCCAAGGTGGCGGGGCAGGTGGAGCATGCGCCGGGCGAGGTCCGCCACAAGGGGATCGATCCGCTCGGCCTCCTCCTCGCTCAGCGAGCCGTGACGCTCGAGCCGCTTCGACCACGCATCGAGAGTGCCAACATCGAATCCGCAGGCCCGCCCAGCATCCCGCACTGCCGACTTGGGTCGGTAGGTGATGACGTTGGCAACCTGGGCGGCATGCGTTCTACCGTATCGGTCGTAGACGTGCTGAATGACCTCCTCTCGCCGGCCGGCCTCAATGTCGATGTCGATATCGGGAGGGCCCGACCGGCCCGGGGATAAGAAGCGTTCGAAGAGCATATTGTGGCGTACCGCATCGACCGCGGTGATGCCGAGCGCGAAGCACACGGCGGAGTTGGCCGCCGATCCGCGGCCCTGACAGAAAATACCGGAGGAGCGGCAGAACTCGACGATTTCGTGGACGATCAGAAAGTAGCCAGGAAAGTTGAGCTGGGTAATGATGTCGAGTTCGGCGTCAATCTTCTCCCAGGCGCGCGGATGTTCCCACCGCTCCCCGTACCTGTTTCGCGCTCCCGCATAGGCGAGCTCGCGTAGCCAGGTAGCCTCGGTGTGTCCGCGGGGCACCGGGAAGGGCGGCAGGGCCGGGGCGACAAGGGACAGGTCGAAGGCGAGCTCGCGTCCGAGCTCCCCCGCCGCATCGACCGCTGCGACATGCCCGGAGTGAATCGCCCTCATCTGCCCCGCCCCACGCAGGTACCGCCCGCCCGAAGGTAGGTAGCCATCCATATCCTCCAGGCTCGCATTGGCCCGCACCGCCGCGAGAACATCGGCCAGCTGCCGGTCGGCGGGCCGAGCATAGTGCACCTGCCCGGTGGCCACCACCGTAAGCCCCCGGCTTTCCCCCAGCTCAGCGAGGGCCGCGCACCGTTCCTGATCGAGCGGGCCGGCAAGATTCGTGAGCTCCACCGCGACATTCTCCGCCCCGAATAGCTCGACGAGTTCGTCCAGCCGCCGGCCGGCCGCTTCCGGCCCCGCCTCATTTAGGGCGGCCGGAACCCGGCCTTTGCGGCAGCCGGTGAGGATCATCCACTGGCCGGCGGACTGCTCGGCGAGGTCTTCCATCGCATAGTGGGCCTCCCCCTTGATTCCGGAGGCGAGCTGCGCGGTGGAGATCGCTCCCGCGAGCCTGCGATATCCCTCGGCTCCCCGAGCCAGCACCACGAGGTGTTCTCCGGCCGGATCGGCCTCGCCCGCCCGGCGCACTCCCCCGATGGTGAGCTCGGAGCCGATAACCGTGGGCAGGCCCACCTCGCGGGCTGCTTGGGCGAGCTGCACGACCCCGGCGAGCCCGCCGTGATCGGTGAGGGCAAGGGCATCCAGCTCGAGCTCGGCGGCCCGGCGGACAAGCTCGGCGGGCAGACTCGCCCCGTCGAGAAAAGAGAAGGCGGAGTGAGCATGCAGCTCGGCATATCCCATTATTCGTAGATCCCCTCGAGCATCCAGCGGCCCTCGCCACGAAAGACGAGGGCTCCCGGCAGGGATCCCAGCTGCAGGTAGGCCCGCCGGTAGGAGGTGTGCGGATCCCACCACCGCCCCGAGACCTGCCAGGGTCCGGCATGCGACCAGATCTCGGCCGTCCCCGGATATCTGCACAGGGCGTGCGCCCGGCTGGGGTCGGGGCGCCCACTGGCGGGCTGTACCAACAGGGTGGCGGGCCGGGGATCAAGGCAGGATGGACAGAACAGCTGCACCTGCCCGGTGACCTCGAGGCCTTCTCCACAGTGACAGCGCAACTCGATGGGGACGGGCTCGGGGAAGACGATGGCGGGCCAGGGCCGGGGAATCGCGCCCGGCCAGGGTCGCTGCTTCACCGGCGCGGGACGCGAATTCCAGGCCTCGAGCCGGGTGGCTCCAGCGGGAAAGCGCCCCCCGGTCAGCCGGGGGCTGAGCACCCGGTCCTCCCCCAGCATGGACTGCAGGCGCAGCACCGAGCGGCGGGCCTGTTCCGCAGAGCGTCGAGAAGAGCCAAATAGCGAGGACTGATTGGTCCCCGCCGGCGAGAGATCCTCGGCGGTGAGTTCGAGATAGTCAAGCTCACCGAGGGGTCGGGCTGCCCGATCATCGAGCCACCCGGAAATCTGCCACCGCACCCGATCGGTGATGTCGCGACTGGTGGCCGCCCCGTCCATCGACCAGGTTCGCTGGCGCTGCCCGGTGCTGAACTGGGCGCTCACGGTCAGCTGCCCGCACACCTGCATCCGCCTCGACAGCTCTTCCGCCAGCTCATCAGCCAGCCGCTTCGCGTAGAAGGCCGCCTGCTCGGCCCGGCCGGCCCCCTCGGTGGCGGTACGCACGGTGATCTCGCCTCGCGGAGCGGCCGTATAGCGCACCGCGTGATCGGCCCCGAGTGCGAGACTCAGCAAAATGGATCCGGTCGCGCCAAAGCGAGAGGCAATGAGAGAGTGATCCAGGCCGGCTAGGTCCCCCAGCCGCGTGATTCCCAGGGTGAGCAGCGTGTCGATGACCTCGGCCCACTCCCTGCGCATCGCTTCTCCGCCGGCCACCTCGTAGAGGGCGGTGAGCGGATATCGGGAGAGGAAGGCGGCGGTCTCCCGGGCCGGAACCACCCGCCGGTCCTGCGCGGCCAGAACCGCGGCGAGCAGCCCACATCCGGCCCCGACGTGGCTTTCCTCGGCCTGTTCGGCCACCGACTCCATGAGCCTTTCGGCCAGCCGGTCAAATCCTCCGGCCGCCCGCGCCGGGGCCTTCGCCCCAAAGGTGATGAGTCCGGGTCGGACGATGACGCAGGAGGCCACGTGCTCCTCCACCGCGTCGAGCACCACCCCGAAGACGCGCTCCTCGCGTTCCCGGTCCCGATCGAGCAGGCGGATCTGGGGGCACAGGTAGCGGGCGCGGCGGCGAGTGTCCCCGATCCGCACCCCGGCGCTCCGGGCGCTCGGGGACAGGGCGGCCACCCGGCGATCGCACACGGCAACCGGCTCTTCCGGATCGGCAAGCGCCGAAGACACGGCGGCCGCCACCGGCCAGTGCGGCACCCAGAGCGCCCCGCGCATCGTCCCGATCATGAGGGCACCGCTTGCAGCTGTCGCGAGGGCCTCAGGCCCTCCGGCGCAATCCGACATTCCAGTTTTCCACCCGGGGTGGCAATGACGAGCCGAATGTGGGTGAGGTGACCATCCGAGCAGCCAACCGGCTCGCAGGTGGCGGACAGGGGACGCGAGGCGGTCTGCCAGTGCTCGGTGATAAGGGTGGCCGATCGGGAGCGCAGCCGGGCCTCCAGGCGGCGCTCCTCGCGCACCGTCAGGCCGAGATTTCCGGCAAGAATAATGTCGAAGCCGTCCGCGAGCGCCGCGAGGGTTTCCGCCGGCACGGGGCCGGGGTCGGCGATGGTGGCGGTGCGGGCGAGGTCGAGTCCGTATTCGGCGGCGGCTCCCCATCCCAGGTGGGGCATGCCGAGCGCGGCAACCCAGGCACCTTCCGCGCTGGCGGCACCGGCGAGGGCGAGGGCGAGGCTAGTTGCCCCGGTGACGGTGACGACTCCGGGGGTGAGAGCTGTCAGGAGCGGGGCGAGTGGTTCGGGAACGTGCCATCCCGGATCGCCGGCGCTTTGTGTGGTGGTGGCGTGCAGGCCGGCGGTGGCCTCGGCGCGGGCAAGAGCCTGGCGCGCTACGGCGAGGCGCTGTTCCTGTTCCATCTCTCCTCCTCCCGCGACACATAGAACAGATTCTTAGAACACTTGTTCGAGAATCATCTTAGAGCGATGGGGAGACGAAAATCGAGCCGGACAGTTCTCTCGCCTTTGTGTGATGGATGCCATAGAATAGGGGTATGAGTATCGAACGACCGCTTGCCCCAGATCCCTATGACCTCCTTCCCGAGGTTCCGTCTTTCTCTCTATCCTCGACCGATATTGGCGAGGGGGAGCCCATTGCCGATCGGTTCACGCCGAAGGGTGAGAATATCTCTCCGCAGCTGTCCTGGTCGGGTGCTCCGGCCGAGACGAAGAGCTTCGTTGTCACGTGCTTTGATCCGGATGCTCCGACCCCGTCGGGGTATTGGCATTGGACGGTGGCGAATCTACCCGCCTCGGTGACCTCGCTGGACACGGGTGCCGGCGCTGGGAATGATGCGCTGCCCGGTTCGGCTGTTCACGCCCGCACCGATGGCGGCGCACTGGCCTGGGAGGGCCCGAATCCGCCGGAGGGCGATCGGGAGCATCGCTACATGTTCGCGGTGCATGCCCTCGACGTTGAGGAGATCGACGTCGATGAGAACACCTCTCCGGCCGTGGTGGCTTTCCAGTGCGTGTTCCACACGATTGCTCGGGCCAGGCTGACCGGGGTGTGCCAGCGCTAGTGCGATAGGCTATTGCGGTGTTTGATGTCGTCTTCTACGAGCCTTGCATCCCATCCAACACCGGCAATGCGATCCGGCTATCGGCCTGCACGGGTATTACCCTTCATCTCGTTGAGCCCCTTGGCTTTGAGATGACCGATGCGCACTTGCGGCGCGCGGGACTCGACTATCACGATCTCGCGCGCACGCACGTGCACGAGGATTTCTCTGCCCTCCTTGAGCATCTCGGTGAGGGGCGGCGAATCTTTGCGTTCACGGGGCACACCCACACGTCGTTTGCCTCCATCAGCTATCGGCCTGGCGACGTGCTGCTCTTTGGGCCCGAGCCAGTGGGCCTGCCCGAGGATATTTTGGCTCATGAGGCGATTACCGATCGGGTACGGATTCCGATGATGCCGCATATTCGCTCGCTTAATCTTGCCAACTCGGCCTCTATCGCTATCTACGAGGCCTGGCGTCAGCAGGGTTATGCCGGGGCGCAGATGTAACGCCCCGGCACAACCCGCTGTACCGCGTCTGCTTGCCGCCGCCTCATCGCCACGAAAGTGCCCACTCAGCCCGGGCTTTCGTGGTTGCCTGCCGCGTTAGTCTCCGCGCCGCAGGAGCAGGGCGAGGATGCCCAGCGCGATGGAGATGGCTGAGAGCACGGCAACGAGCACGTCGCTTGGCCCGGTGCGGGCGAGTTCGACCCCGATGCTGACCTCATCCCAGCCATCGGTATCCGCCTCGATTCCGTCGTTGACCTGAGCGGCATTATCCGCCAGCGGATCGTCGGGTGAGGTGACGTAGGCGATGTTGGTGCCGCTTCCGGTCACTCGGGCCGAGGAGACGACGGTCTCGCATGTCCCGGGGCGCAGGGTACCAAGCGTGAGGCTGATCCGTCCCTCGCTATCGCGAGTAGTGGCATGCTCGCCCTCGATGACAACATCGGCCAGTGCGTCGCTTGGCTCGTCGGTGAGCGTCACCTCGCGGGCCGGGCTTCCGCCGAGATTGCACACCTCCACCTCGAAGCCGAGGCGGCCTTTCGAGGGGACGATCCGTTTATCCAAGCGCAAATCGACCGGGGGCAAGATGGTGGTTTCGGTGTCTCCCTGATCGTCATCGGCCGCCAACCCATCATTGCCCGCCATGCCCCGGTGCCTCATGCCGGGAGCGTCGACATGGGCACCATTGACCACCCTGTCCGCGAGCGCCAGCCCGGTGACCTCGATGGCGGCGCGCTGTCCGGGCTCGAGGGTGCCCACCCGCCAGGTGAGGCCCTCGACGCTGCCCCGTTCGGGTGTGGCGAAGGTGGCGCCATCGAGATTTGCGCCGGGCTGGTCGGTGACGGTGACACCGGTGGCCGGCTCCCCACCAAGATTGCCGATCTCGATGCGGTAGGTGAGATCATCGCCATCCATGGCGATGAGCCGCTTGTCGATGGCGAGGCGGGCCCGCCGGGAGATCCGCACAACGTCGGCCTGATCATCATCATCCACCACCGAGGCATTGGGGTGGGCCGCCGCCGGATCGTCCAGGGTGCGCGGCAGGAGCGGGCTTTCTACCCAGGCAGCATTGACGATCTGCGGGGAGTCATCCACCCGGGCGAGTACCGTCACGGTGGCCTGCTCTCCGGCGGCAAGCTCGTCGAGGTGCCACTGCCCCTCCTCGATGCTGTCCGCGCCCACCGATCCGGGAACGATACCTGCTCCGGGCAGGTCGTGCACGGTGATATCGCGGACGGTGGTCCAGGGCCCCGGCTCGGCTCCATTGCGTACGGTGAGGGTGAAGCGAGCCTGTCCGCCGGGCTCGGGAAGGGGGCCGAGGAGTTCCTTGTCGATCTGGAGCAGGCCCGCGTAAGAGGCGGTGACAAGATCGCACTGATCGGTGTCCGAGGCCGCGTCCACATTCGACACGCACTGCTCGGGAGCCTGAATCTCGCAGGGCTCCTCGGTGCACTGGCGGGCCACGATGAGATTCTCCAGGCTGGTTCCGTTCACCGTGGCGCTCACGGTGGCGTGGGCCTCCTGCCCCTCGCCGAGCTCGGCAATCATCCAGCTTGTCCCGTCCGGGCTTACCTCACCGGTGGTGGGATTGGTGAAGCGAATGTCGGCGAGGCCCGCTCGTGGCAGGTCGGCGACGAGAACGTGACGGGCGGTGCCGGGACCGGCCGCACGCACGGTGACCGAGAATTCGGCCCGGTCCTCGCTCACCGAGACGAGCTCCTTGTCAACCTGCAGGCGGGAGGGCTCACCGATGAGCGTGGTGCTCATCGAGTTAATCATCGTGGTGGCCCGGGCCGAGCGCGACTGGGCAGAGTTGACCAGGCGATCCCCGTTCGTTGCTCCCGGTGCCGTGTAGTCGACGGTGTAGTCGAGGCTCGCCCCGGCCGGGACATCCCGGCTGATCCACCGCACCGCGGTGACCCGGTCCTGCCCGGTCCAGCGCTGCCACCGGGACGAGGGTGTCCCTACCGAACCATTGCCGGGATCGGCCGGATCGACCGAGATCTGCTCGGGTGGCGCCTGGCTCACCCACACCTCTGTTCCCGCCGGTGCGGCCAGGTCGGTGATCACCGGGCTGGCCGAGGTAAGGGTTCCGCGATTGTCGCCCGACCAGGGCAGGATATCGACCGTGTCGGTGAGGGCGACGGAGTGGGAGGCGTGATTGGCCAGGCGCACCGTCCACCTGTTTGCCCCGTCCAGGGCAAAGGTGGGTGCGGCGGTGGTCATTGTCAGCTGCATGCCCGCAGCCTCGGTGACGGCCAGTCGGGCGGTCGCCGAGTCAACATTTAAGGCCGTGGCCTCCTCGTTATGCACGACGATCTTTCCGGTGGCGGTTCCCGCGCCAGATTCGTGGACGACGGCAATGTCGTAGCTCGTGGGCTCCCCCACGGTCACCTCATCGGTCCAGGTGAGCACCCGGCCCGACTCGTCGATCTCACAGTTAGGCCCGGATCCGGGCACGTAGGCAAAGCCGCGCGGCAGGGTGAGTTCGTGGCGAACCCGGGCGGTGTGCCGGTCGGCAAATGGTGCGGCCGACACCAAGGTCGTCGCCCGCAGGCTCGCCCGCTGCCCCGGCTCGAGCACGGACGGGGAGGCCATGAGCGCCACGCTCGTGCGGCTTTGTTGCACCCGCACAGCATCCCGGAACGTCGTCGTGGTCCCATACTCGCCCTTCGTGGTGGCCACGTGGGTGTCGCTGTCATACCAGTGATCGGCGGTGTCAATGCTCGCCATGCCCGACATCCACGCGTACTCGCCTTCGGCGAGAGTCTCACTCGCTCGATATCCGGCGGCGAATCCGATCCGGTCGGGCAGCACACCGGGCTCTGTTGACGGATCGAAGAGCAGGCGCACGGCACCCACCGTGTCCGGAGGGGGCATCTCGCTCACCCACTGACCGTCCCCACAGTCCGTGTCGGCAAGCGAACCCGGCCCGGTCCGGTATTCAATACTCCCACCTTCAAGGCCGATCACTGACGTCCGGCCGGTAAACGGCGCGCTCTTATCGAATAGCAGGCACATGCCGTGACGGGTTCCCGGGGTGAACGAAGAGGCCGCCCGGCCCGAATAACGGGCCGTGGTCACCAGGCCAATGAGCTGATCGCCGGGCAGGACCGGCCCGGTCCCACTCCAGCCATCGGCCCCCGCGGACAGGTCCCCAAGCTCCGGCTGCCAGATCTCGGTGACGACGCGTGGCAGCTTGCCCTCATGACCGGGCTGGGCAATGAGCCCGCCGGCGGCGGGGGCCGGCCCATTGAGGAAGCGGGCGCTCGACCGCCCGGTGTCGACAATCGAGGTCACCGCCTCGTCATTGTGGGTGCGGATCTGGGAGGTGAGAACCCGAGTCCCGGCGTGCGCCTCCACTCGGCGGATCCGGGCCCGCCAGGTGCTCGCCCCATTATCCAGATCCGGATCATAGAGCGGATAGGTCATACGCAGGCCGAAAGAGGCCTGGGGCAGCACGTCGAGGAGGTGACCGGCACCGTCCCGGCGCGGCGGCACCACACCCTCGGGCATCGCCACTTTGAGCCGCAGCGTCGTCGCATCGAGCTGTTCAACCGCCACCTCGGGGGCCGGGTAGCTCCGCGTCGTGCGGGCAATTCCGGTGATCCTCTTATCCCCGGCCACACCCACGACGGAGATATCCGCCCCGGCAAGCACGTCCGGCCCGGATTCGGTGATGAACTCCAGGTCGATCATCGTCGTGCCCGTGAGCGGCATACCGCCAGCGGGAGCCGCAATCATGAGGGGCAGGAGTACGCTCGCGCTCACCCCCTCCTCAAAGGCATATTCGGAACGGGGCAGGGCCCGAGGATTGATCGCGACATCCACTCCGGCCTCGGCGGTCAGCGGGATCGGGGAGGTGGCGACCACAGACATACCGTCACTCACGGTAGCCACCACCTCCTCGCCCGGCCCGCCCCAGGCTCGGATGGGAACGTCGAGGGAACCCATCACCCCGTCGTCATCGGCGAGATCAAGCACGCACGTCAGCGAGCGACCGCCAGCACCAATCGCGGACCCGTTCGCGCAGCTGGCGGGAAGCTGCTCGACCAGGCCGGCATCAATGGCCAGTTCGAGCACGTAGCTGTCCTCGGTAACCTCGTCGACCTCCCCGTGCGCATCATTGCGATCCCAGTCGATCCGGGCCACAAGATCCTCACCTGCCGCTATGGTGGACGGCGCGGAGACCCAGGAGATGTCAAGATGTCCGGCAGCGGGTTGGGCGAACGCCACCGGGACCAGGCCAATGAACGCGGCCGTCACTGCCGCCACCAGCCCTCTCATCCTCGCCCCCTGAGCAGATACGCGATCGACGCGATGGCAATGATCAACAGAACAATGGGAATGATGGGGCTATCCACGGCGCTCACCGCCGGCATAATTCAGGTGTGTCACGTTGAGGTCCTTTCTCGCCTCTCCCGGGGCTATCCCAGGGGCGAGATTCAGACTCTCAGCAGACCAACCACCATCCGGCGGCGGAAGAGATACTGCGGATAGGTGTGCGCGCTAGCGATTGTGGACGGTTTCTCGTTCGCGCAAATACTCCCATACCTCATCGATGAACTCGGGAAGGGGGATCTCGAGCCCTCGACACATTGCCGCCAGGGTACCTAATTGCGGATTCGCTGAGCCACCTTTGGAATTAACACCAGCTTCAATAGTTTGAAAATGCTTAGGGTTAATACCGGCCATCACCGCAAATTTCTCTTGGCTCAAGCCAGTCTTCTTGCGGTGCCTCGCACAGATAGCTCCGATTGCTCGAGCAATTTCTCGAACCTCATAGTCTCTGTTCATGCCACCCATCATCACCAGATATAACCGGTCCTGACCACCGGTTAAATCCGGTTCTTTGGCTCGGTTGCGGCCTTCGATTTGGTCTCGGGCCCGAGAGCATGCCGCACGGCGTACATGGCCACTGCGGAGGCCGCGGCCACGTTGAGGGAATCCACTCCCCCGGACATGGGGATGCGCACCGGACAGTCCGAGGCCTCGACGGTACGTCTCCCCAACCCATCGCCTTCCGTGCCCATGATGAGGGCAACACGATCGGCCGGGTCGAGTGCGGCAGTGAACTCGGGAAGGGTGCGGCCGTTCTTCGCAAGGGCGAGGGAGGCGACGGTAAATCCAGCAGCACGCAGCTGGTCAATGCCGCCCGGCCAGTTCTCGATCCGGGTCCACGGCACCTGGAAGACGGTTCCCATCGACACGCGCACCGAGCGCCGGTAGAGCGGGTCGGCGCAGGTGGGGGTGGCGAGGACGGCATCGGCGCCAAGCGCGGCGGCCGAGCGGAAGATGGCGCCCACATTCGTATGGTCGACGAGCCCCTCAAGGATGACGATGAGGTTGGCATCGGCCACCACCTCACAGACCGGGGCGAGGACGGGGCGGTTCATCGCCGCCAGGGCGCCCCGGTGCAGGTGGAATCCGGTGATGGTGCGCAGCGCCGCCTCGTCGGCGAGGTAGACGGGCACCTCCCCGCCATCGGCCGCACCGGTGGCTCGCTCAATCCACGGGCTCAGCGCCGGCAGGTGCTTGGCCGCGGTGAGAAAGGAGCGCGGCTTATGCCCCGCCTCGATGGCGCGCATGATGACATTAGTTGACTCGGCCATGTACAGCCCGCGTTCGGTTTCGAGCTTGCGCCGCAGCGCCACATCGGTGAGCTCGGTGTAATCGGCGAGGCGGGAATCGGGTCCGCTAACAGTAATGAGCACGGGGGCAAGTCTACCCCCGTGCTCACCATGCTCGCCGGTTCTGCTGGAACTAGCGATCGTCCCGGCGGTCGGAGGCCTCGGAGGCCTCATCGGTGGCCCTGGCCGCCTCGCCCTTCGCATCGGCAAGAGCATCGGCAATGTCGGGCAGGTTCGTGTGAGCAAGCGCGTCGGCAACATTCTCCTTGTCCGGGAAGTCGACCTTCGGCTGCTCGGCGGGCTCGGGGGCGGATGGTGCCTTCTCCCCACCAAAGCCCTTGGTGACCGAGTTCAGCGCCTCGGTGAGCTCGGTGGGCACCACCCAGACCTTCGACGACTGGGAATCGGCAATCTTCGGGAGCATCTGAATGTACTCGTAGGCGAGCAGCTTCGGATCGGCATTGCCGCGGTGAATGGCGTCAAAGACCTGGAGGATGGCGCGGGATTCGCCCTGGGCCTTGAGGATGGTGGACTGGGCCTCACCCTCGGCGCGGAGGATGGCCGACTGCTTATCACCCTCGGCGGTGAGAATCGCGGACTGCTTGATACCCTCGGCGGTGAGAATCGCGGCACGCCGGTCGCGTTCCGCCTTCATCTGCTGCTCCATGGCCGCCTGAACCGTGTTCGGCGGATCGATGGCCTTGAGCTCGACCCGGTTGACGCGGATACCCCAGCGTCCCGTCGCATCGTCAAGGACACCACGCAGCTGGGTGTTGATCTGATCGCGCCCGGTCAGCGCCTGCTCCATGTCCATCGAGCCGATGATGTTACGCAGCGTGGTGACCGCCAGCTGTTCGATGCCGGCCATGGGATTGGCAATCTCGTACGTGGCGGCCTTCGGATCATTGATCTGGTAGTAGATCACCGTGTCAATGTTGACGACGATGTTGTCGGAGGTGATGACCGGCTGGGGCGGGAAGGGCACCACCTGCTCGCGGATGTCGACCCGCTGACGCACCTGGTCGATGAATGGCACGAGGAAGTGCATGCCCGGGCCGAGCGTGCGGTGGAACTTGCCGAGCCGCTCAATGATCTGGGTCTCCCCCTGGGAGACGATGCGCACGGCCTTGAACAAGGCAGCGGCGATGAAGAGGATGAGGACGAGGAGCATCGCCCACAAGATGAGCTCTCCGGGATCGGTATCGTTCATGTTATTCCTTCGGTTCGACGAGGGCATGAGCGCCCTCAATGCGCACCACCCGTACGGCGGTATTCTCGGGGATCTGCACGGTGGACCGGGCGGACCACACATCCCCGTCGAGGCGCACCCGGCCACCCTCGGGGCTCACCTCGGTGAGCGTGCGGGCCTCGAGGCCGATGAGGGCTGAGACGTTGGTGCGAGTCTCCGGGCTTGAGGCGGCCACGTGCCTTTTCGCCCACGGGCGGACCGTGAAGAAAAGAATGACCGAGACAACGGAAAAGACGATCACCTGGACGGTGAGTCTATCGGTGGCCACGGCCGTGGCACCCGAGGCGAGCGCGCCGCCGGCGAGCATGAGAAACGTGAAATCAACGGTGAGCATTTCTGCCATGCCGAGCACGAGGGCGATGATCACCCAAACTATCCAACTCACGGTGCGCCTTTCGTCGTGATTTCCTTCATCATACCGCCGGGCGGGGCGCTAGCGGGAGGCCCGGGCTGTATAGCGGTCCCCAGACCTGGACACGTCGAGCGGGAGGTCGAAGCAGGCCGACAGGTGCTGCGAGGTCAGCACCTCATCGATCGGTCCCGAGGAACTGACCGCACCGTCCTTCATGAGCAGGGCGTGGGTGAAGCCGGCGGGAATCTCCTCAACGTGGTGGGTGACAAGCACCATGGCCGGGGCGTAGTCCTGCCCGGCCAGCTGGGTGAGCGAAGCGAGCAGCTCTTCACGCCCGCCCAGATCGAGGCCGGCGGCAGGCTCGTCAAGGGCGAGGAGCTCCGGATTGGGCATGAGGGCGCGGGCAATGCCGACGCGCTTGCGCTCCCCCGAGGACAGGGTGCCCCAGCGCCGTTCGGCCAGGTGCTCGATGCGCAGGGCGGCCAGGAGCTCGCGGGCCCGCTGCTCGTCTTCCTCCTCGTACTCCTCACGCCATCGGGTGGTGTACCCGTAGGCAGCGGCTTGCACGATATCGAGGACGGTGAAGCGACCCTCCAGGCGAGCATCCATCGCCGCCGAGGCGAGGCCGATGACCGGGTGGAGGTCGGCGAGGCTGATCTCGCCCACCGTCTCACCGAGGATGCTCACCTGCCCGGAGGTGGGAAACAGGCGGGCGGCGGCGAGCTGAATGAGCGTGGTCTTGCCCGCACCATTGGGGCCGAGAATAACCCAGCGCTCACCCGAGCTCACCTGCCAGTTGAGCTTGTCGACGATGGGGCGCCCACCGCGGCGCACGGTCACATTGCTGAACTGGAGAACATCAGACATGGTGTAAGCGTATCGCCCTAGGCCTGGTACTTCGAGATGACGCGGGCATAAAAGTCCGCGGTCTTTTCCGCAATCGTTGACCAGGAGAACTGCTCCTCGACGCGACGCCGGCCGGCCGCTCCCATCCTCGCCGCCCTGTCGGGATCATCGCACACCCGCTCGAGGGCCTCGGCAAGGTCCCGCTCGAACTGCTCGGGATCGCGGGGAGTTCCCGTCCCATCATCGACCTGGTCGATGGGGACGAGCAGGCCGGTTTCCTCGTGGACGATGCAGTCGGGAATACCTCCGGTATCGGAGCCCACAACCGGCAGGGAGCAGGCCATGGCCTCCAGATTGACGATGCCGAGGGGCTCGTAGACCGAGGGGGTGACAAAGCAGGTTGAGGACGACAGCAGCTGCACGAGCTTCTCCCGCGGAAGGTGCTCATCGATCCACACGATGCCCTCGCGGTGCTCGCGCAACTCCTCGACCAGGCCGGTGACCTCCCGAGCGATCTCCTCGGTATCCGGAGCTCCGGCGCAGAGAATGACCTGAATGTCCTCGGGCAGGCGGCGCAGGGCGCGCAGCAGGTGGGGCACGCCCTTTTGCCGGGTGATGCGGCCGACGAAGATGATGGTCGGTCGGTCCGGGTCGAGCCCGTAGGAGCGGGCGTACTCGCGGGCCTCCTCGAGATCCTCGGGCCGCTTCCAGCTGTCAAGGTCAATGCCGTTGTGAATCACCTCGACCTTATCCGGGTCGATATTCGGGTAACAGCGCAAAATATCCTCGCGCATGCCGCGCGAGACGGCGACAATGCCGCTGGCTCCCTCGTAGGCGGTCTTTTCGGCCCACGAGGACAGCTCGTATCCGCCGCCCAGCTGCTCGCGCTTCCACGGGCGCAGCGGCTCGAGGGAATGGGCGGAGATGACGTGCGGAATCGAATGGAGCAGGCCGGCGAGGTGCCCGCCCAGGTTGGCATACCAGGTGTGGGAGTGAACGATGTCGGCGCCCTCGACGTCATCGGCCATCGCCAAGTCAACGCCGAAGGTGCGCAGCGCGGCATTCGCGCCATCGAGTCCGGGAAGATAGTCGTACCCGGCCACCTCGACCGGTCCGGATTTCTCCCGCTCGCCGTCAAAGGCCCGCACCCTCACCTCGCAGTGGTCGGCCAGCACCTTTGCCAGCTCGGTCACGTGGACGCCGGCGCCGCCGTACACGTGCGGAGGATATTCGCGAGTCAATAGATCGACCCTCATGTCAGTCCTTTCAGGGGCGAAGATTACACTGCTCAGTCTACCGGTTTTGCCAGCTCTTTCTCCCCGTTCCCCCTGGGCTCTCCCTCCCCGCACTCGGCTAGAACCCGGCACCTCGACAGCAGCCGACGCTTCTCTCGGCTTTCCGGTCAGCACTCGCTTCGCCGATCCTAGGGATATGCCCAAGAAAGGCCCAAGGATGAGGGGTAATAGGTCGGCGCGGCCGGTGTTGTCTATCTTTGCCGAGCATATTTCTTAATGTTTACGAATCTAGATCGGGATGTTTACAGACGTCGTCGTTAAAGACCTGGTGTTGGCCTGCGGATTAGGTAAACTGAAGGCATGAGATCTGATCCGCGTGTTTTGGCCATTGTTCTTGCCGGCGGGGAGGGAAAGCGGCTCATGCCACTGACGGCTGAGCGCGCCAAGCCTGCCGTTCCCTTCGGCGGCAACTATCGCCTTATTGATTTTTCGCTATCCAATATCGTCAACTCCGGCTACCTCAAGGTCGTCGTCCTCACCCAGTACAAGTCGCATTCGCTTGACCGCCACATTTCCAAGACGTGGCGCATGTCAACACTGCTTGGGAATTATGTGGCACCGGTGCCCGCCCAGCAGCGCATGGGGAAGAACTGGTACCTGGGCTCGGCCGATGCCGTCTACCAGTCGCTCAACATTCTCGATGACGAGACCCCGGATATCGTTGTCATCGCGGGCGCCGACAACATCTTCCGGATGGACTTCTCGCAGATGGTCCAGTCCCATATCGACTCCGGCTTCCCCATGACCGTGGCCGGGATCCGACAGCCGATTGAGCTCGCCAACCAGTTCGGCGTCATCGACCAGGATCCCGATAATCCGCTGAAGATGCGGGCCTTCCTCGAAAAGCCGGAGAACCCGCAAGGCCTCAAGGACTCTCCCCACGAGGTCCTCGCCTCCATGGGCAACTACGTCTTCGACGCCGATGCGCTCGAAGAGGTGGTGAAGATGGACGCCGATGACGAGGAGTCCTCGCACGACATGGGCGGCAACATTGTGCCGCGCTTCGTCGAGGCGGGACAGGCCGGCCTGTACGACTTCACGTTCAACGACGTTCCCGGCTCAACCGACCGGGATCGCGACTACTGGCGCGACGTGGGAACGATCGATTCCTTCTACGACGCCCATATGGACCTCATCTCGGTCAACCCGGTGTTCAATCTCTACAACCATAAGTGGCCGGTCTACACGGGCTACACGGGCCTGCCGCCCGCGAAGTTCGTCTACGGCCACCACGAGCGCCTCGGCCACGCCCTGGATTCTATTGTCTCCCCCGGCGTCATTGTCTCCGGCGGCGAGGTCATGGGCTCGGTTCTCTCCCCGGGCGTGCGGGTGAACTCCTGGTCCTCGGTGCGCAATTCGGTGCTGTTCGACAACGTGAACGTCGGGCGCAATGCCACCGTCGTGCGTGCCATTCTCGATAAGTCCGTCGTCGTGGAGGAGGGTGCCCAGCTCGGCATCAATCACGATCACGACCGGGCTCGGGGATTCCATGTCACCGACTCCGGCATCGTCGTCGTTCCCAAGCACGGCGTCGTCACGCGATGAAGATTCCGGGAGGCGGGGCCGGGCCGGTGCGGCTCGGCCTCGCCTCATCCCGCCCGCTTCCCACCGCCTATCTCGAGCACGCCCGCCTCATCCTCGGGCAGGCAGCAACGAACATCACCTTTCGCTCGCTTCGCGCGCCCTTTCCCGCCGCCACTTTTGTCGGCGAGCTCACCGGTGAGATCACCGAGGCTTGGCTCGCCGAGCTCATTTCACCGGCCACCGCCGTAGGAATTGATGCCGCGCTCACCACCGGGCAGCTGGCCGAGCAGGGGCCCCAACTCATCGTCACCGACGTCGATTCCACCTTCATCACCGGCGAAGGCCTCGACCTCATCGCCGAGAAAGCCGGGGTGAGCGAGGGCGTGTCCGCCATTACCGAGCGAGCCATGGCCGGGGAGCTCGACTTCGCGGCCTCCCTGCGCGAGCGGCTCAGCCTCATCGAGGGAGCCGATGCTCGGCTGATTGATGCGGCACGCGCGGAGATCCGCCCCTCCCCCGGAGCCCTCCGCCTGGTCCGCCTCGCCCACGATCGGGGCGTCAAGATTGGCCTTGTCTCCGGTGGTTTTCACGAGGTCCTCGACGAGCTTGTCACCCATTGGGGCGTCGACTATCTCGCCGCCAACCGCATGGAGATCGCCGGGGGAAAACTCACTGGTAAGCCCTCCGGTCCCATTATCGATCGGGCTGCCAAGGCGCATACGGTGCGTCGCTGGGCCGCCGAGCTGGGCGTGCCGCACGAGCTCGTTGTCTGTGCCGGGGATGGTGCCAATGATCTCGACATGCTGGCCCTGGCCGGCCTTGGCATCGCCTATAACGCCAAGCCGACGGTGCGCGAGCAGGCCGACGCCGCCATCACCTGCGGGCGCCTCGATGCCATCGCCACCATGTTCGGCTGGGAAGACACCCCGGAACACTGAGGTTCACCGGCACAGCGCCACGGCGCGGAAGTCACCCACGCAGATCACCTCCATCGATCACGTCCGCGCACATTCGGAACCGAGCACGGCGAGCGTGGGGCCTCCGGCTTAGCTAACCGTCGATGAGAATGTCGGTGATGGTGGCGCTGGGCGCGGTCCAGCGGTCAAGCTCAAGGACGATCGCGGTGGACGGACGCACGCCGCGGCGCACCTCGCCCACTCGATCATCCGTTTCGGCCAGCATGGCCGCGGTGAGGGAGATGGTGGGTTCGTGCCCGACGACGAGAATCCGCTCCCCACTCACCTCTTCAAGGAGGCCGAGAATCGTCTCCCAGGAGCCGAGATAAATGTCGCGCTCAAAGCGCACCTCACCAATCTGTGCGGCCGCCGAGACCGCCTCGTAGGTTTCCCGGGTCCTCCTCGCATCCGAGACAAGAGCCTGGTCGATGGGGCCAATCGCTCCGAGCTGGCGGCCCCGGCGCAGGGCCTGCTGTTCGCCCTCCGCAGTAAGCGGTCGGTCGTGATCGGAAAACCCGCCGCCGGCCTGACCGTGCCGCATGAGAATAAGGGTGGGCATGCCTCCATCCTTTCTACCTTCTCTATCTTCCGTGAATATATCAGCTCGTTTGCGCGAGTCGGCCACCGCAGCGGACCGGCTAAGATCCCCGCAAATGTCTAGCCGGCACCGACATTCCCACAACACTCCCCCGTTCCTCGCCATCGAACGTCACTGCCGCGCTACCTTCACAACACCCACCCCTCGCCAAGATGATGCGCGTCGGTAGAATGGGGGTATGAGGAAGAAGGCGAGTGAGGTTGTATCTATCACCTCGGTTCGCCGCGCCCTATCGGAGGATGTGGAGGCGCGGTCGCGCCGCTACCTGTTCTCCATGATCGTTCGCATGATCTGCCTCGTCTCCATGCTCATCGTTCCCAACTGGCCGGCGCGAGTGGCGCTTGCCTGCGGCGCCGTCGTTATTCCCGCTATTGCCGTGCTGGTGGCGAATGCCGGGCGAGAAAAGCCCACGCCTCCGCAGACGGTTGATTATTCGCCGCACAATCTTCCCGCCATTGCCACATCCACGCCGCGCTTCACGATCGGCGACGGAGAGTACTTACGCTAAATGAGACAGTATTCATTTCTCCTGTCGCGCCGGTGGATCTCCCTTTTCCTCATCATGGTCCTGATCACCGTCGCCTGCATTTTCCTTGGTCGCTGGCAGTACGGCCGGTACCTCGACAAGCGGGCCGAGGCCGATCAAGTTGAGCAAATGTGGGAGGCGCCCATGATCGCTGCTCACGAGGTGGAAGATCCCCACCGTGAGGAGTGGCGCCGGGTGAGCGCGAGCGGCTCCTTCATTGAGGGCTCCCAGCTACAGCTGCGGGGCCGCTCCGTGTCCGGCGCCGCCGTCATCCGCGCCATTGCGCTCTTTCGCAGTACCGACGGCACCGTCTACGTGGCCGACCGGGGCTGGGTTCCCCTGGCCCAGGCCGAGGGCGAGGTCGGCGAGGACGGCTACGTGCCCGAGCCGCCCGAGGGTCGAATCAACGTCACGGGCAGGGTGCGTCCCGGTGAGGATCCGCACGATCGCACACCCGCCCCCGGATATCTCTACACGCTCAACCCCCAGCAGGTTCTGGACGCGCTACCCGCCCCCGTGCGCGCCCAGGTCGATGAGCTCTCCCCGGTGCGTCTCGAGCTGGATGGCGGGCAGCCGCCGGAGCCGCGCGGCTACCCCAGGCCGTCGACCTCGCTCGGCAATCACCTCTCCTACGCCTGGCAGTGGTGGTTCTTCGCTGTTGCAGCCCAGGCAGTCGTGCCCATTCTCGCCCGCCGCGAGGCCTCCGATCACCGCTGGGTGGTCGAGGGGGTTGATCTGCGCCAGGTCAATCTCACGGAGGAAGAGGCCCGCGACCTTGGCCTGCTTGAGGATCCCAAGCCCGCCCGCAGGCGCTCCCGACTCACCGACGAGGAGATCGAGGACGCCCTGCTCGATGAGGCGGAGGCGCGCTAAGCGGCGCGGGAAACGCCCTGGGAAGGCTCTGGGCCAATCTCTGAGCCCGCCCCACTCCATCCCCTTGGCCAAGCCACCCCATGAGCCAAGGGCATGAACAGTCTTTGAGCGCGCCGCCTGACCGCCTGTGCGCGCCGGGCCGCGAAGCAGCTGGGAAGCGCCGAAGCGGGGCCGGCGAAGGCCGCTGGGGCGGGGAGGTTAGCTACGCGAGGGCAATGAGGTCAAGATAGTCATCGGACCACAGATCCTCATCTCCATCCGGCAGCAGGAGCACCCGCTCGGGGCCGAGGGCCTCAACGGCGCCATCATCGTGGGACACGAGGACGACCGCGCCCTCATAGCGTCGCAGCGCCGCGAGAATCTCCTCGCGGGAGGCCGGATCGAGATTGTTGGTGGGCTCGTCGAGCAGCAGCACATTGGCTCCGGAGACGACGAGGGTGGCGAGTGCCAGGCGGGTCTTCTCCCCGCCGGAGAGCACCGATGCCGGCTTCTCGGCATCGTCCCCGGAGAAGAGGAAGGAGCCTAGTACAGAGCGCACCTGAGTGTCGTCCAGCTCCGTCGAAGCCGCCCGCATGTTCTCAAAGACGGTCTTCGAGTCGTCAATCGTCTCGTGTTCCTGGGCGTAATAGCCAAGCCGCAAACCGTGCCCGGCGTGCACCATTCCGGTATCGGGGTCTTCGATCCCGGAGAGCAGCCGCAGCAAAGTCGTCTTGCCGGCGCCATTGAGGCCGAGAACCACGACCCGGGAGCCGCGATCGATGGCGAGATCAACCGAGGTAAAGACCTCGAGTGAACCGTAGGACTTCGACAAGTTCGTTCCCTGAAGCGGAGTCTTGCCGCACGGCACCGGGGTGGGAAAACGGAGATTCGCCACCTTCTCCTGGGCCCGCTCCTCCTCCAATCCGGCAAGCAGTCGCTCGGCTCTTCTCGCCATATTCTGCGCGGCCACGGCCTTCGTGGCCTTCGCCCGCATCTTATCCGCCTGGGCAAAGAGCGCGGAGGCCTTCTTCTCCGCGTTCGCCCGCTCGCGCTTGCGCCGCTTCTCATCGACCTCACGCTGCTTGAGATAGGCCGACCAGCCCATCGAATACACATCCAGGCTCGCCCGGTTGGCATCCAGGTGCCACACCGTGGTGACGGTGTCGGCAAGCAGCTCAACCGAGTGCGAGATGACGACAAAGCCACCGGAATAGGTGCGCAGATAATCGCGCAGCCAGATGATCGAATCGTGATCCAGGTGGTTAGTGGGCTCATCGAGTAGGAGCGTGTCGGCCTCGGAGAAGAGGATGCGGGCAAGCTCGACTCGGCGCCGTTGGCCCCCGGAGAGGGTTTCCAGCTGCTGGGTGAGCACCCGCTCAGGCAGGCCGAGGGCGGACATGATCCGGGCGGCTTCCGAATGCGCGGCCCATCCCCCGGCCGCGGTGAACTGAGCATCGAGTCGCACGTAGCGCTCCATCGCCTTCTGGCCCCGCGCCCCCGGCTTGGCCATCTCCTCTTCGGCGCGCCGAATCTTCTTCACCGTGTCGGCGATTCCGCGGGCGGACAGCACCCTCTCGGCCGCGGTGACGGTCAGATCCCCCACCCGGGTGTCCTGGGGCAGGTACCCGATCGCGCCCGAGCGGGTGATGGTGCCCTCGTGCTCAATGACTTCGGCCGCCTCACGGCCGGCCAGCAGCCGCGTCAGGGTCGTCTTTCCCGCGCCATTGCGCCCCACCAACCCGATCCTCATGCCGGAGTCGATGCGGAAATTGGCGTCGGTGATGAGCTCGCGTGCGCCAATGCGCATGGAAACTCCCTGGCCGGAAATCATGATTACTCCTCGAAAAATCTGCCCCGAATACTCTACCCCGCCACGCCACGCGTGGGTGCGGGCCTAGAGGGAGATGCGGCCGGTGGCCAGCTCGCCAAGCACCTCAATATCGGGCTCTTTGGCGAGCTCGAGCAGCAGCATCCAGGCAAGGTCAACGGCCCTGCCGAGCTCGAGGCGGGAGCTGAATTCGCCGAGCTCTCGGCCCCTGCCGATGTATTCGGTCAGCCAGTCATGCAGGGTGCGTACCGCCCGGTCCAGCTCGGAATCGGTGGGCGCGTCGCCGGCCTGGACGAGCCCGGCAAGCCAGGGCAGCGAGGAGGACGGCCAGGCGGCCTCGATCCCCTCGAGCAGTCGGGAGCGCATGAGCGAAAACTCGGCTGCGGTGCGCGGAATCTCAGGCAGCTCCACCCCGGTGGCACCGAGCGCGGCGCGGACCACGAGATCGAAGAGGTGCGCCTTATCGGCCACCTGATGGTAAAACGAGGATTTCGACATTCCCGCCTCGGCGAGCATGGCGTTGAGTGAGGCGCCGTCAAAGCCGTGCGCGAACTCCCGGGCCGCCGCCCGGTAGAGCTCTTGCCACCTGTCCGCCATGGCCCCAGCCTACACCGCCAGGCTCTCCGTGCTGTCGAGGATCACGCGAATCCGTGCGCGTCGTGGGGGCTCTCCGCCCCAGCAGCTCGGCCGCCCCGAGGGGCGGCCGAGAGGTGGTTGAACGATCGACTAGCGCTCGTTAGGCCTTGGCGGAGGCGAGCTGGCGAAGCACGTACTGGAGGATTCCGCCGTGGCGGAAGTAGTCGGCTTCACCGGGGGTGTCGATGCGGACGCGGGCATCGAATTCGATGGTGCCGTCCTCACCCTCGGCGCTCACCTTGACGGTGGCGGGCACCCGTCCCTCATTCATCTCCGTGATCCCGGTGATGGAGAAGGTTTCGGTGCCGGTCAGGCCCAGCGAATCAGCATTTTCCCCCTCGGGGAACTGCAGCGGCAGCACTCCCATACCAATGAGGTTGGAGCGGTGAATACGCTCGAAGGACTCGCAGATGACCGCGGAGACGCCGAGCAGCTTCGTGCCCTTGGCCGCCCAGTCACGCGAGGAGCCCGAGCCGTATTCCTTGCCACCGAGGACAATGAGCGGGATACCGGCCTGCTGGTACTCCTGCGCAGCATCGTAAATCGCCTGCTGCTCACCGGTCAGCAGGTTCTTCGTGAACCCGCCTTCAACTCCGTCGAGCAGCTGATTGCGCAGGCGAATATTGGCGAAGGTGCCGCGGATCATGACCTCGTGATTGCCGCGTCGCGAACCGTAGGAGTTGAAGTCCTTGCGGGCCACGCCGTGCTCAGCGAGATACCGTCCAGCCGGAGAATCGCCCTTAATGGCGCCGGCGGGTGAGATATGGTCCGTGGTCACCGAATCGCCAAGCTTGGCGAGCACGCGGGCCCCGGAAATATCCTCGAGCGGCTCGGGATCCACTCCCATGTCATCGAAGAAGGGCGCCTGGCGGACGTAGGTCGAGTCCTCATCCCAAGCGAACGTGTCACCATCCGGTGTGGGCAGCGACTTCCACCGATCATCGCCCTCGAAAACAGAGGCGTAGTTGGAAGCGAACATCTCCGAGTCGATGGTCGAGTCGATCGTCCGCTGGACGTCCTCCGGATCCGGCCAAATGTCGGCGAGGAAGACGTCGTTGCCATCCTGGTCCTGTCCCAGCGGTTCGGTTTCGAAATCGAAGTCCATGGTGCCGGCCAGCGCATAGGCGATGACCAGGGGCGGGGAGGCCAGGTAGTTCATCTTCACATCCGGGTTGATGCGACCCTCGAAGTTACGGTTGCCCGACAGGACGGACACGACCGTGAGGTCCTCATCGTTCACCACCTGGGAAACGGCCTCGGGCAGCGGGCCGGAGTTCCCGATACACGTGGTGCAGCCATAGCCAACGAGGTTGAAGCCGAGAGCTTCCAGGGAGGGCCACAGTCCGGCCTTCTCGTAGTAGTCGGTGACCACCTTCGAGCCCGGCGCCATCGACGTCTTCACCCAGGGCTTCGACTTGAGCCCCTTGTCGGCAGCCTTCTTGGCGAGCAGCGCCGCCGCCATCATCACCGACGGGTTCGAGGTGTTCGTGCACGAGGTGATCGAGGCGATGACAACATCGCCGTGGTCGAGCTTGGTCTGCGTGCCGTCTTCGAGGGTGACCTCCACGGTGTGGTGGGGGCGATCCGTCGCGGTCTTCGGGTCGACCGGACCGCGCTCATCACCATCCGAATCCGGGGTAATCGGATCCGAGGCATCCATCGTTGAGGCCAGCTCGGAGTCCAGTGCGGTCGGCTCCAGCCCCTTACCGGAAATGTAGTCGGGCAGGGTCCCGGCAAAAGATTCCTTCGCCTTGGACAGCTCGACGCGGTCCTGCGGGCGCTTCGGGCCGGCGATCGAGGGAACCACGGTCGACAGGTCGAGCTCGAGGTATTCGGAGTAGACCGGCTCGCGAGACGGGTCGTGCCACATGCCCTGGGCCTTTGCGTAGGCCTCGACGAGGGCGAGACGCTCCTCATCGCGCCCGGTGAGGCGCAGGTAATCGACGGTGACCTCGTCGATCGGGAAGATCGCGGCGGTGGACCCAAACTCCGGGGACATATTACCGATCGTGGCACGGTTAGCCAGCGGCACCTGCGCGACACCATCGCCGTAGAATTCGACAAACTTGCCGACCACGCCGTGCTCGCGCAGCATCTGGGTGATGGTGAGGACGACGTCGGTGGCGGTTGCGCCGGTCGGAATCTCGCCGGTGAGCTTAAAGCCAACCACCCGCGGGATGAGCATGGAGACGGGCTGGCCGAGCATGGCGGCCTCGGCCTCGATGCCGCCGACGCCCCAACCGAGCACACCGAGACCGTTGACCATGGTCGTGTGCGAGTCGGTGCCCACGCAGGTATCCGGGTAGGCGATTTGGGTGCCATCCTCATCGCGGGTCATTGTCACACGGGCCAGGTACTCAATGTTGACCTGGTGGACGATGCCGGTGCCCGGGGGAACCACCTTGAAGTTCTCGAAGGCGCCCTGGCCCCAGCGGAGGAACTGGTAACGCTCACCATTGCGCTCATACTCGATATCCATGTTCCGCTCGAGCGCGGAATTCATACCGAAGACATCGATCTGCACGGAGTGGTCGATGACGAGCTCAGCCGGGTTGAGCGGGTTAATCGACTCGGCGGAGCCGCCGAGGCGCTCGACGGCCTCGCGCATGGTCGCAAGGTCAACGACGCAGGGAACGCCGGTGAAGTCCTGCATAACCACCCGAGAGGGGGTGAACTGAATCTCCACGTCCGGATCCGCGGAGGGATCCCACTTCGCCAGCGCCTCGATGTGCTCGCGCGTGACATTAGCGCCGTCCTCGGTCCGCAGCAGGTTCTCGGCGAGAACCTTGAGCGAGTACGGCAACTTCTCCAGCCCCTCGACCGCATCCAGTCGATAGATGCCGTATTCCTTATCGCCTACCTTAAGCTGCGACTTTGCTGAAAAGCTGTCTACGCTCACGTTTCATCCTTCCGGTGACCTCGCCACCCGCTAACCTCTACCGATTTATCTCGATGTCGAGATATTCTCAACTTCACGATATCACGAATATCTCGACTTCGAGATATTCTGCTGGGGTGGCCCTGCGCGGCCAGTCTAGCCCGCGTCCGGAATAATATGGCCGAGCTCAGGCGAGAACCGTGACAGCTTCAAGGTGCTGGGTGTACGGGAAAAGATCATAAGCCCGTATCGAAATTACCCGGCGGCCCGCCCCCACCATCGCGCTCACGTCCCTGGCCATGGCGGCGGGGTCGCAGGAGATGAGGGCAATCGCCTCGGCCTTGCTATTGGCAAGTGCCTTCGCGCCGGCCACACGCAGCCCGGTCCGGGGCGGATCGGCAACGATGACATTGGCGCCGCGAGCACCCTCGGCGAGCTGGCGGGGCGTGATGTTGGCGTGATGGATCTCGGCATCCGGCACATTGTCCTTCGCATCGCGCACGGCCTGGGCGGATCCCTCCCACATGCGGACGGCGGCGCCGCGGGCCTGGAGGGGCGCGGTGAGTAGTCCGGCTCCTCCGTAGAATTCGGCGATCCGGTCTTCCCGACGCAGCTTCACCCCGCCGAGAACGGCGGGAATGAGGACGAGTGGAGCCTTGATATGGGTCTGCCAAAAGCCGGTGGCCGCCACCTTCCACGTATAACCGAGTGCACGTTCGATGACCCGGTTCGAGGTGGGAGTGTGCGGATCCTTGTAGACCTTCTTGCCGACCGCGACAACGGGGCCCTGGCCCGTGGGGGCGAGCAGGCGCACCCGGTCCCCCGGCTGGTAGCAGCCTGCCCACCGGTCCTGATTGGCGAGGATGTCATTGATGGCATCGACGGCCAGCGGCATGTGGGTGACCGGGACGAGCTCATCGCTGCCCGGCGCGTGCATGGCGAGCCGGCCTTCCGCATCCACGTCGAGGTCGAGCCGGATCCGGGTGCCCAGACCATCACCACCCACGGATTCGACCTCGGGGCTGATCTCGCGGCTGGCCAGGTGATCGGCGAGGTCGCCGCCGAGGTGGTTGATAGCGTCGCGGAGCACGTCAGTCTTCCAGGAGCGGCTTGCCTTCGGAGTGAGGTAGCCGAGCTCGATGCCGCCGGCCGCACTGTCCCAGATGTGGGGACGGCGATCGGCGGAGGGCTCGAGCACCTCGATGGTCTCGGCCCGCCACGGATGGGCGGACTTATCGAGGCGAGCCTTGACGGTCTCGCCGATAGCGGCACCGGATAGGAGGACGATACGGCCCTCGAGGCGGGCGATGGCCACTCCCCCGTGCACGGCACGGTCAGCGCGCAGCTCAACAGTGTCTGGATCTTGGTCGAGGACGGCCGGAGCCTGCTCGTTCATCGACACCGCCTCATCCGCGCGCACCGCGTCGACCCCCGCCTGGGGTGCGGCGGACTCGCTGGACTCGGCGGGCAGGTGAGTCGAATCAGTCATTTATTCCTCTTCTTCGGTGTCGTCAATCTGGTAAGGCACCTCCGCGATCACAACTCTCGGTTCGAGCTTGAGCTCGGAGAGCAAGCGTGGGGTCGAGTGGCGCACGAAGAAGCGCTGCCAGCTCGCGGAGTTTGACACCACGCGCGGGGCGAAGATGGTGACGATATCACGGGGGTGGGCAGCACGCAGGGACCGGATGTGGTCGATGACCGGGCGGCGGGCCGCTCCCCGGGGAGTGCCAAGGATGCGGAGCTCAACCGGCAGCTCTGCCCGCTTCCAGTCCTTGAGCAGGCGTTCGGTCATTTCCGGGTCGACGTCGACGACGAGACCGGTGAGCGAGGAGGGGCGGGTGGACCGAGCAAAGGAGATTGCCTGGAGGGTGGGCCGGTCCAGCTTGGTGAGCAAGATGATGCCGTGCACGCGGGTGGGCAGGGTGCGGCCCTCGGTGAGATCGCCGGCTGCCAGCGATTCGCCAATCTTGCCCCGCCCGCGGGCAAGGATAAGGAGCCCAGTGCCGGGAACGACAATGCAGGCGAGGGCGGCAAGCGCATATTCCGGCTCGGAGAGCACGACCATGACGAGAATGGTGATGGCGAGAACGGCGAGGCCCCGACCTACCCACAGGCACAGCCGGGCGGTGGACCGTTCCTCGGGAATCGTCGAGTTGCGCAGAATCATTCGGCCCCGAGCCGCCAGGCCCATCATCGTCAGGCCCATGCCGGCGAACATGACGAAAACGATGATGGTGGTGACCCCGAGGGTGGACTGAGCGGCGAAGGCAACGGTCGCGCACAGGACGGCGATGACGCCGATGATGGAGCGGCGCTGCAGGCGAGCATCGGCCGCGGCAATGTGCCTGGGCAAGATGCCGTCGGTGGCGAGCAGACGCATGTACAGCGGCAGCTGAGCATAGGCGGCGAGCGCCGTGGCAAAAGCCGCGACGATGAGGCACACCCCGAGGGCAATCTGGAAGATCTCGCCGAGGAACACCCGCGACATCGTGAGAATCGGCACGGACATGCGCCGGCCGGGAAGATCGAGGATGACGATGAGGTAGACGGTGAGAAGAATACCGACCACGGATGGCAACATAAGCTTGCCAACCGAGGAGACCCGGACCCGCCGGGAGGTGACCTCACCGAGCGAGCGCTCGGTCATGAAGCCGATGAGGGCAGCGCCCAGGCAGGCCACGACGCAGGCCTCAATGAACGGCAGGTGGCGGGCCGAGTCATAGGCCGCCGAGAGGGTATCGGCCCTCGCCTCCAGCACCGCATCCCACGGGATACCTCCGGTGAGTTCCTGCCAAAAGCCCACGACGAAGGTAGCGAGCAGGAGCAGGACGGCCGGCAGCTGGGCGGCCACGAGCAGCCTGGGCGGCGGGGTCCAGCCGATAATGACGGGGATGGCGAGAAGAAGGATCAGCAGGCCGTGCAGCCAGCCCACATCGTGAATCGGCACCCTCGGCATGTGAATGAGCGAGGACACCGCATAGCCGGCTGCAAGCACGACAACGAGCACATAGCCCGACAGGCGGGCGGCTGCGGTCAGGGCCGCCACCGGAACTGACAGATACTTGGCGACGAGCTGGTGGTCATCCGTGCGCGTCACGGTCCGCGACATGAGCTCATATCCACCGAGCACGAGGCCGAGAACGATGAGACCAAAGGCGAGCGCCCAGCCGATCTGTTCACCCTGATCGGAGGAGGTCACCGCCCGCAGCAGGGCCTGCGGGGTGATCACCATGGCCAAAACGGCCACCGCGATGCCAAGTGCGATGCGCAGCGCGCGGATATTGGCCGGATCTCGGCGCTCGGCTGATGTCGACATAATGGCCCCATTTTATCCACGATGACTAGGCGAGCCCTAATCTATGGCCGGCAATGTGACCTCGGTGCCGGCCCGGCTCGACTGATACGGATCACCGGACACGGTCCATCCGAAGGGCAATGAGAGGCTGATAGGGACGAGTTCGGGGTCCCGTTCGGGCTCCTTTAGGCCACCTCAGTGGTGAAATCGCCCCGCACCGGGCCGCCGAATGGAGTAGCCTTTGGAAGCGTGCACTACGTCATTATGGGATGCGGGCGGGTTGGCTCCACGCTCGCCATGCAACTATCGCATCGCGGACACTCGGTCGCCGTTATCGACCAGGACCCCGAGGCCTTTTCTCGGCTGCCCGACGACTTCCCGGGTCAGCAGGTGACCGGGCTCGGCTTTGACCGGGATGTGCTCACCAAGGCCGGAATCAAGGAAGCCACCGGCTTTGCCGCCGTATCCTCCGGGGACAACTCCAACATCATCTCCGCCCGCGTGGTTCGCGAAACCTTCGGCGTCTCCAATGTCGTTGCCCGCATCTACGATCCCGAACGCGCCGCGATCTACGAGCGCTTCGGCGTCCCCACCGTTCCCACGGTTTCCTGGACCACCGATCAGGTCCTGCGCCGCCTCATCCCGCTTCCCGCCAAGGTGGAGCTGCACAACTCTACCGCCAAGCTGTCGATCTACCACGTTCAGCTCGGCGAGGTGTGGCTGGGCTCCTCGGTGGGCTCCCTCGAGGATGCCACCCCCGCGCGGGTGGCCTTCCTCGTGCGCGGCGGCGAGGGCGTCATTCCCCGCTGGGATACCGTCTTCCAGGAGGGGGACGAGATCCGCCTCGTGGCCCACCCCGAGGACATCACCGCAATCGAGCGGATTCTCGCCGAAGGAACCGAGGAGGAAGGCGAATGAAGGTCGTCATTGCCGGAGCCGGCTCGGTGGGCCGCTCCATTGCCCACGAACTCGTTCGCCACCACCACGAGATCACCCTCATCGACAAGACCCCCTCAGCCATGCGAGTCGCTTCGGTTCCCGAGGCCTCCTGGGTGCTCGCTGATGCGTGCGATCCTTCCGCACTGGCCGATGCTGGAATCGAGGACTGCGACGTGGTCGTGGCCGCCACCGGGGATGACAAGGCCAATCTCGTTGTCTCCATGCTGTCCAAACTCATCCACGGTGTCCCCCGCGTCATTGCACGGGTCAACAATCCGCGCAATGAGTGGCTGTTCGACGAGAACTGGGGAATCGACGTTCCCGTCTCCACCCCGCGAATTATGACGGCCCTTGTCGAGGAAGCCGTCTCCGAGGGTGACCTTGTGCGGATGGCGCGTTTCCACCGCTCCGGCACCTCCCTCTATCAGACCCACCTGCCCGCCCACGCCCCGGTGGTCGGCCTTTCCATCGGCGAAGTCCTCCTGCCTCCCGGCGCCATCCTCACCTCGCTCGTGCGAGATGGCACGCCGCTTAACGCCGAACGTGACCTCTCCCTCGAGGTGGGCGACCAAGTTCTTCTCCTCATCTCCGAGGAGGCCGAGCGCGATCTCGACCTTATCGGCCAGCTCATGGGAGCCGGCGGACCGGAAGAAGACGAAGACGAGGAAGACGAGTAGGTCTCCCCTCCGGATTCCCAGGGAGTAGGCCTCCCCTCCGGCTTCCCAGCATTGGGCTGTCGCGCGTCCCAGCCGCTCTTTTCTTAGTCTCTCGCCTCCCACTTTCTGGCCTGATAACGGGTGGCGTTTCGGCGTCTCGGCCATCCACAATTCGCTCCGCCGATCCTTTGGTTTGCCAGGCCCGGTCTTCCCGGGAATCGCCTGATCTTCCGCCGCTGTCCGGCGGCCCGGTCTTCGGGGCTAGCGAGGGCCTCATGCTGCCCACAGATGCCGCTCGCTCGGGCGCGTCTAGTGCTGATCGAGCGTGATGGTCTGGGAGGGCTTACGGCACAACATCCACGTCATCCAGGCGACGATGGCGAAGAGGAAGGGTCCCATGGCCAGGGAGGCAATGCCGAGCAGACGCACATTATCGGCGAAGTAGAGCGGAAGCTTGACCACGAGGCGCAGGGCGAACAGCCCGCACCACAGCCAGGTCGCCAGATAGTATCTGCGCCGCACATCCGGGTCGGAGCGCCAGCCTTGACCGGATCCTTGGAGCGCGGCAACGATGACGCCGATCAGGGGCCACCTGGCGAGGATCGAGATGAGAAGCACGGCGAGGTATCCGCCGTTGGCGATGATGCCCCACACGAACCAGTTGGCCGCAACCCCGGTGCGCCAGGCCCAGATCGCCGAGACGGCAACCGCAAAGGCCCCGCCGAGGGCCGGGGTGAGATCGATGCGCTGAACGAGCCGAATGACGAGGAGGAGTGCGGCGGAGCCCACCCCCGCCCAGATGGCCGCGGACATGGCCTCGGTGGCGACGTAGACGACGAGGAAGAGCAGCGAGGGGACAATGGCCTCGGCGATACCGCGAGGCCCACCCATGGCCGCGAGAAGGGAGAAGTCGTCACTGGCCAGCTGGGCAAGGCCGGTGCGTTTGTGCACCTCCGGCAGGGCCTCGTTATCGTCCGGATGAGGGTGCCGCATCATAGTCTTCCGCCTTGAGCCAATACATGGGGTTGAACATCTGGTAGTGGGAGCCGTTGACGAAGATTCGCCCCCGTGCCCTCATCCGCCGGCCCACGTGCAGGCCCGGCAGGTAGGTGTGGCCGACAAAGACAAGTTCGATCTGGCCCGGGTCAAGATCGAGGGAGGCGCGCAGCACCGGATTGGTGCCCGCAGCCGGAAAGGTGAGGGCAGTGACCTCACCGGAGACCTCGACCTCGTGACGGCTCACCGGATCTCCGTGATTTCCGGTCCCCGCTTGGGCAGCTGGGGAACCCCCAGCTCCTCCTCGAGCCGGGCTTCGGCACTCTTTGGAACAGTGAGGGTGAGCAGGTCGCGAACCGGATGCGGTTTGGTGCCCCGCTCGACAACCGTGCCTCGCAGCACCTCGTACAGCTTCTCGCGTTCCGCAGTGCTGGTCACGGCGACACCTTCGATGGTGGCGCGTAGCAACCAGCGCGGGCCATCGATGCCGACGTAACGCACGTGCCGCACCGCGGCCACATCCTTGCGCGGAATGCGGGCCTCGATCTCCGGACCAAAGGGTCCCTCCCGATAGGTGGCGGTGCCGCCCTGGGAAGCCACCGATTCGACGAGCTCTTCGCGGATGTCCGGCCACAGCTCTCCCGTCTTGGGGGCGGCGTAGAGGTTGATCTGCATGGCGGCATTGGGAGATTGGACAATGGCGCCCATCGCGATGCGGGCCTTGCGGTCGATGGCGAGCTGGACCTGGCAGTCGTGACCCGACGGAAGCTTAAGCGCGCCAAAGTCGAGCCGTTCGACCCCCTCGGGGGCCTCTGCAGCATCCCACGGGCCGTGTTCCTTCGCCGCCGGCTCCGCGTGCTCATCACGCTCGGGGCTCGCAGCGGTCTCGTCCGCCTCCTCGTCCCGAGCACCACGCTTGCCAAACCAGCTAAACAAACCCATCTGTTCCCTTTCGTCATGCTCACGCTATCAAGGTCGCCTCGCGGACGCTCGCCGGTAAACTAGCTTATATGTTCTATCGAGAGCGGCTCTACCCCTCCCCCGCCATGCTGATTGTTGCGGCCCTGTTCGCGGCGAGTTTCGGTCTTATTGCCGTGCCTTTCTCCGTGCCCCTTGCCATCGTCATCGCCCTCGTCGCCGGCGTCGCTGTTCCGGCGCTCCTGTGGGCCTCCGCTCCCCGGATCACCCTCAGCCGGGAGGGGACGAAGACGGTGCTGCGGTGCTCTGGCGCCCACATCTCCCTCGGTTATATAGGCGATACCCGCCTCGTGGACGAGGCGGGTATCAAACAGGCTCTGCGCGCCGAGAACGAAGGCCGGTACTGGATCTGCTATTCCTCGGCCGTACCCCAGGCGCTTGAGGTGGAGATCGTCGATGAGGCCGATCCGCACGAGGCCTGGCTCATCTGCTCTCGCTCCCCGCAGCGGCTTCAGGCAGCGCTCGCCACCGAGTAGGTCACGTTCGGGCTTCTAGGAGGCGCACTCGGAGCAGATCAGCTGGCCATCCTTTTCGTAGGCGAGCTGGCTGCGGTGGTGCACGAGGAAGCACTCCGAGCAGGTGAACTCATCGGCCTGCGCCGGCAGCACCGACACCGAGAGCTCAACATTGGACAGGTCGGCGCCCGGAAGCTCAAACGAGTCCGCGGCCTCCGCCTCATCCTCATCCACCGATGCGGACTGGTGGTTCTGACGCCTGGCTCCGAGCTGCTCGAGCGAATCTTCTTCGATGTCCTCATCGCGCTTGCGCGGTGCGTCATAATCAGTGGCCATATCCACGCTCCATCATGCTCGTCGTCCCTGCTGGTTTGTTCCGCCAGCTGGCACATTATTACCCCTTATAGCCGCCAAACACAAATACTAAATCGGACGAGTTTTGTGCGTGGACGGCGTCAAGGTTCCCGCCAGCGAAAAGGTGTGCCCATCCACCGCAGCTGCCCATGGCAACCGGCTCGTACTCACACGCAGATTCGCGCGGATCGGCGGACCGGTGCTCGGCGCCCATCTTTTCGCTACCGGCCCACCTGGGCTTCGCGGGAGGACCTTCTCACATATGGAACGACACGATAATGTGCCTCGCGCGGGCCGTTGGTCCCCAACACCGGAACACCCGCGGCGGCGGGCGGCGAGGAACCGAAACCGGCCGAGAAGACCCGCCACGCCCCGCATCAATACATCGGCCACATACCGGAGCTGCGCGTCCGGCGGGGCTAGATGCGGCCCGGCAGATCGGAGTTGGACTTGCGCAGCAAGGCGCGGAAAGAGGCGGCGATCTCGGCGTGTCCAGCAAGGGTCATCTGCTTGCCATGCGACCAGTCGAAGGTGGTGACGATGCCGCCGGCTTCTTCGACGATCAGCTTGCCTGCCGCCATGTCCCACACCCCCAGTCCCATTTCGTAGTAGAGGTCGAGGTGGCCCTCGGCAACCATGCAAAGATCGATCGAACAGGCTCCCATCCGGCGAATATCGCGGACCCGACCGATGAGATTGGACAGGACGCGAGCCTGGTGGATCCGTTCACGCGGCACATAAGAAAAGCCGGTCGCAACGAGGGCGACCTCGAGGTCGTCCACCTCGCTCACCTTGAGCTGTCCGGTTGGCCCTTCCGCACCCTCCCCCTTGGCGGCATGCCAGAGCCGGCCGGTGCCGATTTCTGCGACGGCGCCGGCAAGCACATCGAGATCGGCGATATCGGCGCCTCGGCAAGCGGCAATGGAGACGCCGGAGGGCATGGCGCCGTACAGGTAGTTGACGGTGCCGTCGATGGGGTCGATAATCCAGGTGATTCCCTCCCCCGCGGTACCGCCGTCTTCTTCGCCGACGATGGTGTCCTCGGGTCGCAGCCGGGCAAGCTCGGAGCGGATCTCGGCCTCAATCTGGCGGTCGGCCGCGGTAACGATATCGGAAATCGAGGATTTGGTGGCGGCAACCTCGACGCCGGCCGCGCGCAATTCGGTGGCTTTAGCGGCATAGGTGCTGGCCAAGGTGCGGGCAATATCCCGAAGCTCATTCATGTTCGTCATGATTCCCACGCTAGTCGCTAGCCCGCCGATTTCCTGGGCGGAACTACCCGGGCGAGAAGATTCCCACGTCCCACTTCCAAACACTCCGCAGCTAACCCGCCAGTTGGGGGCCGGTTCGTGGCAATGTGGGGGAAGAGTCACCTAGGAGGACGCAATGCTTGAGCTTCAGTTCCTCGGGATCGGGCCCGATGGACAGACCCTTACCCTCAACGACAATGAGGGTAATCGCTACAGCCTGCCGATCACGCCCGAGCTCAGGGGTGCCCTGCGCAAGGATCGGATGGAGCAGCACAATCCTACGGAGGAGCCCAAGCCGATGGGACCGAAGGAGATTCAGGCGCTGTTCCGTTCTGGTTCTACCCTCGAGGAGGTCTGCGATCTGACGGCCATGCCGGCATCGCAGCTCTCCCCGTTTGCGCACCCAATTCTCGCCGAGCGGGAGTACATGGCCGCGCAGGCACGCGGCTACCGCATTGGCCATGAGGTGGGGGCAATGACGCTTGAGGAGCTCGTGTCCTCCCGGCTGCGGTCACGCGATATTGCGGCCGAGGACATCTCCTGGGATGCGGTGCGTCATCCGGGTGAGAACTGGGAGCTCATCGCTAGCTACGTGGCGGGCGGCCGCGATCAGCGCGCCGTCTGGTCCGTGGACACCGAGACGAAGTCGGTGCGAGCCCGCAATGACGAGGCCAAGTGGCTGTCCGAAACCGAGATCCCGGTGGCCGATGCCCCGTGGCGTCCCCTTGCCGCGCGCACCCAGGAGGCCCCGGCGCCCGAGCCTCCTGCGGCTGCCGAGGAGCCGCAGGCCGATGGCGAGCAGAAGGCACTCGCCTCCATGCTTGACGGCCTCAACGCCCGGCGCGGCCGCACCCAGCCCATGCCCGGACGGGGAACGGACGACGGCGAGGAGTATCCGCCCGCCGCCCATCCGCCGGCCTCCCAGCCCGATGAGGCCACCGATGCCACCGTGCTCTCCCTACCGCCCCGGGCCAAGGCCGCCCCCAGCACCGGCTCCGCGCCCGCAGCTCCCACGTCTTCGTCTCCGGCTTCAGCCGCCGGCACCGGAGACGAGCCGGCGAACACGCACTCCTCCGCGACGCCGGAATCGGCCGCCACGGCCTCGCCGGCGCCTGTCGACCAGTCTTCACCGTCGTCGGCCGAGGAAGATGATGGACTCTTCCCGGTCAAGCGCGAGCCCAAAAAGCGCCGCAGCTCCCGCCCGGCCATGCCGTCCTGGGATGAGATCGTCTTCGGTCATCCCCGCAACGACTAGCCAACGGGCCGAGCCGGCAACCAGCGAGGGCTCCGGTATTCCCGGTGTCCCTGCCGAAGGGCGGCACGTCTTCGCGGCCCTATCTCGCCGCCTCGCCCCCCCCCAAGAATGTGGCCGAACCGGTTGCCGCTCCACGCGCCTAGTCGGTCAGCGGCTGGAGCGGCAGCGCACCGGTGGTCGAGGCCGAGTCACCGGCCTGACGTTGGGTGACTCCCTGCATGTGGTGCTTGCGGCACAGGACCTCGTAGCCGACTGCCGCATGTGAATCGGTGTCCCCAACGACCACCTGTTCGCCGGTGCGGACCATGAGCCCGTTCACGGTGCGCGCATTGTGCGTGGCCCGTTGACCGCACCAGCACAGGGCCTCCACCTGAAGCCTCTCCATCCGATCCGCCAGCTCCATCATTCGCGCTGAGCCGGGAAAGAGAATCGAACGGAAGTCGGTGGTAATACCGAAGCCGAACACGTCAATGCCGAGCTCATCGACGATGCGGGCAAGCTGCTCAACCTGCTCAGCCGAATAAAACTGCACCTCATCGCACACGAGGTAGTCCACCTGCACCCCGCCCATGCGATACTCGGTGACGGTCTCCCAAAAATTCGTCTCATCGGTGGCCTCGATCGCCGGGGAATCCAGGCCCAGCCGGGAGGACAGTCGGCCCTCCCCGGCCCGATCATTGCGGGAGAAGATGAGGCCAATCAAGCCCCGCCGGGAGCGGTTGTGAGCGGTTTGGAGGGCGAGGGTGGACTTCCCGCAATCCATCGTGCCGGAGAAAAACACCAGCTCAGCCATCACATGATCTCCATCAAGAGGGGAATATCGAGTTCCTGGGGCGTGATCGAGCCGTGCAGGCCGCGCAGGCTGAGCGCCCCGGGTGACATGGTACGGGAATCGCCGATACCAAGCGTGCCGAGCGGGAACACCATGACGTCACCAATGACGCTGTGCGCCCAGGCCGTCAGCGGGCCGAGCAGGCCGCTGAGTGCGATCTCCTCGCGGGTGTATACCTCGGCCCGGCGGCCGAGATAATCGCGCCAGCGCGCGGCCACCGCCTCCGGCTCAGAGGTGTATAGGTGAAGGGCCCGCTCCTCCCCCGCGCACACCTCAACATCCCGGGTGAGATTGTCCCGGGCCGTGATATCAATCCGTTCGGTGACATCAATCATGCCGTGATCGGCTGTGATGACGAGCAGGGTGTCTGTGGGCAGGGATCGGGCGAGCTGGGACATGGCAGCATCGAAACGTTCGAGCTCCTCGATCCAGCGGGTCGAATGCCAGCCATACTTATGTCCAGCCCGGTCAACATCTCCCCAGTAGAGGTAGACGAGCTTCTCACCCCGGGCCGACTCCTCAACGGCCCGAGCAACCCGATCATCGAGCGACTTGGCGGGCACCGGGCGCGAGCCGCGCCAGGCACTCAGGGTCAGCCCGGAGCCAACGTACTGCTTGGGCTGGATGACGGTAAGGCGCTCTCCGGCACGGTCCAGCCGCTCAGCCAGCGTGGGCTGACTCTGCCAGCTCAGCGGACTGGTGGGGCCATTCCAGTCAATAAGGTTAAAGATCTCGCCACTCGGATCCCGCATCGAATAACCCGCCACCCCGGTCGCCCCCGGCATGAGCCCGGTCCCGAGCGCGGTGAGGGCCGCCGAGGTCGTCGAGGGAACCACCGTCCGCATGGGATCGGGACACTGGGTGAGCATCTTGCGCAGGAAGGGGGCGTGGCCAAGACGATTGCTCAGCTGATAATGTCCCAGACCATCGCACATGACGAGCACCGCCCGGCGGGCCTGGGGAACGGAAACCGGGGCTGGACCACTCGGCCCCGGGGCCAAATCGGCGCCGACGGCGTGGATGATACCCGGGAGGAGGCCGGGCAGGCATGGGGTGCTCATGTAAGCCAGTGTATCCCGGCCCGTGATGGTCCCCACCGCCCCGAAGGCGCGCCGAAGGCCCGACCTGTCCGAAGCATTTGGCACAATGGCAGGCATGGCAAGCACTACGGATGACACGCAGATCATCGATATCGACGTCTCACAGGAGATGCGCGAATCGTTCCTCGAGTACGCCTATTCGGTGATTTACTCGCGCGCCCTGCCCGATGCTCGAGATGGCCTCAAGCCCGTCCAACGCCGCATCGTCTTCCAGATGGACCGGATGGGCCTGCGCCCGGATAAGGGCCACGTCAAGTCATCCCGAGTCGTTGGCGAGGTTATGGGCCGCCTGCACCCGCACGGCGATAAGCCGATCTACGATGCCGCAGTGCGCATGGCCCAGCCATTCAACATGCGCCTGCCGCTCATTGACGGACACGGCAACTTCGGCTCCCTCGACGACGGTCCGGCGGCTCCGCGATACACGGAGATTCGCCTCACCGCTGCGGCGCTCGCGATGTCAGCCGATCTCGACGAAGACACCGTCGACATGGTGCCGAACTACGATTCGACCTACCAGCAGCCGGAAGTGCTACCCGCCGCGATTCCCAATCTGCTCGTCAACGGTTCCTCCGGGATCGCTGTCGGCATGGCCACGAACATGCCCCCGCACAATCTCACTGAGGTTATTGCCGGGGCCCGCCACCTTCTAGCTCACCCGGATGCCACGCTCGATGACATCATGCGCTTCATTCCGGGACCGGATCTTCCCGAGGGTGGCAAGATCGTCGGCCTGGACGGCATCCGCGACGCCTACGAGTCCGGCCGCGGTATGTTCCGCACCCGCGCCACCACCCGGATCGAAAACGTCACCGCCCGCAAGAAGGGCATTATCGTCACCGAGCTGCCCTACCAGGTGGGCCCGGAAAAGGTCATCGAGAAGATCAAGGCGGCCGTGAGCTCCAAGCGTCTCACCGGTATCACCGCTGTCCAGAATCTCACCGACCGCCACCACGGGCTCCGGCTCGTCATCGAGCTGAAGAACACCGTCAATCCGGAGGCTGTGCTCGCCCAGCTGTACAAGCTCACCCCCATGGAGGATCCCTTCTCCATCAACAACGTTGCCCTCGTCGACGGCCGGCCACAAACCCTCGGCCTCATCGACCTGTTGCGGGTCTTCATCGAGCACCGCCTCGATGTCACCCGGCGGCGCAGCGCCTTCCGTCTGGGCAAGGCAAAGGATCGCCTGCATCTCGTCGAGGGTCTCCTCATCGCCATCCTCGACATTGACGAGGTCATTGCCGTCATCCGCTCCTCGGACGATGCTGCGGCCGCGCGCGATCGGCTCACCAAGGTCTTTGATCTCACCGATGTCCAGGCTGACTACATTCTCGAGCTGCGGCTGCGCCGCCTGACGAAGTTCTCCCGCATCGAGCTCGAAACCGAGCGCGATGAGCTCTTGAAGACGATCGCTGAGCTCGAGGAGATTCTCGGCTCGCCGGAGCGTCTGCGGACCGTGGTTTCCGATGAGCTGGCCGAGGTGGCCCGCCACTACGGCACCGAGCGGCGCACCATCCTCCTCGAATCGGCCGGCGGCGAGCAGATCGCCACCACCGGGTCGGTTGAGGTGAAGGACGAGCCCTGCTGGGTCATGCTGTCGGCTTCCGGACTCATTGCCCGCACCGAGGAGCGCCCCGAGCGCGGCGGAGAGCGCCGCAGCCACGACGCAATGTGCAGCGCGGTTCCTGCGACGACACGCGGCCAGGTCGGCGTTGTCACCTCCGATGGTCTCGTCCACCGTATCGACGTCGTCGACGCGCCAGCCCTGCCCGGCTCCTCGGGCGCACCCAGCCTTGCCGGGGGCACCCCGGTGGGAGAACTCCTTCCGCCCGGCAGCCAGCCCCTCGCCCTCATGTCCTTTGACTCGCAGGTGCCCATGGCGCTTGCCACCCGGGATGGCAAGATCAAGCGAGTCAATCCCGAGACCCTGCAAAAGGATTCCTGGTCCCTCATCACCCTCGCCGACGGGGATGAGGTCGTGGGCGCGGCTCCGGCCGGCGATGATGCCATCATCGCGCTGGTCACCTCGGATGCTCAACTCTTGCGCTTTGGCGCCGATCTCGTGCGCCCGCAGGGTCGCACCGGCCAGGGTATCGCCGGAATTCGGCTGGCTGACGGCGCTCACGTTCTCGCGCTCGGCGTGGTGCGTGATGAGGACCTGTCCGCCGCCCGCCTCGTCACCATCGCGGGGACATCCGATGCGCTGCCGGGAACCGAGCCGGGCAGTGTCAAGGTCACCCCGCTTGACCGCTACCCCGCCAAGGGCCGGGGCACCGGCGGGGTGCGCTGCCAGCGCTTCCTACGCGGCGAGGACACCTTAACCACCGCCTTCATCGGACCCGATCCGCGCGCCATTGGTGGCGGTGGCCAGCCGATTGACCTGCCGGAGGACGATGAGCGCCGGGACGCCTCCGGCCAGCCCGCCACCACGGTTATCTCCGGCATCGGATAAACCGCATGGCCGGTGCCGGGTGGCTATGAATCTCGCAGACGGCCGCCGGGTTTTTGACCTGGAGCTAGTCGATGCTGCGACGGTAGATATCGGTATGCCAGACGGGCTGATATTCGCAGGCGGTAAAAAGGGCGAGGAGCTCTGCCTGCCCGTCCTCGTCGACATTGACATCGAGACCGGCGTATTCCATTCCCGATTCGGCGTAGGCATCGGCGGCCCGGTTGAGTAGATTGGTGGCGAGAGCAAGACCGCGGTATTCGGGAAGTACACCAATCGTTTCGGTGTATCCCTCCGACCAGCCCACCCCCTGCCAATCCTGCTCGTACTTATTCGACATGAGGAAGCCGGCCAGCTTCGTTCGATCGGTGCGCTTGTCAACGACGATAAACGACCATTCGGGAATGAAGAATTCCTCGTTGGGTTCCCAGCCTTGACCCGCAAACACGTCCGAGTAGGCCCGGCCGATGTCGGTGTTTTGAACCGAGTCCCACGCCTCCATGGCAAAGAAGCTTGGCAGCTCCACCTTGGGTCGCGGTCGGGAAAGATCCCTGCGCATCTGCACGTAGCCGCCGGCCGGGGCAAAACCTCGCCGCAGGAGAATATCGCGCAGATCCTCGTTTCCCTCATCCACGTGAATCTCCATGGTGGCCTCGTCGCGGTCCTGGCCAAGCTCGCGGGCGGCCTGAATGAACCACTGGACGATCCGGTCACCCAGGCCGGCGAGCCGGTGATCCGGATCGATACCACCCGAGCAGCGTAGCGCCAGACCCTCACCCGGATCACGGACCGCACCATAGCCGATAAGGGTGTCATCGGACCAGAAGCCCACCACCTGGGAGGTGGAGGTGAAGTACTCGGCCAGCTCCACCGGCAGGGTCCGGTACGGGGCGGAATCGTGTTCTTCGATGCGGGCCACGAGGGCGGCCAGATCATTGAGATGGGAATCGGTGAGGGGTTCGCGCATCAGATCTCAATCGTGTAGACGATATCGGTGGTGCGGGGGAAGAAGTCGTTACGTGCCAGCCAGGAGGCAAAGGCGGGCGTGCGGGTTGAATCAACGTCGATACCGGAGAGGGGAATACCCCGGTCGCGGCAGATGGCGAGATGATGACCAAGCATGGCGTCACCGATCCCCGTGGTTCGCCATCCCCGCTCCGTGCAGATCGCATCGATCCAGGCCTCGGCTCCCTCGCCCTCCCTCATATCCGTTCGCTCCCGCGCGAGCAGGAAGCCAAGGACGATCGGATGGTCGGAGCGGGTGACGGCCACGACCGACAACTCGGTATCGGCGCCCGCCGCGAGCCGCGTGGCATCCGAGGCGGTGAGCTGGCGGCCGCCGAGATGTTCGGCGCAGGCCCGGTTGTAGACGGCGCGCACGTGCTCGGCGATCGAGGAATCGAAGGCGATGAGATCCACTCCCATCTCGTCGCAGTCCGAGGAGGCGCTGATTCGCTCGGAGCCGCCAAAGGTTCGCACCATGTGCTCGACGGTGCGGTCCGGGGAGAATCCGGCGGCGGCGAGCAGGCGCCGCCGCTCGGTGGCGTGGGAGGAGGTGCGCGATTCAATGGTGACCGGCAGGTCGCGACCATCCTCGGCGAGGATCTGGCGGGCTCGACCATCCTGCCAGTCAAAGAGGGCTCGTCCAATGCCTCGACCGCGCCAGGCAGGATCCACGAAGGCCTCAAGATTGGCGATCAATTCGCGGTGACAGCCGGCGAGAACAGAGACGATACCGACGGCGCGCAGCTTCCCGCTATCGTCCTCCCCGCCAAGCACCTCATGGTGGTGTTCGGTGTCCTTCCCGCCAAGCAGGATCAGCATGCTCGATTCTTGGCGCCGCACGCTGGGACGGTCCACCGGATCGCATCGTCCATCCAGGTCCATGACGGCGGCTAGATCGGTCGGATTGAGAAGCCGCCACGTGAGCCCAAGGTGAGCTCCCGGATAGTGAAGGGAGCTTGGAACATTCAAGCGTTCGGCGAAAGACCCAGCTCGCGCCGCCTGGCGATCAGTGGACATGGCGCCCATTTTATCAAGCCAGCCTCAGGCGTCGATCTTCGCGCGATCGATATCCTTGGAACCCTCGATAATGAAGTCCTTACGCGGGGCCACCTCATTGCCCATGAGCAGCTCAAATGCTCGCTCGGCCTCACGCACCGACTCCTCATCGGCCATCGACACCCGGCGCAGCGTCCGCTTGGCAGGATCCATTGTCGTTTCCGCCAGCTGATCGGCATCCATCTCGCCGAGACCCTTGTAGCGCTGGATCGGTTCCTTGTAGCGCTTACCGGACTTGGCGAGCTTGCGCAGTAGGGCATTGAGCTCGGCCTCGGAGTAGGTGTAGACCACCTGGCGTTTGCCCCGGCCCTGGGCCGGAATCTCAATCCGGTGCAGCGGCGGGACGGCCGCGTAGACGCGTCCCTGTTCGACGAGCGGGCGCATATAACGGAAGAAGAGGGTGAGCAGCAGGGTGCGGATATGTGCACCGTCGACATCGGCATCGGTCATGAGGATGATCTTGCCGTAGCGGGCGGCATCCAGATCGAAGGTGCGGCCCGATCCGGCGCCTACCACCTGAATGATCGAGGAGACCTCGGCATTCTTGAGGATGTCTGTCGGAGAGGCTTTCTGCACGTTGAGGATCTTGCCGCGAATTGGCAGCAGCGCCTGGAAATCACTGGAGCGGGCAAGCTTAGCCGTGCCGAGAGCCGAATCTCCCTCGACGATAAATAGCTCGGTGTCCTCAACATTCTCCGACCGGCAGTCCGAGAGCTTGGCCGGCAGCGTGGAGGTCTCCAGGGCGTTCTTGCGCCGAGAGATCTCCTTGTGCATGCGGGCGGCAACCCTCGCCCGCATCTCCGCCACGATCTTCTCCAGTAGCCGCGTCGTCTCATCGCGCTGGGAGCGCTTGGTGGCTCCGAGAACCTCGAGCAGGCCCTCGTTCACCACCGAGGAAACGATGCCGCGGACCGGACCGGTGCCGAGAATTTCCTTCGTCTGGCCTTCGAACTGCGGTTCAGGCACCGAGACGGTGACAACCGCGGTGAGGCCCGCCAGCATGTCTTCCTTCTCGACCTTGCCATCCTTGGCGGTGAGCTTGAGGCGGCGGGAGTTCTGGTCGATAAGCTTGCGCAGCGCCTTAACGAGGCCCTGCTCGAAGCCCTGGACGTGGGTGCCGCCGGTGGGCGTGGCAATGATGTTGACGAAGGATCGCATCGTCGTGTCATAGCCCTGGCCCCAGGCGAGTGCCACATCGACCTCGCAGGTGCGCTCGGTGTCCACCGGCTTAAGGTGCCCAGACTTCTTGTCGAAGGTCTGCACGGTCTCGGTGAAGGTGCCCGAGCCGGTGAGGTGGATGGTCTGGGTGATGGGAGTGTCGGGGGCGAGATCCTCGACGAAGTCGACGACGCCGCCGTCATACCGGAAGGTCTCCTCCCACGGCTCGTCCTCCCGTTCATCGCGCACCGTTAGCGTGAGCCCGGGGACGAGGAAGGCGGTCTGCTTGGCGCGAGCCGCGATAAGGTCGCGCTCCATGCGCGCCGTCGTGGGGAAAATCTGCCGGTCCGGCCAGAACCGTACCCGGGTCCCGGTCCGCTTCTTTGGCACCTTGCCAACCACATCGAGCTTCGAGGAGGTGGTGAACGGCGTGAAGGGATCGTCCGGGGTGCGGACCTTGCCATCCACGTAGGAACCGGGTGCACCGCGCTGGAAGCACATGCGGTGCGTCTTGCCATTGCGGTCCACCTCGACGTCCAGACGGGCCGACAGGGCGTTGACCACGGAGGCGCCCACACCATGCAGGCCGCCGGTAGCGGCATAGGATCCACCACCGAACTTACCCCCGGCATGAAGCTTGGTGTAAACCACCTCGACGCCGGACAGCCCCACTCCCGGCACGTCATCGACCGGGATGCCACGACCATCATCGGTCACCTCAATCGAATCATCCGGGAAGAGGGTGACATTGATCGTGGAGGCGTGGCCCTCCAGGGCCTCATCCACCGCATTATCGATAATCTCCCACAGGCAATGAAGGAGTCCGCGCGAATCAGTGGACCCGATGTACATTCCGGGACG
Organism: Flaviflexus sp.; assembly: GCA_030537635.1. Classification (GTDB taxonomy): domain Bacteria; phylum Actinomycetota; class Actinomycetes; order Actinomycetales; family Actinomycetaceae; genus Flaviflexus. The sequence goes on along the minus strand of JAUNVM010000014.1, from coordinate 1,504 downwards.
CTTACGCACGGCCTCGAGGCCCTCGAGGACGGACAGATGGCGGGCGGTATATTCGACTGGCACGCCCCCGATATTATGCGAGGACGAGGACATATCGTGAGAGGCACCTGCGTGAAGTCCCCCGCGTTGCCCCAGCCTGGCTTCTTTTTCCTGCTCACGGGCGATCCCAGCCGCAGTGGTACGACACGATCGGCGGTGCGAATGCGAAGGAGCGGGCCGAAGCCCGCTCCCCCAGGTAGTTATTGTTTTAGTCTTCGCCGATGCGCTCACGCTCATCGAGGATGGCGAGAGCCTTATCCTCGAGGACGGGCAGATGCCGGGAGGCGTGATGCCCGCAGAAGAGGAGCGGGCCAGCCTCGAGCTCGACGCGCACGTAAGCCTGCGCGCCGCATGCATCACAGCGGTCGGCGGCGGTCAGATTCTTCTCGGCAATTGTTGTACTCACGTGAGTATCGAACCATATTCCCCGCTGTTTTCTTCCCACTGTCCACGCAAGTTCGCTTCAGGCCCAATCTCCACCAAGTCCATAGTTGGGCCACACGGGAAAGTTGGGGCACAATCGGGAGCATGTATGCGGTAGTAGATGTCGAGACAACGGGACTGGATCCCGTCAGCGACCGCATTATCGACATTGGCGTCATCATCGCAGACAACAACGCCCAACCCGTTGAGCATTACACGACGAGAATCAATCCGCTCCGGCCCGTCGACGCAACCTTCATACACGGGCTGACCGATGCCGACCTTGCCGACTCCCCCACCTTCGAGGACATCGTCCAGGAGCTGGCGGACCTCCTCAACGGGAATATCCTCGTCGCGCACAATGCATCCTTTGACGCCAAGTTCCTCCGTGCCGCCTTTGAGCGAGCCGGCTACACCGCCATCATCGATTCCCACACCAGCGTGTGCACCATGGACCAGTCCCGGATCTACCTGCCCGAGGGCAGCCACAAGCTCCTCGCCTGCGTCGAAAGAGCCGGCGTTCCCAGCCGTCCCGCCCACCGAGGCCTCGCAGACACCCAATGCGCTCTCGAGCTCTTCCAGCACTACCGCAACGCTGAACACCTCGGTCAGCGACACACGCAATCAGCGCTCAACCGCCACGAGGAAACCGTGCTCCCCGCCGCCTGGACACGGGCCAAACCCATGCGCATCACAACAAATTACGAACTACGCCAAAACCAACATCGCGCTTCCCAGCCCTAAAATCCCCGGGTAAAACTAGAACACAACCCAGCCAACAGGGATCCTCACGAGACCCGCCCTTTTGACTGGCACCGTAAAGGCCCCCTCACATCCCACGCCACTCTCACGGATCAGATGCGCGAACGTCGTTCCTGCTGGCATGAACCAGGGAGCAGTCCTGCTCACGCGGGGAAGACTCGAGTAAGTGAGGCTAGATCCCTCGGTGGCCGGAAACACCCCCGCTCACGCGGGGAAGACATGCCGGCATGAACGAGAGCCGAAACGTCGATGGAAACACCCCCGCTCACGCGGGGAAGAC
>JAUNVM010000013.1:21578-60701 GCA_030537635.1 Flaviflexus sp. | reverse complement strand
GCGTACATGAGATTACGTTCCGACTCAGGGACGGCCTCCACGCGCTTATCAACAAACCCGGCTACCTTCGTGCCGTTGACGAACACCTGCACAGCATCATCAAATGTCGTCTCGGCCTCGAACAGGCCAGCACGTTCCAGGTCCTCGGCAGTGAGCTCCACTTCGGTAACAAAGTGGAAGGTCCGCACATTGTCCCCGTCCGCCGCATACTGCGTCAGCAGGGTCTCAAACGGGAAGCCCGAGACGTTGTCTCCCTTACCGCGCTTGGCGCCGAAGGCACCTCGAGCTTCCTTCCAGTCGCTGGTATCAAAGCCGGGCCGGGCCCACGCCAGGCGATCATCACCCGGGGCAGGATCGGTATCGGTCTCGTTGTAGGTCCAGGTGGTATCGGTTGTGATGAGATCGGTGGAATCGGCAGCAGCCGGGGAAATCCCCAGGCTCACGAAGGCCGATGTTCCAAGGATCATCGCGAGGCCGCCCGCGAGGGCTCGCCGCGCCTTCCTCATGTTCATCGTGTCTCCCTTCAGGTCGATACGAGGCCCAGGGTAGTGAGGAAGGGTGACGGGAGAATGACAAGTATGTCAACATTTCGAAACGTCAGGTAAAGCCCCTGCTCAGGGCTAAAAAGAGGGAGAAATGTGCACCGGAAGAATTACCCAGGGTGCCGGTTCGATGACTACTTCTGACGCCAGAAGGTGGTGCAGTCCCGCTTCGTCGTGATGTTGTGCTCGATCAGGCGGGAGAGGAGGTCGTAGTTGAAGGGCTCGGACCAGGGGATGCGAACGAACATCTTCGTGTGATCGATTCCCTCATTCTTGAATGTGTCAGCGAAGGCCTCCATGGTGGCCAGCTCGGGCGCAATCGACAGATGATTCTTCGCGGGCGAAAAGCCGATGATGAAGGTGCCGTGGTCGGTGAACATGGGCTGCTTCCACGCAATACGAAGCTCGAGCTGCGGATAGGTCTCACGCACCCAGAAAACAATCTCTTCCAGGCTCTTCCGGTTTTCCGGTTCATTGATTGTCGCCAGGTATTCATCAAAGGTCATGGCGGGCTTCTTGCTGCTCATGAGCAGATTGTACTTCGGGAATCCGCCCCGAGATTCCTTCGCACCCGCGCCACCAGCTGCAATAGCAAGCTGTGGCGGCATCCTTCGCCTCGTCATGGCTGCGCGCCCGACACGGGTCGGGTGCGCACTTCGTGAGTGGTCAGGCGAGGCCGGCGGCCTCGGTGCTCTCCTCGGAGTCGTCCGGCTGGGGCGAGATCGGGTCGAGGTCCGCGTCGTAGTCGACGCCCTGATCCTCGAGCTCGGTGGTGACATCATCGGCCAGCGTTTCTTCGAGCTCGTAGTTCTCCACCGGGGACTCTTCCAGCTCCTTTTCCAGGTGCCGGTGGTGCTTGCGGGTGAACTTCTTATCGGAGCGCAGGCGCAAGGCGAGCAGATCCCGGATTCGCTTGCGCCGCTCCACCTCGTCCTTGATCTGGGAGGTGGTGCGCACCCAGGAGAAGATGAGTACGCCGATGAGGACGATGCCGACGTAGCCGATGATCGGGTAGAGGTAGCCGACCAGCGTGGTGAAGCCAAAGAAGGACAGGCCGAAGCCGATGAGGGCGAGGGAGATGAGGATGATGCGGAAGCGCTTGGTGTCCCCGCCGCTGAAGCGGGAGGCCAGGGCATAGTACATGCCGATTGCCGTATTGAAGATCATCGCGAAAATGACGATGGCCATGATGGTCCCGAGCCACGGGTGGATCTGACCCACGAGGCTGAGCAGCGGCATGTCGTATCCCTGGACGAGCGGGATCTGGAGGAACAGCGCGGTTGCGGTGAGGAAGAGGAGCAGGCCAAAGAGGAGGCCGCCGCCGAAGCCGCCACGGCCGGCCACCTGCGGATCGGCGATATCCCCGCCCATGACGATCGACATCGACACCGCCATGCCCAGCGCCATGGCCACGTAGTTGGCCGCGGAGATGGTCCAGTGCGGCAGGGTGGAGCCCACGGCCTTCGCGGTGGAATCCAGCTCCGCAAAGCTGCCCTGGGCGTGGGTCAGCGAGTAGACGATGGCGATGAGGACGAAGACGATCATCACCGGGGTGAGCGCGCCGATGACGGCGGTGACCCTCGAGACATCGAGCATGCCGATGCCGATGACCAGCGCGGTAATGATGACCGCACCGATCCATTTATCCAGGCCGAACTGCTGATTGAGATTCGCCCCGCCGCCGGCGATCATGACGAAGCCGATGGAGAAGAGAATGAAGGTGATGAGAACGTCGAAGATCTTCGATGTCAGCGGCCTCGCCACTCCGGAAAAGACCGCGTTGTGGTCATTCGCGAGGAAGTAGGAGCCGAGCTGAACAATGACCAGGCCCGTGAAGGCAAAGATGACGCAGGCGAGCGCCGCACCCCACAGGCCGGGAATGCCGAACCCAACGAAGTACTGAATAACCTCGCGGCCCGAGGCGAAGCCCGCACCCACGGCCAGGCCCACAAAGGCCAGAGCAACTTTCAACGCTTTCTTATCCACGTGGAATCCCTCACAGTGTTATACGGCTCGAAAATGCCGAATTACCTTAACACCAAGTTCCGCCAATTATTTGGGATTGCCGCAATAATTGGGTGTGAGATTAAAAGATAATTGCACTTCTCACACCCTGAGGGCCACGAGGCTCGTGCGCGATCCTACTGTCCGTGCGCGATCCTACTGCTCGTGCGCGCAGCACCCATCCTCGCACTCCTCGACGGGCGGAACCACGTTCGTCGCGCCGGAGCAGCACGCGTCAGCGCCACCGGCGCTCTCCCCCGACGAGCACGTCTCCCCCTCAAAAAGTTGGGCCGAGGGCGCGCAGCACGCATCGCCCTTCCAGGCATTGACACCCTCCTTGGCGGCCAGGCCGGCGATCACCAGGGCGGCCACCGGGTCGGCCCAGGACCAGCCCCACAGGGCGTTGAGGAGGAGGCCGAGAAGGAGCACGGCCGACAGGTAGGTGCAGATGAGAGTCTGCTTCGAGTCGGAGACCGCCGAGGCCGATCCCAGTTCGCGGCCGGCGCTGCGCTCGAGATACGACACCACCGGCATGATCACGAGGCTGACGGCGGCAAGGATAATCCCCGGCAGGGACTCCTCGGCCGAGCTGTAGCCAAGCAGGGAGCGGATCGATCCGGCGGCAACGATGATGGCAAGGCCGAAGAAGGACACGGCGATAAGGCGCATGGCGATGTGCTCGCGCGCCTTGGGATCGGGGGCGGCGAACTGCCAGGCAACCGCGGCGGCCGAGAGCACCTCGACGGCCGAGTCCAGGCCGAAGCCCAGAAGGGCCGAAGAAGAGGCCACCTGGCCGGCCACCAGGGCAATGACGGCCTCAATGATGTTGTAGGTGATGGTGAAGGCCACGATAAAACGGATCCGGCGGGTCACCTTGGCGCGCCGGGCGGCGCTGATCTGAGGCGCGTTGAGACTAGTGGCAGTCATCTCAGTCATGGGCCACCTCCGCGATGCAGCAGGAGCACATCTCGCCGCCCGTCCGGCATTCCGCCCCGGCATCACAGCAACTCGGATCCATGGCCCGCGTGGCGATCAAGAGCTCCTCGAGAGCGCCCTTGAGGTGCGGTGAGGACAGTCGGTAGCCCACCCGCCGACCCTGCCGGTGGGCCTCGACGAGGCCGCAGCCGCGCAGGCAGGCCAGCTGATTCGACATGACCTGGCGAGTGACGCCGAGCTCGGCGGCCAGATCGGAAGGATAGGATTCGCCATCACGCAGGCGAAGCAGAATCTTGGCTCGCACATCATCGCTGAGCGCATAGCCCAGGCGAGAGACGGCCTGAAGGTGGGAGGGAGAAACGGTCATGGCCACAACAGTACACCGAACCATGTATTACGGCAATATGTGGCAAAAACGTGTCCGGAGACACCGTCGTGTGCACCGCCCACCCGCGTCACCCAGTACGGCTCGGCGCTGGCCGCACGCCCCGGTGCGCGATGGTTCCCGCCCGCGGGCCGCCATCGGGAAGAATGGAAGGCACAACCGCGCAATCGTCGAGGGGAGAAAGCCGTGACATCGCCCGGCAAAGCTAGCGCCATCACCCATCCGTGGCACCGGCGCATCGTCATCATCTGCGCGGCGGTCACCCTGGGACTCATCCTCCTCGCCATCGCCGCCATCACCCTCATCGCCACCGGCCAACTGCGATTGGGCGACCTCAGCCCCCGCGCCCACAATCTCATTGCCCTCGCCATTGCCGTCGTCATCATCCTGCCCGGCTTCCTCATGTTTGTGCGTACGGCCGCCTCGGCCAAACCGCGGGGCGAGGGGGCGCTTGCCACCGCCGAGCAGTTCCCCGAGATTGCCGAGCTCGCCGCCGACTTCGCCTCCCTCGTGGGCTTTGATCGGACCCCCACCGTGGTCGTGGCGGGTGGCTCCAGGCCCCTCTCGACCTCTCACTCTCGCTTCGGCACCCACATCATCGTGCTTCACACCGACCTGCTGGAAGCACCCCGGCCGGGCGGTGGGGAGCTGGCGGCGCTGCGCTTTGCTCTGGCCCGCGAGATTGGCCAGCTGGCCTCCGGGGAGCGCAGCTACGTGCGCCAATTCCTTACGATGATCGCGCGCACCACCCCCTACTTCTCCCGGGTGATCTCCCGCGCTGAGGAGCTCACCGCCGATCGCTGGGGCGCCCTGCTTGCCCCCGATGCTGCGGCCGACTATTTCGCTCACCTCGCCGTCGGCAAGAGCCTGTGGGTGGACGCAAACATTCATGAAATCGCGGCCGCCGGTGGACACGGCGGAGTATCCGAGACGATAACCTCGTGGTTTATGGAATCCCCGCCGCTGCCCTGGCGGGTGCTTGCCCTTGCCCCCTTCGGCGTCTTTTCCGCGCGCTCACTCGCAAAGCTCATCCCACACTCCAACCGGGTGCCCAGCCGCGAGCTTCTCGCCAAGCGCGAGGCTGTCATGAACATGTCATCCACCTACGGCAGCTTCTGGCGCCGCCCGGAACCCACCCCCGCCCGGGTGCTCGATGCTCGGTGCGACAATCTCAGCGTCGCCCAGTTTCTCGCCAACATCTCACCGCTGCGCCGCCACCGCCCATCTTCACCGCCCGTACCGCGGCACCCCCACGGCCGGACCCAGAACTGACGAAGCCGGGGTTGCGAGGTAGGCCCCCGATGTCCCAAGCTTCCGCTTTCTCTTGACTTGATACCCCCGGGGGTATATTCTCAGGGGACCAACTAGGCAAAGGGGCCAACATGGCAGACATTGTTGTACTCGGTGCGGGAATCTCGGGGCACACCGCAGCCCTTCACCTCAGGCGGATGCTGCCCAAGGAGCACTCCGTCACGGTGGTTTCACCGAATTCGCACTGGAACTGGATTCCCAGCAACATCTGGGTCGGCGTGGGGAAGATGAAGAAGAAAGACGTCGTCTTCCCGCTCGCCCCCATCTACCAGAAGAAGGGCATCAATTTTCATCAGGCTCTGGCCACCGCGATCCGGCCGGAAGGGGATGAGGTCGAGCCGCGCGGCGCCGTGGACATCCGCTACACGGATGGGACGGGTGCCGAGGCACGACTGCGCTACGACTATCTCGTCAACGCGACCGGACCGAAGCTCGCCTTCGAGAAGACCCCGGGGCTGGGGCCGGATGGCGGGAATAGCTATTCGGTGTGCACGGCCGATCACGCCCGGCACGCCTCGAAGGCGCTCGCCGAGACGATTGCCAAGCTTAAGGCCGGCACGCCGCAAACCCTCGTGGTGGGCATGGGCCACGGAACGTGCACGTGCGAGGGCGCGGCTTTCGAATACGTCTTCAATGTGGATCACGAGCTGCGCGAGGCCGGGGTGCGGGACCGGGCTCGCCTCGTTTATCTCACCAACGAGGCCCAGCTCGGCGACTTCGGCGTCGACGGCATGACCTTCGATGAGCAGGGATTTGAGACGAGTTCGGAGCTGTGGACCAGCTCCCTGTTCCGCGAGCGCAACGTTGAGGCCATTCTCGGCGCCCACGTGCACAAGGTCGCGCCGGGTGTCATCCACTACGAGACGCTCGATGGCGAGATGCACGAGCTGGAGTTCGACTATTCGATGCTCCTGCCTCCGTTCACCGGCGCCTTCCTCAAGGCCTACCGGCAAGATGGTAGCGAGATGACCGAGGAGATCTTCGCCCCCTCGGGCTTCATGAAGGTCGACGCAGACTACTCGGGCAAGCCGTATGCAGAGTGGAAGGCCAGCGACTGGCCGAAGACCTACCAGTGCGTGGGATACGACAACATCTGGGCCGTGGGCATCGCCTTCGCTCCCCCGCATCCCATCTCCCAGCCGCGCACCTCGCCCAATGGCACGGCGATTGCTCCCGCGCCGCCCCGCACCGGCATGCCATCCGGGGTCATGGGCAAGACGGTTGCCATGACTATCCGCGACCGCATCACCTCCGGCCCCACCGCCAAGGCACACGAGGCGTCGATGGCGAGCATGCCGGCGGCGTGCGTGGCCTCGGCCGGTACGGGCATGCGCAAGGGATCTGCGGCGGCAATGACGATGATGCCGGTGGTGCCCGACTATTCGAAGTTCCCCACCGGCCGAGACCTCAAGGGGACGACCGGGGAGATTGGGCTGTCCGGCCACTGGGTCAAGCTCATGCTCCACCACCTGTTTATCTACAAGGCCAAGGCACTGCCCGGCTGGCAGTTCATTCCGGAATAGGATCCACCCATGAAACACACCACGAGCAAAGCACCCGAGGCCGCCGATCTGTCCCGGGCCCCGCTACCCACCGAGGCGACGCTGAAGCGCCGGCGCTCCGTGCCCTACCAGGCCATGCGCTTCGCCAGCTTCAATCTGCGGATGATGCGGATCGTTCTCAAGGGACACTAGCCTCCGCGACAAGCACCTGGCCACCAGGCGGGGCCGCCCATCCGGGCGGCCCCGTGCGGCCTGCCCCGACCATGACCGCGCACTCCAGCAGAGGAGGAAGGGCGGAAGGGGAGGAGCTGCGGACGAGGCCCGCGGAACCTCGAAGTTCACCTGCCACTCGATCTTGCGGGAATCGCGCGCGCAACTCTCGCGATAAGAATGACGAGGGCGATGATGCCGGGACACCGGCCGCCGCCAATCCCCATGTCCCCTGCCCGAGCACGGAGCCCGCTGCGATCCACAGTCACCACCTCGACGCCCTCTTTGGCAACAACTCGTTCAGCCATCGAGCGGATGTCTCGGCGAGAGGGACGCGCAAGCTCGCCAGGACTGACCGGAGTGGCCGCGCCGGAGGTGGCGCCGGTACGAAGCTGCTGTTCGAGGACATAAAAATGAGGTCCCGAAGGGCCTCATTTCCAGAACGTATCAGCCAGAGGATTGCCGGAACGTATCAGCTAGAGGTTGAGTGATTCGCTGCTTCCACCCTGGGGGCGCTTGCCGGTGACCTTGGCCTTGACGACGTCAACGACGGCCTCGAGCTTGGTCTCCGAGGTCCAGTATTGGGCCGACTCGGGGGTGACGGTCAGCAGGGCGGCGACGCCGGATTCCGGCCCACCATCAAACCAGGAGTCAATCCCGTCGGTCCACCACTCCTTGAGCTCGGCGGTGTTGTAGGACAGGGAGGCGGTGCCCGACAGGGAGAGGAAGCCCTCGGAGGAGCGAACCGCGATGTTGAGCTGGCGGTTGCCCGATTCAATGTTGTCCACCAGGGTGGACTGCTTGGCCACGATGTAGTGGAGCGCGCCCACCGGATCAGCCTCGGTGGCCTGGTGGGTCATGGGCTGGGAGGTGAGGGAGCCGGAGGACATCAGCGAGGTGATGATGTGCAGTGGCGTGGATTCCAGGATGTCGCGAACCTTGGAGATCATTTCTTCAGACACAGTTACTCCTTCGTTGGGGACTGCTTCTTCCCTCACCCTACGCGACTGAGAAGGCAGAGACGGAAAAAGTTATCCAAATACCGCATCCTGGATTATTGTGACTCTCCGTTCGGCTGGAGAAGTTGCCCACATCACGTAGCGAGGGTGGGTCCAGCGGTTATGGTCAAAGAAAGAAAGGGGGATCTGATGACCCAGCTCCACCACCAGACCCACCTGTCCCACAGCGTCGAAACGGTGATTGATTGGCACCGCCGGCCCGGCGCCCTCACCCGCTTCAGCCCGCACTGGGCGATGAGGGTGGTGGAAGAAACCCCCGATCCCTATCTCAAAGGCTCCATCTCCCGCATGCGAATCTGCGTGCCCGGGAGCTACGGCAAGGTGACGCTCGGCTGGACGGCCTGCCACGAGCCCCTGGAGGGCGAGGAGGGCTTTGCCGACTGGATGGTGTCCGGCCCCATGGGCTCCTGGCGCCACGAGCACCGCTTCGAGGAGCTGGATGACGGGCAGAGCATCATCGATGATCGGGTCTCCTACGAGCTTCCCGGCCCCTCCCTTGTCGATAAGTATGCTCCCGCCTTCCTCACCGAGGATCACCTGCGGAAAGTCTTTGCCGCCCGGGGCACGAGAGTGGCCGCCGACCTGGCCTTCCATGCCCGCTACCCGGTCTCACCCAAACGCATTCTCATTGCCGGAGCCACCGGCATGATTGGCACCCAGGTGGCGGCCCTGCTGTCCTCCGGCGGGCACGAGGTGCGCCGCCTCGTCCGCTCATCCCCGCGCGGCAGCGACGCCACGTGGGATCCAGGCGCACACAAGCTCGACCCCCGGGATGTCGCCTGGGCCGACGTCGTCATTCACCTGGGTGGCGCCTCCATTGCCCGCCCCTTCACCGCCTCTGCCAAGAAGGCGATCACCGACTCGCGGGTGGGCTCCACTCGGCTGCTTGCCCGCACCATCTGCGACCTCCCGCAGGCCGATCGCCCCGAGGCTTTCATCACCGCCTCGGGAATCAACTATTACGGATTCGACGAGGAGGATACGAAGACCGAGGGTTCGGCGAGTGGGGAGGGCTTCCTCGGTCGGGTGTGCCGGGCCTGGGAGGCTGCCGCACAGCCGGTCACCGAGGCCGGGGTGCGCCACTGCGCCATCCGCACCGGCATCGTCCTGTCCACCATCGGTGGGGCACTGTCCGCCCAGATTCCCCTCTTCGCCATCGGCGCCGGAGGACGGGTCGGCTCCGGCACCCAGATGATGAGCTGGATATCCCTCGATGACATTGCCCGGGTCTATGCCCACGCGGCCCTCACCGATATTGACGGGCCCATCAACGCCGTGGCCCCCGAGCCGGTCAGTCAAAAGACCTTCGCTGACCGCCTGGCCGCGCACATGAACCGCCCCTCCTTCCTTCCCGTCCCGGCCTTTGCGCCGCGCCTGGTCCTCGGGAAGGGAGCCACCGATGAGCTGCTGCTGTGTAATCTCACGGTCTCCCCCACGACGCTGCGCGAAACCGGATATCGATTCATGCACTCCCACCTCGATGGTGCGCTCTACGAGGAGCTGGGTAGCTAGCCGCCTCGACGAATCCGGGGCGGCCGAAAACTGACGAAGCCCCAACGTCAGTGTGGGGGACGGCAGATGCCGTCCCCCACGCTCGCTCACACCACCATTGAGCGATTGACGCGGATTCCGAAGGAATCACCGCGCGTTACCGGCTAGGAGTGCGCCGGTGTTTCGCCCCCGGAGCGGGGACGAAGCTCTAGGCCTGCCTCCTTCTCATCACGAGGCCAACACCCAGGCCAACCAGGCCAAGGCTTGCCAGCACGAGAGAGATCACGGAGGCACCGGTCAGCGGCATCGAGGGTCCGGCACCGCCGGCGGGCTTATCCGCCCCGGGTGAGCTCGGAGCGCTCGGCTTGCCGGGATCGGCCGGGTCGGTGGGATCAGCCGGGTTAGTCGGCGTGCCAGGATCGGCCGGATCGGTGGGATCCACCGTGGGATCCACGGTCGGTTCCTCAGCGGGGTCCTCGGTCGGGTCGACCGCCGGCTCCTTGACGTTGAGCTCGACCTTGATGTCCTCGGTGTCGGCAGCGACGGCGAGTTCGCCATTGTTGCCGGCCACGGCGGCGGCCGGGAGGATGGCGTAGCCGCGCTCGATGTCCTCATCGGTGATGACGTAGGTGTCGCGGACCGTGAGGGTGTCACCGGCCAGCAGCTCATCGGCAAGCACATCGCCGCTGAGCTCGGTGAGGCGGACGTTACCGGTGTTGGTGGCAGCGGTGTCGTAGGTGATGGCACCGCCGGCCTTGTGGTAGCCGTCAGCATCCTCGTCAATGGAGGCCACTTCGCGGGTGAGGCTGAGCTGCGGATCGCGCACAATGAGGTCGACTTCGCCCTCGGTGGCCGTCAGCGTCACGGTCTCCATGCCGTCGCGGGTGAGCTCCCACGTGGTGTCGGAGCGGAAGAAGCCATTGGCCATATCCTCGTCGGTCACCGTATGGAAGGGTGTCGTGCAGTCGTAGTCGGCACCGGCCTTGAGTCCGCGCCAGCGGCAGTTCGGCGCATTCGGGGGAAGGAGGTTCTCGAAATCTCCCTCGGTGGGCGTCACGGTCTGGTCAACATTGCCCGTTGAGGCCACGGAGAAGACGAAGGGAATCTTGTCCCCGCTCGCGTAAGGGTTCTCCGCCAGGTCGCGGTCCTCGCCCACCTTGCCGGTGATTTCCGCATCCATGGTGGGCTCTGCACCCTCGTCGATGGTGATTTCGGCATCGCCGCGAATGATGATGTCGCCGGCGGTGACGGTCACATCGCCGCGGACGATGCCGGGCTGAGCCGCAGCTGAGGCGGTGAAGGGAATCTCGATGGTGACTTCCTCACCCGGGGCAAGGGCGGGAACCTCCACGGTGTCCGCGGTCCAGCCGCGCGGGAAGAGGGTCAACGTGGCGGTGCCTGCCGGCAGGGCCACATCCTCGTCATTGCGCACCACTGCCGAGATCACCTTGGATTCGCCCGCATTGGCATTCGCGGTGGCGGTGTCGAAGTGGGCGCAGAAGGGCTTGAGCCACTCCCGGTCAAAGGCGCCGTAGCGCAGCTCGGAGTTCTCGCCCTCGTAGAAGACGCCGAAGGTGCCGTCTTGCAGGGCAACGAGATCGGAGTAGGAGTGGGCGCCGGGCTCGTAGACCTTAACGACCGGCCAGGTCGTCCCGTCATCGCACGAGTAGCGGACCGAGCCATTGGAGCGGCTGGAGGCGGAGTTGGAGTTGGAGAACAGCAGCTCCTTGGCCTCCCGGGTGCCCGCCGGGGCGCCGGGGTTCATGGAGATGATGGAGGCATTATTGCGCGGATCGGTGAGGGTGTAATCCAGCTCGGGCTCCGACCAGGACTGACCACCATCGGAGGAGTACGTGACATAGCGCGCCCCGCCGTCGCGGTGCATGCGGGAGTTGAGCATGAGCCGCCCATCGGACAGCTCCACCACCTTGTTCTCATCCATGTTGGTGCCGACGAAGCCGCCCCGCTGCCAGGTGTCTCCACCATCATCGGAGTACAGCGAGTAGGCCGCCACCGTGCCATTGTCCATGGCGCCGGCGTATTGCTGAACGAGCCGGCCGGCATAGGCACCCCGGGTGATCTGGATGCCGTGGCCGGAGGTGGCGAAGGTGGCGCGCACGTTATCCGGCTTGACGATCTCGGTCACCGAACGCTCCTCCCACGTCTCACCGTTATCCGGGGAGACCGAGACGACCGCGCTCATGACCTTCCGGTCGGCGTCATCATTGCCATATTCGGAATTCCAAAAACCGGTGTCCTTGGAGAACACGTGGAAGTTGAACAGGGTGCCACCCACCCGGTCCACGACGTAGGAGGGATCGGAGTAGCCGAGCTTCTCGGCTCCCGGGGTTCCCTCGGCAATGACCTCTTGGGGACCCCACGTGGCCCCACCATCGGTTGACCTGCGCTGGAGAATCCAGTTCGGTCCCGGGGCGTCTCCGCCCGTGGGCCGACCATCATATGAAGCGAGCAGGTCCCCGTTCTCCAGCTGGACCACCGAGGGAATCCGGTAATTGGGGAACACCCCATCCCCGCCCAGGGCGATTCGCTGGCTGGTAAAACCATCGGCTCCGGCAACGCTGGACAGACCCAGGCTGCCGATCATGGCCGCACCGGCCGCGGCCGCAAGCCACCGTCGTGCGCGTGTCATCTGACCTCCTTGTCATCAGGCTCTGCATCTCACCACCACCGTGGTCTTAAGATGTCAGACGTCTTTATGGGGAGGGTACCATAGGAAAATCCTCGCGTCATCCGCTCATTTGCGCCGATCTCACCAGCCAAAAGACGTCTTTGTGGGGCAGGTGCGGGTGGGCGGCACATCGTCCGCGAGCGCCACCGCCTCGAGCCCCGGCCTCGCCGCGCGCCCACCGGGGTGCGGCCTGGAGACCGCTCCCCGGGCTATTCGCCCGCTTTCGTAGACGTCGGGGAATACTCCCCGGGCGCCATTCGCCCCGAAGCGAGCGGACGCTGGAAGAGTTGAGATATGAGGATCAGCAGCACATGGCCCCGCCGTATCATCGTCATGGTGACGATGACACTCGGCGGCATCCTCGCCTGCCTCGCCCTTGGCCTCCTCATCGAACTGCTCGCCCAGCGCACCTCCTTCCCGGGCATCTTCGGCCGGGGAGATCGCCTCGGCGAACCCGTCTTGCTATGGGTGTGCGCCGCACTGGGCGCCCTCTTTGGCCTGGGAGCGGGAGCCGCCGTTCTCGGAGAATCGCTGCGCATTGATGTGTCCACCCCGGCCCTCACCCTGGCGTGGGGGGATGCTCGGGTGCGGGTGCGCCGCGAGATCATCACCGACATCGCCCTGGGTGGCGACCTCATCATCTACGGGACCGGCGGCATCGAGCTCGCCCGGGTGTCCCTCGCCCACGTCGACACCGACCGTCTCTCCAAGGCTCTCCAGCGCTACGGCTATCCGGAACCAAGCTTTACGGAGATCGGCATCTTCAGCCCCGACCTGTCCACCCTTCCCGCCCCGGCCCGCCGCATCATCGCCCGACGGCAGGAGGCGCTGGCGGCCGGTAATGACGAAATTGCCGAACTGCTGCGCCGCCAGCTCGTCGCCATGGGCATCATGGTCCGCGATGTTGGTCGGGGCCGACGGTCCAGCCCCGAGGTCCGCACCGTGGATCTCACCAGGCCCCGGGCCCCCTCCCCGGCCTAGGAGCGGCGGGACGGGGAACTCGGACTCCCCGGCTTTCCCCCCGCGCGGCCCACCTCCTACCCTGGTGTCATGCTTATTGCCGCCGCTGCGATCACCGACAGCCTCACCCGGCCCTCCCGGGTCGTGGCCGCCCAACGCTCCTATCCGGCCGCTCTTGCCGGCCAGTGGGAGCTTCCCGGAGGCAAGGTGGAGCCCGGTGAGTCCGCGCGCGATGCCTGCATTCGGGAGATTGCCGAGGAACTCGGGGTGGATATCGAGCTCGGCGAGTCCCTCGGCACGTGGTCGCTCGGGCCGGGCAAGCAGATGATGGTGTGGTGGGCGCTCGCGAGCGGTGAACCGGCGGCCGGGGCCTCGCATCAGCAGGTGCGGTGGTGCACGGCCGCGGAGCTTGCGAGCCTTGACTGGCTCGAGCCGGATATCCCGCTTGTCCGGGAGATTATCGCCCATCTCGCGGGTCCATCGGCCCGAGCAGAAGGTTGCGCAGACCGGTAACATAGAGGCATGCCGAAGATCATGGGGAGCTCTATTTTGGAGCACCGCGAGAACACCCGGCGCGCTCTCTTTGACGCGCTGAGTTTTCTCATGCGTGAACGCGGATTCGATGCGGTCTCTATGTCCGATCTGGCGGCGCATGCTGGGATTGGCCGCACCGCCATCTACAACCACTTCACCGACAAGGAGGATCTCCTCCTCGCTTTTGTCGAAGATGAGATGTCCGGCTATCTGGACACGGTGCATGCCATGCTCGCCGAGCATTCCGAGCCCATCGATCAGCTGCGCATCTACGTGCGCAGCCAGCTCCTGGCCGAGCGCACCTATCTCATGTCCCCGGGCCCACCGCTCAAGGATGTCATCAGCCCGGCCACCGGTCAGCGCCTGCGCCAGCACGTCATTCAGTCCTCCCGCCTGCTCAAGGGCATTCTCGAGGAGGCCATGTCGGTCGGGGCCCTTCCCGTCCAGGATGTCTCCCTGTCGATTCAGCTCGTCAACGGAACCCTCACGGGCCGGCGGGTGCCGCGTGAAGAGCCGCATCGCACGGCCTTCTTCCACGGAACCGAGCTCTTCATTATTCGCGCGCTCGGCGCCGACGTGCCCGAGGAGCTGCCCGACCTGGGACCAATTCCCCCGCCGTGTAGCGACAGCCGGGGGCCGGGGGCGTGAGACGCCCGCTCGGTGACATCTCCTGGGTCGCGGTCTGCGGCGTCGCCGCGGTCATTGTCGGCGGCCTGTCCACCAACATCTACTCCACGGCCGAGCTGGCCGATCCGGGGGCGCTCACCCGGTTCACCCTTCCGGCACTCACCCTGCTTCGCGACGGTGTTGCCGCGCTGACCCTCGGCGCTTTCGGCCTCGCCGCCTGCATCTACTCCCCCACCCTGGAAGAGCGCCCACGCCACAAGCTGGTTTACGATGCTCCGGAGTGGGCGGCGGTCATGAAGCTGGCGAGGACCTGCGCGATTATCTGGCCGCTCACCGAGCTTGCCCTCCTCATCGTCACCTACTCCTCGGTGGCTGCCGTTCCCCTGCTCGATCCGAGCATGGGTCCGGGGCTCACCCAGTTCCTCACCTCCATTGAGCTCGGGCAGATCATGGCCTGGTCGGTGATCTTCACCGTCCTCCTCTCCCTTGTCGCCGCCTTTACTCACACGCTGGCCGGCGCCGCCTGGGGAGTCGGACTATCCATGCTCGCTCTCGTTCCCCTCGCGCTCACCGGCCACGCCGCCGGCGCCGCCGATCACACGCTCGCCGTCTCGGCCATGTTCCTCCACATCGTCGCCGTGGGCGCCTGGGCGGGCGGCCTCGTTGCCCTCGTCGCCACGAGCCCACGCAGCGGGCAGCGGGCCGAACGCTACGCCAAGCGTTATTCGAAGGTGGCGGCCTGGGCCCTGTTCGTCACCGTCTACTCCGGGGTGTGCGCGGCCTGGATCCGGTTCAACAATCTCGGCGAGCTCATCACCACCCCCTATGGTCGGCTGCTGCTCGCCAAGATCCTCCTCACCGGCCTCCTCGCCCTCATCGGCCTGGAGCACCGGCGCCGCCGCATTCCCGAGATTGCCGAGCGTCCGGCCGGGTTCTTCAAGCTGGCCGCCGGCGAGGGCTTGCTCATGGGAGCGGTCATGGGAGCGGCGGCCGCACTGGGTGAATCAGCGCCGCCCGTGCCGCAGACCCCGCTGGTGGATGCCTCACCCACCTACATGCTCTCCCAATACCCGGTGCCGCCCTATCCCGATCTCTTCCGCTACGTCACCGAATGGCGGCTCGAGCCCATGCTCGCCTTCCTGTCGGTCAGCGGCATCGTCATGTACCTCATCTGGGTGCGCCGACTGCGCGAGCGCGGGGACGCCTGGCCGGCGCTGCGCACCGTCTCCTGGGTGACCGGCCTCGTCATCTTTATCTGGGTCACCTGCGGAGGACCCACCGTCTACGGCACCGTCCTCTTCTCCGCGCACATGTTCATGCACATGATGCTCGCCATGGTGGTGCCGATCTTCCTCGCTCTGGGCGCCCCGGTCACGCTGCTGGCCCGGGCCGTACCGGCCCGCACCGATGGCTCGAGGTCCGGCCGCGAGATCATCCTTCACGTGGCCCGCTCCCGCTACGGCGCCTTCTGGGCCCATCCGGTTGTCGCGGGCATCAACTTCGCCGGCTCCCTCATCCTCTTCTACTTCACCGGCCTGTTCTATCTGGCGCTGACCACGCACATGGGCCACCTGGCGATGATCGTGCACTTCACGCTCGCCGGATATATGTTCGTCAATGCCCTCATCGGCATCGATCCCGGCCCCTCTCGCCCGCCGTGGGCGCTCCGCCTTGTCCTCCTCTTCGCCACCATGGGCTTCCACGCCTTCTTCGGCATTGCCGTCATCTCCTCCACCAATGTGCTCGCCAACGAGTTCTTTGGCTGGCTCGGCCTGCCCTGGGTGGTGGATGCTCACGCGGATCAGGTCATCGGCGGTGCCATCACCTGGGGCATCGGGGAGTTCCCCACCCTCGCCCTCGCCATCGCCGTCGGCATCAGCTGGTCAATTGCGGACGATCGGACGGCGAAGCGGCTCGACCGCAAGGCGGACCGTGATCATGATGCGGAACTCCGGGCGTACAATGCAATGCTCGCAGCTCGCGCCCGCAAATAACCCCAAACAAAGCCCTGACCAGCAATAACGCTATAGTCACTACATTTTTGTCATCCTTAATTCGCGAGCGCCAGTCAGCCATTGAGGCGATAAATACTCCACATCACCGCTTTTCCCTTATCGCCCACGCATCCGTCCTCTAAACTAAGCGCATGAATGACCAGGACGCGAACAATGTCTCAGATCATCGGTTTAACCGGAAGTCAGAGGGCTCTGCTTCCGCCGAGATTGACACTGCCCGGAGCCGCGGCGAGGCAGCTAAGAACACCTCGGCTAGCCGTCCTCCCATGCCGGAGCCGCCACAGTTCCCTCCGGTGACCGCCTCGCCCACTCCCGCGAAGGACTCCGCGTCCATCACCCCCTACGACCTTGATGATCAGTGGTCTGGCAAGGACAATCCCTGGGGCGGGGCCCACGGACCCTCCGCAACTTCCGCCAACAACACCCCTCCCTCCGCCACCCCCGCCGGGCCCTCCGCACCGACCGGACCGTCCGCCGGCGCCCCCGCCCAGCCGGTACGCTCCGGTGCGCCAGCTCAGCCGCCGCCCCCCGAGCCCACACGTGGCTTCTTTGGGCGTCGGCGCGCGAAGAAGGAGAAGAAGCACAGCCAGACCTCGCTCCCGCCGCGGGTCCAGCCAGGACAGCTGGAACCGCGAACGACCACCGGCGGGGAGGCGAAGAAGGACACCGCTCCCGCGGGCGCAGCGCAGTCCGCCACCAAACCCCATGTCGGTCAGCCGGCATCCTCCAGGCCAGCATCAGCCAAGCCGAATATCGGACAGCCACCCGCCGGCAAGCCGGCAGGCACAAACGTTGGCGGTGCTAAGACCCCCGGCCAACCCTCGAAAACCACGGCCCCGGGTGGACCGGTTCTCCGTGGAAGGGACAGCGTCAAGGATGGCGCGAAGGGCGCCGCGAAGGGTGGTCCGAAGGGTGGTGCGAAGGGCGCCACCGCTGCCAAGACTGGCGGCGGAGCACCGGCCCCGGCCACGCCTCAGGCTTCGCCTCCCGCTGCGGCAGCGGCAACGACTGCGCCCGGTTCCCCGGCCGGGGATGCGACTTTCGACGGAGGAAAGAAGGCCGCCGGCGTGGCCACCGCCGTCAAGACTGCCGAGCCTCAGACGAAGCGGAGCCGGACGGAGGATGGCGAGGGGCGCAAGATCTTCGGCATTGCCGTGCCCGATGAGGCGCAGCGCGGCCGCATTGCCCGCATCCTCCTCCCCCTCGTCATCATCATCGGCGGCTTCCTCTTCTTCTACTTCTACGACAAGCCGACCCCGCTTCCCGAACTCGCGCCCGTGGGCACCGAGCTACCCATGGAGGCGAACTTCGATGGCGAGCTGAAGGGTGACCGGACGATCCGGCCCTATGATTCACGGCTCAAGCGCGGCATCGTCCCCGTTTGGGAGTTCCCCGGCACCATGTTGGGCACCACGTCCGACGGTCAGGTGCTGGCCACCGCCCACGACAACATGATCAGCGGCTGGTCCCTGCACACGGGCAAGGAGCTGTGGACGCTACCCGCCACGAACCCGCCGCAGTGGGATAACTGGAATCAGCCCTCGGCACGCGGCATGCTCCCCATTGACGGCACTCTCGTCAATCTCGCGACCGGCGAGCAGTTCCCGACTCCCGGGCTGGAAAATGCTCAGTACTGCTCCGGCACCGCCAACCCCTATATCTTCCTCATTGGTAGCGAACTCGTCGGGGTCAATCCCGCCGGCCAGCAGATCTTCCGCTCCCCGGTCGATAATCGGGTGGGCACCCCGTCGACCTGCCACGGCTTCGGTGCGGTCGTCCGGGTCATGCCGCAAAGCGCGACCGCCGAGGCGGCCACCCACCACGCGCTCACGGGCGACATGATGGAACTGCGCGGCCTCACCGGGGCACCCGGCGTCATCGACGTACACTTTGCCGAGGATGGCTACATTGTGGTCCGCCCGTACGTGAAGGACCGCAACAACTGGCACGCCTACAACTACCAGTCGGAGCGCCTGTTCGGTAACGAGATGCCGAGGCCGGGAGAGATGCCACTCATGTTTGCGGGTAACTCCTTCGGCTCCATTGAGCCCTACCGCTGGGCCATGAAGAATGAGCTGCACCGCGGTTATCTCATCGCCGATGGCGGGGAACTCTTTGCGGCGGGCGACGCGAATGGGGATGATCCGGTCGATGCCCTCATGTCTGTGCGCGAGGAGAAAGGCATGGTGCTGCGCCAGTCTCTGCCCCAAAACGATCCCTCGCACACCCTGCTGGTGACCGAGGATCACTCGACGATTATTATCTCCCCGCACGATGCCGATCCGCTGAATGTCAACTCCGAGGTCGAGCAAGAGCACTATGTTGCGGCCTATGATGTTTCCAGCGGTGAAGAACTCTGGAACTACCAGATCGGTGAGGCCGAACAGCTCAACCTCTCCCAGGGCATCCTCTGGGCGAGCAATCCGAGCGGTTCGATCACCGTGTTTTCCCCCTCGGAGAGGCCATGAGTGATAACGGCGATAACGACCGGTACGGCTTGACGAAGAGCATGAAGGCCATGCTCATTGTCATCGGCATCCTCCTCGCCATCCTCGTCTTCCTTGTCTGGACGTTCATCATCCAGACCAGCCAGGCGGCGGTATCGGGACCGGATAGGCCGCAACCAACCGAGGTAAAAACACTCAGCCCCGACGATATTGAGCCCCCGGAGGCTAAGGAAACCGAGGACGCTTCCCTCAAGCAGGCACACGATAAGGTGGCGGCGATGGCCGCGAATCCAGGATGTGCGGACGTGGCCGCGGACGCCGCCACCATGTCCGAGTTCCTTGAGCGCCGAGAGGCGGGCGCCGGGGTGGACGAGACGTCTACCCAGCTCGTCATCGACGCTCTTCAGCGCATCAACTCCACCTGCGATCGAGACTATGTCGGTACGCTCAAAGACCAGCTTGCCTCCCCCTCCACCGCACCCGCCCTCACCGCAATCGCGGTGGAGAACGAGTGGGTGACCCCGGCCCGCCCGCCGGGCAAGGGCTCAATCCCGGTCAGCGACTTCACGACGAACAACAAGAATATTCACTGTGCGCTGGAGACCGAGCGGGTGGCCTGCACGGTCTTCGACTACTCCTATCCGCCCACCCCGCCCTCCTGCGCCAGCTTCCCCCAAACCTTCGTCACCCGGGAGACCGGGGCAACGGAACGTAACTGCGATTTCCGCATCCAGTCCGGTCGAGATGTTGGCAACGGCTTCTTCCACAATGACACCTTTGCCTGCCAGGTTCGCTCCGAGGCCCGCCTCGTCGAATGCTGGTCGCAGCTGACCGGGCACGGCTTTCGGACCCACGCCGGAGAATCCGGGGTGTTCTAAGCGCGCGAGCACAGCCAGGGTGACAAGACAACGGACGTGCTGACACCGCGAGGTGGAGGGGACGATGATCTCCCCTCCACCTCGTGGTTTTCGCTGCCGGGCACCAGCGCCAAGCTCACCGGCGCCACCCGCGCCGACTCCTGGCACCACGGTGAAAACGGCGTGGGCCGCGGCGCGATATCCGTTAGGCGCGGATCTTGGTGAGGCGCACCGCCTCGTCGAATTCGGCGCTCACCTCGTCATCGGCGTGATAGGTCATCTTCGAGACGAGGACCGCGACGAGGAGCGCGGCAAGGAAGCCGGGCAGGATCTCGTACAGGTCGAAGATTCCGCCCTCAAGCACCTTGGCCCACACGCCCACCACAACCGCGCCGGTCACCATGCCGGCAACGGCGCCGATGTTGGTGAGCTCGCGCCAGTAGAGGCTGAGCAGGACGATGGGTCCGAAGGCGGCACCAAAGCCCGCCCAGGCGAAGGCCACGAGGTTGAGAACGGAGGCGTCAGGATTCCAGGCGATGAGGGCGGCGAAAACCGCAACCGCCAGCACCGCCATGCGACCATACAGCACCATCTTCTTCTCGGTCAGTGCCTGAGACTCCTTGCTGAAGGCCTTGTAGATGTCCTCGACGAGGGCCGAGGAGGTGACCAACAGCTGGGAGGAGATAGTGGACATGATGGCGGCGAGAACCGCGGCGAGGAGGAAGCCGGAGATCACGGGGTGGAAGAGCACCTTGGACATGGCGACGAAGACGGTTTCCGGGTCGGCGAGCTGCTCGCCCTGGCCGGCGAAGTAGCCAAGGCCCACGACGGCCACAAAAGCGGTGCCGATAACGGAGAAGAGCATCCAGGTGATGCCGATGCGGCGGCCGGCCTTCGCATCCTGCGCGCTGCGCAATGCCATGAAGCGCACGATGATATGCGGCTGGCCGAAGTAGCCGAGGCCCCAGGCGAGCGAGGAGGCGATGCCGATGAAGGTAGCGGCGCCGAGGAAGGAGCTGTAGACATCCGGATTGACGGTCTTTGCGGCCGCAAAGAGTTCCTTCGCGCCGCCGTCAAACTTCCACACGGCCACGATGGGGATCAAGACAAGCGCCGTCACCATCATGCAGGCCTGAACGAGGTCGGTCCAGGACACGGCGAGGAAGCCGCCCACGAGCGTGTAGAGGACGACGATGCCGGCCACGAGAACCATGCCCACGACGTAGTCCATGCCGAAGGAGGATTCAAAGAACTTGCCGCCGGCAACCATGCCCGAGGAGACGTAGAAGGTGAAGAAGACAAAGATGATGATGCCGGAGACGATGCGCAGCAGTTTCGTGTGATCGCGCAGGCGATTGTCGAAGAAGGAGGGAACCGTAATCGAGTTGCCCGCCACCTCCGTATACGTTCTCAGCCTGGGAGCCACAAACACCCAGTTAAGGAAGGCGCCAATGGTGAGACCGATGGCGATCCAGAACTCGATGAGACCCGAGGCGTAGATCGCGCCCGGCAGGCCCATGAGAAGCCAGCCGGACATATCGGAAGCGCCGGCTGACAGGGCGGCCACCGCCGGCGGAAGATTCCGCCCGGCGAGCATGTAGTCATCCAGATCATCGGTCCGCTGATAGGCCCACAGGCCGATGATAATCATGCCAACGAAATAAATAATGAGGGCTACTGCCTGTGCCGACTCTTCGGACATACGACCTCCCGGTGTCATAACGGGCCCGGTGTGATGGATAACGGGCGATGCCGTTAACGTATCCGCAGATGACGGGCGTGTCGAGGGAAAGTCGGAATCACCCCCACCAGTTGACGCAATATAGCCCTTTCCCATACTCCACACGTGATGGGCCCGGAGGCGGAAAATACCTGGTCACGAGGTTGTGGAGCGGTTGTGAGTGCAGAGGCGAACGAGGCCGTAACGCGTTGCCGTCAACCACTATCCCCGCCGGCAGCGACGGTCCCGGCTCCGCAGAAGGAGTCCAGTCATTGCGCACACGGGACTAAAGATAGTGATATTGAGGGAAAATAACAGTGGGCGCGGGCTTGGCGTTACACTAAGGCTATGGCAAGGCGCGGACGTAACACTGGATGGGTGCCGAACTACCACGGGGCGTGGGCAATGGTTGCCCTTCCCCCCATCATCGGCATCATTCTCGGAGGCTTCACTCCCGCCCATCTTCTCCTGCTCATCACCTGGTGGGTGGGCTTCTTCGCCTTCTTTGCCACGACGACCTGGGTGAAATCGCGGCGCAAGCCGAAGTTCCGCAAGCCGGTGGTGGTGTACAGCTCCATCACCCTCGTGGCCGGCGCTATTCTTCTCGCCTGGTATCCCGGCCTCTTCGTTTGGGCCCCGGCCTTTCTGCCGCTCATGGCGATTGCCGCCTGGGAGACCTGGCATCGCCGTGATCGCTCCGAGCTGTCGAATGTCGTGACGATCCTCGCCGGCGGCCTGCTCACCCCGGTGGCTTTCCACCTATCCCTGCTTGCGGGCCACGAGCCCGCCGGGCGGCACGGGCTTGATGCCTGGCCCTGGGTGTGGCTGGCCACCGTGTCGATCACCGGATACTTCATTGGCACCGCGTGGTACGTGAAAACCAATATTCGTCGGCGCGAGGACCGACCCTTCCTCGTTTTTTCCACCGCCTATCACGTCGTCTTTGCCATCTTCTTCACCTACGCCACCATCCAGGGTTGGATGAGCATCTTCCATGCGATCGTCTGGTGGCTGCTGGCCGCGCGCACCTGGGCGGTTGCCGACTACGGTCATCGGAAGAACATTCGAATCAAGCCGCGCCTCATTGGTATCGGAGAGATCGTGACAACCGTCCTCATCATCATCGGCCTCTTCCTCTAGCCTCCGCCGGCTCGGGGCGGCTCGGGGTGGCTCAGGACAGTCGGGGCGCCCTCGAAGCGACACGGGGCGCCATTCGCCGCGCGAGCGGCACGTCATGCACCAGGCGCGGTGGTGACTTCTCTCCAGGTGAATCCGGCCCACGGGCCCCCTCGCGCCTCCCCGGATGGTCTACACTTCGAGGAGGACTCCGCGGAAGACTTCTGGATCCCACGGCATGATCTCCCGTGCAAGGCCAGAATCTGTGCGGACGATCGACCTGTGCCGCCTTCGGGCGCGCCGGCTTAAGGGCACGGATTGACTGCGATGCCGAGAATACCGGAGTCCACTATCACCTGACGCGAGGGCGACGAGAGCGCCTTCGAGCAAACTAGAATCGAACTATGGAAAGGACCGCTTCGTGAGCGGACACTCGACCTCGAGGGGCACCACGCTCCTCACCGCCGCGGGCCTCGCCTTCGGCGGCATCATCCTGCTGCGGATCATCGGTGGGCTGCTTCGGGTAGAACCCCAGCCGGGACCCCGTACTCTTCTCGCCCAGGTCATCGCCATCGGCGCCATCGTCGTCGTGCTTGCCGTCCTGCGCCTGGCGAGGCATCTCACGCCGGGTGGCTCCTGGGCGTGGGGGCGCGGATGGCCGTTCCTGGCCTGCGGTGCCATTATCCTCATCCTCGGTCAGCTCGCCGAGGTCAAGGGCTCCCCGAGCCTGCCCCTCGTGGCCGCCTTCGTGGTCCACTGCCTGCTCACCGGCATCTTCGAGGAATTCCTGTGCCGGGCGGGCGTGCAGAACATCTGCCGCCGCAGTTTCTCCCCGCTGGCCGGCGTTCTCATCTCCTCTGCCCTCTTCGGCGTCATCCACTTCGCCAATCTCACCGAGCAGGGACCGATCGAGACGACCACCCAGGTGCTCTACGCCTTCTGCCTGGGCACCTTCCTCGGCTACCTCTACGAGCTCACCCGAAACATCTACTTCGTGGCCCTGCTCCACGCCGGATTCAACATGCTCGGCTCCTACTCTTCCCTCGGCCTGGAGAAGTCCGGCCAGGACATTCCGCTGGGAGCCGCCGCCATTCAGATCCTCATCATCGCTCCCCTCCTCATCCTCGCCATCACCCGCCTGCGCAAGCTCACCCGTGATGGAGCGCTACCGGACCGCCGGCCGGCCGAGGGACAGCCGCTGGGAGCTTAGAACGGCTAACGCAAGTCGAGGACTGTGACCCAAGCCGAGGACGGCTGAGACATGAAAGGTGGCGGATGCTCAAGCATCCGCCACCTTAGCCGGGAGCCACCGGGGCCGCGATCTCGGTGACGATACCGAACGCCCTGCGTCTCGCGCCGCCCCGGCCGAGAAGCGAGGCTACCGGGGGCGCAGCTCGGCCGCGAGCGCAAGCAGCCGGTCATTGCCTTCGGGTTCGGCAATGCTCACCCGCACGCCCTCTCCGGCGAAGGCCCGCACCCGAATCTTGTGCCGGGCGGCCGCCTCGAGGAAGCCCTCGGTGTCCTCGGTTTCAAACCACACGAAGTTTGCCTGGGTCTCGGGCACCTGCCAGCCGGTCTCAGCCAGGGCGGCGAGGACTCGCTCGCGCTCGCGGACCACTTCCCCCACCCGGTCCATGACCTTGTCCCGCTCGGTGAGGGCTGCGGCGGCGGCGCGCTGGGCGAGATCGTTCACCCCGAAGGGTGTCATCACCGAGCGCAGGGTGGCTGCCAGCTGTTCTTCCGCGACCGCGTAGCCAATCCGCAGGCCGGCGAGCCCGTAGGCCTTGGAGAAGGTGCGCAGCGTGACGAGCTGCGGGTAGCGGGCCAGAAGATCGAGTCCGCGCACCGGGTCCGCCATGGTGAGGAAGTGAACGTAGGCCTCGTCGAGGAGGACAAGAACATCGCGCGGCATCCGCTCCATGAAGGCCTCCACCTCCGCGTGGGTGAGGGCGGTGCCGGTCGGATTATTCGGGGTGCACACGAGAACCGCGCGGGTGGAGGGTTCGATGGCGGCGATGATGGCCTCGAGGTCGAGTCCGCCGGCGGGGGTGAGGGGAACCGGGATCGGGGTGGCTCCGGCAACGGTGATGGCGATGGGATAGGCCTCGAAGGAGCGCCAGGGCATCACCACCGTGGAGTCCGGGCCGCAGCAGGCGTCAAGGATCTTCTCGATCAGGGCGACGGAGCCATTGCCCACCACCACCTGGGTGGGCGCAACGCCGTGGAGCTCCGCCACCTGCTCGGCGAGCGCGCTCGCCGTCATGTCCGGGTAGCGGTTGAGACTTCCCACCCCTTCGGCAATTGCCGCAGTCACTGCGGGAAGCGCGGGAAAGGGCAGCTCATTGGAGGAGAGTTTAATAATGTCATCATCGCGGGAGCTGGCTCCCGGAACATAGGCGGGAAGGGTGTGCAGCTCGGGTCGAAAGAGGCTCATAGGACCCATCATGCCCGGAATTTGTGCCGGGCGTGGCTAGAGTTGAGATATGGGTTCGATCATCAATGTACTCGTCCGCACTCTTCTCAACGCCGCCGGCCTGTGGGTTGCCGTCCAGCTGCTCCCGGGAATGTCGGGTCCCCGAGAGCTTTCCGACCAGTCCACCCTCATCGTCTACCTGGGCTCAGGCCTCATTCTCGCCGTCATCACGTGGCTCGCGCGCCCGGTGAAGATCATCTCTATCCCCTTCTACATCCTCACCCTCGGGCTGTTCTCCCTCATCATCAACGCCGTCATCCTCCTCATCTCCAACTGGTTCGCCACGCACCTGGGTTGGGGCCTCGTGGTCGACAGCTTCGGTTGGGCCATCATCGGCGCCTTTATCGTTGCCACCGTCGTCGGCATCGGCTCCGCCCTGCTCTCCCCCGTCATCAAGCGATAGTCATCCAGAGTACCCGCCCACACCTCAGCCATGGCGGCACGTAGATCATCCAACCAGCCCATCAGCCAGTCACTCAGCTGGTCCCTCAGCCAGCTAGTAATCCATCAGCATCAGAGATTAAGGAAACATGCCCCCGTTCATCAAACGCGACACCGAACTACACATTGCCTTTGAGGCTGCGGGATTGCGGGATCTTGCCGACCAGGGCGCACCCGTGGCGGAGCTGTTGTGGGTGAAGGAAACATCGCTTGCCACCGCCCACATTACGAGCGCTCGTCCCTCCGCCGAGCACGCCAGGCAGTTTGGTCGCGATCTCGCCGCCCTGCACCGCCACGGCTCGGACCGAGTGTTTGGACAGGCGCCACCCACCTACGATCTCGCCACCTACAAGGTGGGCGCCATGGGCGGAGAGCGCATGCCACTCGTTGCTGCCGGGGCACCGGCACGACCGTGGGGAGAGTTCTACGCCGAGGACCGGCTCCTGCCCTATCTCGAACCCTCGCTGGATCATGGCGCCTTCGGGGTGGAGGGGGCCCGGGTCATCGAGGCGCTGGCTGAGCGCCTGCGCGACGGAGTCTTTGATACCGATGACGAACCGTCAATTCTGCACGGTGACCTGTGGTCCGGCAACGTCATGTGGTCGCCGGATGGCGCCATCCTCATCGATCCGCAGTGCCATACCGGCCACCGAGAATCTGATCTCGCCCAACTTACCGTCTTCGGCATTCCGTATCACGAGGAGATTCTCGCCGGCTACCGGGAGGTTTTCCCGCTCAGTCCCGGCTGGCGCCAGCGCGATCCACTCCATCAGCTCCACATGCTGATCGTCCACTGCGCCCTCTTCGGCGCGGGATATGGACCGCAGACCATCCGCATTGCTCGCTCCTACCTCTAGCATGGAAGACATGTCAGCACTTAGTCCTCTTGATGGCCGCTATGCCGCCGCCGTCGCACCGCTTACCGATTACCTCACCGAAGACGCACTCAACAGGGCCCGCGTGCGGGTCGAGATCGAGTGGCTCATCTACCTCATCGAATCCGGGCTGCTGCCCGGCGAACTCAGCGAGGAAGACAAGGCCGCCTACCGAAACATCGAAGTCGACATTCCCGCCCTCAAGGCGATTGAGGAAGAGACTCGCCACGATGTCAAGGCCGTCGAATACTACCTGCGGGAGAAGGTGAAGTACCCCGATCTCATCCACATCTTCGCCACCTCCGAGGACATCAATAACCTCGCCTACGGTCTCACCATCAAGGAGGCCACCCAGAACGTGTGGCTGCCGGCTGCCCGTCAGCTCGTCACCGACATTGCCAATCTGGCTCGGTCCGCGGCCGACGTGCCCATGCTGTCTCGCACCCACGGCCAGAGCGCCACGCCCACCACCCTGGGTAAGGAGATGGCGGTGTTCGCGCACCGGCTGGACCGCCAGCTGCGCCGCGTCGAAGCTGCCGAATACCTGGGGAAGTTCAACGGAGCCACCGGCACCTTCTCCGCGCACTGCGTGTGCCTGCCGGAGGCGGACTGGCCCGCCCACTCCAAGGCCTTTGTCGAGGGCCTGGGGCTCACGTGGAATCCGCTCACCACCCAGATCGAATCTCATGACTGGCAGGCCGAGCTCTTCGCCGATATTGCCCGCACCGGCCGCATCCTCCACAACCTCGCCACCGATGTGTGGACCTACATTTCCATGGGCTACTTCCGCCAGAACCTGGCCGCCCAGGGCTCCACCGGCTCCTCCACCATGCCGCACAAGGTCAACCCGATCCGCTTCGAGAACGCCGAGGCGAATCTCGAGATCTCCGGCGCCCTCCTCGACACCCTGGGGGCCACCCTCGTCACCTCCCGCCTCCAGCGGGACCTCACCGACTCCACCACCCAACGCAACATCGGGGTCGCGCTTGGCCACTCCCTTCTCGCCATTGACAACATCACTCGCGGCCTCGCCGGCCTCGAAGTAGCCACCGATGTCATGGCTGCGGATCTCGACCGCTCGTGGGAGGTTCTTGGCGAGGCCATCCAGCAGGCCATGCGCACCGCGATTGCACGCGGCGCCACCGGCCTGGACAGCCCGTACGAGCGCCTGAAGGAACTCACCCGCGGCCACGAGGTCACCGAGGCGACAATGCGCGAGTTCATCACCACCCTCGGCCTGCCCGAGGACCTCGAACAGCGACTGCTCGAGCTCACCCCGGCCGCCTACATTGGCGTGGCACCTCAGCTGCTCAGCTACCTCAAGGTCTAGACCCAGCCGGCTGACCCAGCACCGCGCGGCCTACCGCTCAACAGCAAGACCACCGCATAGCAGCACAACCCAAAAGCAGTGTGGGGCGGAGATGATCTCCGCCCCACACTGCTCTTCCTAGCGCATATCCGCCCGCCGTTACTCGGCTCTGCGCCTGCGCACGACCGCGACGGTACCGGCCGCAATCAACAGGGCTCCGAGAACAGCCAAGTGAACCACGCTCGCACCGGTGTGCACGAGCGGCGGATCAGCCGGAGGCTCGGTCGGCGGGACGGTGCTCGGCGGATCGCTCGGCGGATCCGTGGGCGGAATCGTGGCCGGCGGGTCCGTCGGCGGATCGGTGGGCGGCGGCAGGAGGTGGTTTTCCACCGTCACATTGTCGACCCTCACCATCTCGTAGCCCTCGGGCACGTTCACTTCCTCAACCACATAGGTGTAGGTCCGTCCCTCAGCGTCGGTGGCGGGCAGGCCCTCCCACGTCACTTCGGTGACACCGTCGGCAAGAACCTGCGGCTCACCCACGGGCTCGGGCTCTTCGCCCTCAACTCCGCGCATCAGCTGCAGCTCAATCTCGGGGCGTGGACCCTCTCCACCAACCCACACCTTCGTGCCAGTCACAGACACAAGCTTGGTGTTGGTCAGAGTAATATCAGCCGGATCGTCAGCGCCCACGGCATCGCGCAGCTCGTCACCAGATACGGCACCGGTAACCACGCCGGCCCAGCCATCAAGCTCAGCCTCAGCGATCGAGTAGGTAATAACCTGGCCATCCTTGACAACC
Source organism: Flaviflexus sp. (assembly GCA_030537635.1). GTDB lineage: Bacteria > Actinomycetota > Actinomycetes > Actinomycetales > Actinomycetaceae > Flaviflexus. The sequence continues at coordinate 32,436 of JAUNVM010000013.1, read as the reverse complement.
GGCAGACCCGTAAACACATGCTGCCACTCGTTATCCGCACTCAGCGTCGCCGTAGCAACCTCCTCACCATCAGCAAGCAAGGTAACATCCAACGACTCCGGCAAATCAGCCGCGCCAGCATGCCAGATCTTCTCAACCTTAAGCTCGGTCAGCTTAGTATTCGTCAGCGTAATATCAGCCGGATCCTCAGCGCCAACCTCAGCACGAAGATCGGTGCCGCTCACCGCATCAGACACCACGCCGACCCAGCCATCAAGCTCAGCCTCGGTGATGGAGTAGGTGATGACCTTGCCATCTGCCTTCGTGGGTAGGGCGGTGAAGATGTGCTGCCAATCGTTCTCCGCACTCAGCGTTGCCGTGGCAACCTCTTCACCATCGGCGAGCAAGGTGACGTCAACGGAGGCGGGAAGCTCGTGGCCACCGGCCTGCCAGATCTTTTCGACCTTGAGCTCGGTGAGCTCGGAGTTGGTCAACGTGATCGTAGCGGGGTCCTCCGGGCCGATGCTGGCGGGGAGATCGGTGCCGGGAACGGGTTCAGACACCGTGCTCGTCCATCCTGCAATCTCGGCTTCGGCGATGGTGTAGGTAATAGCTTCGCCGTTCTTCGCGGCCGGGAGGCCGGTGAAGATGTGCTGCCAATCGTTCTCCGCGCTCAAGGTGGCCTCGGCGACCGGGTTTCCGTCGGCGAGGAGGGTCACCTGTAGCTGCTCGGGCGGATTATCGCCATCCCACGTCTTGAGGACCTTGAGAGAGACGAGCGGGGAGTTGGTGATCGTGATATCCGGCTCCTCGCCAACCTCGGCGCTGAGCTCATTGGCGGACACCGGATCGGAGATCACGGTGGTCCAGCCCTCCGTGGCCACCTCGCGGATGGAGTAGGAGACGGGCTCGCCGCAGATGTTGTGGGGCAGATCGGCAAAGACCGCGGTCCACTCGCTGTCCTTGGTGAGCGTTGCGGAGTCGATCTTGTTCTCGCCCGCGTAGAGGTCCACCTCGAGCTGCTCGGGCGGGGTGGCTCCCGCTGCCCACTTCTTCAGCACCTTGAGGGAGACGGTCTCGGCCTCGGTTCCGATGATGACGTTGCCGTTGGTTCCCAGGCCTCCGCCCATGTCACCGTCGTTCTTGGACACGATGAGGGTGTTGCAGGTGGGAATGGCCTGGCCGCCAGCGGCGGACTCGGCGGCCAAACCGATGAAGATGGGATTGTCCTTGAGTTCGGCCGGGTCGACGAGGGTGCCCTCGCCGCTGCCCGGAACGTAGCGGTCAACAAAGGGCTCGAACTGACGGTTGCGGTAGCCGTCAAGATACCAGTCGATGTGTTCACCGCCAAGCATGCGGGTGGCCAGGCGCATGTCCATCTCCGGAGTAGCCTGACCGGCGCCCTTGCCGATGGGGTAGACCTGCAGGTCGTTACCAAACCTGCTGGCGGTGTTGCCGGTGAAGGCCGCCCCGTCCTCGGCGTGCAGGGTGGTGTGGCCGGTGGGGCAATTCCACAGGGCGCCGCCCTGGACCGCGGTATTATCCGCGAAGTGCACGTTCTTCATGCGGAGCGTGTAGGGCTGGGAGCCCACGTAAATGCCGCCGCCCATGCCGCCGCTGCGGGACACCGAGTTTTCGGTGATAAGCCCGCCGGACAGCATGACCGAGTCGGAGACAATGTTGACGCCGCCGCCGCTGCTGCCCGCATAGTTACCCGCAATCGTTCCACCGGTCATGGTGAAGGAGGCGGGAACAATGGTCCTCCACTCCTCCAGGCTATAACCGAGGCTCTGGCCGGGACCGGGCTTCCAGCCGCCCGCGCCCTCGTCGTAGTCGCCGGTCACGTAGTAGTCCTGGACGTGGAGGCCGCCGCCGTGGAACTGGGACCAGTTGTTGACAATGCTGCCACCGGTCATGGTGATATCGAACTTGCCGAAGCCGCCGATGCCACCGCCGTAGAAGTAGCCCTTGTTGTTGCTGATCTCGCCGCCGTTGATGGTGACGCTGATGCCGAGATGGGGATCCAGCCAGTTCGCCTTGTCCTCCTCCGGGGTGGAACCGTTCAAGATGCCGTCCCAGTAGATGCTGCCGGCGTTAATGGCGATGCCGCCAGAGGAGCCCCCGTCATTGCCGGTGATCCGGCCCCCGTTCATCGTGAACGTGGCCGACTTGAAGAGGCCGAGGCCGCCGGTGGCATTGAAGGCCGCATAATTCTTCGCCGAGCGACCATCGCGAATCTCGCCACCATTGAGCGTGAAGGTGCCACCGCTGAACACGACGATGTTGGCCCCGGTTTCCTGAACATCGGATACATCATTTCCCATGTCATTACCGGCAATTGCGCCACCATTCATGGTGAGGTTGCCGGCGCCGGTCACGGTGACCGCACCCCGCGGAGAGCGGGATCCGGGCAATCCCGTGCCGCCCGGATCACCAGACATCCCGGTGATGAGGCCATCATTGAGCACGGCCGTGCCCATAATGTCGAGCACCCGCACCCGATAACCGTTGGCATCCAGGCTCAGCACTCCGGATCCGGTCGGATCCAGAGTGAGGCTGGCACCTTCGTCAACGCGGATCATGACATTGCCGATACCCGCGCGGCCGAGCAGGGAGGCACCCTCCTCAGTGGCCGGGCGCAGGGTGAGATTGGAGCCCGCCGGAATGACGAGCGATTCGCTAAGCGTGATCGCACCGTCGATCTCGATCTCGGTCGGGGCAGAGCCCGCTTGGGCAATCAGCTCGCGCAAGCCATCCTCGTCCGTGGCGGGCGCTGCATGCGCCGGCATGGCCACAAAAGCGGTCAGAATGAGCACAAGCGAGGCAAGAAGAGACAGCAAGCCCCTTGGGCGCGTTATGGTCACCAATAGTCCTTATGGTTGAAGGGATATCGCTAGGCCAATATTAATGAAATCTGAAAGAATTTTACGCTCTCCGACCAAATGCGAGATAAGTCGAGCATTATTTTCCAAATAGGCCAATTCAACAATAGCGACAATCAGATATTTTTTGGCACTTCAACTGCATGCGCAGAAAATAAATTTGAATATCCTCGGCCTGGGCCTCATTCTCCGCCGATGAACTGGGGCCATGCATCCGACGCCAGCCCGCAAGATTGATGGCGATGGCGATGCCGCCTGGCGCATTGCCGCAGCTCGAGGGTGTGGATGAGGGAAATTCCGCGGCAAATCTTGCCGAGCGTGAAATAGGGGACGTTTCGCTGTGAGGATGGGGGGATTGATGCAGTAACCTCGAAAGTAACCGAGAGAATGAGGAATAGTGTCCACTACCTACACGATGCCCCTGACCGAAGGACAGGTTCGCGGATACCTGGAGAACGGCCTTGACTATATTTCTGGGCTGGCCGTGGACTCCTCGAGCGTGGACGGCCTGACGGACATTGGCCGCCTGATTGAACTTTTCCAGATTGGCTTTGACGGTAGCCCGTTTGCCCCGGACAAGCCGATCCACCTCATGAAACTGGTGCCCGGACCGCTGGTCCAGTGTCGCCGCGCCGTGGGACCGCTCCAGCCGGGCGCCTTCCTCGGCGGCATCATCGAGGTGACCCCCTTCAGGGGTGATGGCCGGGCCACGTCGGGAGACATCAACACGGATCTGTTGTGGGTCGAGCCGGCCCGCGTCACCGCCGAGTCCACGATCATCAGGATCAATCCCGATGGCACCACCGACACCATTGCGGCCTATCACGGCATCGCCTATGGCTGGGAGACCGAGGATGGGTTCCAGGCGATCGTCCCCTCCTCCTTCATCGGCACCGTCATCAACCGCTCCTGGGGCGAGGTGCCCTGCGATGTTGAGCTGGACGACGAGGGAAAACCGGTGGCGGTTACCCTCGTGGCCCCGGTGGCGGTTGACGAGGAGGAGGGCTTTGAGGAGCTCGACTCGGGCCTGTGGGCCAAGCGGATTGCCTACCACGAGGACCTTGACATCTACGAGTCCCAGAAGATTGCCCGGGTCGACAATGTGCCGGCTCGCCTGCTGCGGGTGGTGCGTAAGGACGGGAAGAACATGGCCGAGGCGCAGGCCCTGCTGCCCGATGCCCCCTACGCTCGGGCCAATGGTTATCAGCGCTACGCCTCCGGTGTTTTCGTCAAGCTCATTGGGCTTGAGGGACTCAAGGCTCAGGTTCGCAAGGTCACCCCGAAGCGGTGGGTGACCGGCACCATTACCCCGGCCACCTCGGCCGATCTGGCCTCCCTGGATCTTGCCAACTCCCGGGACATCATCCCGGAGATGTTCAAGCTGCTGGCCAATGCCGCACCGTCGTCCTACGAGAAGCTTGAGCTGCTGCTCCAGCTCGTGGGCCGCCACGTCACGTACTATGCGGCGGCAAAGACCGGCCCGGAGGGCAATGAGCAGCGGATTAACGCACTGCCGACCGGCGTCATTCACTATGCTCGCCAGTTGAAGAAGAACACGGCCGGCGAGGATGGCGCCTTCTTCCTCGCGAAGCTTGAGTTCACGCCGGATGGTCAGGCGAAGTTTGGCTTCAACAAGACCGATCAGCCGCCCTGGGCGGCCCAGGTTCCCGCCCAGGAGTGGAAGGCCGATTTGGCCGAGCACCCGCGCACCTCGGAATACATGCCGGATTGGCTGCTGGATGCTGCCGCCGGCAAGCTGCAAGCGGCCAAGGATGGCGAATCCCAGGCCTAGGCCGCGAGCTACAATAACGCTAGCTAGACGTGTGAAGGAGCAACAATGATTGAGCTGAAGGTATCTGGACTGACCTGCGAGCATTGCGTGCGCGCGGTAACCTCCGAGCTGACCGATACGGGATCGCTCTCCGAGGTCATGGTTCACCTGGAGCCCAATGGTGTGTCGACGATTCACGCCACGGGAGATGCCACGGATGATGAGATCGCCGAGGCGATCGATGAAGCGGGCGACTACAAGCTCGAGGCCATCAACCGGGACGACGTTTTCCCCCACGGACGCCACGACGAGAATAGGTAACTCTCGTGCCCGATGCGCGAACCAGGCGTACGGCACTCCTTGTCGATACTGAAACAGCCTGGATTCGCCGCCCGGCCGACGCCATCGGCGCCATCGCCGCCGGCCTCGGCATCGTGGTCGTTCTCCTCCTTTCCGTCTACGCCGCCTCCACCACTCTCGGAGTGATCCGGGATGCCCGGACGGCGGCGGACGGACTGTTCGCGACGATTCTGGCGATGCCGATCAACGTTCTGGTCGGCCTGCTCACCTTCATTGCCCCGCTCGCGGTACTCATCGAGCTCATCTGGACCCGCTCGAGGCGCGCACTTGTCACCTCCGTGACCGCGATGATCACGGCCGGCGTGCTGTCGAATCTCATCGGCTGGGCCTTCCAAAAATATCTGCCCGAGGCCCCGGTGACGACGACGATCGTGGGCGCGGTTGAGGGCCAAAAACTCATCATTCTCGTCCCCTACCTGGCGATTATCTCCGCGCTGTGCTCGGCTGCGGGCACCCGCCAATCCATGCGTACCCTCGCGTGGACGTGGCCGCTGCTGTGGGCCGTACTCATCCTCTCGATCCTCCAGGGCACCCAGACCCTGCCCGGATCGCTTGCCACCATCCTCTTTGGCATGGTGGTCGGGCTGACGTGCCGCTACGTCATCGGCACGATTCCCAATCGGGCCTCCGGCCTCGGCCTCGTGCGGCTCGTGCGCCGGGCCGGCATCGACGCCGCCGAAATCGTGCGGGTTGGCCGGCAGATCGATCCCGATGATCTCATCGCCTGGCGGGCCACCACCTCCTCCCCCGTTGGCTATCTCGACCGCTTCGGTATTGCCCGCCTCCAAGAGTTCATTGACCGCACCTTCACCGCCATCGACATTGTCGACGCCGATTCTGCGGCCGAATCCCTCATTCCCGAGTCCCTCGTCGACCCGGTCGAGGTCATGGGGAACTACGACAGCTACGAGGTTCCCTACTCGGACACGGTCTCGCGCAACTACATTGCCATCGACACCGGCGGCCAGGCCCACCACATTGTCGTCCTCGACCAGGACCGCCACCTCATCGATCAGCTAACGAAGCTGTGGAGCAAGTTCCGACTGCGCATCCAGTACCGAGACGCTGACGCCTCGATTCACGACACCGCCGACAAGGTCATGCTCATGAGCCTCGCGGCCCAGCACTACGGCATCGACGTTCCCGATCTCGAGGGGGTCGCCTCCTCCGATGATTCGGTTGTCATCGCGACGAAGCTGCTGCGTGCCCCCACTCTTGACCGGGTGCACGCCGATGAGCTCACCGATGACGTTCTCGACCAGCTGTGGGACATCCTCGCCCGGGCGCACACCGCCGGGCTCGCCCACCGCAATATTCACGCCGGTGTCCTCCTTCTCGACGAGGGCGAGCTCGTTCTTACCACGTGGCACGATGGCGGGATTGCCGCCACCGAAGTCACCCGCCGCATCGACCAGGCCCAGGCCCTCGCCATGGTGGCCTCGCTGGTCGGATCCCGCCGCGCCATCGCCTCCTTCGAGCGGGGCAATGGCCCCGATCAGCTCGTCTCCATCGCCCCGGTTCTCCAGGGCTCCATCCTGCCCAAGCAGACCACCGCGAATCTGGAGAAGAAGGAGCTCACCGAGCTGCGCGAGGCCCTTGGGCAGCGCGTTCCGGCCGCCAAGGATGTCGCGCCGATGGAGATGCGGCGGTTCTCGCCGAAGACCGTCGTGTCGATGACGATCCTCGTGGTTGCCCTCTACGTGCTCGCCGGCACCATCAACTTCTCCGAGGTGTGGGCGGCCCTCAAGCAGGCAAACTTCGTCATGCTCGGCTTCGCCATCATCGGCTCCGTCCTCACCTACGTGGGCGCTGGCCTTCACCTCAAGGCCTATACGCCGGAGAATATCCCGCTCGGCCAGACCACCATCGTCCAGCTCGCCGCCTCAATCGTCACCCTCGTCGTTCCCGCCGGTATCGGACCCGCCGCCCTCAACCTGCGGTACCTGTCGAAGAAGGGGGTGGCCACAGCCCTCGGGGTGGCCACCGTTTCCCTCGTTCAGATCACCCAGCTCATCACCACGGTCCTCCTCCTCATCATCGTCGCCCTCATCACCGGCCAGGCCGGCGTGCTTTCCCTGCCCTCGGGCTCGGTTGTCGTCGCCGTCCTCATTGCCGTGGCCACGGTGGCGGCCGCGCTTCTCATTCCACCGCTGCGCGCCTGGGTGTTTGCCAAGGTGGGGCCCACCTTCCAGCAGGTGTGGCCCCGGGTGGTATGGCTGTCCACCCACCCGTCCCGGATCTTCCTCGGGCTCGCCGGATCGCTCATTCAGACCGTCGGCTACATTGCCGCCTTCGGCTTCTCCCTCGCCGCCTTTGGCCATACCCTGCCCGTTGTCACCCTCGCCATCACCTTCCTTGTGTCCAACACGGTTGGCTCGGTCGTACCCTCCCCCGGCGGCATCGGCCCCGTCGAGGCGGCCCTCACCGGCGGCCTCGCCGTGGCGGGCGTGCCCTATTCGGTGGCCCTGTCCACCTCTCTCATCTACCGTCTCGTCACCTTCTGGGGACCGGTTCCCCCGGGCTGGTTCTCCCTGCGCTGGCTCCAAAACCGCGACATCGTATGATCGCCAACCGCGAGTCCCCCACCACCGGCCCCGCCCGGGGGCGGGACAACCGGCGGCGCACCCTCCGGCGCCCGGCCACCTCCTCGATGATTGCGCTGGCCTGCGCCCTTCTGGCCCTCGCCGTGCACGGGGCAATGAGCGTGGCGATGTGGCGCCACCACGTGGTTCCCTCCTGGGATCTGGGAATCTTCTCCCAGCTCGCCCGCGCCTACTCCGACCTCTCCATTCCCCTCGTCGACATCAAGGCCGCTGACTTCAATCTGCTTGGCGACCACTTCCACCCCCTCCTCATTCTGCTCGGGCCACTGTGGCTCATCGCCCCCTCGGGCCTCACCCTGCTCCTCACCCAGTCGGCCCTGTTCGCCCTCGCCACCTATCCGCTCACCCGGTTGGCCGCGCGCCGGCTCGGAGCGGTCATTGGCACCGTTCTCGGCCTGTCCTTCGCACTGTCCTGGGGACTCATTGAGGCGAGCTGGTCCCAGTTCCACGAGATTGCCTTCGCCGTGCCGCTGCTGTCCTGGGGGTTGACCTGGTGGCTTGAGGACCGGCGCGGCCGGGCCGTTATTGCCCTGAGCCTGCTTCCCTTCATCAAGGAGGATCTCGGCCTCACCCTGGCGGTGCTCGCCATCGCGCTGCTCGCGCGGGAGTGGCTGGCCGGCAAGGCCTCGACAAGGCTCGCCGCCACAACCTGCGCCCTGGCCGCCTGGGGCGTGGTGTGGTTTATCCTCGCCGTCAAGGTCATCTTGCCGGCGCTGAATCCGCATGGCACGTGGGATTACACGGAGAATATTTCCCTTGCCGAGCAGCTCACCCAGGGCTGGGAGGCCAAGTCCTTCACCCTCGTCCTGCTCCTGCTGGCCTGCGGAATCATCGGCCTGCGCTCCCCGATCATGGTGGCCGTGGCGCCCACATTGGCCTGGCGTTTCCTCGGCAACGTCGACTACTACTGGGGCCCGACCATGCACTACTCGGCGGTCCTCATTCCCATCTGCCTCGCCGCCCTTATCGATGCCGCCGGCACGATTCTTGGCACCGAGCCGGCCACGGGCATCGAGGCTGAGCCGGAGCAGGAGGACACGGCGGATGTTGAGGCCGGCCGGGACTCTCAGCTCACCGGCGCGGAACTGGAGCACACCGGCGCAACGTCAAAGCTCACCGGGGTGGGGAACGAGGCTGCGGGCGGGGCCGCCCGGCGCTCTCTTATCCGGGTGGCCGCCGGTGCGGCGCTTGCCGGCTCCCTCATCATGCTGCCCGCCGGCCACATCTCGATCATTGCCCGAGCGCCCGCCTACGATTCCCATCCCGAGGCCGTCATCGAGGCCGCAGCTGAGCACGAGACCGTGGCCGCAGATGTTGTGCTCCTCGCCTACCTCGTTCCGCACACCCGCGTGTTCTGGTACGGAACCACTAGGCCCGGGGATGTGGAGGCGGTGGCGGTCAAGGCCGAGACGGCCGACGGGGATGCTGCGCACTGGGCCGGAACCCGCTGGGGCGGGCAGTGGCGCATCGAATTCGACGATGGAAAGTGGCAGCTCGCCGTCCGCTACCGTTAAGCAGGGCCAGGTGGCAAGATGGAGGTATGAGCGATCGAGCAGGAACCCCAGCAAAACCCCAGGATCTCATCGACGTTGATGAGGTGATTTCCGCCTACTACGACCGCGAACCGGCCGAGCCCGTTGCCTTCGGCACCTCCGGCCACCGCGGCTCGTCCCTCAATGGCGCCTTCAACGAGGGCCACATTGTGTCCATCACCGCCGCGATTATCGAATACCGGCAGAAGATGGGCTACGACGGTGAACTGTACATGGGCAGGGATACTCACGCCCTGTCCGAGCCCGCCCAGAAGACCGCACTTGAGGTACTGGCCGCCGCGCAGGTGCCCGTGCGGATCGATGCTCGGGACCGGTTCACCCCCACGCCCGCGGTCTCGCTTGCCATTCTCACCGCCAACGGGGCGGGAACGGATGCCGGGGTGCGGGTCGAGGGACCCGGGCGGGCCGATGGCATTGTCATCACCCCCTCGCACAATCCCCCGGCCGATGGCGGGTTTAAGTACAATCCCCCGAGCGGCGGCCCGGCGGGATCGGATGCGACGGGCTGGATTGCCGACCGCGCGAATGAGATCATGGCCGACTGGCGCTCGGTTCCCCGCCTCAGCTATGAAGAGGCAAAGAACGCCCCCACCACCGGCACCCACGATTTCCTCGGCGCCTACGTCGAGGCCCTCGCCTCGGTCATCGACATGGATGCAATTCGCGAGGCCGGGGTGAAGATCGGTGCCGATCCCATGGGCGGCGCCTCGGTCGACTACTGGGGCGCGATCGCGGAGCGCTACGGCCTCGATCTCACCGTCGTCAATCCGGAGGTGGATCCGCGCTGGTCCTTCATGACGCTCGACTGGGACGGCAAGATCCGCATGGACTGCTCCTCGCCGTCGGCCATGGCCTCTCTGCGTGAGCGGATGGCGGACGGGGCACCCTTCGACATTGCCACGGGCAATGATGCCGATGCTGACCGGCACGGCATCGTCACCCCCGACGGCGGGCTCATGAACCCCAACCACTACCTCGCCGTTGCCATCAACTACCTGTTCAGCCACCGGCCCGACTGGGGAAAGAACACCGGGATCGGCAAGACCCTCGTCTCCTCCTCCCTCATCGACCGGGTGGCCACGGGCCTGGGCCGCGACCTCGTCGAGGTTCCCGTTGGCTTTAAGCACTTCGTGCCCGGCCTGCTCGATGGCAGCCTGGGCTTTGGTGGGGAGGAATCCGCCGGAGCCTCCTTCCTCCGCAAGAACGGCACCGTGTGGACGACCGACAAGGACGGTCTCCTCCTTTGCCTGCTCGCGGCGGAAATCAAGGCCGTCACCGGCAAGTCCCCCTCGCAGCTGCACCGCGAGCTCGTTGAGGAGTACGGCGCCTCGGCCTACGCCCGGATTGACGCCCCCGCCACCAAGGAGCAGAAGGCGAAGCTCTCCGGGCTCTCGCCCGAGGACGTCTCGGCCACCGAGCTCGCCGGGGAGGAGATCACCGCGAAGCTCACCGAGGCCCCCGGCAATGGTGAGAAGATCGGCGGTCTCAAGGTGACCACGGACAGCGCGTGGTTCGCCGCCCGCCCCTCGGGCACCGAGGACGTCTACAAGATCTACGCCGAGTCCTTCCAGGGCGAAGAGCATCTCGCCCAGGTCCAAGACGCCGCGCGCCAGGTCGTCGAGTCCGCGCTCTAGCGGCACCCACGCATGAACGACCTCCGGCCACCGACCGGAGGTCGTCTGTCATCACGCCCCTCCTCGAGCCCCGCAG
>JAUNVM010000013.1:7779-21478 GCA_030537635.1 Flaviflexus sp. | reverse complement strand
CTCCGGCCACCGACCGGAGGTCGTCTGTCATCACGCCCCTCCTCGAGCCCCGCAGCGCTTCTCCTGCCCTCGTCCCCCGCGCACGCAGCGGACACGGCAATATGGCTGAGCGGCACACGGAGAGTGACCGGGACCCGCTCCTGCATGCCGGGGATCGGTATGCAGGGGTGGTTAGCGGCTTTGCACCGGCGGATTGTGCCAGCGACGCCCGGGACCGCGCAGCTCGCGTTCAGCCTCGACGAGCTCGTTGACGGCAATGTCGACGAGCAGCACCGCGCATTCCTCGGCCGCATCCTCATCACCCGAGCCGATCGCCTCGGCCAGGCGCACATGCGTGTCCATGGCGGTGGCATCGGGATAGTCGGGCTGGAGCTCCCAGCGCGTTCGACCATCCAGCACGGCGCCGATGATGGCGCCGAGGGCGGCAAACATTTCGTTGCGCCCGCAGGACATGACGATGTTGTGGAATTCGATGTCCGCCCGGAGGAACTCATCCGAGGCTCCCCCTCCATCCCGACCCCGTTCGCGCATTCCCACCGCGAGATCGAGGAGCCGGCCGCACTGCTCGGCGGAGGCATAACGGGCGGCAAGTCGGGCCGCCTGCGGCTCCACGCCCCGGCGCAGCTCATGGAGGGAAACCAGCTGGGAGGTGCGCGAGGCCTCCTCCTCGAGCCGCCACCCGATCACGGTGGGGTCGAGAACCGACCAGTTGCGCGGGGGCTGGACGGTGATGCCGACGCGGCGACGCGAGACCACGAGACCCATGGACTCGAGCACCCGCACCACTTCGCGCATCACCGTACGTGAGGTAGCGAAGCGCTCCTCGAGCCCGGCCAGGGTGAGAACAGTGCCGGTGGCAAGCTCACCCGAGACGATTTCCAGCCCAAGCTCATGCAGGATCGCGTCATGCTTGATGCTGGTTCGGCCCCGACGAGATGGTGGTTGAAGACTAACCATCGATCAACACTTCCCTTCGGAAGATTTTTGTAATACCCTTAGCGGGAATGGTATTACCATTCGGGGGAGATCCCCTCACAGTCTACTATCACCCATGACTTCAACGGAGAAACAACATGGTCATTGAAGGTTGGCAGCAAACGCTGGGCGCCGGACCACTCATCGGTATCGCGCTCGCCGCCGTCGCACTCATTCTTGTCCTCGTCATCAAATTCAGGCTCCACGCCTTCCTCACCCTCATCCTTGTCTCGATCCTCACCGCGGTCGTCACCGGTATTCCGATCAAGGAGATCCCCTCGGTCATCGCCTGGGGCTTCAATTCCACCCTCGGCAGCGTGGCAATTCTCGTCGGCCTGGGGGCCATGCTCGGCAAGCTCGTCGAGAACTCGGGTGGCGCCCAGGTGCTTGCCGACGCCATGATTCGCGTCTTCGGTGAGAAGCGAGCCCCGCTCGCCCTCGGCGTTGCCTCGCTGCTGCTCGGCTTCCCCATGTTCTTCGATGCTGGGCTCATTGTCATGCTGCCCATCGTCTTCGCGGTGGCGCGCCGGCTCAACGGCCCGATTCTGCTCTACGCCATTCCGGTGGCCGCGGCATTCTCAACCATGCACGTGTTCGTGCCCCCGCACCCCGGCGCGGTGGCCGCTGCTGCCTACTACAACACCAACCTCGGCCTGCTCCTGCTCACCGGCCTCATCATCGCCCTTCCCACCTTCTACGTCTCCGGTTACCTCTGGGGTAAGTACTGCGGCACGCACTACGCCTTCCGCCTCGCCGAGTCGATCTTCGGGGAAAAGGACGTGCGTGAGGTGAAGAACCCGCCGTCGGTCAAGCTCGTCATTGGCGTGCTGCTGCTTCCGATGGTTCTCATCTTCCTTAACACCGGTGTCGACTTTGCGACCAAGGCCGGCTCCTTCGGCACCTACACGGCGGCCGAGGGGCTCGATGGCACGCTGCCCGTGTGGGCCCAGCTGTTCACCACGCTCGGCACCTCCCCGGTCGCCCTCCTCATCTCGGTCCTCGTGGCAATTCCGCTGCTCGGCTTCCGCAATGGTGAGGACGGCACGGCGCTCGAGAAGATCCTCGACTCCTCCCTTCCCGCCATCTGCTCCGTCATCCTCATCACGGGTGCCGGCGGCATGTTCGGCGGCGTCCTGCGCACCTCCGGCATTGGCAGCGCCATTGCCGATTCGCTCGCCGACACCGGCATCCCCGTGATCCTCGCCGCCTACGTCATTGCCGTGGCGCTGCGCCTGGCCCAGGGCTCGGCCACCGTCGCCCTCATCACCGCAGCCTCCCTCATTGCCGACACCGTCATTGGCGGCGACTTCTCGGCCATGCAGGTGGTGGCGATTACCCTCGCCACCGCGGCCGGCTCCGTGTGCTGCTCGCACGTCAACGACTCCGGCTTCTGGCTGGTCGGCCGACTGCTCGGCATGGATGCCAAGACGACGCTGAAGACCTGGACGGTTCAGCAGACCATCGAGTCCGTGTTCGCCTTCGTGCTCGCCTCGATCGTCTTCGTCATCTTCTAATCAACCGGCAACGGGGGCGGCCAGTGGCCGCCCCCGTTTTCTTATGTCTTCCCGCCGTATCTCGTCCCGCCTTATGTCCTGCGGTCGTATGTCTTCCCGGGTTTGTGTCCTGCCGCACGCTCACGCGGGTGGCGGCGGGTTCGCCGGGGTGACGGCGGGTTCGCCCGGGTGATGACGGATCCCTGCTGAAGCTACAGCAGTTCGGCAAGCTCGCGCAGGGAGATGCGGTTGACGTCAACCGTGGTTGCTCCGCAGATCGTGGCGGACTGGATGCCGTGGGGAGAGTCCTCGAAGGCGAGGCAGCGTTCCGGCTCGACACCCACCTTCTGCGCGCCAAGACGATAGGGGGCGGGATCGGGCTTGGAAGGAACCTGATCATCCCCGGTGACGGTGGCGGCAAACGTGCCCTCGGGGCAGCTGGCAACAAAGATGTCAACGAGGCGTTGGGGGCTCGCCGAGACGAGAACCTGGGGGATTCCGGCGGCGCGGAAACCCTCGAGCAGCTCGCGGGCGCCGGGCATGAACTCCAGATCGGTGTGGAAATGCTCGGCCACGGTATCGACGACCTCGGCGAACAGCGCTCCCGGATCGGCCGTGATGCCGTCGCGGGCCAGCGCATCCACCATCCGATTAGCGTGCGCTTCCTGGGAGGCGCCGAGGGCGAATTCAACGTCCTGGGCGAGCCAGCTGCCGCCGTGGCGGGATACCACCTCGCCGGTGGCGCGCGCCCACTCACCCTCGGAATCCACGAGCGTGCCGTCCATATCCCACAGGATCGCGGCCGGCTCCCCCGCGAGAGAACACCGCTGCGCAATATCTCCAATACTCATGGCCTCATCCTATCGAGCACGCCTGTCACCACGAGGTTTATCTGCCCGGGGCGGAAGTGGTGGGCGCCGGGGTGATATCTACGCCGGGGCGGTGGGATGCCGATATGCTCGAGTCATGGCAGTGGCAGATATTGCTCGACGGATCGAGGATTCGATCAACCGTCGGGGCACCGTGCGGCGGGCGAAGGCCGGTTGGCGCCCCTCCATCATCGGCTTTTCCGGATATGGCACCGTCGACTCGGCCCGGGTGCTCGCCCGGATCGTCATGGCCGATCCGCAGTCCAAGCCCCTCATCCGCATTCCCCGCCTGCCGGCCGGCGCGCACAGCGTGCTCGGTCAGGTGCGCGAGGTGGCCGAAGCGGCCCAGAAGATCTCCGATTCGGCCCAGCGCGGCTTTCACCAGTTCTTCACCACCCAGGTCGGCTTCCTTCCCGTCACCGTGCGGGCCGGCAACAAGGTTATTCGCACCAAGACGGACCGGTCCGGCTACGTCGATGTTCTCGTCCGCGGTCACGGCCTGGAACCGGGCTGGCACGAGGTAACAATCGAGGCAACGGCGGCTGAGCCGGCCCGCGCCAAGATCCTTATCGTCCGTCCCGAGGCCCGCTATGGTGTCGTCTCCGACATTGATGACACGGTGATGATCACCTGGCTGCCCCGGGCCGTCCTTGCCGCCTGGAATTCGTGGATGAGGCACACGAATTCGCGTCGAGCGGTGACGGGGATGGCGAGGTTTTATCGGGAGTTGCTCGCCAATCTGCCGGATGCTCCGGTGTTTTATCTGTCCACCGGGGCGTGGAATACGCTGCCTACCCTCGAGGTGTTCTTAACCCTCAACAAGTTTCCCACCGGTCCGCTGCTGCTCACCGACTGGGGCCCCACCCCGACCGGCCTCTTTCGCTCCGGACAGGCCCACAAGAAGACCCAGCTGCGCAATCTCATCATCATGTTTCCCCACATCAAGTGGATTCTCATCGGGGATGATGGGCAACACGATCCGTTCCTCTACGACGAGCTGGCCAGAGAGCATCCCGAGCATGTTGCCGGCATCGCCATCCGGAATCTCAACCCGGTTGAGCAGGTGCTCTCCCACGGCACGCCGGAGGCCCTGGAGGACCGCCGCTCCCAGGCCGACGAGGCTCGCCACGGGGTACCCACGATTAAGGGCCAGGACGGATATGAGCTGCTCGGTCACATCGAGCAGATTCCCATCAACTAGCGGGCGCCTTCCCGCTACCAACCCTCGGTCGATCCGGCGGTGATCTTCACCGCCAGGTCGGCGTATTCGCGTCCGGTCATCCCCGGCCAGCCGTGCACCTCGTAGGGCGGAACCCGGCTCGCCCCGTAGGCTGCGCCGAGCAGCCCTCCAGCAACAGCCGCCGTCGTATCGGTATCGCTGCCCTGGCGCACCGCGGCAAAGAGGCCTTCCTTCACCGGGTCATCGCTGGACATGCCAACCTTGACCGAATGCCAGGCCGCCTGCATGCACGAGACGGTGAAGGAGTTCTCCACGAGCATGAATCCCGGCTCCTCGGCCTCGCGCAGCGCCCGCGACAGGGTCTCGCGTACGTCCGGGTGAAGCAGGTCGAGGCCGGCGTAGACATCAATGACGCCCTCAACGACGGCGAGGCGGATCGCCTCGGACCACAGCACGCACGTATCGCCCACCATCGGATCGGTGTGGGTGAGGGCGGAGATCTCGCGGGCCGCCTGGGCGGTGAGATCTCGGTCGTGGAGAAAGGCCAGGCCCACCGGCGCGGTTCTCATGAGGGCACCGTTACCGGCCGCCCGGTCGGAGATTTCCGCGTAGGAGCGGGAGGCGGCTCGCAGCCGCTGGGCGGGCGTGCCCTCAAGCTTTCTCGCCGAGCGCAGCACCCGGGAGGTCTGCACGCCAATGTCGCTGGCCCCTTCCCGCTCCCAGAGCAGGAAGCAGTCGGCAATCTGGTCCTGGGCCGACTGGGAGGTGAGCCTCAGTCCGGTGGCGGCCACCCGGGCGATACACGTGGCCATCTGAGTATCATCGGACCACTCGCCCGGCTCGTAATTTCCCAGCCCGCCGCCGAGCGGTTCGGGATCTCCGCTCAGCGGGATGGTGCCAAATTCATAGGGAACACCGAGGGCATCACCCACCGCCGAACCCAGCAGGGCGCCACGCGCCCGATCAATACGCTCTGCCGTCATCGCCACTGTATCCATGATCACATCCTACCGAGAGTGTGCCGTCACCGGCAGGGTGCGTCATATGTCAGTCATGGAATTCCCAGGCATTGGCGGGGCTCCGGTCGCAGGCGGGAAAGCCGCGAGGCTGATGGCGCGCGGCTGAGGACCCGCTAAAGAACCGTGCCGAAGGCAAGACCAAGCAGATAGGTGACGGCCGCTGCCCCGTAGCCAATAAGAAGCTGGCGCAGCGCCCGAGGGCCGGGGGCCTTGCCGGAGAGGATGCCGACGATCCCGCCGGTGAGAATGAGGGCAGCACCGACGAGGGCGGCGGCGACGCCAATGGCGAGCAGACCGCCGGTGAAGATGAACGGGATGATGGGAATGAGGGCGCCGAGCGCAAAGAAGCAGAAGGAGGAGCCGGCGGCCCGCCAGGGTGATCCCACCTCGGTGAGATCAGCGCGATCGGCGGCCAGGGCGTCGTAGGCTCGGTCGCGGCGCAACCGGGCGAGGGCCAGCTGCGCCATCGCATCCGCCTCTCCCGCTTCCACCCCGCGGGCCTGGTAGACGAGGGAGAGCTCATTGGCGTCGACATTGAGATCGGGAAGGCGTTCGCTTGACTCATCCGAGGGCGCGGAGGCCTCGAGCAGCTCCCGTTGGGAGGACACCGAAACCCACTCCCCCGCCGCCATGGACAGCGCCCCGGCCAGCAGGCCGGCGATTCCCGTGAACAGGACCGTGTTCGTGGCCATGCCCGAGGCGCCCACACCGACGACGAGGGCGAGGTTGGAGACGAGGCCGTCATTGACCCCGAAAACGGCCGCCCTAAAGGTGCCGGACATGGCGGAACGGCCGCGAGTGGCGAGCGCCCGCACAACCTCGGCGTGCACCGCCTCGTCGGCGACAATCGCGGGGTCATCCTCGTGCCCGGTGCGCGCCGTCGCCCTCATTTCCGAATACTGCATGAGGGCCAGGGCGAAGACCGAGCCGAAGGCGCGGGCGAGGAATCCGAGGAAGCGGGTGCGCAGGGAGGGGCGCAGGGGCGGGCCCACCCGGTCACCGAGGAGCTGAAGATAGTACTCCTCGTGACGCCGCTCGGCCTCAGCCAGGCCGAGGAGGATCTCCCGCTCCTGCCCGGTCTTCTTTTCGGCTACCGCGCGATAGATCGCATACTCGGCCCGTTCCTCGGCCAAGCTGCGCCGCCAACGACGAATCTCTGCATCCTTCACCCCGCCATTGTGCCCTGTCCAGGTGGGCCTCACCAATAGCCCCGTTCACGTTGTCTTCACGTATGTCTTTGTTGGTGGGGGGGCGATCCTTTTCTCTTCCCGCCCCTTACCGATGAGCTACGCCAAGCCTAGGCTCGCGATGTCAAAGCGCGGGCCCTCCGCAGGGAGGGCCCGGTGGTGATTAGCTTCGCGCTGCGGGATATCCGGGAGCCGAGGGGCTGTCCGGGCGGCCGGAATTCTCGGCCTTCTCCTTGGCCTTATCGGCCACCTCGTCGGCCTTATCGCCAAGATCTTCGGCGGCTTCTTCCGCGTCCTCGGCCAGATCGGCGGCCTTGTCCTGCGCCTTGTCGAAGGCGCTGAGCGCGGCATCCTTCGCCCGGCTGGCCTGGGTGGCGGCCACATCCTTGGCGGTGGCCGCGACCTTATCCACCGAGTTTTGCACATGGTCGTTCTCCCAGATCTTCTGGGAGGTGTTCTTGATCTGCTCGTAACGCTCCTTGCCGGCGCGGGCGCCAAGAACATATCCGAGGCCCACTCCGAGGGTGAACGGGAACAGCTTGCCCATGATGAGTCCTTTCTTCGCGAATCTTGCCCATTGTATCGAGCTGGGCAGCACTTTTGCCGCTAAATTCCGCGCGGAGTACTAGGCTGAATCTATGGGGGAGACACGACGACGTCAGAGCCAACCCGGCGACTTTGCACCCGGCCGGGCCATTCTCGAGGCCACCGGCATGAGCAGGAGCGAATGGGTGCAGATCCTCGATGAGGCGGGCGCTAAAACCTGGGACGAGGCAAAGATCGCCCGCTGGCTGGGCGGCAAGCATGAAATCGATTCGCGCTGGTGCCAGCTCGTCACCAACGACTATCTCGTTCAGCGCGGTCCGCGCGCCGGTGAGCATCCCGCCAAGGTGCTCGTCACGAAGACGCTGCGCACCGCCCCCGATGAACTGTGGCCCCACCTCATCGACGAGGATAGGCGGCGCGAATGGCTCGACCTCGAGATCGGCCTCAAGGCCGTGGGGGCAGCCTCCCTGCGTTTCGATGGCGGGGGTCATTCCCGGGTGACAATGGCGGTGAGCGAATTGGATGATACTCGCTCCGGCGAGCCCCGCTCCCGCATCACCCTGCGCCACTACCGCATCTCCGAGGACTCCGTCGACGAGACGAAGGCCTTCTGGTCAAGCGCGCTCAATCAGCTCGAACGGCATCTCGCCGAGCTCAAGCAGTAGCCACAGCTCCCGCGCCATCACCCCGCCACGTGGCGGGTGTTGGGGCTGCACAATCACCATCGGCGGGATCTGCCCCACGCCCCCTCGCCGATCGGTCGGCCTGACCGGCAGCTGACTCGCCCTCCCGGTCGCCGCCCGGTCGAGCGTCCCGCCGGATCGGTGTCAGGATGCTGGGCGCGCCGGGCCGGCTACTTCCCGGAGGGGTCGAGGCGAGCAATGACGGCGCGGTGATCGGACTTGCCGACGGTGACGATGGCGGCAGCCCGGGAGGGATAGTCGGAGAAGATGTTGTCGATGGGGGCGCCGAGGAGGCGCGGGGCATCTGCCGGCCAGGTTCCCAGCCCGCCCACCGTACCGTCGAGGGCGGAGCGGCAGTTCGCTCCGGTCGCTCTCATGTGGTCGACGGTGGAATTGAAATCCCCGGCAAGAATGAGATGATCCTGCTCGCACATGGAGTAGGCGGTGGTGATCTCCGAGCGCCACAGCTCCTCGCGAGAGCGCTCCGGGGAGACCGGGTGGACGGCAACAATGTCGGGACCATTTCCGTTCGCCGGCTTGAGATGCAGCGAACCCCAGGTGAGGCCGAGATCGCCGACGTTCGTGTATTCGCCGAGCGCGGTGGAGACGAGGACGCACGTGGATTCGATGCTCGGCCCATACTCGTCAGCACCGGAGTCAAAGACGTGGAAGGGCCGGTGAGTCTCATCCAAAAGCTCGCCGAGGTGCCGGGCATCGGCCGCCGAGGTTTCCAGCAGCACGATGACGTCCACGCCGTTGTCCATGACGAGATCTCGGATCTGCTCCATGGTGGTGGCCCCGTCGAGCGTGTTGTAGGACATGACGGTGATGGCGCCGGTTCCCTCCGAGACGTGGGTGATTCCCTCATCGGGGGGAAGCGTGGTCGTCGAGTCGATGCCCCGAGACTTGATGATGCCCGCGTGGATGACGCCAACGGCGATCACCGCGAGCGCGGTGAGAGCGGCAATGCCGCCGCGGCGCAGGGCGGCAAAGCGGAAGAGGGCGAGGGTGGCGATGATGATGCCGATGATGATGAGGGGGAGGGAAATGATCCACCGCATGGCAAGAGCCTGGCCGAAAGGCAGGGTGAGGGCGAGCGGGGTGCCCTCGATCTTCAGCCAGGTTGGAGCCAGGGTGAGGGCGGCCGCGAGGGCCACGAGAAACCCGAGAACGCCGTAGACGTATTTCATCCACACTCCTTCATCCAATAGGCTCGATGCTGTCATGACTGATTCTGCCAGGGCGAACCGACGCGCCACTTCTATTCCCCACATCACCTACCCGCCGTTGCCGGTCTCGGAGCGCCGGGAGGAGATTAAACGCGCCATTGAGCGCCATCAGGTCGTCATTGTGTCGGGCGAGACCGGTTCGGGGAAAACTACCCAGCTGCCGAAGATCTGCTTGGAGCTGGGCCGGGGAGATGGCAAGCTCATCGGGCATACTCAGCCCCGCCGGATTGCGGCCCGCTCGGTAGCCGAGCGCATCAGCGAGGAAATGAAGGTCGAGCTCGGAGACCTCGTGGGCTATCAGGTGCGGTTCACCGATCAAGTGTCGAAGAAGACCCGGATCAAACTCATGACCGACGGCATTCTGCTTGCCGAGATTCCCTCCGATCCGCAGCTGTCGCGCTACGACACGATCATCATTGACGAGGCGCATGAACGCTCCCTCAACATTGATTTCCTCCTCGGCTATCTCGCCCGCCTGCTACCCCAGCGCCCCGATCTCAAGGTCATCATCACCTCGGCAACGATTGATGCCGAGCGGTTTGCTGCCCATTTTGGCCCACTGCAGGCCGTTGCCGAGGAGGCCGCTCCCATCATCGCCGTGTCCGGGCGCACCTATCCGGTGGAGATTCGCTACCGGGACGAGGAGGAGCTTGAGGAGCTCGATCAGGTCGAGCTCATCTGCGAGGCGGTGGATGAGCTATGTGCGGAGGGGCCCGGGGATATTCTTGTCTTTCTGTCCGGGGAAGGGGAGATTCGGGACACCGAGAAGGCGCTATCCGATCACCTTGCCGACTATGCGAAGCCGGGTGAGGGCCGGCCCGGGCGCACCGAGGTGCTGCCCCTGTACGCCCGGCTGTCGGCCGGTGAGCAGCATCGGATCTTTGCCCGCCACGACTGGCGGCGCATCGTGCTCGCCACGAACATTGCCGAAACTTCGCTCACCGTTCCCGGGATCCGCTACGTCATCGACCCGGGCACGGCTCGGATCGCCCGCTTCTCTCCGAAGTCGAAGGTGCAGCGGCTGCCCATTGAGCCCATCTCTCAAGCCTCCGCCAATCAGCGTTCGGGCCGGTGCGGTCGCGTTGCCGACGGCATCGCCATCCGCCTGTACACCGAGGAGGATTATGCCTCCCGCCCCGAGTTCACCGAACCGGAGATTCAGCGCACCTCCCTGTCCTCGGTGATTTTGCAGATGGCGGCGTTGGGCCTGGGCGAGGTGGAGGACTTCCCCTTCGTCGACCCGCCGCAGCGCCGAGCAATCCGGGCCGGCGTGCAGCAGCTCGAGGAGATCGGGGCGCTGCGCCGGGGCCGGCTCACCAAGCTGGGCCGCAAGATTGCCCGCCTGCCCATCGATCCTCGCCTGGCCCGCATGCTGCTCGAGGGTCAACGCAACGGGGTGATCTCCGAGGTCCTCGTTATCGTGGCCGCCCTGTCCGTCCAGGATGTGCGCGAACGGCCGACCGAAAAGCGTGGGGAGGCCGATGCCTTCCACGCCCGCTTCATCGACCCGCGCTCGGACTTCATCGCCTATCTCAACCTGTGGCGCTACCTCAATCTTCAGGCCCGGGAGCTGTCCGGCTCGGCGATGCGGCGCACCTGCCGGGCCGAATACCTCAACTATCTGCGCTTCCGGGAGTGGCGGGATGTGGTCATCCAGCTGCGCCAGCTCACCCGCTCCCTCGGGTCGCGCCGCCTCGGCCTGCCCAGCGGGCGGATGCTGGCCGAGGCGGGGGATGCGGCGAGCGCGGCCCGGGCCTTTGATCGCTCAAAGATCGACGACATTCACCGCTCCCTCCTTCCCGGCATGCTCTCCCAGCTCGGCTCGTGGGACATGCGGCGCAAGGACTACGAGGGGGCGCGCGGTTCCCGCTTCGTCATCTGGCCCGGCTCCGGCCTGTCCAATAAGCATCCGGACTGGGTGATGGCCGCGGAGCTCGTGGAGACCTCCCGGCTGTTTGCCCGCACGGTCGCCCAGATTCGTCCCGAGTGGATCGAGCAGGCCGCCGGTCACCTGCTCACCTATCAGCATTCCGAGCCCTACTGGTCCTCCAAACATGGCGCCGCCATGGTCCACGAGAAGGTCATGCTCTACGGGCTCACCATCATTGCCGACCGGCCGGTGCCGCTGACGAGGGTGGGCACGGCCGATGCTCACGCACAAGCCCGCGAGATGCTGATCCGGCACGGACTCGTCGAGGCGGACTGGCGCGAACACTATGACTTCATGGCCGACAACGAGAAGGCCCTCGCGGAGGCCCGGGAGGTGGAAAGCCGGCGCCGCACCCGCGGCATCGTCGCCGACACCCCGGCCCTGGAGGCCTTCTTCGATGAGAGGATTCCGGCCGAGGTGGTGACCGGCGGGCACTTCGCTGCCTGGTACAAGCGCCACCCGGAGGTCTCGCTCGTGTATCCGCGCTCCCTGCTGCTCGGCGAGGAGGAGGTCGCCGAGGAGGACTATCCCACCACCTGGGTGCAGGGGGAAATCCGCCTGCCCATCTCCTATGACTTCTCCCCCGGCGAGCGCACCGACGGCCTCACCATCGACATTCCGGTGGCCGTCCTGCCCCAGCTGACCGATGCCGGCTTCGACTGGCTCGTGCCGGGCATGTCCGCAGAGCTGGCCGAGGCCACCATCCGTTCCCTGCCCAAGCGGCTGCGCCGCGAGCTCGTGCCCGCCCCGGACGTGGCCGCCCAGATCGCCAGCATTCTCCCCGACTGGGAGGACGTCGCCCACGGCGAGGGCCCCACCTACCGGGAGGCCTTTGCGGCCGCAGCGGCCCATCTGCGAGGGGTGGAGATTGACGAGTGGGGCACCCTGCCCGCCCACCTCACCATCACCTTCCGGGTGATGAGCCGGCGCGGCGCCATTCTCGCCGAAGGCTCCTCCATTGCCGAGCTCAAGGAGCGCCTCGCCCCGCGCACCCAGGAGGCGGTCTCGCGGGCCGTGCGCAAGGCAGTCAACCTCGCCACCAAGGTGCCCACCAAGGGCTTTGGTTCCGGGCTGCCACTCACCGTTGAGGCCGGCGGAGTCAAGGGATATCCGGCCCTCGTGGCCACCGGGAATGAGGTCAAGGTCAAGGTGCTGGACAATCCGGCCGAGCAGGTGCGTGAACACCGCCAGGGCGTGCTCACCATGCTCACCGACAAGCTGGCCCTGCCCACCGCCCGGGTGACCTCCCGCTGGCCCGCCGCCATGTCGCTCACCATGGCGGCCAGCCCCTACCCCTCCACCGATGCTCTCGTCCGCGACCTCACTTTCGCCGCCGTGCGCAATCTGGCCGGGGAGGTGAGCGGGGTGCGCACCCAGGAGGACTTCGACAACCTGGCCGGGAAGCTGCTCGATCGGGTCGAGGACGAGATCTTCCGCATCGCCCAGATCGTCTCCCGCATCCTCGAGGCCGCCCGCACCACCCGCGCCGCCATCGACTCCGCCTCCCCCGCCCTGGCCGGGCAGCGACACGAGGTTGCCGAGGTGGCGGACCATCTCGTGCGCCCCGGCTTTATCGGGCAGACCCCCGACGAGTGGCTGGTCCGCCTGCCCACCTATCTCGCCGCCGGGGCGGTGCGCCTGGAGACCTGCGCACACAATCTCGACCTGGATGAGGATCGGGCCGATCAGGTGGCGCAGGCCGCGGAACTCATTGATGTTGCCGAGCCGGCCACCGGTGAGGAGGCCGCTAAGGTGGAGCGGGCTAGGTGGCTGCTTGAGGAGCTACGAGTCTCCCTGTTCGCCCAAAAGCTCGGCACGGCGGTCAAGGTTTCCCTCCCCCGCATCGCCAAGCTCCTACCCTGAGCCGCCGGGCACTAGTCGGCCGGCTGCAGGCGCAGGGCGAAGGGAATATCGGCGTCCAGCAGCGGGGTGACGACAATGTACCCGGCATCGCTCACCGAATTCGGGACGAGGAAGAACAGGTAGCCAATAAAGCGGCCCTCGACTCCCTCGGCGGTGGCGAGGCAGTGATTCCAGCACTGGGTTTCGGCAAACTGCCGACCGTCCTCCGCGGCGAAGTGGAAGGTGAAGTCCACCCACGGCCCCATCTGCGTTCCGGCTCGGTCCTGGATATCCATGGCGACGGCGATCCAGTGGGTGCCCTTCGGCGGGGCCTCGAGCCCCGCCCAGGCGGCCTCTCCCGCCCCATTCCAGTCGGCGCCAGCGGCCCGCACCTCCCAGTGGCGCGCCTGGGATTCCACCGTCACCGGATATCCCGGTGGGCTAATCTGCAGGGTGCTGACCGGAATCCGGTCCGGAATCTCGCGCACCTCGGGGATGGAGCGGATCGGATCGTAGAAGCGCCCGGCCGCCCCGCTGTGATTGCGGGCCCAATACAGGCCGATGATGCCAAGCGTGATGATCATGAAGCCGACCAGGACCCAGACGAGCCACGACAGGCCCTCCGTCTCACCGCCCGGCGGGCGTCGAAGTCCCCGCTTTCCCGAGCGCGAAGTGCGAGGCCGCGAGCGCTCCGCCCCGGCGGAATCCCCTTCGGAGCTCCGGCCGGTCTGGTGGGCGGAATTGCG
>JAUNVM010000013.1:0-7679 GCA_030537635.1 Flaviflexus sp. | reverse complement strand
TGCGCTCGTCCCGTCGACCGGATTCGCCGCGGTCTACCTTCCTGGCCGACAGCGCGGCGGGAATCTCGGAGGCAAGCTTCTCCCGCGGCTCATCCGATCCCGTTTGAGCACCTGACGGCTCATCGAGAGTGCGCGGGCGCAGGGGATTGCGAAGGTGTCGGTGTCCGGGACGCCGAACGAGTCCGCGGCCCTCACCAACCGTGAGCGGTGGGCCGGGATCGGTATCGGATTGGCGCGGTGGCTGCGCTGGGGAGCCCGCGGCGGGCGGCCGTGGGGTGGCGCCGGGGAGGGGGTGTTCCTCCCCGTCAACGAGGGGATCCCAGGTGTCCCCGTCCGCCGCCTTCATGTCACCACTCGGGGTCACAGGGCGCTGAGGGCGAGAATCATGGCGATCGCGGAGACCAGGACGGCACCGTAGAGCTCGATCCCGGCGAGCAGCGGACGGCGATCCAGCGGGCTACGCCGGAGCGGCAAGGCCTTCGCCCGGTTTTTCACCAGCCGGGGATTGTCCGCCCAGCGCCGCATGTATTCTCGCTGCTCCTCTGTTGCCTCGGCCGGATAGAGATCGCCCACGCCGGGCTCGATCTGGCGCAGGGCGAGCAGGGTGCCCACCGGAATATCGCCGGGCTCGCCGCGCTTGGCATTGGCCACAACGATCGTCCGGAAGTTCTCTCCCTCGAGCGGGTGAACAACAACGGGAACCGCGATGCCGCCGGACTTGAGCCGACGATTCGACACGTGCTCGGCGGTGCCAAGCACCTTGGCCACCACGGGAATCGAATGGTCGGTCGTATCCCGCACGAGATAGTAGAGGGTGAGGCCAATGACGAGCAGGGCGGCAGCCACGATAAACGGCAGGATGTAGCCGAAGGGGGCCATGCCGTAGGAGAAGAAGAGAATGCCGATGAGGGAGCCGGCGAATGCGCCAAAGAACAGCCCGGCAAAGATCCGCTGAACGTGATCGGCCGGACGGAACGCGGGCAGCATCCCCACCGACGTAATATCGGCAACCACATTGGTCGAAGACATGGCTCTAGACTAGCGCGAGATCCGCCATCAGACACCGGGCGGCCTCCTCGGCCGCACTCACCGCCTTGCCCAGGCCACGGGGCTGGCGGCCGATTATGTAGAGCCGATTGAGCGGCTTCTTCTTGCGAATCTTCAGCGGCGCGAGGTGACGCAGTTCGGGCCGGAATCCGGTTGCCCAAATAATCGCGTCGACCTTGCGCAAGGTGCCGTCCGCCTCTTCGATACCATCGCGGGTCAGCCCGGCCGGGGCGGGAGCTAGGCGCACGTTCTTTCGGGCGGCAAGCTCCTCCATCACCTGGGCAACGCGCGGGGAGGCCGGCTGAGCGGCGTACCAGCGGACCTGCTTGGCCACCCGGGAGATCTCATCGACGTGTTCGCAGGCCGCGGCCCCGCCGCCGATCACCGCGCAGCGCCGGCGGGAAAAGTCGGCCGGGCCGGTGTATTCCTGGGTGTGCAACTCCCGGCCGGAAAAGGTGCCGTGGTGGGAGGGGAGGAAGGGCCGGGTCCACCGGCCGGTGGCGTTGATGATGCCGGAGGCGTGCCACGTGCCGGAGGTGGTGGTGACGATGAATCCGCCGCCGCTTCCGCGGTGCACCTCATCGACAAACACGGGGCGCAGCACCGGCAGGTCCAGCACCTCCTCGATGTCGGTGAGATGGCGGGGCAGGGCGAGAGCCACCGGCTCATCATCGGCCCCGGGAAGTTCCTCGTCGCTCCAGGCTCGGGCCCGGCCCACGGTGAGTCCGCGCCACAGGTGCTGGAATGATCCGCCGGGGCGGACCTCGGCATCGAGCACGAGATAGGAGCCGGCCGGGCGAATTCCGTCCGCATAGCCGCGCAGGCCCGCCCTCTCCATGACCGCGGCGGCGGAAATCCCGGCCGCCCCGGCGCCAATGACGAGAATGTCGACGGCACGCGGCGAGGAAGGAATGGGATTGGGGTGCGAGGTGAGCCAGGCCGGCTCGGTGCCGGCCTGCGAGCCGGCGGGACGCCAAGCCTCCCGATCGAGGACTGCGGCCCCGGCCCGGGAGGGAGATCTACCATGCGTCACCACCCTCCTAACCTATATCATTCGGACCTCACCCCCGCCCTCTGTTCGTTCCGTGTGATGAAATGGTGGGGTGCAACTGCGTGACGCCGAGGCCCTCGCCCGCTCGCTCATGAGCCAGGCCAAGTTAACCGGCTGGACCTTCTCCTTCGACCGAGCCCGACGCCGGGCCGGACAAACCAATTTCACGGACCGGAAGATCACCATCTCCGCCCCGCTCACCCAGCTCGCCACCCCCGAGCAAGTGAAAGACACGATTCTCCACGAGATCGCTCACGCCCTCGTCGGTCCCGGCCACGGCCACGACGCCACCTGGCGGGCAATGGCCAGCAAGCTTGGAGCCAGTCCGAAGCGACTGGTGGGCAGCGATTATCCGCATATTCCCGGACGGTGGCGGGCCGTGTGCCCGGCCGGGCACGTCCACACCCGTCACCGCAAGCCACGGGGGCGCTACAGCTGCGGTCGGTGCGCCCGCGGATACTCCGAATCTCATTCCCTCACCTGGGAAGATATGGGTTACTCTAACAATCAAGCAACTACTGGTGCTCTGCCGGTCGGCGATAGGGGGTGAGCGTGGCAACCAAGCAAGCTAGGCGCGAAGCGACGGCGGCGTGGGTGATGCTCACGCCCTCCCTCATCGGGGTGGGGATCTTCCTCATCGTCCCCCTTATCTTCGTCATCGCCCTGTCGTTCATGCACTGGAACCTCATCTCGGATCCCACGTGGATCGGGCTTGCAAACTACCGGCGTCTGGCCGGCTCGGCCAAGTTCTGGAATTCGCTCACGGTGACGGGGCTGTTCACCGCCATTGCCATTCCCACCTCGATCGTTTGCGGCCTGCTCATCGCCCTCGGCCTCAATCGCAAGCTTCCCGGCTCCGGCCTCATCCAACTCATCTACGTCCTGCCCTGGGTGTGCGCGCCACTCACCCTCGGCGTTGTATGGTCGTGGATGCTTAGCCCGCGCGAGGGCCTCGTCAATGCCGTCCTTGGCACCCACTTCCGCTTCATCTCCGATCCATCCATGGCATTGGTGACGGTCGCCTTCGTCTACGTGTGGCAGAACGTCGGATATATTTCGCTGTTCTTCCTCGCCGGCCTGCAAAACATTCCCTCCTCGGTTCTCGAGGCGGCAAAGCTGGACGGCGCGGGGCCGATCCGGATGGTGTGGTCAATGATCCTGCCGCTGCTGCGCCCCACCATGTTCTTCGTACTCGTCACCCAGATGATCGCCTCGTTCCAGGTGTTCGACCTCGTCTACGGGCTCACCGGGGGCAGCCCCGGATATCCCAAGGGTTCCACGGACGTCATTGCCGCCAATATCTACCAGAACGCCAACGCCACCCCGCCGAACATGGGTCCGGCCTCGGCCGCCGCCGTCATCCTCCTCATCTTCATCGTCTCCATCACCCTCCTCCAGCAGCGGTACTTCTCGTCCCGCATGACCTACGACATGACATGAGCAAGACAGTTCGTACCGCCCTCTCGGTCACCCTCACCTACCTGGCCCTCCTCGCCGGGGCGGTCATCATGCTCGTGCCCTTCCTCTTCTCCATCCTCACCGCGCTGAAAACCCCGGCCCAGTTCAATACCACCTCCCCGCTCACCCTTCCCGATCCGGTGACGTTGGATAACTTCACGACCCTGTTCACCCGCTCCGACTCCTTCATCGTTCCCTTTGCCGTCACCGCCCAGGTCACCCTCGTCCTCGTCATCGGGCAGATGACCTCCTCGGTGCTGGCTGCCTACGCCTTCGCGATGCTGAAGTTCCCGGGCCGAGACGTGTTGTTCTGGGTCTACCTGGCCACCCTCATGATCCCCGCGATCGTCACCCTCATTCCGCTGTTCGCCATGATGTCGAAGGCGGGCTTGACCAATACCTTTGCCGGGCTCGTTGTCCCCTTCGTTTTCGGTTCGCCCTATGCGATCTTCCTGCTGCGCCAGAACTTCCGCTCGGTGCCCGGGGAAATCATGGATGCCGCCAGGGTGGATGGTGCGGGTGTGCTGCGCCGCCTGTGGTCGATCGTCCTGCCCATGAACAAGCCGATCCTCGCCACCCTCCTCCTCATCACCGTTGTCACCCAGTGGAACAACTTCCTGTGGCCGGTCATGATCGCCCCCGACTGGGAATGGTCGGTGCTCACGGTGGCCACCGCCTCCCTGCAAACCCAGTACGCCTCCAACTGGACATTGGTCATGGCGGCAACGACGCTGTCCCTCGCCCCGCTCATCGTCCTCTTCCTCATCTTCCAGCGCCAGATCGTCCGCTCCATCGGCGTCACCGGCCTGCGCTGAGCACCCCTCTTTCAGTTGCGCTCAGGGCAATAACCTGGGCTTTCTTTAGCTCACCGGGGGCGGAACAGCGGAAATATTGTAGACTTCAAGTATTCATCTGTCTGTCACACAAGGAGTGGTCATGAAGCGACCCGCAGCCCTAGCCCTTGCAGCCGCCCTGGGCCTTAGCCTCGCGGCCTGCTCGCCGGCATCCGAGGATAAGCCCGCCGAATCCGGCGCATCCGATGGTGGAAGCGCCGCCACCGACACCGTCACCTTCCGCATCTGGGACGAGTCCGCCAAGCCCGCCTACGAGGAATCCCTCGACGCTTTCATGGCCGAGAATCCAGATATCAAGGTGGAGCTCGAGGTTGTCGCCTGGAATGACTACTGGGAGCGCCTGCCGCGCGACCTCTCCTCGGGGGACATGGCCGACATCTTCTGGGTCAACACCTCCAATTTCGGCATCTACGTCGACAACGGCAACCTCCTGTCGGTGAGCGATGAGATCGGCGATGATCACGACGAGTGGCAGGAATCGATCACCGACCTGTACACGCGCGATGGCAAGCTGTGGGGCGTTCCCCAGCTGTGGGACTCGATCGCCCTGTTCTATAACAAGGATCTCGTCGAGGAGGCCGGCGTTGATCCGGCCGACCTCACCTGGGCCCCCGGCGGCGGCGATGGTGACACCCTGCTGCCGGCCGCGAAGAAGCTCACCGTGGACTCCGCCGGCAAGAGCGCGGACGAGGACGGCTTCAACCCCGATGACATCTCCACCTTCGGATTCAACGCCCAGGCCGACCTCCAGGCCATCTACATCGACTTCCTCGCCGAGAATGGCGCCTCCTACCAGGACACCTCCGAGGACTCCGATGACTTCGTCTTCGCCTCCGATGAGGGCGTGGAGGCCTTCCAGTACCTGGTCGACCTCATCCACACCCACCATGTGGCCCCGCCGGCCGCCGAAACCAATCTCGATGGCGACTACTCGGAGAAGCTCTTCACCCGCGGCGAGCTCGCCCTCTTCCAGTCCGGGCCCTACAAGCTCTCCTCGATCAACGACAATGCTGACTTCGAGTGGGGTCTCGCACCCATGGTGGCCGGCCCCGAGGGCCGCGTCTCCGTCGTTCACGGCGTCGCCGCGGTCGGCAATGCTGGAACGCAGAACAAGGATGCCACCGTCAAGGTCATGACGTGGCTCGGCTCGGCCGAGGGCCAAAAGCCGCTCGCCGAGAACGGCGTCGCCTTCCCGGGCGTGGTCGATGCTCAGCAGAGCTTCGTCGACTTCTGGCAGGACAAGGGCGTTGACGTCCAGGTCTTCATCGATGCCGCCGATGGTGCCACCACCCCGGCCCCGCGCGGACCCTACGTTGGAGCCGGCGCGGGTGAGATCGACCCGATCCTCAAGGACATCTTCCTCGGCGCCACCGACGTTGAAGAAGGACTCAAGCAGGCCCAGGAGGCCGGCAACGCCGCCATGGACCAGTAATGGCAGGCCTAGCCTGACAGAGGAGAAGTGGGGCCGAGACGGCCCCACTTCTTCTTGTCTTAGGCTTGCTTTCTTCCGCGCTCTCCGGTCTTCGCGCCACCTGCGCTTTCCCGTATCGCGCAGTCATCACGCGCTGCGGCAAGCTTGGCCTCAGCGCAGCGTGTCGATGATTCCGTCAGCCCCGCGCTCAACCACCTCGAGAGTGTCATAGAAGCCATCGGCCGAGCCGTACCACGGATCGGGAACATCAAAATCGCCATCGGAGGAGTAGAAGTTCGAGTATCCATGCTCACCGGCATCGGTCTCGAGTGCACCGCCCGCACCGAAGGCGCCACCGGGGGCGATTCCCAGATCGGTCTTCGGATCATATTCGCGCCACAGATGAATCTTCGAAACATCCGCACCTGTGCGCTCGGCAAGATCGCGCAGCGAGCGAGCATGACCCACGGTCATGGCGAGGATGAGATCGAAGTCCGCGAGATCCTGCGGCGTCACCCGGCGGGCGGCCCGGCGAGGCACCTCGTAGCCATGCTCGGCAAGCACGCGCTGGGCGCGCCGATCAATGGGATTGCCCGACTCCTCGGCCGAGACACCCACCGAATCCACCTCGGCGTCAATGCCCGCCTCGGCAAGCTTGGAACGCAACACCACCTCGCCCATCGGAGAGCGGCAAATGTTGCCCGTGCACACAACCAGAATCTTTGTCGTCATATCTCGACGATACGTGATCGGCCAGGGCTCCGTCGCCACCGACTGATTCCCGAGCCCGCACATCCCAGGCTCTCCGCCCACCCAAGCGCTACGCTACCGGCACCCCAACACACGGCGGCTTCCCGGCTGGCCCTCCCCACCGGTGCTGGAGGCTCGCTAAAGTGAGGGCATGACCTCACGCATTGCCGCCGCTGCCTGCGCACTTACCCTGATCGCCGCCTGCTCATCCGAGAAGGAAGGCCAGGAGCACGCCGAGCCCCCGGAGGTGGTGGTGCCCGAAACTGTGGAGTGCACCGATCCGCTCAAGGACAATCCGAGTGAGGTTGATGCTCGCGAGCTCATCGCCTGCACCACGCAAGCCCTCGCGGACACCGCCGGCTTCGTGTCTACCACGACGGTGGATGGGGAGGAGTTCTCCACGATGAGGCTCAACCCCAACCCGTTTATCCTCGACATCACCTACCCCGACGGCACGCGAATCATCGCCGACCTCACCGAGGCCTGGGTGAAGACCGGTGGCAATGACTGGGTGCAAGCCGACGCCACCTCAGATGACTACGTCATCGCCCAGGCCACCCAAATCGCCAACACCTATCTCGCCCAGCTCGACCCCGTCCTCGCCACCGCCGGACTGCCAGAAGACCTCACCCTCACCGTCACCGGCACCGAGGAGATTGACGGAGAGCAGTGCTATGTCCTCGAGGGCAAGATCCGCGAAGAAACCACCGCCTCGGATGCGACCTACTGGATCACCTCCGACTACCGACAGGTCAAAACCCTTGTTGAAGCAGCCACCGCCGGCCAAGAAGGCTCCATGACCATGGAAAACACCATCACCGAATGGGACACCAAGCAGGATATTGAGATGCCGGGAGAGTAGGGCCCACCGCCCACCATTGCGGGCAAGGATCTCTCACCCCGCCTCTCCGCAAGCCTAGAGCGCCGAGCACCGACGCAGCATCCTGAACCACAGCGCGCAATAAACCGAATCGTGTGAGCACGTCAGAAAACAGGCCACCCAAGTCAACTCGAGGGCAAGAGCCACCCCCGCTTACGGGGGAAGACACGGGATCGTTGACCCCGCTTGCCGCGCTCACGGAAACACCCCCGCTTACGCGGGGAAGAC